>NZ_JABAFC010000039.1 GCF_012843435.1 Psychrobacillus sp. BL-248-WT-3 | reverse complement strand
ATATTTTCGTAATTTTGCATAATGATCATCTCCTATAGGAAAGTTATGGTCATTTACACAAAATTTTATACGTTCTCTAATTATAGTGCTGGTGTAACCTAACAACCAGCGAGACGCACATAAATAAAGCAAAGTGTCACCTAAAACTCAGGAATCCGCACCTAACCCCACCAAACGCACCTAAACATAGAGAAGGTATAAACTAAACCTCAGGGAAACGCACATAAATAAAGCAAAGTGTCACCTAAATCCCCGCAACCCACACCTATCATCATCCATTAATCTCCAATACCTACCCAAACTCAATCAATTCCGTCCAAAAAATCCCATAAATATTACAAGACCCTCATATCACATCCCAAATTCGCACCAAGAAACGATCCCAACTTCATAGCTTTATTTGTCGATTTTCACAGAATGTTAACTATATTGGAGAAATAAACCTGTAGTTATTAATATTTTCACTGGCAACAAAATATAGCAGGAATTATGAAAGAAAGTGTAGAAATAAAGGGTATAGTCCTTTTGTAACTGAGTAAAAAACACTAAAAAAACTGAAAAATCGCTAATATTTTAGTTTTTCTGACTAAATTTACCTACAAAATGAAATCTATTTGTAACATTAAGAAAGACATCAAGTGTTATAATAAGCATTGTTGTATTTAATAAAAGAAAGTAATTAGGTGGTATAAAATGATAGAAATGACTAAAGTCTATAAAAAATATCCTAATGGTATTGTTGCAGCTAACGGGATTGACGTAAATATTAAGCAGGGCGAATTTGTATACGTAGTTGGACCCAGTGGTGCAGGAAAATCGACATTTATTAAAATGATGTATCGAGAAGAACGCCCAACGTCAGGTACGATCATAGTCAATGGTATGAATTTAGCAACCTTAAAAAATAAAAATGTTCCTTACTTAAGAAGACAGATTGGCGTTGTCTTTCAAGATTTCAAACTACTTCCTCGACTGAACGTTTATGAAAACGTTGCCTTTGCTTTAGAAGTAATAGAGGAATCCCCTAAGGTGATCCGGAAAAAAGTAATGGATGTATTGGAGCTAGTGGGACTAAAAAATAAAGCTAGAATGTTCCCGACAGAACTATCAGGCGGGGAACAACAACGTGTTTCTATAGCGCGCTCCATTGTGAATACTCCTAAACTAGTAATTGCAGATGAGCCGACCGGAAATTTAGACCCCGAAACTTCATGGGAAATTATGAACACATTTGAAGAAATTAATTCCCGAGGAACTACAATTGTTATGGCAACTCATAATAGAGAAATTGTAAATACAATTCGACACCGTGTTATTGTAGTTGAGGGTGGCTTAATCACTCGAGACGAGTACGGAGGAGATTACGGATATGAAGGCTAGAACAGCAGGACGACACTTCAGAGATAGCTTAAAAAGTATCAGCAGAAATGGTTGGATGACATTTGCATCCGTCAGTGCTGTTACCGTTACATTATTACTGGTAGGCGTATTCGTCATGATTATGATGAATTTAAATAAAGTAGCAGACGACCTAGAAAGAGACGTAGAAGTAAAAATTTACGTCGAATTGACAGCAAGTGAAGAAGAAATCACCAAGCTAGAAGAAGACATTAAAAATCTTCCAGGTGTTGCAGAGCTAGTATATGCGACTAAGGGAGAAGAACTAAAGAAACTTGTTATGGATTTTGGATCAGATTTAGAGTTATATGAACAAGAAAACCCATTACATAATGTTTTTTATGCAAAAGCGGTAGATCCTCAAGAGACTGAAGCGATTGCGAAGGAAATCGATAAGTTAGATAACACATTTGAGGTGAGCTACGGAGAAGGTAAAATAGAAAGATTATTCTCTGTACTTAATATGGGTAGAAACGTGGGCGTAGTGTTGATCCTTGCTCTATTATTTACAGCTATGTTCTTAATTTCGAATACTATTCGAATCACGATTGTTGCTAGACGACGAGATATAGAGATTATGAAACTAGTTGGAGCTACAAACTGGTTTATCCGTATCCCCTTCATATTAGAAGGTATGTGGCTTGGTATTTTAGGAGCGATTGTACCAATCACGTTAGTTACGGTGCTTTACTATAATCTTTATAATGCATTACAGCCTAAATTAGAGCTAGGAAATTTATTTAATTTACTAGAGTTTTCCCCATTCATTTATCAGTTAAACGCATTAATTCTATTAATGGGAGTTTTAATCGGTATTTGGGGTAGTTTCATGTCAGTTAGAAAATTTTTACGAGTATAAGAAGGTATCTTGAAAGGAGCAATAAGATTTGAGAAAACAATCCAAATGGATGTTGCGTATTGTTGCAATCGCTGCATCCGGAGCGCTACTATTTAACACGCCAAGCGCTCTTGCCAATTCATTGGACGACCTTAAAAAAGAAAAACAGAACATCCAAGAAAAGAAAAGCACTATTCAATCGAATATTAAAGAAACTGAAACAAAAATTGATACTAACGAGTCTAAAATTGATCAAATTATGGCTCAAATTCAAGAGTTGGATAATAAAATTATGGCAACTGAAAAAAGTATTTCAGCGGTTTTAAATGAGATTGAAAAAACTACAAGCGAAATCGAAGCATTAAAAGCCTCTATCGCTGAGTTAGAACAGAAAATTGCAGCTCGCGATGAATTGCTAAAAGAAAGAATAAGAGCTGTTCAAGTTAGTGGTGGATCAGTCAATTATTTAGACGTATTACTTGGAGCTAATAGCTTTGTAGATTTTATTGACCGCTTTTCAGCAGTTAATACATTGATGGAAGCTGACCGTAAAATTCTAAAAGAGCAGGCAGAAGATAAAAAAGAACTTGAAGAGCAAACGGCAAGCCTAGAGAAGAAACGTCAAGAGCAAGAAGCAAGTAAAGAGCAGCTTGTTTCCTTAAAAGCTAATTTAGATGGTCAAAAATCTTCTAAGAGCACATTAGTAGATCAACTAGAAGTTGAACAAGCTAAGCTTCTGGAAGATAAAGAACAGATGGAAACAGAATATGAAGAAGTTTTAAACTTAGATAAAGCGATTCAAGATAAAATTGTTGCAGAGCAAAAGCGTCAAGCAGAAATAGCTAGAAAAGCAGCAGAAGAGAAAAAGAAAAAAGCGGCTGCAGAACGTAAACGTCAGCAGGCTGCTAGCGGATCTTCAACTGCGATTCCTGCCGTTTCAGCTGGTAACTG
This sequence comes from Psychrobacillus sp. BL-248-WT-3, assembly GCF_012843435.1. Lineage (GTDB taxonomy): Bacteria > Bacillota > Bacilli > Bacillales_A > Planococcaceae > Psychrobacillus. The sequence continues at coordinate 31,896 of NZ_JABAFC010000039.1, read as the reverse complement.
GACAAAACCTGCATCCGGAAGCTTTACTTCTGGTTATGGATACAGAATGCATCCAATCTACGGTAAAGGAAAAATGCATTATGGTATAGATATTGCCAACAGCACTGGAACACCAGTATTATCGGCTGCTGATGGAGTCGTATCGTATGCATCACCTTTAAGCACATACGGTAATGTAATTATGGTGACACATTCTATTGATGGTCAAACTTTCACTTCATTATATGCTCATTTAAGCAGTATAGGTGTAGGAGTTGGACAAGTTGTCTCTAAAGGTCAACGTATCGGAGCAATCGGAACTACAGGTAATTCCACTGGACCACATCTTCACTTTGAAATCCATTTAGGATATTGGGAAGGTATGGCTGGTAACTCAGTGAATCCATTGAGATACATTTCTCTATAAAATAAAAGTAACATGGGGCATTCAATTATTATATAATTGGATGCCTTTTTTTTTAGAATAAGAGATTTGATGGAAGTCTTTTTTTGTACACAAATTGTATAAAACTTAAGCTAGTGAATAGTATCTACTTAGATTTATGCATATAATTAAAATAATAATATTTTATAAGTAAAGTGGAGGTTAAGTGTGAAAAAAATAATTGGATTACTAATTATAGGTTCCTTAATAGCTATTGCTACTATATCATTTGTAAAAAATAATATTGATGAAAAGGAAGATCCTTTTGAAGGGGAGCAAATGGGAACAGATATGGCTGAAAACCCAGTAAACCAAGGGACTGGTAAAGGTGATGCAGCCCCAGATTTTACTTTGACAACACTAGACGGAAAAGAGGTCTCGTTGTCAGACTATAAAGGAAAAAAAGTAGTATTAAATTTTTGGACATCATGGTGTCCTCCTTGTAAAGCAGAGATGCCACATATGCAAAACTACTATGAAGATATGTCTGAAGAAGCTAATGTGGAAATTTTAGCAGTCAACCTTACGAACAAGGATAATGGAGTAGATGAGGTGTCTTCGTTTGTAGAAGACTACGGTCTAACCTTTCCAATACCTATGGATGAGGAAGGGCAAATAGGAAACGCCTATAAGGTGATCCCTATTCCAACTACTTATATGATTGATACGAATGGCATCATTCAAAATATGATAGTTGGTCCAATGAATGAGGAAATGCTGATAGATTATGTCGATAAACTAAAATAAGAATCTGATTTTTGGGCAAGTATTAAACTTCGTTTTCCTCACATATATTAGTGGAAAACTAGGAGGTTGAACTTGCGCAAAAATCGGATTATTTTATTTGGATTCATTTTAGTCATTGTGTTGGTATTAGGGTATTTATGGATGTCTGGAAAATCGTCAGAGCCAGAGAAAAGTAACGTTAGTAGTAGTCAAGTGATTGATGAAGCGTATCAGTTAATAAAAAAAGAGGCAGTTTTCTCAAAGAATGAAAAGTTATTAGTAGAGGGTGCAATTAGAGGCATGGCTGAAGCTTTAGAAGATCCACATTCTTCGTATTTAACGAAAGAGGAAGCGGAGACGCAAGAATCTTCTTTAGCTGAGGAACGGGTTGGTATTGGTGTAGAAATTATGAATTCTGGCGGTAAGTTTATTGTAGTGGCTCCCATTAAAGACTCTCCAGCTTACAAAGCAGGTTTGAAGCCTCAGGATGAAATCGTACGGGTGAACAGTGAACGAGTAGATGGTAAAACTATGGCTGAATTAGTTCGATTATTAAGTGGCGACAAAGGTAGTAGTCTTAAAATGACGATATATCGTCCAAGCGAAAATCGTCATGTAGAGTTACATATGAAACGAGAGACAATCGCGTTGCATACTGTTTCCAGTGAAGTACTAGAGGTTGACGGAAAGTCTCTAGGGATAGTCACTATTTCTATTTTTGGAGAAAAAACTGCTGAAGAGTGGGAAAAGCAAACCAAAGCGCTTGTAGAACGTGGAATAAACGGACTAGTTGTGGATGTCCGAGGTAATCCAGGAGGTTATTTATTTAGCGTTTCTTCTATTATAGGAACCCTTCTACAAAACGGAAGTACGTTTGCTTACATGCAAGATGCTAAAGGTGTTTTAGAACCATTGAATACGGTAAATAAGGATAACCCTTACCTGAACAAGCTACCAGTTGTTCTATTGCAAAATGGAGGTAGTGCATCTGCAAGTGAAGTTTTGGCTGGGGCGTTAAAAGATAATAGTCGTGCTATGATCGTAGGTGAAACAAGCTTTGGTAAAGGTACTGTTCAAGAAACACATCCTTTGTCTAATGGCGGAAAGTTAAAAATTTCTACCCATAAGTGGTTAACTCCAAAGCAACAATGGATTCATCATAAGGGGATAGAGGCAGATTTGAAGGTAGAGCAGGATGAGTTATTCAACACAGATATTAAATATTATCATGGTGATTTCCACCAAGGAGATTATGGAGATGAAATTAAGTACGTACAACAAATTCTTAGTGGATTAGGCTACAATATATCACGCAAGGACGGTTATTTTGATGAAGCTACTGTTGAAGCTATAGATAAATATAGAGAGCAAAATAAACTAGAAATTAATTCGAAGCTAGATGAGACATTCTTTCAGGACTTAACGAACACAATTAATGAGTATAAGGCACGAAAAGAGAATGATCAGCAGCTTCAAATGGGTGTAAGTTATATAATTCACAGCTTAAATAAGTAACTTGAGACAATAAACCTATACGGAAGTTCTCCTCGTTTGTTACAATAATAGGAAGACTATGTTGTAAGCGAGGAGGATTCGTATGGTACAAGAAATATTAATAGAATTGGCAAAAGGGATTGGACGTTTCTTCCTTCATCCAGCTGTTTATATAACACTTCTTTTTTCTGTATTAATCGGATACTTTCGGGTGAAGAGAGAGAGAAAACAATTTCGAGCGAGAATACTTTGGGGTTGGACAGAGGCCAAGCATTTTTTGCTAGATGGTTATGTATGGGCAATTATTATATCTGTAATTAGTGTAGCGGTTGGATTGGTTATACCGTCCACTTGGTTAATGGTTTATAGTGTATGGATGATTTTATTTGTTCTACTCTTTATGTATCAGGTCGGCTCTGCAATTTATGCAATTGCCTTAGCGGTAGCTACTTTTTATATCATGTTTTTCTATGATTGGTCTTATGAAATATTTTCATGGGAAATTGTTGGACAAGATATAGATGGACAAGTTATTGTTCCAATTGCTATTTTAGCAGGTTTATTGCTGATAGCAGAGGGTTTTATTATCCAAAAGCATGGAGCGACAAACGCTTCGCCTAGATTGGTTAAAACGGCAAGAGGCAGCGAGGCAATGGAATATGTAACTAAACGACTTTGGTTGTTACCGATTCTATTAGTCATACCTGGAGATGTTATACATACATATCTACCGTTCTGGCCACAGTTTACTTTAGGAGAGTCTACATTTTCTTTAGTATTGTTTCCTTTTGTAATAGGCTTCCAACAAAAAAGCAGACATTCACTGGCAGAGAATTTTTTCCCTATGTACGGAAAAAAGGTTTGGCAATTAGGGATAATCGTGACAGTTGTAGCAGCGGTAGGCTATATAGAACCACTTATCAGTCTAATAGCTTTGGCGTTGGGAGTAATAGGAAGACTAGTAATATCCTTTATTGAGTATAGAAGAGAGCGTAATGGCTCCTTTGCTGTATCTCCGCAATCGAATGGGGTAATGATTGCTGGTGTGCTTTCCGACTCTCCAGCAGAAAAGATGGGCTTAAAAATTGGAGAATGTATCGTTAAGGTAAACGGACAAAAAGTAACAGATGAGCAAGAACTGTATGAAGCCGTTCAAATCAATGCAGCCCATTGTAGATTAGAAGTATTGGATCATAATGGAGAGCTTCGATTGAGACAGCATGTTTTGTTTAGACATGACCATTACAGACTAGGATTAATCTTAGTGAGGTAGGAGAAACAATGGAAACTTTATCTATACCAACACAAGTTATACTTGCGATTGTTGCACCTGCTTTGTTAGTTGTGCTATTTACTCGAATAACCTTTAATCGATATGTCGCCTTGCTACTAACAGTTGCTCTGTTCGCAGCCTCTGTGTATGCAGGCTATACTCATCGTTGGTGGATTTATATATTAGATGCTGCATCTCTGACATTTGGATTTTGGTATGCCAGCTATATGAAAGCGCGCGACAAAAAATCCGCCCCATAAAGGGCGGATTTTTTTAAATACATCGAATTGATGGAAAGTTATAGTGAAGTAGACTTCCTCAAACAGGGGTGGCAAGAGGAAGTCAATTGGTAAAGTGAGATACTTGGATAGGTGCAACACTTTAAGCCATAAGCGCAACACTTTGGGTAAAGCGCGCAAAACTTGAAGTCATTCCCGCAACACTTCCGTCCATTCCCGCAACACTTTGCCCTGGTGCAGTACTTCCAGTTGCTACTGCAACACTTTTATCCAAATGGACATAGCTACAACCTAACCATAGGCTTTCATTCATCGAATCAGGTATTCAGCTCAATCTTGCTTCTTGGCTAGCGCTTCTTCATATTCCTTTCGTACGTTATGAAGCAGTTCAGCATCAGTTAGGATGCGGTAGCCGGTATTGGCTAGAGCCTTAGCTCCCTTAATTAGTGCCTCGTCGCCAAGCTGGGATTTGGCAGCTTCACGGAACTCGATGGTGTGACCGACCAAATCATCTGGGCCAATTTTAATATGTGGATGGGCAGTAGGGACAGCATAGCTGATGTTGCCAGCGTCTGTTGATCCTTTGCCTTTTCGTTTTTCTGTATGGACAAACTCTCCGACTGCTTCAAGCTCTTCATGAAGAATTTCATCTAATTTAGAATTTAATACAAAGTCCTGAACCTCGTTTTGGAATCGCTCAATTCGTACGGAGGCTCCTGTTGCAAGTGCTGAGCCATTTGCAATAGCACGGACTTTTTCTGCTACTTCCTCTGTTTTCTTCCAACTCTCTGCTCGGATATAGAAGCGGGCAGACGCGTAGTCAGGAATAATGTTTGGAGCATCTCCACCGTGGGTGATGATCCCGTGGATACGTACAGTGCTTGGAAGCTGCTGACGAAGGGCATTAATGCCATTGAATAAAAGAATGACAGCGTCTAAAGCATTTATACCTTTCTCAGGAGATCCAGATGCATGTGCTGCTTTCCCATGAAAATGAAAATCTAATGGATCCACGGCCAATGTTTCACCAGTTAAAGAAGTCTTGCCGGAAGGGTGAATCATTAGTGCAACATCAACATCCTTAAGGAAACCGTGCTTGACGAAGCTTCCTTTAGCACTTCCATTTGGTCCACCTTCCTCAGCGGGCGTCCCAAGAACGACTACATTTCCTCCTGTAAGAGGGAGGGCCTCTGCCAAGGCAATTCCAGCAGCAACGCTCGTTGTTCCGATAATATTATGTCCGCATGCGTGACCTAGTCCAGGAAGGGCATCATACTCTGCAAGGTAAGCTACGGTTGGCCCTTCTTTTACTCCCTTTTTAATAGCGTAGAAGGATGTTTCATGGCCTGCAACGGAAGTAGTTACCTCGAAACCGGCGTCACGTAGTAGCTTTACATGTTTTGCACTAGCGAAGAACTCCTGGTTGCCGATTTCAGGGTTATTATGGATTTCCTGACTGACCTGCACGTATAATTCTTTGTTTTCCTCAATTGACTTTAGCAATAATTCCTTTGGTTCTTTTACAATACTCATCTGTATTCCTCCTATTTTTTATTTGATTAGATCTTCAAATGTTTGATCTAGTTGTTCCTGCGTTAAAATTACTAAAGCGGATCCGCCTTTTGTATCCTCGGTGATAACTTTCTGGATATCTTCTTCTTGATATAATTCGACAATACGTGTGTATGTTTCGTTATTTTTGTCTTCTCCACGGGCTACTATTGTGTTGACATAAGGATAGATGGATTCATCCTTTCCTTCTTCTTTATATATAGGGTCCTCACCAGGTGAGAAGCCAGCCTGACCGGCAACACCGTTATTAATGATAGAAGCAGTAACGTCCGGCAGCACTCGTGGTGTTTGTTGGGCAACCATAGGAATAATATCTAAGTTCAATGGGTTTTCTACAATGCCGCTTGGATCTCCAAAAAGCCCGAAGCTGTCTGAAAGGGTGATTAAATCAGCAGACTCTAACAAACGAAGTGCACGAGCCTGGTTAGATGGATCATCTGGAATAGCAATTTTATCGCCTTTTTTGATTTCACTGATGTCTTTAATTTTTTCCGAATAAACGCCAAGAGGAGCAAACATGGTTGAACCAATTGGAACAAGGTCATTTCCACTTTCTTTTACATATTGAGAAAGGAAGGAAATATGCTGGAAGGCATTTAAATCGATATCTCCCTGTGCTAAGGCATTATTGGGTAAAGTGTAGTCTGCAAACTCGATTAACTCAATTTCAATTCCTTCTTTAGCTGCTTTCTCTTTTAAAACTGGCCATTGGGCACCATCAGAGCCATTCACACCAATTTTCACCTTAACTGTATCCTTGTCTGAAGCAGCTGAAGAGTCGTTACAAGCTGCTAAGACTATTGCTGCCAGAAGAGCAATGACTAATAAACTAATTTTTTTCATATCTATTCTCCTTATCGTCTGATGAATTTTTTAGATAATGCATTTCCTAACCACTGGGCAAGCTGAACTAAAACGATGAGTATTATAACGGTTACGAGCATAACGCTTCCGTCGAAACGCTGATATCCATAGGTCATTGCTATATGACCGAGTCCGCCTCCACCGACTGTTCCTGCCACAGCAGAAAAGTCTATTAAGCTAACAGTTATAAAGGTTAAGCCGAGAATAAGAGGTCCTAAAGCTTCAGGTATTAAAACGGTAAATATAATTCGTAATGGACTTGCACCCATCGCTTGCGCTGCTTCAATCACCCCAGGATCTATGCTTACTAAGTTATTTTCCACAACTCGAGCTATAGAAAAGCTGGCGACAATCGTCATTGGGAAAATGGCGGCCGCAGTACCAATCGTTGAACCCATCACTAATCTTGTGAGCTGAGAGATGGCTACTAAAAAGATGATAAAGGGGATTGGTCGAATAATATTGATTAATATGTTCAACACTTGAAAAACAATTTTATTTTCTAAAATGTTTCTTTCTCGTGTTACGAATAATAGAAGACCAATCGTTATTCCTAAAATAGAACCAAATACTAAAGTGGCAATAACCATAATAATGGTCTCTCCTGTTGCTTCTACAATTCTTGGCCAGAAAGTACTCCAATCAACCTTCATGCTTTGCCACCTCCTGAATGTCAACGATTGTCTCTAGCTCATTAATGGCACTTTGAATTGCCACGGTGTCGCCTTCAAAAGACACTATTAAATCTCCAAAAAGCCTTTCCTGTAACTCTCGTATAGAACCATAAACAATATTGAAATGAATGCGATGCTTCTGAGTTACTTGAGATAAAATGGCTTTATTTGTTACGTCTCCCTTGAAGATTACTCGATAAAAGCCGTTGCCTCCTCGAGAACGCCAATCCTCTAAAATTTGAGGAGAAGGTAAATCCTGTTGCACCGATCGTATAAAGCGCTGAGAGGTAAGATGCTGTGGATCAGTAAATACATCGAATACGTCTCCTGATTCAATAACCTCTCCATTTTCCATGACAGCTACTCGATCGCAAATGGACTGAATGACGTGCATTTCATGTGTGATTAACAAAATGGTAATTCCAAATTCCTTATTCACCTTTTTAAGTAAGCGAAGGATTTCTGCAGTAGTTTCTGGATCCAATGCAGAAGTTGCTTCGTCACAAATGAGAATATCAGGTGAGGTAGCAAGTGCCCGAGCAATACCAACACGTTGTTTTTGACCACCAGACAACTGGCTTGGATAATCTTTCTCCTTATCAGAGAGCCCGACAAAGCTAAGAAGTTCGTTCACCCTTTTTGTAATTTCATTTTTACTCAAGCCTGCTAGCTTTAGAGGATAAGCAATATTTCCGCCAACTGTGCGAGAGTGGAACAAGTTAAAGTTTTGAAAAATCATTCCAATATTTCTTCGTCTTGCTCGTAACTGTTTGGAAGTCAATGATTTGACATCGATATTCTGAATAAATACAGAGCCTGCAGAAGGACGTTCCAGCATATTAACTAGTCGGAGCAGCGTACTCTTTCCCGCACCACTAAATCCTATGATGCCAAATATCTCACCTTCTTTTATTTTTAGAGAAACATCTTTTACTGCATGCACCTCCCGCTTGCCAAGACGAAAGGTCTTGGAAACATTTTTAAACTCGATCATTCAAATTACCTCCTCATACATCATTGGTTCGTTACAGACAAAAGATAGTCATCTACCTTTCTATCACGAGAAAAAGAGAGCTTCCTTGTTCTTATCTAAAAACGATAAGAAAAAGAAAGCTCTCCAAAATTTACGAAAAAGCCAACTTTTCTCATCTTTCAAGCAGTGTGCTTGCAGGAGTTGGCACAGTATTCAAAGATTTGAACCTGTTGCCGAAACGTCATAGGGCCTGATCCCTCGGTTTCTCTAGATAAGAAAGTGATGTGCTATTTAATTGTTGTAAGAATTGTTTTAAACTTTAAACAATAAAAACATAACCGTCAAGAGGTTTTTAAAAATAGGGTAATTTGAACCACTTAATTGATTAATTGAATATAAATTTTTGAAGGGCTCAAAAAAATAATAAATAACATAGTTTTATATTCATGGATGAGCTATAAGGCTATGTTAAAGAGTAGGGGTGATTTATGATGCATACAAAAGAAATCTATAAATCAGAGAGTTGAATTGATTTCCGCGCCAACCGGACGCTTTCCGTGGGGTGAGCGATAAGCCATCACCCATCGCTTGCGCGCGTGGTTGTGATGTCTTATCTGTCTCACTCATCCCACTGGAGTCGCCGTCTGGCGCTCCAATCAATAAATAGGAACATCCTTGATACATCGATATATTGATTATAAATTTACTTGCATAAACAAAGCAAAAAAACTGTTGCCAACCCCAATTTCATAATTTATTTGATAGTCATTTGAATATGTTTACAGTCACTATAAATAAGAATTGTTAGTCCAAATAAGCCAATAACTTTAACAAAGCTTTAATAAATAAAAATTTTTAAAGAAGTTAAACCTTTATATAAAGAGGCTATAAACTGCTAAAAAACCAACTGTTCCAAGGACGACAACCATCACATTTTGAAATAAAAAAGCGAGAGTAAAAGCAATGATCGCACCTATAAAACCAAAAAATATATCGCCTTCTTGTATGTATAAAACTGCTGGAAATATTAATGCTCCTAAAACAGCAAAAGGTATATTACGTAATATACCTGAAATAACAGGTGGCAGTTCCTTGCCTTCCAAAAATGTTAAAGGAAATGCCCGAGGAATGTAAGTAACAACTGCCATGCCAAAGAGCATCCACCAATACCAACTACCCAATTTATAACACTCCTTTTGGCAAGCTTTTTTGTTTTCTTGCATAGATGATTTCAACTAGAATAGAAGAAGCAAGCGTTGCGACTAATATAGCCCATCCAGTAGAAAGTAAGCTAGTCCAGTAAAAAAAAGCATTAATCACAGCAGAAATGAGGGCTAGCATCACTACTTTTCGGTTACCCTTCATAGACGGGACTAGTAATCCTATGAACATGGCATATAAAGCTATAGCCATCGCTGCTTTTAAAAAAGCAGGGAGGTTTGCACCAATCGCATGACCAATTGCAGTGAAGACAACCCAGCTACTATAGGCAATAATCACGACACCAAATGCAAACGGGGTGGAAATTTTCTCGCCTTTTTTAGTAGCAAGAACCGAAAAGGCTTCGTCCGTTATCCCAAATGCATAAATGCCTTTAATCCATCGTTTCTCGCTTTGCATCTTTTCATTGAGTGATGCCGTCATAAGAAAGTGACGGATATTTACTACAAAAGTATTTAATACAATTAATATAGGGTCTACCCCTTTTGTTATAAGCGTTAAGGACATATATTGGGCTGCTCCAGCGTAAACAAATATGCTCATGGCGGTTGACTCCAGAAGAGACAATCCTGAGGTTTTTGCTAATAGGCCAAAGGTGAGAGCCACGGGAAAATAACCAATAGCGATACTTAGTCCATCCCGCATCCCGCTCGCGAAAAATCTATTCACAAAATATTCACATCCTTTTTACATAATGAAAAAATTATACTATAAGAGTATAGTTTTATGTATACAATAAAAGGGGAAAGTATAAATATACATAGGCGGAGGAGAGAGACATGCCAGATTGGTTATCGTTTGAGACACTTACTGATTTAACAAAAGAATATCGGACACTTGGCCCGATTATCGGCATTCTTCTGCCCTTTCTGGAAGCCTTTCTGCCATTTTTACCATTAGTCGTTTTTATCGTTGCTAACGTAGCTGCTTATGGTTTATTGTTTGGATTTTTATTATCATGGGTTGGTTCCTTTGTTGGAGCTTATACCGTCTTTTTAGTTATTCGTAAATATGGACGGGCCAGAGTTTTAGGTTTTATAACTAGGCATGAAAGAATACAAAAATTAATATTATGGGTAGAGAGGAATGGTTTTGGACCACTATTCCTATTGATCTGTTTCCCTTTTACTCCATCTGCTCTGGTTAATATCGTAGCAGGGTTATCAAATATAAAAAAACATACGTATTTATGGACTGTAGCCTCAGGAAAGCTCATTATGATTTTTGTCGTTAGCTTTATCGGCTCAGATCTTAAAGCACTTGTGACACAACCGGTTCGAACTGCAATTGTTATCCTAATTATTGCTATCTTATGGTTTATAGGAAAGCATGTGGAAAAAAGAATTGAAAAGAGAGTAGAAGAAGACATAAGTGGAGTCAATATAAAAAGAAAGAGAAAAAGAGGAGAGACATTTGAGTAAATTTAAGCAGGAGACAATGGAATGGGTCATTGCCATAACTATCGCTATAGCTATTGTAGTCATAGTTCGAATGTTTCTTGTAACAAATTATGAAGTTAGTGGTAAGTCGATGATGCCAACCCTTGCGGATAAGGATAGGGTTTTAATTAGTAAAATCTCACCGATCAACCGTATGGACGTCATCATTTTTAACAATGGTGAGGAAGACTTTGTAAAGCGTGTTATTGGGTTGCCGGGAGATACAATCCGGTATGAAAATGATGAGCTATTTGTGAACGAAAAACAGGTAAAGGAGCCATTTCTAGAAAGTAATCTTGCTTATAAAAATCCAGATGAACATTTTACGGAAGACTTTAATTTACTTGAACTAACTGGCAGTAAAACGGTACCGGAAGGCAAACTTTTTGTACTAGGAGATAATCGAATTGCTAGTCTAGACAGTCGGTATTTTCATTTTATAGATAAAGATGAAGTTATTGGAGAGGTTAAATTCAAATACCTTCCATTGGCAGATGCTACCTTCAATTTTACGTCCGAATAATTTCCCTCACTTGACTATGTTTTGTACAATAGAGAGTAGGAGATTATTCGTTTTTTTTATGGAAAGGAGCTTGTTTAGCTTGTCATTACGAATTATTAGTGGTCGGTCTGGATCCGGTAAGACAAAGTTTATGCAACAAGAAATTGTTCAATCAGTAAATGCGGCTCCATTCGGAGATCCGATTTTTTATATAGTACCTGACCAAATGTCATTTTCCAGTGAATATGACATGGCCGCTGATTCAGGGGTAACTGGAATTATTCGCGCCCAAGTGAGTACATTTAAACGGCTTGCCTGGCGTGTTCTTCAAGAAACAGGTGGGATAGCTAAAGAAGAGATTAGCGGCTTTGGCTATCGTATGCTTATTCGTAGCTTATTAGAGGACAACAAGGACGAATTTACTTTGTTTAAGCGTGCATCTACTAAGCGAGGGTTCACCGACCAAATAGAGGTGCTATTGAAGGAATTTAGTCGTTATTGCGTGGACTCCTCTTCGATGAGCAATGCCTTTAGCAGCTTAAAGGCTGTCGATGCCCCTCAAACATTATTAGATAAATCCTCGGATATTATGATGATGCTTGATTTAATCGAACAAAGGCTAGGGACAAGCTATGTAGACGGAGAAGGGTATTTAACACTACTCGCAAATAATATTAAGGACTCCTATCTTTTGGAAACCTCAGAAATTTATATTGATGGTTTCACCTCCTTTACCGCTCGAGAACTAGAAATTATCCAAGCATTGATGAAAAAGGTAAAAAGACTATCTATCGCACTGCCAATGGAGAGTCTTTCAGATGCCTTTGATGAGCAATCTCTTTTCTTCCAGCCTGCTAATACAGCTGCTAGATTAATTGAAATGGCTCAGACTGAAAACATTCAGGTAGAGGAAACGAAGCATTTTACAGATCAAAGACGGTTCGTAGCAGAAGAGCTTGCTCATATTGAAGCTAATTTCGACCAAATCCCAACTCCTCAAGTTATGTCTAATGGAGCACTAAGGCTAACGGAGGCGATGAATAGACGCGCCGAGATTCATGCAGTTGCTAGACAAATTAGAGATTTAGCTCAATTTAAAAATGTCCGCTATAACGAAATGGCAATATTACACCGAGATACTGAAAGTTATGAAGGGCTAATAGAGACAACTTTTCCCCAATATGAAATCCCATTTTTTATAAGTAAAAAGAAATCTATGCTTCACCATCCTCTGATCGAGCTCAGCAGAACGGTTTTAGAAATTATTCAATCGGACTGGAAATATGAGCCGATGTTCCGAGCGATTAAAACGGATCTATTCTTCCCGATTGATGCACCTAAAACGATGTGGAGAGAACGAGCAGATCGTTTAGAGAATTTCGTGCTGTCCTTTGGTATATACGGGGATAGATGGTTCGATAGTCGAAGATGGGTGTACAAAAAGTATAGAGGCCTAGAATTCTATTCAAAGGTACAAACGGATGAAGAGCTTAGTATTCAGGCTGATATTCACGCGGCGAGAGATATTCTTATCCAGCCGATAAAGAATTTGGCAGATGCCCTGGAGGAATGTAATACAGGAAGAGAAATTGCTATTGCGCTCTATACCTTTATGGAATCCTTACAGGTGTACGAAAAACTGCAAAAACTTAAAGAAGTGGAGGAGGAAAGCGGACAGCTGTTGCTGGCTACAGAGCATGACCAAGCGTGGAATGAATGGGTCGATGTGCTAGATCAATTTGTTCTAATGTTCGGAGAGAAGGAAATGTCTCTCGAAGAGACTATGAAAATACTTGACGAGGGCTATGACCAGCTAGAGTTTTCTCGCATTCCTCCATCGATTGATCAGGTGATTGTTGGAAACGTTGATACTGCGCGTCTGACGAATATAAAAGCGGTTTTTGTAGTTGGAGTGAACGATGGTGTGTTTCCAAAAAGAATCGATCACGAGGGCTTGCTGTCGGATACGGAGCGTGAGTGGTTCGCCCAAGTAGGCTTTGAGCTCGCACCGACTTCTCGAATGAGATTGCTCGATGAAAATTACTTGACTTATAAAGCCTTTGCTACGCCTTCTCACTATTTGTATGTTTCCTATGCTATTGCCGATAGTGAAGGGAAGGCTCAGTTGCCTTCTATGTATATTAGTAAGCTCCAACAGCTTGTAGGAGGGGTACCACTAGAGATAGCGGTAATCGATCCTTCTGATGTAAAGGATCCTAGCTTTAGTATGACGTTAATCAGCCACCCGAGAACTACTCTTGCTTACCTGTCGATGCAGTTACGACAGGCTTTACAGTCTGGAGAGTTATCAGATGAATGGCAGGCTGTGTATCAGTATTATATGGAGGATCCTTATTGGTCTACGCTTATTAAGCGAATTATTCGCCCAATGCTGCGTGGAAACAAAACAGACCTTCTATCCTCGGATATAACGGCTGCTTTATACGGAGAAACGATTAATTCCAGTGTTTCAAGAGTTGAAAAGTATTATAGCTGTCCGTTTGCCCACTTTGCTGGGTATGGGTTAAAGCTAGAGGAGCGTTCAGAATATCGCTTAGAGGCACCGGCTATGGGAGATCTTTTTCATGCTGCAATGAAATGGATTTCAGATGAAACCTCTCGCTTAGATTTAACGTGGGGACAGTTGACTAGAGCCCAATGCATGCAGTTTGCCAAGCAGGCAGTCGACCATATCGTACCAATTTTTGTGCATCAGCTATTGTTGAGTACGAATCGTTATCGTTATATTCAAAGAAAATTAGAGCAAATCGTCGGAAACACGTTAGTGGCATTAAGCAGACATTCCAAAGTATCTGGCTTCGTACCAATTGCTATCGAGGCAGGCTTTGGTCCAGGCGAACAATTGCCACCTCTAGAGATACCATTAAAACATAGACGTAAGATGCAATTGCGTGGAAGAATTGACCGAGTGGACGCAGCGAATGTAAATGGCAATATGTTCATGCGCATCATTGATTATAAGTCCTCCAAAAAAGGTCTTGATCTCAATGAAGTGTATCACGGTATTTCCTTACAGCTGTTAACGTACTTAGACGTCGCTGTAGAAAACGCTAAAATATGGCTCCAGGAAGAAGCAGAGCCTGCTGGTGTACTTTACGTTCATATGCATAATCCGTTTATTCAAAGCGAGAAGGAATTAGAGGATGAGGAGCTACAGGATTCCATATATAAATCCTATAAAATGAATGGACTGTTGTTATCCGACCCAGAAGTGATTACAGAGATGGACGAGCAAATAGATGGTTTTTCGAAGGTTATTCCTGTCCGGATGAACAAGGACGGCAGCCTTTCCAAATCCTCCTCTAAAGTAGTAGAACCAAATCAAATGAAACTTCTTCAAACCTTTGTCCGTAAAAAGCATGAACAGGCTGGGAACGGCATGAACGCAGGAGACACGAGAGTATATCCATATGTCATGAAGGATAAGATGCCTTGCCAATTTTGCTCATATAGGAGCGTTTGTCAATTCGACCCGCAGGATCCGGAGCAAAAGGTCCGAGTGTTAAAAGTAGATAAACTAGATGTTATAGCGGACAAGATACAAAAGGAGATGAGTACAAATGAAGATTCCTAAGATGCCAGATGATTTAACTTGGACACCAGCGCAGTGGAAGGCAATCTGGGCAACTGGTTCAGATGTGCTCGTAGCTGCCGCTGCAGGTTCTGGTAAAACAGCTGTGCTCATCGATCGACTTATACAAAAGGTGATTGCAAAGGAAAATCCAATAAACGTAGATGAATTGCTAGTCGTTACATTCACAAATGCTTCGGCAGCAGAAATGCGTCATCGAATGAGAGAGGCGTTAGAAAAAGCGATTGCCTTGGACCCTAACTCCAATCATTTAAGAAAGCAGCTGACGTTGTTAAACAAAGCACAGATTTCCACCTTGCACTCCTTTTGTTTAAACATTGTGCGTCAGTATTCCTATATGCTGACAATCGATCCGGGCTTTCGAATAGCAGATGACACAGAGGCAGCTCTTCTACGCGACGATGTTCTTGCAGACATCCTAGAAGAAGCATACCAGACAGAAAATCCAGACGCTATGTATCTATTATCCGACAGCTTCACCTCCGATCGAGATGACCAATCGATTGAAGTGATGATCGATAAGTTATATACGTATGCTCGTGTGCATCCAGAGCCAAAGAAATGGCTACTGGCTATCCCGGAAGCTTATGAGCTAGACAGTGACATGACGATAGATGAACTGCCATTCATCGACCCATTAAAGCTCGCAATTATTTATCAGCTGGAGGAAGCGATGGCGCTGGCAGAGGATATTCGAAAGCTCGCGAATCTTCCTGACGGTCCTGCTCCACTTGGAGAGACGGCTATAAATGATCAACAACTTATACAGGAAGCCATACGCTTACTGAAGATGGGGAGCTGGCAGGACACGTATTATTACTTCCAAGGATTAAAGTGGGGAAAAGCTGCCTCCATTCGAAAGGATTCCTGTGATGAAGAGCTGAAAAAGAAGGCTACGAGTAAGAGGAATAAGGCTAAAAAGGTAGTCAACGATCTCAAGGACAAATATTTTACGCGAACACCTGAACGACTTTTAGAAGAGATGAGATTGATGGCTCCTCACCTAAAAACATTAGTAAATCTTGCTATTTCTTATGGAGAAAGATACACTGCAGCAAAAAATGATAGAGGGCTAGTAGACTTTTCTGACCTCGAGCATTATGCCTTAGAGATACTCACTGACCATGATGAGGACGGAAATTTAGTCTCTTCCGCAATTGCAAAGGAATATCAGGAGCGATTTAAAGAAGTGCTCGTGGATGAATACCAGGATACTAATAATCTCCAAGAAACTATTCTTCAATTAGTTAAAAGCGGTGATGAATTAACTGGGAACATGTTCATGGTTGGCGATGTAAAACAATCTATTTACAGGTTCAGACTTGCAGAGCCTATGCTTTTTCTTGGAAAGTATCGCGTATTTAATGAAGAGCCATTAGATTCTGGAGTGAAAATTGATTTGAATGCAAACTTCAGAAGTCGTCAAGAAGTGCTCCATGGAACGAACTATATCTTCCAACAAATTATGGGTAAAAATGTTGGAGAAATAGATTATGATGATGCTGCTTCCCTAAAGCCTCAAGCTCCATATGATGACAAAGACGCAGCGGTAGAGCTTGCGTTGTTATATGAAGTGGAGGATGGTAGTGCCGAGGTAGATGCAGATGAGGAAGGTTTTTCATCTGTTGATGCCGAGGAGGAATTAAAAAAATCCCAAGCAGAGGCACGTTATATCATTTCAAAAATAAAAGAAATGATCGCGAGCGGACATACAGTCTATGATCCATGGAAAAAGAAAGAACGCCCTGTTCAATATAGCGATATGGTCATTCTTATGCGGTCCATGACCTGGTCGCAGGAAGTCAATGAACAGTTTAAAGAGGCAGGAATTCCTTTATATGCAGAGCTTTCCAAAGGTTACTTTGAAGCGATAGAAGTTCTAATCATGCTACATACCCTACGTACAATTGATAATCCTTACCAGGATATTTCACTAGCTTCTGTTCTTCGAGCACCTTTCGTTGGCTTAACTGAATCAGAGCTTGCGCTTATCCGATTAGCTGCACCGAAGGAATCATTTTATGAAGCGTTGAAGCTATTTGTCTCTAGTGGAGGAGCAGGCTTATCCTCTGAAACGGCAGAGAAGCTCCAAAGATTCCTGCTACAATTTGAAGATTGGAGAGATCTTAGTAGAAGAGGCTCTTTGGCAGACTTAATATGGCAAATCTATTTGGACACCCATTACTATGAAATAGTAGGCTCTATGCCTAACGGAAAACAGCGCCAAGCGAACCTGCGTGTGTTACATGACCGAGCAGTTGCTTATGAAAAGACATCCTTCCGTGGATTGTTCCGTTTCTTACGTTTTATAGATCGGATGAGAAAGCGCGGAGACGATTTAGGCGCAGCTAGATCTATTAGTGAAAAAGAAAATGTTGTTCGCTTAATGACCATCCATTCCTCCAAAGGTCTGGAATTTCCTGTCGTGTTCCTCGCAGGGATGGGAAGACCATTTAACCAAATGGACTTTAACGAGTCATATTTATTTGATCAAACCTTTGGACTTGCCGTAAAGGCAATAGACCCTATCAAACGTATTTCTTTCACATCGCTTCCATTCCTAGCGGTAAAAGAAAAGAAACAAATGGAACTAAAAGCAGAGGAAATGCGAGTTCTCTATGTGGCGATGACTCGTGCCAAGGAGCACTTATTCCTAGTAGCTACTATAAAGGATTTAGCAAAAACCCTAGACAAATGGGAGGATTCTCAAACGCTTATGAGTGATGAAATGATCCCAGATTATAAAAGGGCAAAAGCGAAAGGATATTTGGATTGGATAGGTCCTGCTCTTGCTCGACACCGAGATTATAGTCAGTTATCTCAAATAAACGAGGCAAACATAGTGGAGGGTCCCTCCAAGTGGAATATAGTTGCTAAGCATATAGATGAGCTTAAAGTTCACCAGGAAGAAGAGAAAAAAGAGGAAACTTCACTTCAGGAACTATTGCAGTTGGAAAATCCAGCGTTATTAGAAGATGTTAAGAAAATCTTTGATACGCGCTACGAATTTGAAGCTTCCACTCATAAACGTTCTAAGCAGTCAGTGAGCGAGATGAAGCGCCTACAATTATTGTCCGAGCGCCATGATGAAGAGTTCTTTGGCCCTACTACTACTCCTGTAAAAAGTAAAGTGGCTAAGCGTCCTTTCTTTTTACAGGAAGGAACGAAATTGACAGGAGCCGAAGCAGGTACGGCTGTCCATGCGTTTATGCAGCATGTAGATTTATCTGAACGAAAGACCGCCGAACAAGTACTGGCATTTGCAGAGAGACTAAAAGAACGAGAAATCATTACTAATGCTGAAAAAGAAGCGATTAATCCAGAAAAGATGGTCCCTTTCTTTCATTCTGAAATGGCCGAACGTTTAAGGATTGCTAAAAACGTTATGAGAGAATTTCCTTTTACCTATGCTTTAGTTGACCAAGATGGCGATAAGCAGATTGTCCAAGGGGTTGTAGACTGTTTATTCCAAGAGGAAGATGGACGGTGGGTGCTGCTAGATTATAAAACAGATAAAGTAAAGCATTTACAAAGCAACGAGGATCTTTTACTAAAAGAGATGAAAAATAGATACGCAATACAGCTTTCATTATATGAAAAGGCTATCGAAGACATATTGAAGGTCGATATAAAAGAGAAAGTATTATATCTATTTGATATAAATAAAACAGTAATTATTTAGGGGGAAGTTTGGTGATTTTACCGACGCAAGAAAAAGAAAGAATCATTTCTATCGATGTAATGAGAGGCTTTGCTTTACTAGGAATTTTCGTAGTGAATATGCTATTTTTTCATGGTCCGTATATTTATGTGAATCCATATGACTGGTATCAAACTCCATCTGATCAAGAAACCTATAAGTGGATTGATATTTTCGTACAAGGCAGTGTCTATCCGCTGTTTGCAATGCTATTTGGATACGGATTAGCAATGCAATTTATGAAGTCGGAGGCAAAGGGCACATCCTTTTCCCGCCTCGCAGTAAGAAGGCTATTGATACTACTAGGAATTGGGTGTATTCATGCATTTTTAATTTGGTCTGGTGACATTTTGATTACCTATGCATTAGCCGGATTGTGTTTAATCGTATTAATGAAATTAAAGCCACTTTGGTTAATAATAATCGCAGCTGTTTTGTATTTAATACCGAATGGCCTGTTAACTGGATTGGTATACTTAATGACAAAAGTAGCCCCTGAAGAGTCCGTTCTTTATACAGCAATTCAAAAGGTAGAGGAATCGGCCGTAGCCTATTCACAAGGATCATGGTTCGATGTGTTTGGACAAAGATTAGCTGATTGGTTTTATATGCAAGGATACGGTTTAAATGTAGTGCTTATTCTTTGTACGATATT
This sequence comes from Psychrobacillus sp. BL-248-WT-3, assembly GCF_012843435.1. Lineage (GTDB taxonomy): Bacteria > Bacillota > Bacilli > Bacillales_A > Planococcaceae > Psychrobacillus. The sequence continues at coordinate 12,527 of NZ_JABAFC010000039.1, read as the reverse complement.
ACCGCTTTTAATGATTGGATCGGCGGCTGCAAAGCTAAGACTAATCGAACGAGCAAGAGAGCTGAAGCTATTTTGGATCATTACAGTAATTGTTACAATGGCAGCAGGAACAGCTATTAAATGGTTACCGTTTAATAAAGGCGATGATTTATTTACAATGACGGTCCAAGACACTTTTGGAGGGCCTCTTCAAGCAATTGCTTACGGTGGCTTCCTTGCATTGATTTGTACAATTCCTATAGTAGGAAAACTATTATCCCCAATTGCTAAAGCTGGAAGAATGTCTATGACCATTTATTTAATGCAATCTATTCTTGCAACTACCATTTTCTACGGTTACGGATTTGGTTTATACGGTAAGGTCGACATAGCCACAGGTACATGGATGGCAATAGGAATATATGTAATTCAAATTATTTTTGCAGAAATATGGTTTACTAAGTTTAAACAAGGTCCTGTCGAATTATTGTGGAGAAAACTGACTTATTCGAAAATATGATCGAAAAAGATGAAATTAAACAAAGTTTGTAATAGACTATATTAATAGATTCAAATTTCTTTAGAGGAGTGTTTATAGATGAAGCTATTGTCATACCGATTAAACGATAAAATTTATTTTGGTCCAAAAGTAAAAAAAGAAGAAGCAGTATGGGATGTACTTACTATTCAAGAAGAATTACAAGTACTACCTAATTTTCCTGCAACTATCGTCCAAGGTGTCAGCTTCGGGATGGATTTTATTGAACAAATACGTGTTTTAATAGAAACAGCTTTAAAAGAAGAGGATCCAAATCGTTTTAAACGCTCATTTACAGAAATTGAATGGCTATCACCGATACCTCGCACACCCAAAAATGTAATGGCAATTGGTAAAAACTATGCCGATCATGCAAAGGAAATGGGTGGGGTAGCGGAGGACTTTGTTGTATTTACAAAGGCTCCGACAACAATTGCCGCAGATGAACAAACGTTACCAGTCCACTCAGAGGTTACTTCTTCGTTAGATTACGAAGGGGAGCTTGCAATCGTAATAGGAAAAGAAGGAAAGAATATTCCTTCTAAATTAGCCTATGATTATGTATTTGGTTACACAATTGCTAATGATATTACCGCACGAGATCTTCAAAAGAAACATCAGCAGTTCTTCTTAGGTAAAAGTTTAGATTGGTCATGTCCTATGGGACCTTATGTGGTAACGAAGGATGAAATTCCAAATCCTCAGGACCTAACGATTGTTACAAAAGTTAACGATGAAATTCGTCAAAATGGTGTTACCTCCGATATGATTTATTCGGTTGAGAATATTATTTGTGAGATATCAAAAATTGTAACTTTGGAGCCCGGAGATGTTATTTTAACAGGTACGCCTGCAGGAGTAGGTAAGGGATTCAATCCTCCAAAATTCTTAAAATCAGGCGATATTGTGAAAGTTTCTATTGAAGGAATCGGAACGCTTGTAAACAAGTTTGAGTAATGGTAGTTTAAAAGTGGTATAGTAAAGATATATTAAAATTAACGTTGAGGTGAAACAATGGATTTCTTAGCAAGTACGCACTTACACATAACAACTTGGGTAGTAGCATTAATTTTGTTTTTTGTTGCTCTAGCAATGTCTAATTCAAAGGTTGTTCAGATAATTTTACGTTTAGATTATTTGCTTATCATCCTTACAGGAGTTGCTTTATTCATCAAAGGGATGGATTATGGAGAAGGCATGCTGTATGGCTTGAAGTTTATAGCCGGTATTCTTGTAATTGGTATGATGGAAATGACTTTAGTTAAAAAAGCAAAAGGTAAACCATATACGACGTTCCTTGTATTAGTATTTGTGTTCTTCTTTGTTGCTTTATTCCTTGGATTCAAGCTTCCAATGGGTATTAACTTTTTAGCATAATAATTAAAACTCTCATGTTTACATGGGAGTTTTTTTGTATTTAAATAAAAAGTTTATGCCCATTGTAATACAGGGAAGAGCGATGGTAGATTTTTGCTTCGGTAGACGCTATCCTTATCGTGAGCTAGAAGCTATTATCCATATCTTACGTGATGATTTATAGTCCCTTTAAGAAGGCTATGGTGAAAATGAAGGTTTATTTAAGATTCAACCCTCTAGAGCAATAATAAAAAAATGATAATATTGATTATAGCTATTCATTATTCCAAAAGGGAGGTTAACCCATATGATCTATCTGAAAAGCTTCAAGCTTTCACTTCATACAGTCAATAATCCAAATGCATATCCATACAATGTGTTTAGAAAAATAACTGGAGAAGTGTTAGTCTTTCATAACATTACAGTAGTGTATGGTAACAATGGTTCCGGTAAGTCCACACTATTAAATTTAATGGCAAACAAGCTTAAAATTACGGGGGCTGAGGAAATAACAAATAATAGCCATAACATATACCCGTTAGATTACATATCAGAATGTTCCTACGCGCTAGGTGAAAATAAGAGTGACGGAGAGTCAGATCAACTACCGTATAATAGTTTGTACATCAAAAGCGAAGATATTTTATATGAGATCAAGAAGATTCAGCAGGAGGCGGTTCTTAAGGAAGGTTACCTGTACCAACACTCTAGGTTGGGATATACTAAGGAACGTTTGGAAGAGTTGAAACATTCTTCACAGATGTACAAACAAATGAAGATTATGAAATTTTCTAATGAGAAGTATTCTAACGGTGAGACATCCATGCAGATATTTGATGAATATCTTGTCCCAAACGGATTATACTTGCTCGATGAACCTGAAACCTCTCTTTCTCCTACAAACCAAATTAAGTTGGCAGAAGAAATCAATAAACTCGCAAGGTTTTTTGACTGTCAATTTATTATAGCGACACATTCTCCATTTATGTTGGGAACATTAGATGCTAAGATTTATAATCTTGACGCACCCCTTTTGACAACAAATAGATGGACTGAGCTTGAAAACGTAAGATTTTTCTACGACTTTTTCAATAAACGGAAGAATGAATTTGAATAATCAGCAGAAACATCTGCAGCTTCAGAACGCATAAAATAGCCAACCAAACTCGCCAATTAATGGTTGAATAAATAAAGTAATATACTACTAATAACGTTTTGAAAAAAATAAGTAAGAACTTCTATATAAAAAAAGCCTATAGCTCGCGAAATTGCATCTTCGCGAGCTTCTTGACCATTAGAAAATATTTTTATTCCTTTATTAGCTAAAATGCCTTTATTCCGTTTCTAATAGTTGAAGGGAGGCGACGGATAGAATTAAGCCATAAGATTACCGAAAGTAGAGTGTTGTCGTGACGTTAGTCACGACAACACTCCAAAATTTCTCGTTAATGATATGGCCATAGCTATCCCAAAGCCGACCGGAAACGAATAGACAATGGCTTAAGGTTTTAATATCTCAAAATAGGAAGTAAGGATTTACTGGTTTATCATTAAAGATATAGATATTCTTCTTATTAGCTTTTCAAAAAAATAAGTAAGAATTATTCTTTAAAAAAGCGAAGAGTTCGCGAAATTGCATCTTCGCGAGTCGCTTGACCATTCGAAAAGTTATTTATTCTTTCATTAGCTAAAACGCCTTTATTCCTTTTCTAATAGTTGTAGGGAGGCGACGGATAGAATTAAGCCATAAGATTACCGAAATTAGAGTGTTGTCGTGACGGTAGTCACGACAACACTCCTAAAACTTCTCCGATAATGATATGGCCAAAGTCTATCCAAAAGCCGACCGGAAACAAATAGATTCCGACTGAAGACTTTCAATATCTAAAAGGAACTTAAAAAATTCTTCAATACAGCAGTAATGTCTTAGCAAAAGCCGACCGGAAACGATTAGAAACCCTAGAAGCTATTAATATGACACAGTTTGGACGAATACTTTTTTATTTTCTACGTATTTCTTTTTAAAACATAGCGATTGAAACGTAGCTTTGTTAAAATTAACGATGATAAGTCTTGTTTTAGGGTATAAATAAACAAGACAATTTTATGTTGACCCGATGTAGAGGAGGATTACCTTGAAATTTAAAAAATGGCTTGTTTGTAGTGTACTTTTCAGCAGCCTATGGATGACAACTGCTTTTAGTGCTCAAGCAGCGGATTCATCTATACAAAATGAAAGTATTTATGACTTATACGTTGACCGATATTTTAATAGCACAGTCGCAAATGACTACAATGTTAATACGAAAGATCATCTAGCCTTCGCTGGAGGAGATTTTAAAGGAATCATGGACAAAATGGATCACATACGTGATTTAGGCTTTTCAATACTCTCTATCGGTCCAGTTTTCTCAACGGAATCCTATGATGGTAAAGCAATTTTAGATTTTAATGAAATTGAAAAACATTTTGGAACAGCTGATGAATTAGAAGCTTTGATTGAGAAAACACATAATCAAAAGATGAAACTAATGATAGAATTTCCATTGAATAACTATAGTGCGCAGCATACTTGGGCCAGTGAAGAGGACAAGCAAGATTGGATCATGTCCAAAGACGGCGTACTAAAACTAGATTTAGAAAATCCAGAAGTCCAAATTGAACTTAAAGACACTATTGTAGCTTTTGCTACTAAGTACAAAATTGATGGAGTGAAGCTTTCTGAAATAGAAGGCGCACCTACAGAATTTATAAACGAAATGATTACAGCCTTAAAAGAAGTAAGAAATCCAATGTATGTTATAGCATTAGAGGAAAGCGATGCGAATTTTGATGTCAACTATTCAGAACAACGTATGGTCGCACTAAGAGATGCGTTCAAAAACACGGATTACCCTTCAGATGTTATTAGTTCGGTTGAATCCAATGACTTACTCCTAATTGACAATTTAGTATCAGAACGTTTTACTTACCATAGTGCTTTGGAAAACATGTTCCCTCCGACGCGCATTCGCGCTGCTATTGGAACACTACTGACACTACCTGGAGTACCTTATATGACATATGGAACGGAAATTGCCATGAACGGTCAGGTACCAGAAGAAAGCCATCAAATCATGAATTTTCGTGTAGATGAAGAGTTAATCGAGTATATCCAAGATGTTAACTCCATTCGTAATAAATCAGATGCACTTAGATCTGGTGACATAGAAGTTCTAAAAAATGAAAATGGTTATGCAGTATATAAGCGTGAATCAGAAGAAGAAACGTTTATTATAGTTGTAAATAATACTAGCGCTACCCAACGTATTGACCTTTCTAGTGAAGTTGTAGGAGAAGACAAGGAAGTTAGAGGGATTTTTGAATCCGATTTAATTAGAACCACGGATGATGGCTCATACCGCATAGTTATTGATCGTGAAATTGTGGAAGTCTTTCAAGTAACAGACCGCAAAGGTTTAAATACAGCTTATATAATCGCAATGGTAATCTCTTATTTGTTATTTATCTTATTCCTCGTAATTGTTTGGAAAAAAGGAAAGCAAAGAAGAAGAGACGATGAAAACAAAGCGAAATAATAAAAAAACTATCTCTTGAGTGCCAAGAGATAGTTTTTTTAGTTAGAAAGATAAATTGAATTGATGTCTAGCTCCACCGCCTTGCCCCTCGGGGTCAAATGGATAAAAGCTCCGGTGGCTGAGGAACTGCCTCCTCGCTTTTCTCTATTTGCCTGTCGGGGCAGTGACAGGCGCTTGCGCTTTTCTTGATGTCCAGCTTCATCGCCTTGCCCCTCGGGGTCAAATGGATAAAAGCTCCGGTGGCTGAGGAACTGCCTCCTCGCTTTTCTGCATTTGCCTGTCGGGGCAGTGACAGGCGCTTGCGCTTTTCTTGTTAGTGATGTTCTGTATGAAGTGGAGGTAGGATTAACCAACCTTTTTCCTTCGTTAACTGCAATAATTTTGCACCTAATTGAGCTTTTTTCATATGGAATTGGCCATACATGGTAGCTATGTCTTCTCTTGTAGAAATGCCCATTGCCTTACTGCAGGCTACTAATCCTGAAGCGCCATCGATTGCTAACGCAGCTGCAATTTCAGGATCATTGAATTTTGCACCTGGTGGGATATTTTCTACTTGAGCTACAGGACGCTCAGGAGGGGCAGGTGGAAGTCCAATGCCATTTTCCTTGAGAATCCTTTCCAAATACTTGTTTTCATCTTTCATGGCATCCACGGAATCTTCAAGAATTTTTTTTAGATCTGTATCTCCAGCGTGATTATAAAAGGTTTGGTGTGCAGCAATTAATCCTTGGTTGGTTGTTAAATTAGTCCAAATAGCAAAAACTTCACCACAATGTAATGGTTGCTCTTTTTGATTCCCAGATAAAATACCCATTTTTTCACTCCATTTCGTCATAAGTCGACATGATTTATTCAGGTCGACCTTATTATGTGACAACATGGAGGAACTATTCTAATTCCAATAAAAAAGACAAATCTGCTGGAAGATTTGTCTTTTAATCTATTAAAAGTTTTATGCTTCTTTGTTCAAAAAGAAGACAGAGATTGCTCCGGGGCCAGTGTGGGCACCAATGGTGGAACCAATCAGATGAATTTCTACATCTGTAGGCTGCATTTTTTCTAATATCATTTCTTTTAGTTCTTGTGCTCGATCTAATACGTCTGCATGACTAATAGCAATTACTTGTCCTTCTAAATTTCCTCCGCGTTCCTCTACTAATTCTACTATACGTTTCATTACTTTTTTAGTGCCGCGAATTTTTTCAATCGGTACAAGTTTGCCCTCTTCTACATGAAGTACAGGCTTGATGTTTAACAGGCCACCGATAAATGCACTTGCTTTGGAAACTCGTCCACCGCGGGCCATATAATCTAAGTCATCTACAGTGAAAAGATGTTCCATATGTGTAGCATTCCATCTAATTTTCTCTTCAATTTCCGAAAGGCTTAGTCCTTCATTTCTTAGTTTTACTGCTTCTTTTACAAGCAGTCCATATCCAAGTGAAGCACATTTTGAATCTATGATAGTTAGCTTCATATCCGGATATGTCTCTAATAATTGTTCCTTCATCATCACAGCCGTACTATAAGTACCTGATAACTCTGAGGAGAAAGCGATGTAAATACCTTCTTCTCCTGACTTAGCAAGATCCTCAAAAATACGAAGGAAATGTTCAGGAGAAGTTTGAGAAGTTTTAGGCTGCTTACCATTTCTAATCTCTGCGTATACCTCTGTTGATACAATGTCGTTTATATCTTCATATTCTTTATCGTCAATATGAACACGAAGTGGTGCTAACTCGACTTGATTTGTTTCAAAAAATAATTTTGGTAAGTCACTTGCACTGTCGGCAAATATTCTCATTTTTGTCCTCCTAAAATTTGTGAATTATATTAATTCAATTTTAATCTTTCTTTTAAGAATTCTGCAATACCATCTTCATTATTTGTTGCAGTAATTTCATTTGCGATATTTTGCAAAGGGGAAATAGCATTACCCATTGCGACACCAACGCCAGCATATTCAATCATTTCTAAATCGTTATCCTCGTCTCCAAATGCAATAATTCTATCTTTAGGGATATTTAAATATTTGGATACATGGTCGAGACCTACTGCCTTATTCAGACCGTGTCTAACAATTTCAATAACATCCCAAGGTGCTCCCCAACGGCGGTGATCAATAACTTCTGCATGAACTTCTTTTAAATGCTTTCTAACATCATCTACTGAATTTTCCTCTGCATGTATGAGTAAACTAGTTGGATCGGCGTTTAAAAATTGTCGAAGGTCACCAGTAGTTATATTGGGATTTCCTTGTACTAAAGCGGAGATCATTTGTTCATCATGATAATGTAAGTATACGTCATCTAGGACTTCTGCGAGCATATTTTTTATCGAATAGCTTTGGACTGCCTCAACTACTTCTTTTACAACATTCAAGCTAATTGGTTTATGTATCATTTGCCATGAACGATTTCTAGGGTGATGTACGAATGCCCCATTGAAGTTGACAATAGGAGTAGTTAACCCAAGTTCATGATAATACATTTCACTTGCGCGATAGGGTCTACCCGTTGCAATCATTACTTCATGCCCTTCATCCTTAGCCTTTAATAAAATTCTTTTCGTGTTATCAGAAATAACCTTTTGGTCGGTTAATAAAGTTCCATCTAAGTCTAATACGATTAAGTGTCGTTCCATGTGCATATTCCCCCTCATCTTATTAAAGTTTATCTTGTTCCAGATGTTCCGTCAAAATGTATTGGTTCGCGATTTTGTAAAAAAACTTTTACTTTGTTAAAATAGTAATATAACGAATAAGGGGTGTATATTCAATGATTACTAATTTAGAAAATTGGGGAGACATCCCTGTGCTACATATATCAGAAGAAAACTTTACAAATAATGCTCCAGTAGTCTTCTTCCTACACGGTTTTGAAAGTGCCAAAGAGCATAATTTACACTATGCATACCAGTTAGTCAATAAAGGCTGTAGAGTTATCATGCCTGATGCTCATTTACACGGGGATCGAGATATTGAACTTGACCAAATACAGATTAGTCTTCGCTTTTGGGAGATTGTTTTAACATCTATTGAAGAGTTGGGGAAACTTAAAAACGTCTTAAAAGAACGTGGGTACGACAACGGTCAAAAGATAGCTGTTTCTGGAACCTCTATGGGTGGAATTACAACACTGGGCTGCTTAACGGCATACCCATGGATTGATGCGGCTGCTATTATGATGGGAACCCCGGGATTTGTAAACCTTGCTAAAGATCAAATGACTTTAGTTGAGCAAAGAGGATTTAAGATTCCAATGAACGAAGAAGAAAAGAAAAAAATGTTTGATACATTATCTATATTTGATGCTTCTAAACAATTAGAGAAACTAGAAAATAAGCCACTATTTTTCTGGCATGGTATGAAGGATGAAGTAGTACCGTTCGCACCTACTAACAAATTTGTGGAAGATTTGATTGAACAATATGGTGATGCTCAGATTGAGTTTATGAAAGAAAAAAGCGTTGGCCATGCAGTTTCAAGAAAAGGTATGCTTCGTTCAACGGAATGGTTAGCTAACCGTTTGGCATAATTGATATATCTTTGTTATGATGAATGAAAGATGTAAGGAGGTATTAGTATGGATCAAGATATGAAAGATAGTATGATGGCTGCCCTGGAAAATGTTATTGACCCAGAGCTAGGCGTAGATATTGTCAATTTAGGTTTAGTATATGATGTGGATCTAACTGATGAGGGACAAGCAACAGTTACGATGACACTAACTTCTATAGGTTGCCCGATGGGTCCAATGATAGTAGATCAGGTTAAAACAGCACTAGCTGAGCTACCTGAAGTTAAAGACACTGAGGTTAATATTGTCTGGAACCCACCATGGTCAAAAGACAATATGTCTCGATATGCAAAAATTGCATTAGGTATTCGATAATTATTAAGACTCCTCTAATTATAAAAGAGGACGTTTAAAACAAAACAAGGCATCTTCTGTTCAAGTCGAACAGGAGGTGCCTTGTTTGATTATATGCGTTTTTTGAATTTATGAAGCTAATTAATCTATCCGACAAACGCAAAGAGGACAGCTTTCGCACTGGTTTTCTCTTCTTAATAACTCTAAATCGTTAATTGTAATAATACCTTTATGAAACGAAATTAGACCCTCACTTTTCATATCATTTAACATTCGATTAACTACTTCCCTACTCATCGAGCAAAGGTTAGCTATTTCCTGATTAGTAAGTGAAAAATTAATTTTAATCCTACCATCAGATAATGGTTCACCATACGTGTTACACAAGCGTATTAAAGTAGAATATAGAGCGCCTTTTTTACCATAAAGCATCAAATCACGAAACCTTGTCTGGTTTTTTAAGTAAATAAGCTGTATATATTTTGTCCATTCCACCATTAACTGAGTAGAATTAACAAGGAATTTTTCTAATTTATTTTTTGGAAGCACTAATAGCTGTGTAGTCTCCAACGTAAGAGCAGAAAAACTATGATGAGTATTATCTGCGAAAACACCAGATTCACCTATACAGTTTTCGGGACCTACTATTCTTAAAGTGAGTAATTTGCCGCCCTCTGTATCTTTATTTATCGCAATAGAGCCGCTTACAATAAAATATACGTCTTGTGCTAGTTCGCCTTCTATATAAACTGAACGATCCTTCTCTAATTTTATAATAGAACCGTATTGTTTAAATAATAAACTAATATCTGGGGATACTAAAGTATGATCCACCTCAACACCACCTTTATATGTACCTATAAATATAGCATATATTCTGTTACATAAAGCTTAATACTTTACAAATTATGCTACAAGGATTTATATTTATAATAGTCAATAAAGGTCAAAGTTTTGTGAAATGGAGCTGTTAATATGCAAATGAACCAACAAGATCAAAAAAGTCCTTTAGAAACGTACGGACGTAATTTAGTAAATGCAGTAAAAGACGGCAAAATGGACCCGGTTATCGGTAGAGATCAGGAAATTCGAAATGTCATTCGTATTTTATCAAGAAAAACTAAAAATAATCCTGTCCTGATCGGAGAACCAGGGGTTGGTAAAACCGCTATTGTAGAGGGACTGGCACAAAGAATTGTAAAAAAAGATGTACCAGAGGGTTTGAAGGATAAAGAGATTTTCGAATTAGATATGAGCTCGCTAATTGCAGGAGCAAAGTATCGTGGAGAATTTGAGGAGAGACTTCAAGCAGTACTTAAGCAAATCAAAGAGAGTGAAGGAAAAATCATTTTATTTATTGATGAGATCCACACTATAGTTGGTGCTGGGAAATCAGATGGTGCCATGGATGCGGGGAATATGTTAAAGCCAATGCTCGCACGAGGAGAATTGCACTGTATTGGAGCGACTACTCTTGATGAATATCGTATGTATATTGAAAAGGATCCTGCGTTAGAGCGCCGTTTTCAGCAAGTATTAGTAAGAGAACCCTCTGTAGAGGATACAGTATCCATCCTTCGTGGTTTAAAGGAACGCTTTGAATTACATCATGGTGTACGTATACACGATCGAGCAATTGTAGCAGCATCTCAGCTTTCCAACCGCTATATTACAGAACGTTTTCTTCCTGACAAGGCAATAGACTTAATAGATGAAGCATGTGCCATGATCCGTACGGAAATAGATTCAATGCCTCAAGAGCTGGACGAAGTAACTAGAAGAATGATGCAGCTCCAAATTGAGGAGCAAGCGCTGATGAAAGAAAAGGATTCAGCTAGCAAAAAGCGATTAGAACAATTGCGTCAGGAGTTAGAGGAGTTAGACAAGTCCTCAGCAGATATGCGTAAAAAATGGGAAGCAGAAAAAGAGTCCATTCAAGTAGTTCAAAAAAAGAGAGAGCTGTTAGACCGCTATCGTAGAGAGCTAGAGGAAGCAGAAAATAAATACGATTTAAATAAAGCAGCAGAGCTACGTCATGGTAAAATACCACCTTTAGAAAAGGAACTTCAATCATATGAAGATGAGATAAACAATGATTATGATTCACGTTTACTTCGAGAAGAAGTCACTGCAGATGAAATTGCTCATATTATTTCAAGATGGACTGGCATCCCAGTAACTAAGCTGGTAGAAGGAGAAAGAGAAAAACTTCTTCGCCTTAAAGAGACATTGGGAGAACGTGTAGTTGGTCAAGATCAGGCAGTACAATTAGTGACAGAGGCTGTTTGGCGTGCACGTGCAGGTATAAAAGAACCGAATAAACCAATTGGTTCGTTTTTATTTTTAGGACCGACTGGTGTAGGAAAAACAGAGCTTGCTAAATCTTTAGCTGCTAACCTGTTTGACTCAGAGGAACACTTCATTCGTATAGACATGTCGGAATATATGGAAAAGCATAGCGTATCTCGATTAGTCGGCGCACCACCTGGATATATAGGCTATGAGGAAGGCGGTCAGTTAACAGAGGCTGTGCGAAGAAATCCATATTCAGTAGTGCTGTTAGATGAAATAGAAAAGGCTCATCCAGATGTTGCTAATATTTTGTTACAGCTAATGGATGATGGAAGGATAACCGATAGTCAGGGGAGAATCGTCAACTTTACAAATACAGTTGTCATTTTAACTTCCAATATAGGCTCCCAATACTTATCCAATACAACCGGACAAGTGTCAGAAACGGACGAGGAACTGGTAATGACCGCTCTTCGTGCACACTTCAAGCCTGAGCTATTAAACCGTATGGATGACATTATTATGTTCCATTCCTTAACGACTCATCACTTTGAAATGATAGCGAAAAAGTATGTAAAACAACTGCAAAATCGTCTGCTAGAACAGGAAGTTACTTTAGAGGTCGAGGAAGATGTCTATACGTGGATCGTGGAAGAGGGAACTGATGCTGCTTATGGCGCAAGACCGCTCAGAAGATTTATCCAACGATATCTAGAAACAGCAGTTGCAAAAATGCTAATTGGAGGGAACGTCCTGCCTGGTAGCACAATTGTAGCGAGCCTGGAGGATGGCCAGCTAATGGTGAAATAGTATCGCTATACAGCTATCAAATAAAAGAGACTGGGACAAAACCATCCTCTTAAATGAAAAAGCCGATGAAATTTTACAATAAGTAAAATTTCACCGGCT
>NZ_JABAFC010000038.1 GCF_012843435.1 Psychrobacillus sp. BL-248-WT-3 | reverse complement strand
AAGGTCGTAAATCCTTCTGCCGACTGTCTGATAGGGAATGACTTATGCAATACTCGTCCACGGTCGTCTACAGCACATGCGTAATGTTTGCGCTTGGCGATATCGATCCCAATGACCAACGTCTTTTCACTCACTTGATTAATTTTATGATTCGTACTATTATTCATAAGAGGCCCTCCTATATATGTTTTGAGTATTCAATTGGTTGTTGTTACTCTAGCATCATATAAGAGGGTTCTTTTTTTTTCAAGAGCCTGTAAAGTAATCATACAGGAATGCTCCAGCGGGAACAGCGCGAGCTGAAGACCCTGGACTGAGCGCAGCGAGGGAAGCGGCCTAAGCCGTGCCCGCGGAAAGCGTCCGTTCGTAGCGGAAATCAACTCTTCCTCGCGTTACTTCTATTTTAAAAGAAAAAAGACTGTAGGCAAACTCCAAAATTTTTGGATTTTGCCTACAGTCTGACGTGAATGTATATACATTCATGTTTGCTCATACCTTTATACGTGATTCTCTCCCATGGCGAAAATCATTTTTTCTTCTTCAAACGATCCTCATAAAACACATTAAAGTTTGGATCCACCACGCCTATATTTAAATATCTAGCCTTGTAATCTCTTAATAACTCAAAGAATTTCTTACTTAAAAATAGTAAGACAACTAAGTTTACGAAGGTAGGGATCGCTGTAGTTATATCAGCAAAATACCATACCGCCTTCCCAGGCAGGTTATACATCACAGCATAAACAACCATAAGGAACCCAGGTATTGGGTAAAGCCATTTAAACCAAAGCAAAATCTTATATTTTAACGTTAACTTCTTTTCATCCCCAAAGACTTGTCTTAACAAAATTTCATAGTACGTATACCAGCCTGTAGATGTAGTTAGACCGAAGAGGAAAATAGAAATAGTGATTACATATCTGCCAAATTCACCAATTCCAATCTCAAAAGCCGACAGTGTTAACGCAGCACCATCTAATCCTGAAGACCAAGCACCGGTGATAATAATAGTAAATGCCGTAATTGTACAAACGATCATAGTATCTATAAATACTTCTACTGCTCCCCACATTCCTTGTTTAACCGGATGACTAGTTTTAGCCGTAGAGTGAATCATTGGGGATGTCCCCCATCCAGCCTCATTACTATAGACTGCTCTTGCTACTCCCATGCGAATTACTTGTGCGATTGCTGCTCCAGCGAACCCACCTACTGCGGCAGTTCCATTAAAAGCACTATCAAATATTAAAGAAAAAACCGGAATAATCTCAGAGTAATTTTTTAAAATTATAAATAGTCCAGCCAGCACGTAAAAAATACACATAAAAGGTACAAGTCGTCCAGCGATTTCTCCAATCCGTTTAATTCCTCCGTAAATAATAATATAAATGAGAACTAGATAAATGAAGGATGCAGGGATCATACTTATATTAAAAGTAGAACTTAATGCCTCGGAAATCGTATAATTTTGAAGCGTGATGAAGAATGTAGTAAATATCCCTATGCCAAAAAGAATGGCAGGTATCTTCCAAAACTTAAAGTTTTTCTCTTCTCCTAAGCCCTTCTCCATATAATAAGTGGGTCCACCAAATGGCTGTCCTTTTTCGTCTGTATTTCGATAATGGACCGATAAAGTTACTTCAACAGTCTTCGTGATCATCCCTAGTAAAGCAGTCAACCACATCCACAGGACTGCACCGGGTCCACCAATAGCTATAGCGGTCGCGACACCACCTATATTTCCTACTCCGACGCTACCTCCTATCGCTGTGCTTACAGCTTGAAATGGCGTTAATATCCCCTTTGTATCAGCGGATTTATCTTTCTTTTTAAATAGTTCCCCGAAAGTTACCTTGAAAATATGAGGCAGATAGCCAAATTGAAACAATTTACTTCCTATTGTAAAGTAGAGTCCTACAAAGAGAACTGTAAATATTAATGGTAAACCCCATAGCCATGCTACTATCGTTTCCAATAACGCTTCCATGCTGTAACCCCCTTATTCTATTATTTTCTATATTTTATTTCTCCGCCAATAATAGTCATTTCTACTTCTGTTTCTAACAGTTGATCTGCATTTTCCATAATAAATGGATTTTTGTTCAATACAGTCATATCCCCGAACTTCCCTCTTTCTAAAGATCCTTTGGTGTGTTCTTCATTAGTGGCAAAAGCTCCTCCAATAGTAAACATTTTAAACGCCTGAAACATGGAAATTTTCTCTGCTTCATTATAGCCATTATGTGCTTCTCCTATCTTTTTACGAGTAACGGCTGCATGAATTCCTAGCAAAGGATTTAAGGGCTCTATTGGTGCATCAGAGCTACCCGCAGTGATTACACCTCTTTCAAGTAAAGTTTTAAATGGATAGGACATATTGGCACGAGTCTCCCCTACACGGTCGACAATCCAAGGATAATCACTTGCTATAAATCTAGGTTGTACATCAATTATTCGATGAGGGCTGGCTAGGCGCTCAATTAATTCATTGTTTAAAATAGACACGTGTATTAGTCTATCTCTAAAAGCAACTGGTTTTAGCTGGTCTAGGTTATCTAAAACATCTATTAATGCCTGATCACCAATGGTATGCACTGCAATTGGCATGTTAAATTCTCTACAATTTTTCATAAGTTGCAAAAGCTCTTCCTTATCGTACATCGCGCTTCCATAATTACCTGGATTGTCAGCATAAGGCTCCGATAAAAGCGCTGTTCTTCCTCCCAATGCACCATCAGCAAAAAACTTTATCGCCCCGATCGTCACCTTATCATTACCAAACCCAGCAGACATACCGGCATCCTTTAGTTCTTCCAGATATTTATAGTCCATTAATAGATTACTTCGTGGGCCCATTCCTTCTTGATTGATAAGTTCATCAAAGAGCTTGTATGTTTGCCTAGCACCATTCAAATATGTAGGATCATTCGTATGAATACTTGTCATGCCAAATTTTAGAGCTTCCTTTAAGCCCCACTTTAAAGCAACTTTGAGCTGATCGTAGCTTTTTGTTGGTATTCTTTCTGTAATTAAATCTGAGGCTGTCTCAAGTAATAATCCATTCGGTTTATTTGTTTCCAAACTTTTTACGACTGTTCCCCCATAAGGAATAGTCATATCTGGGTGATACCCACTTTGCTCTAAAGCCTTTGAATTTACTAGGAAGGCATGCCCACAAATTCTTGGTAAAAATAATGGGGAGCCCGGTGAGACATAGTCTAATTCTTCAATGGAAGGAATTTGCTTGTCGGGGAAGATGTTTTCATCCCAGCCTCTACCTAGGATCCATTCACCAGGTTGAATAGAGCTAGCCTTGTTACTAATCACATTTAGTAGTTTCTCTTTCGTTTCAATTCCAGTCAGGTCTAACTCCTGTGCATTAATCCCTACACTCGAAATATGTAAATGACTGTCTATCAATCCTGGAAATACATACTTACCATCCAAATCAATTACGGTCGTATGATCTCTTCCCCATTGAAGGAGCATATCCTCATTCGTTCCTAAATCTATAATTTTTTCATTTTCTATCACTATGGACTGGACAAGCGGTTCCTCCAAGTTCATCGTAAAAATATTGCCGTTAGTATACATTATTCGCATCTACATTTTCCTCCCTTTTTCGTCAATACTTTATTCTATCAATTTATTTAATATTCAGATATATGTTATTGAATTTTTATCGTGATTTTGATTAATAAAAGCATATTAGCACTAGAAAGAAAAACCTTAGATAAATCTAATGTACTACACTTTCCTTGGATATCGGCTTAGACATTGTCTTTCTAGCAATTAGACTTGTAGTCATTGCCACTGATAATATAGTCATGATTGAGAGTAAAAAAGAATCCATGGAAAGTAAAAGTCCTCCCACTACCAATACTAATGAATCGATTACAAAGATATTAATCCCTACATTTACACCTGTTTTGGCACTTATAAACTGCGCGATTAAATCTGTTCCTCCTGTACTTGTCCGGTACCTAAGCATGAAACCTATCCCGATGCCTACCATCGAACCACCGACTATAGCACTTGGAACAGAATCGAAAACTACTATTGTACTGAATGGTTTAAGTAAATCAATAAAAAAAGAAGAAATAATCATTCCGTGCAAACTATTATAGAAATACTCACGGTATTTAAACCAAGCGATTACAAATATGGGAATACTAAAAAATATAATAGTAGCACCTGTTTTAAAACCCCATAAATAATTTAAGATTAACCCTATACCTATTACTCCACCGTCTAATATCTCATAGGGTACTAAAAACATATTTATTCCAAGTGCGATAAAAATACTACCAAAGATAATTACTAATCCCTTTTTAAATAAATACATATGGACCTCCATTGTCTGGATATGTACTTAATTTATGTACAGTAGGAGGACAACATGTCTAAATTATTTGTGCTCAACAAAAAGAAGGTTAGTAGCATCTAAACACTACTAACCTTCTTTTTTAAATAAATTATTATAAACCAGTTTATATACTTCGACTATGCTTTTGGAGATACTTTTCTATGTCGTTATATAATCCACCCTGATTAGAATAACGGACATAATTCTTGGCTGTTCGTAGCCAATCCAATGTGGAAGGCTGCTGATTGTTTAATGCCTCAAGCATATCATCTGTGTTTAGAGGTCTTTCTTTTCCTGTTGTTAAGATTTCGGAAAGGATGTTTTCTGTTGCTATTTCTATGACATTTTCAATATCTGCTCCAGAGAAAAACTCTGTTTTTTGGGCTAACAGCTCTACATCAATATTTTCCGCATACCGATCGCTCAGTTTAAGCTGAAAGATTTGTTTCCTCGCTTCTTCATCTGGGGGTGCAACAAATATGAGTCTGTCAAATCTTCCAGGGCGCTTGAGTGCATTATCTACATCCCATGGAGTATTAGTAGCAGCCATGACAAGTACTTCATCTGTACTTGTATCAATACCTTCCATTTCAGATAGAAAAGTATCGATTATTCCCCTATGACTGGCAGAGGATTTAGAACGGCTAAAGCCGATTGTATCTACCTCATCAAAAAACATAATGCTTGGTTTTTGGAAGCGCGCTTTGTCGAAGATTCCTTTTAAATTTCTTTCGCTAACACCTATGTGAGGATCAATGATGTCTGTTATATGGACAGGATAGAAATTTGCTTTACATTCTCCAGCTGTTGCTCTTGCGATAAACGTTTTACCACAGCCTGGAGGGCCATAAAGCAGTACCCCGCCACCTGACTTTTTCTTAAACTTTGCAAACAACCCTTTATTATAAAAAGGACTAATAATACGAAGCGTGATTGTTTTCTTGAGATCCACTAACCCAGCAACATCTTTAAACGTAACATGGTGAGATTTCTTTTGAACTGTCCTAGGCTTCTCCTCTCCATCGATCACCTTTAACTTTGTCTTTAATAAACTCAAGTTATCTTTTTGATCAACTAAATACTCTTCTTGTACTATTTGCACCTCATTTACTTCTTCCATTTCCTCTACATCTATCGAATCTTCTTGTACGTTAGTAGTCACAACCATTTCATTGCTCACTGGTTCTTTCAATTTCATACTTACGATAGATAATTCTTGAATTATTTCCTTTCGAAGCTCATCGTCTTCACAGCAAGAAAGAGCAGTAGATAGGGATTGCACTGCCTCAAAAATACTCCCATTTTCTGCTTGTTCCTTCGCTAGCCAATAATGTGCTTGAGGGTCCTGTGGTTCTTTTTCTACCATTTGATGGAGCCAAGCTATTTTTTCCACCTACTCACCTTCTCTTCTTTAATAATAACTTCACTATTGGTTCGGATACCCATATATAAATACAAAAAACCACGTATAAGGAAAATAAAGCTCCTCCTGCAGTATCAAAATCTAACGAAAACAAGAGAATAGAAACGCCAATCCCTACAATCCATGTATAGTGCATACCAATTTTATTTGCCCATCGACTAATAGATAATATCGGATGGTTTATAATTTCTAATTCCTGCAGATTCCTTAATAGCTTCTCATTGTTCGGATCTAATGCAAATGCCTGGCGAAAATATTCCTCTGCCTCTTTTGTTTTGTTTCGGTTTTTGGCCGTTACCCCTAAGTGAAGAAGTTTGTTCAGTTCGTTATCATTTGAATT
Organism: Psychrobacillus sp. BL-248-WT-3; assembly: GCF_012843435.1. Classification (GTDB taxonomy): domain Bacteria; phylum Bacillota; class Bacilli; order Bacillales_A; family Planococcaceae; genus Psychrobacillus. The sequence goes on along the minus strand of NZ_JABAFC010000038.1, from coordinate 29,375 downwards.
AATATAAGTTTGAATGGTATCTAAATGATCTTTTTCCTTTTTTTCGTCACCTTCGATTAAATAATGTAATCGCTGAATACGTCCGTCCTCTGGATCTAATTCAATCGCTTTTCTAATTAACCTCGAAGCCTTTTTATTTTGACCTACACTTTTCATCAAATAAGCGTAGCTAGCATGAACATCCGCATTATTCGGATTTAATCGAAGTGCTTCAAGTAATGCTTTTTCAGACTCCGGCCACTCTTCCATAGAATAATAGATTAGACCTAACAGATGAAAAGCCGATTCCTCATCTATACCTAAACGTAGAGCTTCTTTCACTTCTTTTTCAGCTAAATCAAAGGAATTTAGCTGAAAATGACTGTATCCAAGATAATACCAGGCTTTCTCATTATTAATATGCTCACCCATATTATCCTCTAGCATTTCTATAACCTGCTCATAACGGTCCATCTGAAAATAGTGTTCTATTACATCAAATGAGCTCATCTCTTTCTGAATCATTCTGTAGTCACCTTCCCCAGCATCTATATTAGAGAAATAGTTATGATTAATATCATTTCTACCGCCACACTGGTAATACACCAAATGGTGCCTGGAACAACAAGCGACTTGGTATCACCCTTTGTAGACACATGTAAATTAAATGAGCCCTTTAACAAATTATAAACAGCTGCGAAGCATACAATTGCCATTACACTCCCCATTAATCTATATGTAGATCTTTCAATATCAATCATTTGATGAGTATAGGCATAGATTAAATAAAATTTCAAAATAAACAACACAGAAATTATGCTTAAAAGTGTATACAAAACCTTCCTTTTTACTTTAAGCCAAATAGCATTCTGTAAACCGAGTGCGCTAATCGCTACAAGCTGCCCAAGAGCCGCCACGATAAATAAACTCGATAAATTATAGCTTTTCGTTTCCTCTATTTGTTCTCCAGATAAACTAGGAGAATAAAGATCTCCCTCCATTTAGTATTTCCTCCCTTCCTGCTTATGGTATATACATAATTTTCTATTTATTCCATTGTAAAGTCAAATATTTATATAATAATCGTGCAGCAATTTCATAAATCCCATTATTACTGTAGAATACGAACATTAAAAATCATTTTACCAAGCTTTAATTGCTATAATATTCTGTCGTTTCTTTTAGAATAAGATAGGAAAAAACAAAAATAGCTTTCCATTCAGTTAGAATGGAAAGCTAGCAACAATATTAAATTTCTCCTTAGACAAATAAATTGCAGACTGTTTTAGTCAGTCTGCTAGCTGACTAATTACTTTAAAACATTTTTCTTATGCCACTTAAGATACTTTTTATGATCTTCCTGTCGTTTTATACGTATTTTTGAATGAATCATATACTTTTCGTAATCCGTTTCTTTTATGCGATCTGAAATATGGATTTTACCTTGACCATCAAACGCAATATACCCCTTTGTATATAATGCATCATGGTTAGAGCAAAGCAAGATTCCATTAAAGGGATCCATTTTTTCTTCCTCTGTGCTGTCTTTCCATGCCTTTGCTGGTGAAGCATGTAACAAATCTGAAGAATTAATGCTACAGATAGCACATTCATTATTCCATATCGGAGAAAGTGCTTGCTTAAACCTTTGCTTCCCTTTACGGATTTTTGACTTTGCCTCTGACTCCATTATTGCTATGATTTGTAGCAGGAGATTACGTTCCTTAAACAGAACTGGACTGATTGCAAATTCCAGCTGTTCTTGTTTTTCCAGGTTTACATTCATCTCGGCTATTAACTCTAGAAGCTTGATGGCCAATAGCTCGTTACAGGGATAAAGGTACCCTTGGTTTCCATCCCCGTTTTCTTGAAAAGCTGAATACTTTATTGGAAGTAATAACTCTATCTCATGAAAATGTTCCTTAATACTTAAGGGGTTATGTAACTCCTCATAAGATGTTTCTACTAGATATCCCTTTTTCTGATATTCCTTGTCATAAGGATTAACTGCTTCGTAGTAATCTCTTTTAGCAATACTAACTGCCACAATGTCACCTTTTACATAATGGAAAATACAGTCCCCTGCTTGCACTTCTTTCATACGCTCCCAAAACGGGGGACGCATCCCACTCTTATCGACCTGTTTGGACCAAATAATACTGTGCTGTTTTTCTTCTATATACGTTTGTCCTTGCATGACAATATAAAAATTCATATCAATACCTCTACTCTCCAATAAACCATTACAAATATTATAGCAAAAAAACAACAAAATATTATAGGTTAATACCTCTTCCAATTTTAGTTAGATTATTTTAAAAGTTCGAAAAGCCTATATATAACAGCTCTTTCCATTCATAACAAAATGAAGTGAAAAAATATATGAAAATAACTACTATAATATGATAAGGTAGAATATCTAGAAATTAAATTTAGAAGGTGACGAAGTGTTAGAAGTAAACGAAAGTAAGTTAGATCAATATATAGTCCATTATGCAGGAGATTCACTCATTTTAGGCGACGAAGCTTATCTCCAGCCTGAGGTTATGCTAGAAGCGGCGTTCACTCAGTTAGCATTTAACAAGGTCGATTTCGAACAACAATATGATTTTTTCCACCAAACAGATTTAGGCTTAAACGAAGTATACACATATGTGAAGGCTATCTTTGAAAATAAAAATAGCTTCCTAGAACAATCCAAGAATATAGCAGTTCATTTACAAAGTGTGTCCCAGCACCCTAATATTAAAAACGGTGAATTATTTATCGGACTGTTTGAAAACTGCATTTGGAATACAGAAGCTAAAAGAGCTATTTCAATCGTTAAAATTGATGAAAAAGAAATGTATTTAGACATCAAAAATGATCAAGAAAAAGTTATTGTAAACGGTGTAGATGGTATAAACGTAAAAAAAATAAACAACATAGCGGTAATTCTCGATATGGGTGCAGACGCACCACCAGCTGTTTTTATGAAAACGAAGAAAAAGGAAGATGTTGTTTACTGGCAGGAACGTTTTTTAAATATTAGAGTCGCGGACGAGCATTTCCAAAAAACTAGTCTTGCTCTTACAGAGTGCAAAAAATATATCGTAAAAGAAGAGAGCTTCACGAATACAGAAAAGCTTGGACTTCTTAACAAGACACTCGATTACTTTAGAAACGAGGAAGCATTTGAAGTAGATGAATATATAGAAACGGTATTTGAAAAAGCGGATCAAGTGCAAAAGGATATTATTATAAATTCAGTAAAACCTTTTGAAACTGTTATTTCAGAAAGTGCGATTGCTAAGATTGAAAAGAATTATAAGCGTAAAATCAAGCTAGATTCTAATATTGAAATACAAGTGAATGTTAGAGATATCGAGCAAGTTGAACAGCTGATTGAGGTTGGCTATGATGAAGTGACCAATCGAAAATTCTACAAGATTTACTTCCAAGAAGAGCTTTAAAGAAAAGCTATGTTGTTTATAAAAAAGGCTATCTAAGAGGTGAGTAGGTTCATCTCTTAGATAGCCTTTTCAATATTATTGAATCGTCTCTGTCGGTTGGATAGCATCCGACTTTTCATATTTCTTTTCACTTTCCGCTACATATAATGTACAAGTTAAATCACCTGTACAATTTATCATCGTTCTTGTCATATCAAGTAAACGGTCAATACCTAAAATTAAAGCGATTCCTTCTACTGGTAAGTTAACAGACTCCAAAACCATAGCTAGCATAATCATACCAGCCCCCGGCACAGCTGCCGTGCCAATCGATGCAAGAACAGCAGTTAGAACAACCGTAAGCATTTGAATAAATGTTAAATCTACACCATATACCTGAGCAATAAAAATTGTAGCTACACCTTGCATGATTGCCGTTCCATCCATATTAATAGTCGCACCCAAGGGTTGGACAAAGCTACTAATCCCTTTTGGTACACCTAATCTTTTTTGAGCAATTTCCATAGAGACGGGTAATGTTGCACTACTGCTAGAAGTACTGAATGCAACAGTTAAAGCAGGCAAGTATTCCTTTATAACCTTTAATGGATTTTGCTTAGCTAAGAACTTCAAAGAGGCTCCATAGACAACTATTGCATGAACAGCCAAGGCTAGAAGAACAACCACCATATACATAAACATTACCTTTAAAGCATCGAAGCCTTGTTTGCCTACAGCTGATGCGATTAAACCAAATGTTCCGATTGGAGCAAACTTCATAACAAGCGTAACTAAAAACATCATAAGTTCATTTGCCTGCTCCATAAATCTCTGTACACTCTCTACTTTGCTTCCCAGATAACTGATCCCTAAGCCAATAAATACAGCAAAGAAAATGATTTGCAGCATGTCACCACTAGCCATAGCGTCAATTGGATTTGCTGGGATGATGCCAAGTAAAGTTTCTGAAACTGGAGGTGCTTTTGTAGCCTCATAATCTACTGCCTCTGTTTCAAAATTCCCACTACTACCTGGTTGTAAAATTAATGCTAGAGCAATTCCAATCGAGATTGCCAAAGCTGTAGTGCATAAAAAGAAAATCATCGCCTTTGCACCCATACGTCCTAATGATTTAGGATCCCCGATATTGGCAACTCCAACTACAATCGAGAAAAATACAAGAGGAACAATCAACATTTTAATTAAGTTTAAAAAGATAGTTCCTAATGGGGTAAATAAAAAATTATCCGCATTTTCAAATAACTCTGGCGAGGTTATGTTTAATATTACCCCAACAATTGCACCTAATACTAAAGCCCACAATATCTTAGTTGCTAATTTCATCTGATCACCCTTTACTAATATTATATAAAAAACTTATTAGCATGAATTATGCTTTGCGCTAACTTAGAGTAATCGTATTTCCAATCGAATGAGTAGATAAACTATTAAGTACTAATCAAATGATATTATGTATTTCTGATTAAATATTCGATATTCTCTAAAAATAAAATGCCCGGCAAATTAGATTGCATGTTTAGCTAATAAATTTTTATTATTTCTTAACTTCATTTTATATTCCACAAAATGAACTAATCTAATCCTAATATAATAAAAAGTCTTAATTAATTTTTAGCTCACTAGATTTAAGAAAAAAATACCTGTTCTTACTTTGTCCCTACTAACCTTTTATACTAAAATAGCATCATTCCCAATAAAGAGAGTGACGCTATTTAAAATGTAATTTAAATAAAGATACCGACTAAAGTTGCTGTCAGGAAAGATACCATAGTAGAAGCGACTAATAACTTAAGACCATGTTTTGAAATGATAGACGCTTTCTCACCATTGATTGCTTGAAGAGAACCGCTGACAATACCGATAGAACTAAAATTCGCAAAACTAATCAAGAATACAGAAACTACCGCAACTGTTTTCTCAGAAAGGTTAGGAATTTGTTCTCTGAATTGTAGCATTGCTACGAATTCATTTGTTGCAAGCTTAGTACCCATCGTTTGACCTGCTATTAAAATCTCGCTTGCAGGAACACCCATTAACCAAGCAATTGGAGCAAATACATATCCTAAGATTTCAGTAAATGTGATACCGACTGCAGCTTGGAACCCTGCATCTATTAACGCCATTAAACCAACATAAGCAACAAGCATAGCAGCAACGATTAATGCTACTCTACCACCATCTAAAGCACCCATTGAGATAGACTCAAACAAGGATTTAGCCTGTGATGCTTCCTTGATGTCAATAACCTCCTCTTCTTTCGAAGAATCTGGAGCAATGATTATACCAATGATTAAACCTGATAAAGCATTTAAAGCCATAGCACCTAGAACGTATTTCGCTGGCAGCATCGTAATATATGAACCCATTATTGATGCGGATGCAGATGCCATAGACGTAATTGCCATGACAAACAACTTATTCTTATCCATCTTAAGCACATGCGATTTGATAGCTAAGATTCCTTCTGATTGACCGAAGAAAATATTATTTACTGCATGGAAAGTACTCACTCGAGACAAACCTGTAATCTTAGATAAGAATCCACCTAAATACTTGATAATAATTGGTAGAACGCGTAGGTAAGTTAAAACTGAAAGTAACATAGATGTAAAGATCAGGATCACTAATACATTTATAAAGAATACGGATCCTCCCTCTGGCACCCATCCGCCTACTACAAAGTTAACTCCTTCTCGTCCAATGTTAATGACTTTTGTAAACCCATTCCCAATACCTTCTATAACAGTTAATCCGATTGTAGTTTTAAACATAATTAATGTTAAAACGACTTGAAGAACTAACATAACTCCAACAGCTCTATAATTAATTGCTTTCTTATTATTACTGATTAGATAAGCTAAGCCAAAGACTACAACTAATCCCAGTATTCCAATTAAAATTGACATTCTCTCTACCTCAATTTTTTCTTATTTTTATTTTCAACAACGATTACTTGTTGTATGTTGTTAGTTCGCAAAAGCACTAAAGTCTCTTTCTAAAGAAGTACAGAGTGAGTTCTAAATAATTTTAGAAAATGTTATTGGGACCGCTTTCAAAATCCTGTGAATTACTTCTTTTTTCATAGAATGAATGTCTTATTTGATTCGAATCATCTATTAAAATTAGGAAACAAAAACGCTTTCAAAATAATATTTTAACATTACTTGTTGTGCTTCCTCTGTGATACTTCTAGCACTTTTACTCGTTTTGTCATTCTACATTGAAAATATTATTTTAGTCAAATAATTAATATTTTAAAATTTTTAAAACAACTAAATCCCCAATATTCTAAAATTTCTATTGAAATGTGTATTTAGAACTATACATTGATAGTAATTTCTATTTTATAGAAACTGATATAGGACATATTTCTCTCCACAAAAAAAAGAAAGAAGGAGTTTTTATTAAACTCACTCTTTCTAATGGAAGTTAATAGTAATATTCTTCAATATTTCAGTGTTTATCAGGAAGGTATTACCACAATATATTTTAAAATTTTACGGTTTGCTCGCATATCTTCACCTTAATAATCCTACATAAAACTGCTAAACCAAATTCCTAAAAAAGTCCCCACATAATTCCCAATAATATATCCTAGTGTCCCAACTATTAAGATTGGTCCTACTAAATTGCTCCAGCCCTTTGCTATTGCTAGAGCTGCAGCTGTTGTAGGTCCGCCAATATTGGCATTTACAGCTAGCAGTGTTTCTTCTAATTCGAATTTGAATACCTTCGCTCCTACTAAAGAAATAGTAAGATTGATAGCTACAATGATAAAAGCAAAAACTAACAACAAAGGAGCATTATCAATAATTAATGGTATGGATGCGGGAATTCCTATTACAACAAAGAAAATATGGATAAGATAAGTACCAATTTCTTGGCTACCTCTTAAAGAATCAAAGAATTTTGGAAATAATAATAGTGCAAGGAAAGTAAAGGTTGTTAACAATAAATACTGATCTCCTATTAAGCCGTTTAATAGGTTTAAAAGGAAATTGACGTTTTCTCCCGAAGGAATAAGCGAATCAAACCATATAGACACCTTTTTAGTTAAAATAACTAATGCAAATGCTATACCAACTGACATAGCTATATCCTTTAGAGATATCTCCTTAGGCTTCCAATAAGTCTTTGCTAGATTATCCTTATCATTATTTCCTTGGGATTCTAACTCATCAATATGAGGTGTCTTATACTTTTTACGGAAAAATTGCATGGTAGGAATAATCATTAAGATGACAAATAAAAGTGCCATGTTCAAATTATCAGCAACTACTGCAGAAGATACAAGCTCACCAGGTGTTTCAAACTTAGCAGACATAGCTGCAAAGTTAACTCCACCTCCTATATAACTAGCACTAAACATTCCAGCTAGCTTATCAAGCAGTGGTATATGTTCCTTTAATATAAAAAATGCAATAATCGTTCCAGCAACAGTCCCAATGGAGCTTATTAAGAAAATCATTAAAAGCCTGCCACTTTCTTTAAATAGCTTCTTGATATTTACATGAAAAAGGAGCAGTGGTATAGCAAGAGGAACAATTATAGTCCATACCGAATCATAAACAGCTGATTCCGTTGGTATGATGCCTGTATTAGAGAGTAGTATAGCAATCAATAATGCGATAATGGCTCCAGTTATTTTAGCTGCCCAGCTGAACCTCTGCTCTAAAAAGATACTTAATGAAGCCACGATAATAATGATTCCCCACAGTGTAAGCGTATCATCCGCTTGTATTAATGTATTTCCCATATTCTCCTCCTCATTTTCTTTAATCATGATACTTTTATTTAATCTATTATATTATTAATATTTAAATTTTCAAAATATATACCATATCGAAACATTGGATAGCTTTTAATGGATGTATTATAATTTACTGTGCTATATCAATGAAGATAATTAAATGAGGAGCTATACATAATGAAAAAATTTATGAACCAACCCGAGAATATGGTGATGGAAATGTGTAACGGATTAGTCCTAGCACATCCAGAGCTAGAATTTTTAAAGAAGTATAAAATTATTAAAAAGAAAACGATTGATCATAACAAAGTTAGCTTAATTAGTGGTGGAGGTAGCGGACATGAGCCTGCACACTCTGGATTTGTAGGCAAAGGCATGCTAGATGCTGCTGTTTGCGGAGATGTATTTGCATCCCCTTCTCAAATTCAAGTGTACCAAGCTATTAAGGCAACAGCTGGTGCAAAAGGTCTTTTAATGATCATCAAAAATTATAGTGGTGATATGATGAATTTTAAAAATGGTGCTGCTTTAGCCATTGAAGATGGTATTCAAGTGGAATATGTGAAAGTAGACGATGATATTGCAGTAGAAGATAGCTTGTATACAGTAGGACGACGAGGAGTTGCAGGTACTGTTTTTGTTCATAAAATAGCTGGTGCTGCTGCTGCGGAGGGTAGAGATTTGGCCGAGGTCAAAATAGTTGCCGAAAAAGCTGCATCTAACATTCGAAGCATTGGTGTCGCTTTCACATCTTGTACCGTGCCTGCAAAAGGAACACCAACCTTTAAATTAGCTGATGACGAAATAGAATACGGTGTAGGTATTCATGGAGAGCCTGGTATAAAACGAGAAAAAATGCTTTCTGCGGATGAGCTAGCAGATCGAATGACCACTGACCTTATAAAAGATTTAGGTATTAACGAAGAGGATGAAATTGCAGTATTAGTAAATGGCTTTGGAGCAACTCCTTTACAAGAATTGTACTTGTTAAACAACTCCGTTACGCGAGTACTATCACGAAAGAACATTAAAGTGAATCGCATGTTCGTAGGCAATTATATGACGAGCATCGATATGGCCGGGGCTTCTCTAACATTTTTAAAATTAGATGATGAACTAAAGGAATTACTTTCAAAACCTAGTGACACACCAGCCTTTAAAGTAGACGGGCCAGTTGATCCCATTGAATATACGGAAGTGTTAAAGGAAAAGACAGACAAGCTAGTATCCTTTAAAACTGAAACTGATGAAGACTATGCGGTAATACAGAATGAAAAATTAACCTTACACAACATGATTTACTTAATAGACAAAATGAGTGAAGTTATTATACAAAACGAGGTGCCTTTCTGCGAACTAGATTCCCATGCTGGAGACGGTGATTTTGGGATGAGTGTGGCTAAAGGTTTTAAGCAATTGAAAAGAGAATGGAATGACATTATCCAGCAGCGAGACCTAAACATCGGATCGTTTTTACACAGTTGTTCCCTAGTAATTATGGAATATTGCGGAGGAGCATCAGGACCTATTTGGGGATCGGCATTTAGAGCGGCTGGAAAAGCCACAATGGGTAAGAATGACTTGTCTATACCTGAGTTCGCTGACATGCTCCAGGAAGCTGTTAAAGGAATTCAAATTACTGGAGAACGTTCCTTTGGGCGAGGTGCTGAAGTTGGAGATAAGACACTGATCGATGCTTTAATACCTTGTGTAGAGTCTTGGATGGATAGTGTCTCTAAAGAAAAAACATTTAAAAAAGCCTTTGAACAAGGGGCTATTGCTGCAGTTGAAGGTGCCGAAAAGACAAAAGACATTGTAGCTCGTATGGGACGAGCAGGCACAGTAGGTGAACGAAGCCTCGGTTACCCCGATGCAGGTGCCTATGGCTTAGGAGTAATCTTTACAGAGCTCTCAAACTCTATAAAATAACTATAAACGACCTATCTCTCCATAAGGAGGATAGGTCGTTTTAAATTATATTCTTTATATTTTTACATTGGTAATCAATTCAATACTTCTTCTCTTTTTACTACGCTTTTTCTCTTACTAGATAAGATTCTCTCTAACCGATTACGGTTATATCGTTGTGCTATTATAATTGGCATATTAAATAATAAGGCATACACGACCATGACCCATCCTGCCCACAAAGGATTCCAAAGAAAAAAGAAAACGGAAGGTAAAATAGATAGCCAATGGGTTAGTTCTGCCCTTCTTGACTCTATTAAAAACATGAAAAGGTAATCCCTATTATTACTTATAAGACTCTTTTTCTCAAAGCCCTTTTGGATGATTTTTGTTCCATCAGGTATCAGATGCTTCCATTTCTTAACTTGGAAAAGTCGTGACCATAGCTGATTTGATTTTTCCCATTCTCTAATACGATATAAATTATTATCATATTCAAATTTACTTGAAGGAATAGCCGCCATGCAAAGCGATATAGCTATATGAAAAAAAGCCCATGCGACTATATCTATTAAAATAGTTTCCATTATAGGTAACTCTACCAGCTGTATGGGATTCCCCTTATACATTTATTTTTCTACCTTTCCAAGTAACCGTACGAAACACCTTTGTACGCACCAGTGACCAGGAAAAGATTCCAATAAAAAAGAAAAATAATATTGGATAAATTATAAATACATAAAATCTAAAGTTACCAGTACGGCGTGCCATTAAATAGACTTGTATCATAAATCCTACATAACAAATACAGGCAATAGCAATCCATGAGACAGAACCAATATAAAATCCTAATATCAGTAATGCAATGGGAAGAAAGCTTCCACTGATCCAAGTACTTATTAACGACATTACAAGTGGATGTGTAGACCGAGAGGCAGTACCAAAATTTTTTGTCCATCCTTCGATTAATGAGTTCATGCCTTCCGGATACATTTGAAAGTTAAGTACTCCTCTACCGCTAATACACCGCACTGGTATACCAATTTTTTTAAAAGCCTTTGCAAGCTCAAAATCATCCATAATCGCTTCACCAACAACGAAATGTCCTCCAGCATCCATATAGTCCTTTCGAGCGGTTAAAATACAGGGACCAAATGCGCCTGCACTTTCCAATCGAGTACTCCACACAGTAAAGACATTCATGCCAGTTATCACAATAATATTAAAAATGGCAGAAAAGTTTTCATACAGCTTATTAACCTTATGATAAGGCTGGACTGATAAAATTCCACTCGCTCCTTGCGACTGATAATTTAATGCTAGAGTTTTTAAACTATTCTCATGCTCCAGCCTTGTGTCAGCATCCAAAAATAATAACCAATCTCCAGTTGCAGCCTTTGAGCCGATCCAGCAAGCCGCAGATTTTCCCTTCCAGCTAAGGTCTCCCTCATGGGTTTGTATAACCCTGCCTCCAAATTCATTCGCAATTTGTACTGTCCTGTCAGTGGATTCATCATCAACAACAATAATTTCCTTCGGCTTTAGAGACTGTTTTTGTAATGATTCAAGCAATGGCTGTAAGCGCCCTGCCTCATTTCTTGCTGGAATGATAACTGTTATAGAAGGGTTTTCAAATAGCTCTTCTTTTGTTTGTCTCGGTACCGGGATTTTCCAAAGCATTAGAACGCCACAGACCATCGTCACGATGAGAAAAGCAACTATAATCATAAAAAGTAACTGTAACATAAGCCCACCTCTTCCTTATGATTCTTTTCTGTCCCTCTCCTCTATCATCCCGCTCACCTGCTGACCGCTTAGTGTAACCATAGGCATACCGCCACCTGGATTCACTGTGCCACCTACAAAGTATAGATTATCGTAAAGCTCACTATGTTTAGTGTTCTTAAATCCGTGATTTTTCTTTTTCGAGGAAACTGTTCCATAAATAGAACCTCGATGGGAATAATACGTACGTTCAATGTCATGTGGGGTCCACATATCCTCCGTGACAATATGCTGTCGAAGCCCTTCCAATCCCATTTTTTCAAGCTTAATCAATACTCGTTCTCTTAGCTCTAAATAATCGTTATTCGTAAAGGGCTTATCTTGTATATAAGGAATATGAGGTAATATTTTTATATTTTCATGTCCAGGAGGCGCCTGACTTCGGTCTGTTTTATTTGTATTTACCAAATAAATCGTTGGATCATCAGGTAGCTCATAGCGATGGAAAACCTGATCCATTTGTTCCTTCAAGTTATCCGAAAAGAAAAAGTTATGGTGAGCTAATTGAGGATATTTTTTATTAACCCCTAGATGTAATACTAAACCCGAGCTTGAAGGTTCAAATTTATTTTCTAGCTTTTCTACATAGGCTGGCTCTTCTTCTAGTAACTTTTCATATGCTGGAATTACCTCCATATTAGAGATAAAATAATCTGCACTAACTCTTGTTCCATCGGTAAGCTCTGCAGAAGCAATACGCTTGGCTCCGTCTCTATGTAATTGCTTTACCTCTTTTCCAGTGTGGAAGGATATGCCAAGCTCCTTACCAAGCTTCACCATCCCACGGGCGATTCCATGCATACCTCCTGGAACATACCATACACCCTGTGCATGCTGCATATAAATCATCATATTTAGTACTGCGGGTGCCTCATACGGAGATGAGCCAACATACTTAATAAAGTAAGAAAGCATAGTTCTTAAATTAGGATTGCTTATTCTCTTTTTTATCCCATCATACATAGTAGAAAAATAATCAAAACCTTTTAGTGACTCTATGAATCCATGCTGCTTAAACACGTCCATAGTGCTATCTAATCCTTTACCTAAATACCCTTCTTCTGTTACTTCATATATTCTTTTTGCATATAGAAGGAATGCCTCGTACTCTCGTATATCCTTTGCTGACAAGCTCATATTTTCCTTTGCCATCTTTTCAAGATCCCCGTATAGATCAATAGTTGTTCCATCTGTAAAAAAGGAACGCCACTCATGCTCTAATCTAAATGTCGATATATAATCCGACATATTACGATAACTACGTGTAAATAGTCGGTTAAAGATATGTGGCATGGTAAGAATAGAAGGCCCTAAATCAAATCCAAAACCATCTTGTTCTAGTCGATTTAGCTTTCCGCCTAGATGATTGTTTTTCTCATAAAGGGAAACAGAATAACCTGCCTGTGCCAATGAAATAGCCGCAGATAATCCACCTAATCCCCCACCTATTATTACGACAGTTTTTTGTTTTTCTACCATTATGAAAGCACCTTCCTATTCACTACAAAACGAGCTGCCTGATGGATTTTTTGCATCTCAATTGGTGAAACATAATTTTTTACATGAAAACATTCATAATTATTTTTTCTCACCGCATTTAATATTCCCCGATAAACCTTTGCAGCTAGTAATACCTGAAAACGACTATCCTCATCAAAATAAAAGATAGAATGAAAGAAATTGTCGTATAACTCCTCCGCATGTTGCGCTAGGGATTCCCAAATGCGAATAAAACTGGAGTTAATCGTGGCATTCTTTAAATGATCCGCGCTGTATAACTCTGAAGCTAATAGAGACTGGGGTATATAAACTCTATTTTTTATGTGGTAATCTTCGCCGATGTCTCGCAGAATATTCGTAATTTGCATAGCAATACCGAGGCTAATAGCCTGCTCTGTTAAATCTATGCTACTGCCTTGTGCAAGGACAGGCAAAAGCATTAAGCCAACTGTTCCAGCTACATAATAGCTGTATTTCTCCAATTCCATAAGCGTCATTGGTTCAGTAAAATTTATATCCATCCGCTGACCCTCCAATTGCTCATAAAAGGGTTCAATGCTCATGTTATATCTATTAAATACGTCCCGAAGTGCTAGCCACATTGGATGTTGGATTTCTTCCCCTTTCTCAAAAAGCTGCAGCTCCATGTTTAAGCGTTCTAGCTCTTCCTGTTGTCTAACCTTGGAACCATTCTCATCGACACTGTCATCTGCTCTCCTGCAAAAAGTATAAATAGCAAATACAGCATTCGCTTTGTCCTCTGGCAGCTGACTAAAAGCGAAATAAAAGCTCTTCGAGTTCTTTTTAATGATTTCTTCGCAATACCGATAGTAATCCTTTACTGTTGTATCCTGTTTTCTCACCAAATCCTTTGCCTCCTTTAATTATTTATAGGACTTGCGCATCCACTCTTTTAGCCTACTAATCACAATAGCTAAACAATAATTGGAGCAAGTGTAACAAGATTTTCATAGTTTCATTTTTTTAATTGGTCACAAGTTCTGGAAAGCCCGCTTTATTTTTTTCTTTTATTCCATCATCCAATAACAGTTCTTCGGTTGCGATCTTAGCAGAGAGTAAGACGATAGGTACTCCTGCTCCTGGATGCGTGCTACTTCCAGTAAAATATAGATTTTCACAGTTTTTTGCTTTACTCTGTGGACGCATATGGTTGCTTTGCGTCAGTGTTGGCTGTAGACCAAAGCAAGCACCGTTATATGCATTAAATTTGGATTCAAAATCTAATGGAGTCATGTACGTTTCAGAAACAATTTCCTCTTCAATATTTTCTAACCCTTTAACATTCTTTAGAGAATCCATTACTTTTTTCCGATAATATTGAACCGTTTCATCTGTCCATTCATACTTCGAGGAAGATAGCTCAGGAACTGGCACAAGAATATAAAGCCCGTCCTTTCCTTCTGGTGCAAGACTAGGATCTAATTTAGAGCCTACGTAAACATAGAAAGAAGGCTGCTCCAACTTGTTCCCATCAAAAATATCAGTGAGGTTCTTCTCTAACTCTTCGGTGATAAAGAAATTGTGTACATTGTCCAGTTCATCGTATTTTCGATCCATTCCTAAATACATCACGAAGCAGGAACAGGAATATTTCATACTATCTATTTTTTTATCCGTATACTTTCCTTTGGATTTAGTATCCTTGACTAAATTTTTCATTGCATAAGGGAAATCAGCATTGCACATAACAAAATCAGAAAGAACTTCTTTTCCTTTTACTCGGATACCATAAGCCTGTTGATCTTTTATAAGAACCTCATCTACAGATGCATTGTAATAAACTTTGCCACCTAGTTCCTTAAATATCCGCTCCATTGAGGAAGCCATTGTATACATTCCACCTTTGATAAACCAAACTCCATAGAGCATTTCTATCATTGGGATAATTGTGTATAAAGAAGGTCCATTGTATGGCGACACTCCTATGTATAACGTTTGAAAGCTGAGAATTTGCTTTATGCGTTCATTCTTTACATACTTCCCGATAAAATGGTCTGCACTATCAAACGTTTTTAGCTTAAGCATTTGACGAATCGTATTTGGATTATAAAAATCAGTGAAGTTACGGAAAGGTCTTTGAAGAAAATGATTTTTTGCTACAAGATAACGTTGGTAAATTTCCTGAAGATAGTTTAAAAAGCCTTTTGAATCTTCCTCTGATATATTCTCTAGCGTCTTCATAAGCTCTACCAAATCAGAAGAGATGTCGTATTTTTCCTCCGCCTTTGCTCCGAAGTAAGTTGAATACATCGGATCAATTTTTTGCATAGGGATATAATCGTCCGGATTTCTTCCCGTTAACTCAAATACTTCCCTATATAGCTCAGGCATCATCACAATACTCGGCCCAAGATCAAATTGATAACCATCCATGTCAATTCGATTCATTTTGCCACCTGGTAAAGCCTCTTTTTCGTATAACTCCACTTCATATCCAGCATGCTGAAGACGAATGGCACTTGCTAATCCAGCTACCCCTGCTCCAATAACTACTACTCTCTTTTTACTTTTTGGCATTATTTATTCTTCCTCTCCGTCAAATATTGTCTTTATCCTACAAACGTTATTTGTTTTAATTATTCACAAACATTATACAAAAGTCAATCAATTTGTATAACCTTCCTTTGATTTACATTATACAAACATTATATAAAATTATTTCTTTCTATTATAAAATAAAAAAAACCCCCCTTGTGCTCCTTTAGCACAAGAGGGTTCTATACTATGATTTATTTTTCACTTTTTTCGTGAATTATTTTTTTGTGTCGCATGATCAGCCTTTTTAAATTCCTGCTGATACAAAACTTCTTGAGTTGATGTTAAACCATTGTCTTTTACAGTTAATTGCTCATGTGGCGGTTTACGGTCTGGCATCATACCACTCCTTTCAAAGTATATTATTATGTTGTTCTTTGAAAGGAGAGATATACTACATCATGCTAATTTTAAGAAAGTATAATAATCCTGGCAGGGATA
The DNA here is from genome assembly GCF_012843435.1 of Psychrobacillus sp. BL-248-WT-3. GTDB lineage: Bacteria > Bacillota > Bacilli > Bacillales_A > Planococcaceae > Psychrobacillus. The sequence continues at coordinate 13,004 of NZ_JABAFC010000038.1, read as the reverse complement.
TGTTATCCAACTTTTACTTATATCATGCACTTCAGCTATTAATCTTGTTTTAATTCAACATTATCAAGCAACGTACGAACTTCATCCGTTGACTTTGTATTCATCAATTGATTTCTTAATTCACTTGCCCCTGGGAAGCCTTTAACATATATTTTGAAGAAACGATGAAGTGCCGAGATGGAGCGTGGCAATTCCTCTGCATATTTGTCCTGTAAGTCCAGCTGCAATCTTAAAAGGTCAAGGTATTCCTGAGTACTATGCTCTTTTGGCTCTTTTTCAAACGCAAACGGATTTTTAAAAATACCGCGTCCAATCATAACTCCATCAACGCCATATTGTTCTACTAGCTTAAGCCCAGTTTCTCTATCAGGGATATCACCGTTTATAGTTAAAAGCGTGTTTGGCGCAATACGATCACGTAGCTTTTTAATTTCTGGAATCAGCTCCCAATGTGCGTCAACTTGGCTCATTTCCTTTCTAGTACGTAAATGAATAGAAAGGTTCGCAATATCCTGTTCAAGAATATGCGTTAGCCATTCTTGCCATTCATCTATTTCTGTATATCCAAGTCTTGTCTTCACACTTACTGGCAATCCACCAGCTTTAGCTGCTTCTATAAGTTCTGCTGCTGTGTCTGGTCGAAGAATTAGACCACTGCCCTTTCCTCTTGTTGCTACATTCGGTACAGGACAGCCCATATTAATATCAATACCTTTAAAACCTAGCTCAGCCATTCCGATACTCATTTGACGGAAAAATTCGGGTTTATCTCCCCAAATATGCGCAACCATTGGCTGTTCGTCCTCAGTAAAAAGTAATCTTCCGCGCACACTTTTTTGGCCCTCTGGATGACAATAGCTCTCCGTGTTTGTAAATTCCGTAAAGAAGACATCAGGTCTACCTGCTTTACTAACAACTTGACGAAAAACAACATCTGTCACGTCTTCCATTGGTGCAAGTACAAAAAAAGGTTTAGGCAATTCCTGCCAAAAATTTTTAGTCATATTTATATTCCAACCCTCTCGTATATGGATTCTTCTTCAACCACAGAACCCAGTATTATTAAAATTATGATTTAATTTACACTTAAAAAGTTATTACATATTTAGAGAGCTATAAAGATCTCGTTTAGCTAGGCAATAAAGTCATTTTTATAGTATAACCTAGCTTTTTCATTTTATCTTCATACATGTTTCTCTTATAAAGATTTTCATTTTCCAAGAAGTAATTTTGTACTTATGCTCTTTATTTATTTCACTTAGTGACATATTAAAACAAGGAACCAAAGACAGAAAAAATGCCCCAAATCCCTTAATTAAAAGGATTTGAAGCACTTTTAGTTAGGTTCAAACTTCGATCACCTGAACCAATCTACGTCCCAGGAGAGATTCGAACTCCCGACCGACGCCTTAGAAGGGCGTTGCTCTATCCAGCTGAGCTACTGAGACAATATTTTCTTTCCGAATTAAAATACTGGAAAGACAATATTTATTATCATGTATATTTGATTTATTGTCAAGGGTATTAATCATTTTTTTTAAATTAATAAGGAAAAAAGAACATTATTTCCTATCCTATCCCCTTATTTCCTACAGAATAAGCAATTAAGCTATTCAATTGTTTCTTTAAATGCTTTTCTCCCTGTATAAACTTTATTAACTTCTATCGTTATACTGCTAATAGAGCTTTCTGTCAAAGGAACTTTGCCATTCTTCTGTACTTTTTTCCAATTTTTCACATCACTTCTATACAAGTGTTCTGATAGACGATATATATCGACTTCTTTTTCCAGTCCTTCTAAATAGGTTTCTTCGATTTCTTTTTTAATTTGCTTCTTCACAAATTGTCGAATCTCTTTCTCTGTAATCTTCCCCTCAAAGCTACTTAGTAAAGCATTCATATTTAATTTCACTTCAAATTTCACTTCGTCGCCTTGTACTTTAGGTTTTACTTTTATTTTGAGATTATCTATCGTAATTGAAACAAACTTATCGTCACGAGGAATCGTAATTTCCCCTTTTTTTGTTTCTTTAGTCATCCATTGTAATCCATTAATCTTTTCGCCTGAGATAAAGCCTTTAAATTCGTCTGGAGTAACGACACCTACCCCCTCGAATTTCGGTAGTTTATCTTTTTCTTTTTCATTCTCCCAATTATCGTCTATTTTCACATAGGGTATGTTTACTTCGTAACTAGGTTCATTTAAACGGATAACAAGCTTCCGAAAATCTATTGGTTCTACAAAGGACTCTTGTTGGTATGAACTCATAGGATCGGCTAGCTTAAGTCTAGTCATGGCACTGTTAAAAAGAGGATTTAACAACATGATTTCACCTATAGGATCTTTCGTTGTATATACCCACGTTTGATATCTAATCTCTCTAAATCTTAAAAAGGCGTTAATAACAATATTAGCTCTTCCTTCTTTCAGTGCTTCCTCAGAAAGAACCATATACGTCATATGTCCCCAGAAAAGCTTCAAATCCATTGATTTATATAATTCGAAGAATGCCTCTTCTATGGTGTCACCTTTAGCCTTTCCAACTTCCACCTGAATAGCATCCTGGTTTGGTTGCTCAGTTTTTGCAATATTGATGAAGTCGATGATTTGAGCATGTATTTCATACTTATCCTCTTTATAATCTATCCCTATTGCATAGATGTATCGTATTCTATTTGGTTCATCCACATCCCAACAGCTGGTAAGTAAAGGTAGAACTAAGCATAGAATGCACAACTGTTTAGTTATTCTCTTCATCATTTTCTCCTCCAATTCGAGTAGAATCCTGAGGACTTAAAGCATGTGGGCGCTCTTTATAGTTTTTGGGTGCTGACCTTATAAGCGACTTTTTAATGGTAGCCCAACTCAAATCGGTTGCAATATTCATATATGGAACTCCAAATATTCTAATACTTGATAAATAAAGAAGTAAAAAATATAAAGAAATAAAAAACCCAAACAATCCTAATATAGAAGTAATCAGTATGAGTATGATTCGAACTATACTTACAGCAGTGACAAGCGACTGATTCACTAAAGTGAAGGTAGCGATGGTAGATATAGCTATCACCACAATCATGGCGGGGCTTGTTAAACCTGCTCTTATAGCTGCATCCCCTACAATTAGCCCACCTACCACACTAAAGGTTCCTCCGATTACAGTTGGCAATCGTAAGCCTGCCTCCCTAAATAACTCGAACATAACTAGCATCGTCAGCATTTCAAGGGCTGAAGGCAACGGAAGTCCAGAATTATTTTGAACAACAGTGGCTAGTAATTGAAAGGGTAGTTGGTCCTGATGAAAAGTAGTAAGCGCTAGCCAAAAGGCAGGTAAGGCTAATCCTATCATTAGACCAATTATTCTCAGAACTCTTTCAGCACTACTAAAGGCCATCGGATATTCTACGTCTTCCCCTGATTTTAATAGCAAAAATAAGTTGACTGGGGTTATTACTACATAAGCCACGCCATCAACTAGAATAAGAAACCTTCCCCTTACCAAGGCTTGTACAGCAAAATCTGGCCTTCCAGTATAATCATTTCTAGGGAAGATGGGAGATTTTTTATTTATTTTTTCCAGCAAAAGTTCTCCACTAAAAACAATATCAATATCCACTTCCTTTAATTGACTCATAATATCCTTTAGGATGTCCTTGCTAGCAATATCATCCATATAAAGTACAGCAACTGTTGTCTTTGATCTTTTTCCTAGTTCCAGTTTTTCCACATTCAAGGAGTTTGTAGGTAATCTTTTTCTTATTAAAGCAATATTAACCGAAATATCCTCAATAAAATTATCCCTTGGCCCCTTAATAAGTACTTCCATCCTGGATTCCTCAGGACTTCTATTAGGCTTTTTAGCAATATTACTTGAGAACGTAAGATTTTCGTCCTCAATATAAAGAATTAGATAGCCATTAAAGATTCTTGTAATTAAATCTTCTTTTGCCTCTACCTTTTGTAAATCTGGTATATGAAGCTTATTCAAAATGAACTCCTCAAGTGGTTCCTCGCCAACCTCAGTGCACATTTTTTGTATCCGAGGAACAATGGTTTCATTTAGTAGTTGAAGATCAGTCATAGCATCACAGGTAATAAAATGGACTTTATATTTCCCGTAGTTATACAACTGAAAAACGACATCTTCATTCTTCTTGAATAGTTCTTTTATTGTTTGAAGATCCAGTTTTTCCTCCGTTGGTTTCACTTTGTTTCCCTCCTTTCATACGTCTTTTCTCTTTTTTTGTTGTTTTTTTATGAAAAAAAGCTATCAAGAACAAGAAGATTGATACTAGTAAAAAGAACACGAAAGTAGTTATAAGAAAGTAGTTACCTTTAATGAAAAGAAACAAATTGTCGTTTATTAACGTTAAAATCATACAAATGATAAAGAACGCTGGGGCTAAGATGAACCATACAGGCTTCTTATTTTTCATTTTAAGAAGGTCAATTGAGATGAATAAAAGCAGCCCAACACGTATAAAGGCACCAGTTAACCATTGGTAGATGGAAAAAAAGTCAAGATGTTCGATAAACTGCCCAATAGTAACTAAACCCCATTCCTCATATGCCGGATAATTTTGTTCCGCAGCCTCGTGTGGACCAAACTCTGTAATGGCTCCCAGTAAAGGGCCTAAAGTTAGCCCCATTAACAAGAATAGGATGATTGCAAAATGGTACCATCTCATTTTGTCTTTAATATGTTGCTGTAAAAAGAGAAGTAGTATTAGCTCGATATAACCTGCAGCAGGAAATATACTGGCTTTTAGCACAGGCTCCCAGCCATGCTCTAAAAAAGGTCGGATCAATGAATAATCCTTCACCTGAATGTTCACAAAGGCAACAAAAAATCCTAAAACTAAAACACCAAACAAGACCATAACATTTACTATTGCAATAGTTTGGATATTACTAGTTGCTAATAGGATGCACAAAACAATATAAATTATTAATAAGACGATGATGGAGGTCGTAGGCAAGAAGGTGGTTTTCACCCACTGCATCGCTTCACGCATGGTAAAGGCTGCCAATACGAACAGATAGATCCCTACTACGTAACGAAAGATTGTACTAGTTTTGGGACCTGTTGCCTCCTGAAGCCACTCCATCAATGGCCTTTGTTTCGCTTGCTTATAAATATAAACAAGTATAAAAATCCAGAAGCACATGATAACTGCAGCCAGTATGACAGACATCCATCCATCTCTACCCCCAACCTCTAAAATAGGTGGTAGAATAGTGACATGATTTTTTAATCCAATCATCGTCATGGATAAAGCAACAATATGTAAAATACTTATCGGACCGACTCTTTTCAAATTCATACCTTCTAACGTTTTATAATACTTTCTAGTTTTGACAACTTTTAAAGTGTTTATAAGGTAAAATAGATATAAATTTGAGAACTATTCTTAAGCAACTATATTAGCTATGTTAAAGGGTAGGTTGATTTATGATGCAAAGAAATCTAAATCAGAGAGTAGGTTTGATTTTTCGCCCCAGCCGAACGCTTTCCTCGGGGTAGGGATTCTTCTAAAACAAAAAGAGCAAGCTATATTAATAGCTCACTCTTTTGCAAAATACTTATTCAACTACTGAATAGTTTCCGTGCTCCATGGAAATTACATATTCAGGCTTCGGTGGTTTTCCACCGTGTTCTTTAATTTTATTTTTGTGACCAGCGATATGTTCAGGGCTCTTTTCCCATGCTTTCCATGCTTCTTCTGATTCCCAGCGAACGATCATTACTACTTCTTCTTCACCACGGCGAACGTTTTTCACTAAAAGTTCACGTCCGATAAAACCTTCTCTTTGTTCAATTAAAGATGGTCCTTGATCTGGTTTTTTCTTAAAGCGTTCTAGTACCTTATCTGAGTTTCCTTCTGTTACTGTCCATTTGCGAATTTGTACGAACATTGTCATCCCTCCAAATTATTACGAATATATGTAATATCTTTCTTATTACTGTCCTGATTCTTCCACTTCATTCTGTTGATCTTTTTCGTCAACTTCTACTAATTCAAATAACTGGGCAAATTCATCCATTAACATTTCTACAGCCTTTAGCTCCCCCACTAACACTGAGTTCACGGATTGTAGCTCTGGAGTAGCGAGCTGTCTTTTTAGAGAATTAGATTTCGTTTGCATTATCTCATAGAAGGCCAAAGCTCTTCCCCTACGAAACGTTTTTGCTCCACGTCTTTTTCCACTACCTCTACAAGGACCATTTCGGTCTTCACAGTGATCCGTGAGTCTTTCTCTATGGGAATCATTTTTCATTTTTCATCCCCCTAATGTATACATTCGTATACATAAAATTGTATACGAATGTATACATCCTGTCAATTTTAAGTAATGAAATCTGTATGTTAGCTACCAGAAAAACAGATGCCATTAAAGCAGTGGATCACAGGCAAAGAAGAAAAAAAATAATAATTTCTTGTATTTAACGATTTCTCAAAAAAAAGAAAAGCGCCTAAGACCCCCAACGTGAAAGGATTTTAAGCGCTTTTCTAGATGGTTCAAACTTATTCTAAACCTTGATACATCTCATCTGTTTACTTTTATACAATTAATTCTCTTTAACTGAAGCATCTGCTGTTTCGTTATTAAAGTAGTTATTATACTTGTCCATGTCAAGACGGCCTTCCCATTTCGCCATGACTAATGCTGCTAATGTATTACCACATATGTTAACAACTGTACGCATCATATCTAATAGACGATCAATTCCAAGAATGAAAGCTAGCCCTTCTAAAGGAATACCTACTGCACCAAGTGTTGAAAGAAGCACGACAAACGATACTCCCGGCACACCTGCTATGCCTTTCGATGTGACCATTAACGTTAAAACTAAAATAATTTGATTTGATAAAGACAAATCAATATTGTACATTTGTGCAATGAATAATGCTGCAATTGCTTGGTATAAAGTAGAGCCATCTAAATTAAACGAATAACCTGTTGGAATAACAAATGACCCAATATCTTTTGGTACACCTGCTTTTTCTGTTTTCAGCATAATACGCGGCAATACAGTTTCCGAGCTTGCAGTGGAAAATCCTAATATGAGCTCGTCTTTAATCATTTTAATAATGCGGAATATGCTTAACCCAACAATTTTAGCCGTTATACCCAATACAACTACGATAAAGAAAATCATCGCAAAATAAACTAAGATCATTAGTTTCCCTAATGGAATTAAAGAAGATAACCCAAACGTGGAAACAGTCGTTGCGATTAATGCAAAAACACCAATTGGCGCAAACTTCATAATTAAATTCGTTACCCAGAACATCGCGTCAGCTACACCATGTGCTAATGCTAATACCGGTTTGCCTTTATCACCAATAGCTGCGACCCCTAGACCAAACAGTACGGAAAAGAAGATGATTGGCAACATGTCCCCTGCTGCCATTGAGGAGACAATGTTTGTAGGTACAATATTTACAATTGTATCCATTATGCTATGGTCTTCTTTAGACATTTCTTCTGTTGTTTCAACATACGAAGTAATGTCTCCTTTTGTTAACTCATTCATATCGACACCGCTACCAAATTGCGTTATATCAGCTAATAATATACCTAGAATAATGGCAACCGTTGTAATGATTTCAAAATAAACAAGTGTTTTAACACCAAGTTTTCCAACCTGTTTTAAAGAACCTTGACCGGCTACACCAACAATTAATGTCGAAACAATAATTGGGACTACAATCATTTTAATCATATTCATAAAAATCGTTCCGAAAGGTGTGATGTATTTTAAAATATTATCGTTTCCATAAAATATACCGCCAACAATAATACCTAAAATCAAACCGATTAAAATTTGCCAAGCCAACCCAATTTTTTTAAGCTTTTTCATTTCTTTTAATACCCCTCAATACTGAAGATAAAGAATAAATTATCTTAATATAATATATCGTTTTCATTATACTAGTATACTAACGAAAAGTTAATTTTTATATCCTATAAAATAATTGGTAAGAATAATTTCATTCTTACGATTATAAAAACCAATGCATCAACAGATGATATTAACATGATCAACAGTTGGTACCGCAAATAATTTAGAATAACCTACTGGATATGTCACGGTTATTTTAACAGTAGGAAATTTTTTTATTATTGATGGTCATATTTCTATGACTTGTACTCGCTAGTATGTTTTTTTCGTTTGGTAATATACAAATGACTTCTCATAAAGCCTCTTATTGGTATGGCAATTGGCAATGGCTTTAATACGTATGCCCTACAAACAGGTGCTGCAAATAATGTTTATTATGTAATTGTTTAAATGCATTAATGGTTGAATTATAAGCATCTTTTTGTTTAAAGATTACGGATGTCGACTTCAACCGATAGAGATTACTTAAGCTATAGTTGGAATATCACCATGAAATGTAGGTTTTTAATAGTAAAAGGGTCTGACCTGAATTAACTCTGTGGTAAAAACCAAGAATAAAAAGCACCTCAAATCCTTGAAAATAAAGGATTTGAGGTGCTTTTTAATTGATTTAAAATTATTTCTGAACCCATTTACGTCCCAGGAGAGATTCGAACTCCCGACCGACGCCTTAGAAGGGCGTTGCTCTATCCAGCTGAGCTACTGAGACCAAGTACTCCCCCACCACACAGATAGGAAAGACAAGATTTATTATATAATGATAACAAATGATTGTCAACACTACTTTTATGAAAAATTGAAAGTGACTTCTTCTAACAGATTATGGTCAGAGGAGAAGAATAGAACTTGCCAACGATCTTTTTGTTTTTCAATAATTGAATAGCTCTTTTCCTTGCGTCCCCTTGGCTGTTGAAGACTTCCTGGGTTCACAAACAAGATGCCGTTTTGAAGCTCAGCACCAAGTAAATGTGAATGGCCAAAGCAGACAATCGTCGCTCCTACTTCCTGCGCCCTATAATTGAGAGGCAATATCGTGGATTTGACTTGATGACGATGGCCATGAACGATTAAAATGGTTTGGTCTTCCAACGAAATAATTTTCTCCTCTGGAAATCCAAGATCATAATCACAATTCCCTTTAACAACGGAAACAGGTTTGTCCTCAAAAAAGGAAGCCTCTAACTCACTGTCCCCACAGTGAATGATTGCATCAACCTTTTCGGTATATAAACGGATTACCTCTTCCATAGCCGTTATTTCCTTATGCGTATCACTCATGACTAAAAGCTTCATCGAACAGCCACCACCTTTATAGTAAATCAGGTAATTTTGACTTTAATTGCTTAATAGCATTTCCACGGTGAGAAATAGCCCCTTTTTCTTCTGCAGATAATTCGGCCATCATTTTATTCTCGGACGGAACAAAGAAGACTGGGTCATAACCAAAACCGTTATTCCCTTTTCTTTCTTGAGCAATAACGCCTTCGCATGTTCCTCTGACTGTGAATGGCTCCATGGTTGGAGATGCAACTGCAATCACACAAACGAAGCGGGCACTTTTTTCGGATTCTTTTACGTTTTTAAGCTCTTCTAACAGTTTGGTGATGTTTGCCTCATCACTCTTCTCTTCTCCCGCATAACGCGCAGAATAGACACCAGGACGACCGCCTAAGGCATCAACTTCAAGGCCGCTGTCATCCGCAATTACAATCGATTGTAAATGTTCAGCTAATGCAGTCGCCTTTAACAAGGCATTTTCTTCAAAGGTTATACCTGTTTCTTCAACATCCATTTCTTTTGCTACGTCATGTAGGGTTAGCACTTCGTATCCAAGGGGATTAAATAATGCTTCAAAATCCTTTGCTTTCCCCTTATTTTTAGTTGCAATAATTATTTGTTTCATGTTCAAATCATCCTTTCTCATCAATTTTAGAAGCTAAATCTCCTAATGCAGCTCGTTGGATATCCATTAACTGCTGGATTCCAGCTTCGCCATACTCTAGAAGCTCCAATAGTTCACTTTTTGAGAAAGTTGCTTCTTCTCCCGTACCTTGAAGCTCAACGTACTCACCACTGCTAGTTTGTACTATATTCATATCCACAGTTGCGGAAGAGTCCTCTACGTAATTTAAATCTAACACTACTCCAATTTCATCAACTATCCCTACACTAGTAGCAGCTAGGTATTGAATTACAGGAAATTTAGGAAGCTGCTTTTGCTCATACAGTTTTCCTAGTGCAATGGTTAATGCAACAAACGCCCCAGTTATACTAGCAGTTCTTGTGCCTCCATCGGCCTGAATGACATCGCAGTCAATCCAAATTGTCTTTTCCCCTATTACTTCGAGGTCTACTACTGATCGCAAAGCTCGTCCTATTAGACGCTGTATTTCCATCGTACGACCAGTAACCTTCCCTTTAGACGACTCACGCTGTGTACGTGATTCTGTGGCGCGTGGAAGCATAGAATATTCAGCTGTAATCCAACCCTTACCTTGTCCTCTTAAAAAAGGAGGAACTCGATCTTCAATTGTTGCATTACAAATAACTTTGGTATTACCTACCGTGATTAATACAGATCCTTCTGGGTGCATTAAATAATCTGTCTCGATCGTTACCTTTCGCAATTGCTTTGTTTCTCTTCCATCAAATCTAATCATATATTTCTCCTTTTTATGTACCTGAACAGAAGAAAACCCCGCTATTCGAGGATTCTCTTAACAGGGTTAATGAAATGAAATTGTCCGTATATCTGCATTCGACAAGTTTAACCATTTTTCGACAATTGTTTTAAAGATGGGCACCGAACCGGTCGTATAGAAAATAGGTTCTTTCTCTATCTCGGTCGGATTGCGTAAATGATGATAATCTAAGTACTCCAATACATCCTGGGCGGTTTCCTCAGCTGATGATAGTACATTTACATGTTCACCAACTGCATCCTCAATATGCTTTTGCAATAATGGGTAATGCGTGCAACCAAGGATAACCGTATCAAAATGCTCTGATTTTAAGGGTTGCAAGGCTTCAAAAACCATTTTTCTCGCAAAGTCACCCTCATATTCATTACTCTCAACAATTGGAACAAAAGTAGGGCATGCAAGCGGAATGATTTTACTAGAAGTATTCAGAGCTGCAATCGCTTTTTCATAAGCCCCACTTTTAATTGTACCGCTTGTACCTAACACTACAATTTCATTTTTTTTCGTTGCTTTAATAGCCGCTCTTGCTCCCGGGAAAATAACACCTATCACTGGGAAAGGCATTTTCTTACTCAAGGAGTTTAGAGCTACTGCTGTCGCAGTATTACATGCTATTACAAGCATTTTAATTTTCATTTTAGACAAGGCAATTGCCATTTGCCATGTAAATTTACGAACTTCTTCACTAGTTCTAGGTCCATAAGGACATCTAGCTGTATCACCAATATAAATAATTTCTTCGTTTGGGAGTAGATGCATAATTTCTTTTGCAACTGTCAAACCTCCCACACCAGAGTCTATCACACCGATTGGGGCTTTCACGTCAATTCCTCAGTTCTTTTTCATCTCAAGATGTAATTTTGCTAATAAAGTTGATAATGTTTGTGCTTCATCTTGGTCAAACTGTTTCAGCACATCTTTTAAGTATTGCTGTCGTTTGTCAATTACCTCTTCGATGATACGCTCGCCTTCTTTTAATAAATGTATTCGTACAACTCGACGATCTTGCTCGTCTCTTACTCGCTGTACTAGTTCACTTCTTTCCATCCGGTCAATTAAGTCCGTAGTGGTACTAAAAGCTAAATACATTTTATTAGATAAATCCCCGATTGTCATGTCTCCAATCTCGAAAAGCCACTGAAGAGCTACAAACTGGGGAGGCGTTATCGTATAAGAATTTAAGATTTGTCGCCCTCTTTGTTTGATAATCCCTGAAATATGCCGAAGTTCTTTTTCTAAAAAAGCAACATCTTCGTGGTTAAGTTCCACTTGGTTCTTTTCTTCTGCCATGAATCTCACTCCTCAAAACAATACGTCCTCTTATTATTGTGACTTGTTCTGAGGAAAATGGCAAGGATTCAAATCAATTCAATGATAATTCGCCTAGTCTTAATAGTTCAACAATTGCTTGAGATCTACCAGATACGCCTAATTTTTGTATCGTGTTAGATATATGGTTTCGAACTGTTTTTTCACTAATAGACAGCTGAATTGAAATGTCTTTTGTAGAATTGTCTTCTACTAATAATTGAAATATTTGACGCTCTCTGCTCGTCAAAATTGATCTTTGCTGATTACCATCGTACAATGCCATAGCCCCCTATCCACTCTCCTACTAACGTATGTAGCAAAGGGATGGTAGGTGACGGCTAGTAAATACTCTTTTGAAAAACTTCTTTTTCTTGTTCGGTCCATTTTGCAGATTTTCCCGTTTTCTTATCAATTTGTACGATACTGCCTCTTCCAGTAAACACTATATCTCCTTTTGTATTCTTTGCCATGTAATGGATATCAACCGAAGAACTACCAACTGAATTGGCTTTTACATAAATGTGGAGCTTCTCATCAAAAAATACCTGTTTCTGATAATCACATTGTAGATCAGCAACTACTGGTATCTTTTCTCCTTTAGGATTAAGCCAATCATTCATAAGCATAACCTTTTTAAAGTATTCAATACGAGCATATTCAAAGTAAGTGAATGGTACGGTATTGTTTAAGTGCCCATACATATCTGTTTCTGAAAAACGCACACTGACCTCCGTATAAAAAGAAAATCCCTTTTCCCATGCTTCTATGTCTTCTATGTATCCTGCTCTCATATAATAATCCCCTTTGTATTTAAAATGGATATCCATTTAAAAATGAATAATCATTCATTTATTATATCAGAAAATTAAAAATCCATCTAATAAATTATTACTGAAAGGAATAAGCATTTCATCCGTTTTCTTTGTCGTATTTTTAGTGAACGGACAATACTAAAAAAAAGAACCTTAAACGTGCCTGGAACTTTCCAACAAGAAAAGCGCAAGCGCCTGTCACTGCCCCGACAGGCAAATGGAGAAAAGCGAGGAGGCAGTTCCTCAGCCACCGGAGCTTTTATCCATTT
>NZ_JABAFC010000037.1 GCF_012843435.1 Psychrobacillus sp. BL-248-WT-3 | reverse complement strand
GGCGCGCCCGGCAGGAGTCGAACCCACAACCTTCTGATCCGTAGTCAGACGCTCTATCCAATTGAGCTACGGGCGCTTAGTAAGAGACAATGCTTGGTGCGGCCGAGAGGACTTGAACCTCCACGGGGTTAACCCCCACTAGGCCCTCAACCTAGCGCGTCTGCCGTTCCGCCACGACCGCGTAGTTATAAAATGGGAAGATGTTTATTATAACTTACTCTCATGAGCTTGTCAACAATTATTGTAATATGATGAGCCATGAAGGACTCGAACCTTCGACCCTCTGATTAAAAGTCAGATGCTCTACCAACTGAGCTAATGGCTCACGAAACGAAATGGCTGGGGTACCTGGATTCGAACCAGGGCATGACGGAATCAAAATCCGTTGCCTTACCGCTTGGCTATACCCCAACATGGCGGTCCCGACCGGGATCGAACCGGCGATCTCCTGCGTGACAGGCAGGCATGTTAACCGCTACACCACGGGACCTATGTATCTTTAATTCAATTAAATGGTGACCCCTACGGGATTCGAACCCGTGTTACCGCCGTGAAAGGGCGGTGTCTTAACCGCTTGACCAAGGGGCCATTTAAAGATGGCTCCGAAGGTAGGACTCGAACCTACGACCGATCGGTTAACAGCCGATTGCTCTACCACTGAGCTACTTCGGAATAATTTATGTCGTTTTGTTCTACTCGACTTTTTCTATTATAGAGAGGGTTTGGACAAACGTCAACACTTTTCATCAAATTTCTTTCATTTTTTTAAAAGAACTTAAATGCAGGTCCCCAAAACACTTGCCACACTTGAATTTCTGCGTATTTACTCGAATTTTCCGTCTATATAACAAACCACATTTTGCGCACTCATACACATACAGTTTAGTACGTTTTTGACTTTTAGGCGCTACGAGTGTAGAGCAAAATCTAGGTGAATCTGTCTGTTTTAGAAGCTGACGAAAATCTGCATCTCTATGTTTATACCCTTTCCCTTCTATATGTAAGTGATAATGACAAAGCTCATGCTTAATAACTCCAATCAACTCATTCATTCCATGTTTCTCTAACACTAGAGGATTTATTTCAATCATATGTGTTCTTAACATATACCTTCCGCCGGTACTGCGCAGTCTTTTATTGAAATAAGCTTTATGGTGAAACTTCCTTTTAAAAATCTGCATTGATATGCTACTTACTAATTCACTCAATTGTTCATCTGTCACTATACTCTCTCCTAGATAAAAGAGCTTGTCCACTGATGTTCATCAATGGACAACTCTGGTTATTATTAGACTTGTTGTTCAGGTGGAAGCATCGTTAATGCAATTCTTCCTTTGTTGGCATCGAACTGCTCTACCCATACAGTAACGATATCCCCAAGGGAGACTACATCTAAAGGATGCTTTACAAATCCTTTTTTAAGCTTGGAGATGTGTACAAGTCCATCTTGTTTAACACCTATATCTACAAAGGCGCCGAAGTCGACTACATTTCGAACTGTACCTTGAAGCTCCATTCCTGCTTTTAGATCCTCTAACTTTAGTACATCTTTTTTAAGTAATGGCTGCGGGAAAGCTTCACGTGGATCTCGTGCTGGCTTAATCAATGCATCCAAAATATCCTTTAGCGTAATCTCACCAATCCCTAATTCTTTACTAGTTTCTTCTATAGAAATAGTTTTTAGTACTTCTTCTGCTTCCTTAGAACCTATTTGGCTTTTAGTTAGTCCAGCAATTTCAAGGACTTGTTCCGCTGCCTTATAGCTTTCCGGGTGAATTCCTGTTGCATCTAACGGATTTTTAGCGTCTGGAACACGTAGGAAACCAATTGCCTGTTCATATGTTTTAGCTCCAAGACGAGGAATTTTCTTAAGCTGAGCTCTTGAAGTGAAACGTCCTTGTTCGTTTCGCATGTTTACCACGTTCTCTGCTACAGTTTTAGAAAGGCCAGATACGTATTGAAGTAATGAAGCCGATGCTGTATTTACATTTACGCCTACTTGGTTAACCGCAGTCTCTACTATAAAAGAAAGAGATTCCGACAGTTTCTTTTGTGACACATCATGCTGGTATTGTCCCACACCTACTGCCTTTGGATCTATTTTTACCAACTCCGCCAAAGGGTCTTGTAGTCTTCTAGCAATTGATACGGCACTTCGTTGCTCAACTTGAAGGTCGGGAAACTCGTTCCTTGCTGTTTCTGAAGCTGAGTACACCGAAGCACCTGCTTCATTGACAATTACGTATGCAACCTCTCCTGTCACTTCCTTCAGGCAATCTACGATAAATTGCTCTGTTTCACGAGATGCCGTACCATTTCCAATCGCTATAAGAGAAATCGGATAATTCTTAAGGTAAGAAAGAACTTTCTTTTTTGAGCCTTCTATATCCATTTTAGGTGCGTGAGGGTAAATGGCAGATACCTCTAATAGCTTACCTGTATCATCAACCACTGCAAGTTTACAGCCAGTACGGTAGGCCGGGTCCACTCCAAGTACCACTTTTCCTTTTAATGGTGGCTGAAGTAAGAGGTTACGTAGGTTTTCAGAAAAAATATGAATAGCCTGCGCTTCAGCTTTTTCTGTAAGCTCTGCACGAATTTCTCTTTCTACGGAAGGTTGAATCAATCTCTTATAAGAATCCTCTATCGCTAGCTTCACCTGTTCCACTGCTTCACTAGTAGCATGATTCGGTATCCATTGTGCTTCCATTACTCTTAAAATTTTGTCCTGCGGTGTTTGTAGACCAACTTTAAGTACATCCTCTTTTTCACCGCGATTTAAGGCAAGAATTCGATGAGGTACTATTTTTTTCACTGGCTCTTCATATTCATAATACATTTCATAAACGTTTTTTTCATCGAGCTCTGCTTTTTTCAAAGAGGATACAATTCTTCCGTCGGTGCGCGTTAGGTTACGTATTTGTTCCCGTATTTTAGCATCATCTGCAAACTGTTCTGCTAATATATCACGAGCACCTTGAAGCACGTCTTCAGTAGTCATTACCTCTAATTCTTCATTTACATAAGCTTCTGCTAGGGTTTGAATAGATTCTTTTGGGAATCCAAGTAGTTCCGTAGCTAAAGGTTCCAGCCCTTTTTCTTTTGCTATAGTAGCTTTCGTTCTACGTTTTTGTTTGTATGGTCTATACAGATCCTCTACTCGTTGAAGGACAGTCGCATTTTGTATAGAAGCTGAAAGTTCTTCAGTAAGTTTCCCTTGTTCTTCTATTAATCGCAGAACTTCCTCTTTGCGTTGTTCGAGCTGTTGGATATAATGATAACGATCTTCTATTGCTTTTATTTGTACTTCATCCAATGAGCCTGTTTGTTCTTTACGATATCGAGCTATAAAAGGTACTGTGTTTCCTTCTTCTAATAATTTTATTACTTGCTCTGCCTGCGATGTTTTCGTGCCCGTCTCTTTGGATACGAGCTGAAGCATATTCTTTAGTTCCAAAACAAACCCATCCTTTCTATCTAACCTTATTTTAACATATTCTGAACGCAGCAAAAAAGCTTACCCTTTAATTATGAGAGTAAGCTTCCTACAATGAATGTGGCGTCGTCGCCATGTTCTATTTCTTTATAAACTGTTTCGTACAAACATTTAGTACCGCTAGACTCCTTAATAGTGGACTTTGGACTCTTCATCACTACTCCATCAGAATGCAAAAGGAACAAGTCATCTTTAGCACATGGATATGTTTGTGTATTAATCTTTTGTTTACGTCCTGACAGATATCCCATGACTGGCAATGGATAAATCATTTTCCCAGTGGAGCGTTGGTACATATAAAACTTTATATTGCCTACACAGCTATAAGATATAGTTTGAGCTTTATAATCTATTTTCACAAGAGCAACTGCTGCTCCTCGTTTTTGAACCATAAGCTCATTGCATTTTAACAATAAGTTATCCAATGTCTCCTCAGGATATTGTTCTAAAATGTTTGGTATTACGTCAGCTGATTCTTTTGCTATTGGACCGTTCCCTAATCCATCTGCAATTGCACAAAGCATAAAATCTTCATGCTTAGATACATAGTAAGTATCACCAGATTCCGAATTCCCTGTTTTTGCTTCCTGAAAGACTAGCAACTCGACTTTTTCATCTGAGTAGTTTATCAATTTACAATTCCACCTGACGATAATATTGCCTCTTGTAATTTCTTTATTGCTTTGCGTTGAATTCTCGATACATGCATTTGCGAAATACCGAGACGGTCGCCTGTTTCTTTCTGACTCAGCTGCTCCATGTATGTAAGTAAAATTATCTCTTTTTCTCTTTCCGACAACACATTAAAAGCTTCGGCTACAAGTAAGCGCTGATCCGTTTTTTCAAACTCCCCGTCTGTCTGACCAATTACATCAAACAACGTTATAGTGCTACCATCTGCATCGGATTCTAAGGAATGATCCATTGACAATGCTTGATAGCTTTTGCCCATTTCCATTGCTTCTAGAACATCTTCAACTTCTACATCCAGATAATCTGCAATTTCCGGGACTAAGGGAGATCTTTGAAACTCAGTTGTTAGCACTTCCACTGCCGATCTAATACGTGGACCTAATTCTTTTATTCTTCTTGGAACATGAACTGCCCAAGTCTTGTCTCTGAGAAATCTTTTTATTTCACCTATAATCGTCGGAATGGCAAAAGCTTCAAAGTTTTTACCAAAGGACGGATCGTATCTTCTAATGGCCCCTAATAGACCAAGCATCCCTACTTGAACTATATCCTCATGATGAGACTTACCATTAGAATATTTACGAGCAATCGACTCAACCAAACGCTCGTAGTTTAACACAAGATTTGTTTGAGCCTCTTCGCTTTCTGTCGTTTGATATTCTTTAATCCACTTTAATATTTGTTCCTTTGACTCTTTAGGAAGAGATGTGTTCGAGATTATCATCCACCTGCTTTACTCCGACATGCTTCGTCATAAATACAGTTACACCCTCTTGGTGATGAACTTTTACTTCATCCATCAATGTTTCGATAAGGTATAAGCCAAGCCCTCCTTCACGTAAGAATGATCCCTCCTCTAAATCATGGTAAGGTCCCACTTGCGCTTTTGTTTCCTCAAAGTTAAAACTTTTTCCATGGTCTGCAATCATAATTTCGATTCTATCAGAATATAACGCACAACCAATTACTACTTCGCCGTCCTCATCTTCTGCATAAGCATGCTGAACTGCATTAGTAATTGCTTCACTCGCTGCAATCTTTAAATCTTCAATATCATCATAAGAAAAGCCCATCCGATTCGCCAGCCCTGAAATTGTAAGACGTGCTACACTCACATATTGAGGCTTTGCAGGCAAACGAATCTCTACATAATCAAACGGTTTCATCTATTTTCACCTCTTCGCTTGCTTGAATGTCCATTATGTCCCCTAACCCAGTTATATCAAACAATCTTTTAAGGCGAGGTGAAAGTCCCGTTAATTCCATGTGGACATTAGACTCTTTAGCACTTTTATAAAAACCTACAAATACACCTAATCCAGTACTATCCATATATGATACGTCCGATAAATTTAACTCGACACGTGAATCTTCTTTTAAATTAATTTCTGAAAGCTTTTCTCTTAACAAAGGTGCTGTAAATGCATCAATCTCACCTTTAATAATTCCTTTGATACGCATTTCTTCTTCGTATAGTTCTACTGATATATTCATAATCAAATTATCCCCCGTTTTCACTATATATACGTATCTATACCACGATACAATCATTGTTAAACATTTTTATAGCGATTTCTTGAAAATGACTAGAGTGAAATCATCACGTTGTTCAAATTCCTGCAATTCCTCTAGCTTATGGAATACATATTCGACCATTTCTTGAGCCGGCTTATCTTTTACGCTTTCAATAATACTTAGTATTATATTTTGGTCAATAAAGCCTTCCTTCGAACGACATTCCGTTACACCATCGGTCATCATTACAACAAAGTCGTCTTTTTCTAACGTAATAGAATGTTGCTCGTATTTGACATTAGGAACTACACCAAGCAATAAGCCTTTTGCCTGAAGTTCTTTAAACTCTCCTGTGTGAGCACAATAGAACAATGGTGGCTCATGTCCTGCTGAAGCATAAGTGAATTCACTCAGTGCTGTATCGTATGTTCCGTAAAACATCGATATAAACATAGAATCACTAACACTTTTTTCAACAATTCGATTGATGATATCTAAAACAACTACTGGATCAGTGTCTGGACCATCCAAACTATCCATACCATATTTAATCATGGACATACAAAGAGCTGCAGGTATCCCTTTACCAATGACATCAGCCACTGCGACACCTATTGCATGGTCATTACTCAAAAAGTGAGTGTAATCTCCATTCATTTCTTTCGCCGGAACAGAGATTAGCCCTATATCCAAGTTATTCATGTTTGGGATTTTGGATTTAAGCAGTGTTTGCTGCACATTAGTTGCCAGTTCCATTTCCATTTTAAAATTTTGCTGTTTTTCAATAAGTGTTTGATGTTCTTTTAAGGCCAAGCCATATCTAATCATAACTTCTATCAAAAAATCAAACGAATGAGATACCTCTTCCGGTAAATCAGGCATAATCTCTTCCAAAGAAGCCTTATGTATACTGATTACTTCCTCCGGAGAAATACTTTTTTGTATGAGCTCTCTACTAACATTTTGACCTTCATATAAATTATGCTCCGTTTGACTTAACGTATACTGTCTCAAAATTTCCTTATACTGTTTTTTAAATTGTTGAGGCATTTATCTTACCTCCTACCTTAACCACTTAGTGGCAATAATTGTTGTCCCATCTCCAACTGCAGTTTCGATTTTAAAATCGTCCATTAGTCGTTTCACCCCTGGTAACCCTGCTCCCAAGCCTCCTGAAGTGGTATATCCATCTTCCATAACTTTACGGACATCAGCAATACCAGGTCCTTCATCAGCAGCAATAATTAAAATCCCTTTTTGATTACCTTCTACAATTTGTTTGATCTCAATATTTCCTTTTCCAGCGTATAAATATATATTTCGAGCGAGCTCGCTAATAGCGGTGGTAATTCTAGCTTGGTCAACTGTTCCAAAACCAGCATCTTTTGCTTCGTTTCTCCCCAGTTGCCTTGCCGCTACTATATCCCACTCACTTATAATGTGAACAGAAGACTTCATATTCATATGGATTAGTCCTCCAATTCTCGTTCAAGTTTTTCCAATCCATTTTCTAAGTCTAAAGCAGTTACTACATTCTCAAGTCTAATTCCTAACTCGATTAATGTGATTGCAACGGCCGGTTGTATTCCCGTTATCACTACTTTAGCTCCCATTAGACCTGACATATTAATGACGTCTCCAAGGACTTTAGCGATAAAAGAATCAATAAAGTCTATCGGTGTTAAATCTAAAACTACTCCCCTAGCAGCTGTCGTATGCAGCTTGTCCAATAAATCCTCTTGAAATGACAAAGCAGTTTGATCATCTAGCTCCCATTGTATGGATACAATTAAACAATCCCTTAACTTCAAAATTGGAATCCGCGTCATCATTATGATTTCACCTCAACTATCGCTCTATTTGTTAGTGCCAATGCTTGTTCCACTCCACGTTGCAAAGTACTTGTTGTTGTAAAATCATTTAAATTAATACCAAGCGTTACAATTGTTTGAGCAATCTCTGGGCGAATTCCCACTAAGAAACACTTTGCCCCTACTAAACGAACTGCATCGGCAGCCTGAATAATATGATGAGCGACCATCGTGTCTACTACTGGAACTCCTGTAATATCCAATAACACTACTTCTGCACGATGCTTCACTACTCCTTGCAGTAAGTTTTCCATTATAAGCTTTGCACGCTCAGTGTCAATTGTTCCAACCAATGGCATCACTGAGATTTTCTCAAACACAGGAATAAGAGAGGCTGAAAGTTCCTGCAGTGCTATCTTTTGTAGGTTAACTGTTTTTTCCCACACAATAGAGTAAGCTTCTACAATTGTATGAGTAAGAGGCGTAAGCCAATTGTTCAAAATAGAGCGATAAGATTTATAATTATTTTCATTTAAATGTCCGGCACTTTCCATATCTTCATAGATAACTTCTGTAAAGTTAGTCAATGATTTTAAAACAAAAGATATGGACCATCCGTAGCGCACAATTTGTACGGAAAAGTCGTTTAGCTTCCCTGTATAAATTTCCTGATCTTCAGTAAGACTCGATATCATTAATTCCCCAAATTCGCGTGCAGTATGGTCAATAACTTGATCTGACATAATTTGAAAAAAACGGTCATCTTTTTCGTCTTCCATCTTAACTTTCCATTTTTCCAATATTATATCGATGTTATCGCGAATGTATGTAGCAATTTGTTTATTCATTTGGTTGTTCCCAGCTCCTCATTATTTAAATGGTAATTATATTGTAACGAATCTTATAAGAATTTACATCTATTAATATCTTTGCAGGTTTTTTTATGCTGTTTAAAAGCAACATAATCTACTCTACACACAGTAAATCATTTAAAGAAATCTATATAAATACCACTATATATGGCGCAATTCTTATTTTTAAAGAAAAATAATTTTCACTCTAAATGAAAACTCTCCACATAACTCATATAAAAAGAAAATAAAAAAACACAATGCGTATTTGTCGGCTACACATTGCGTCTTGTCTATGTATTTAAAATTTTACGATTCCTAAACTGATGCCTAGTGCATGATCGACTTCTTCCATTACATCTTCATCTAAATGTGTAATTTTATCTGTAAGCCTCGACTTATCAATAGTTCGTAATTGTTCTAATAATATAACTGAATCACGTTCAAAATCATACTCTTTTGCATTGATTTCTACATGTGTTGGCAACTTCGCTTTTTGAATCTGAGCGGTGATTGCTGCCACAATTACAGTCGGACTAAACCGATTCCCGATATCATTTTGTATCACCAATACGGGTCTGGTTCCACCTTGCTCAGACCCGACTACTGGTGATAAATCTGCAAAAAAAACGTCCCCACGTTTTACGATCAAGTTTTCATCCTCCACTTACGAGTCGCTCTGTCGTATGTTGGGCTTCATATTCCGCATGTAGACACTCTGTACATATGGATAAGTTAATATGAGACATCTCAACATAGCCTTTCATCATAGCTTCTCTTATAAGATTTGCCTGGCCTTTCTTTATATATTCATTTGCATGTACACGAGCAACGCTTTCCCTACCTGGTAATGATTGTGTAGCTTGCTTTTCCTCATTACCCATTTGCATTGGAATCTCTATAAGCGCTTCTTTTTTCTTTTTATCACTTACCACAGCAAACACCTCCGACAAAACATTTCCCTATCTGACAATATACTTCATCTTACCATTACTGGGCGTGAAATAAAAGACATTATAAGAAATGGTTAGACAAATTATGCATGAAGAACTACGTTTTGTCGACAGTTTACTTGCGATAAATTCTAGGTATTCTAGTAGATAAGGTACAGCATACTTCATATGGAATCGTTTGAAGCGTTTTTGCCCATTCTTCAACCTCGATTTCCTCGTCTCCTTGTTTTCCTATTAAGACAACTTTTTCTCCGACTTTCGTTGGGCCATCTAGACGTATCATACATTGATCCATACAAATCTTTCCGACGAACGGCATTCTTTTCCCTTTAACTAACACATGCTCTGTATGGAGTTTTCTAAGTAGCCCATCCGCATAGCCAATTGGTAATGTGCCAATCCATTCTTCGGTTTTAGCTGTATAGGACGCACCATATCCTATTGAGTCTCCCTCATTAACCTTCTTTACATGTATTATTTCTGTATACAAAGAAAGAGGCTTTTCCAAAGGGAAAGGAAGATGATTATTCAAAAATGGTGAAGGAGCTATTCCATACATAGATATACCGAAACGGACTGCATCCCAGCTTTGACTAGGATGTTGCAGTGCAGCAGCACTATTGGAAGCGTGAATCATAGCAGGCTTTTGTTCAAATAACCCTAAAAAGGAGTTAAATTTTTTGACTTGCTTATTAAAATACTCGGTATCCTCATCGTCTGCAGTAGCAAAGTGGGTATAAGCACCCGTAATTTCTAAGCTACTAGATTCCTTTATAAAAGCTAAAGCTTCTTTCAGTTCTTCTTTATTTGAGAATCCTATTCTTCCCATACCACTATCTATTTTAATATGGATCTTCACATTACTTTTAAACTCTTTTGTAGCATAAATCCATTCACATGAATAAGCTGTAAGAGTAATATTCTGGGCATTAGCCTCCGGTAAAAAAGAAGGTGGCGCAGCTCCCAAAACAAGAATCTCAGCTTTTATGCCAGCTCCTCTTAGATGTAATGCTTCCTCGGGAGTGGCTACAGCAAGCATAGAAGCACCTGATTGAAGAGCAGCTTGTGCCACCTCAATGTCTCCATGTCCATATGCATTTGCTTTTACTACTGCAATTATTTGAGTGGAAGATGGTAAAGTCTCTTTTAACCGCTCTATATTAGTTTGTATTGCTAGTAAATCTATTTCTATAAAAGTTGGTCTATATAGCTTTTGTGACATTATTAAACCTCTTCTTCCAAGTCTTTAAAATTATTATGCTCCTTGGAAGAAGAGGTCGTCAACCTATAATCACTTTAATTCAGTAACTGTCATCGAAGCTGCTACCTCTATCATTTCCTCTTTAGTTAGTGAAGAGGAGGCAATAAAGAACGACATCCCATCTTGTTCCCAGCTAATAGATTGATCTGTAACTGCTCCTATTGCCACACCTAAATCAACTGGATCACCAGGCGCAAACACCGGAATAGTAGACGGCATTGAGGCATCGCTCAATTGTTGGATGACTGTAAAATCCTTGTCTCCTCCACTAAAAGTCAGCACTACTCGTTTTTGATTTTCTAATTGTATAACCTTCTCTTCCATTAGATGAGTATCTTCCCATTTAATAACTGGGTAGTGCGTTTCAAAGTCTCTATTTTCTAACTCAGCTGATGCCTCGACTGTATTTCCTTCAGCCTGAGCAGCAGGTGTTTGTTCAATTTTATAGTCTCCAGCAGCTCGTGTTTTTCCTAAAGAGACTTTATCAAACTTGATATGAATCTGTTCCTCTTGATTTTCATTTAATATCGAAACGTCTGTTGGTAACATCGTCTTTTTGTCGATATAGATTTTTTGAGTCGGAAGCATATTTTTGTGATTATTAGTAGTTTTAGCTTCAAATACATATTTATTTCCTTCTTCTTTAAATGTAGCAGCTTTGTCTTTCTTAATGTCCTCTGCTAACGAGCCAATTAAATACGCTTGGCTATTTTCTGAAGGCCACTTACTTTGGAATTTGTAAGTTTTGTTAAGGGCAGGTGTAACGACGAAAACACCTTCTGCATTACGAACAATCATTTGTGTGTTTTCTGCATTTGCATCAGAAACTTTAACACGATAAAAGTCTGGTTTAGTATGCCAAACTTCCACATCATAAACTCTTGGCTCTGCACCTGTTAGAATACTCATTTCTGCAGTTAGTTCATATCCCTTTGCGTCACTCCATTTGTTGCTCAATTTCTTTACTACGTCTTCCTTCGATTCAGCTCCACATGCAGATAGTACCAGAATCATTGCAAATAAAACTACCAGTCTAGCCACTAGGCTCTTCAATTTTGTCCACCCTTTCTATTATCACTGCCTTCGTTCATTGTATGTAGGTGGACGACCGGTTATGATTGAAGAATTACTTGTGCAGCAGCATAATCTTTTGTGTGAGTGATAGAAACAAAGCCATTTATAGGCTTTTCCTTAAAATATAATATAGGTTTCCCAGAACTTTCTTTTAAAATTTCTATATCTTGAAAGCTACATTGCTTCCCAATACCGGTGCCTATTGCCTTAGAGAATGCTTCTTTAGCTGCAAATCTTCCAGCTAAAAATTCTAATTGCCGAGCACCTGATAAAGTCTCCATAATTTCTTTTTCTTTTTTTGTTAAAACACGCGTAACAAACTTTGAAGTTTTAGTTAAAATGGATTCTATTTTTTTTATTTCAGTTATGTCTAAACCAATACCAGTTATCATGAATGTTCTTCCTTTCCTATATGGTCTTTACAAGATATACTATTAATAAGAAATTCGAGGTGAGAGTATGTTCTCCAGAAGAGAAAGCTTTAAACAATACATAAAATTATATCCGATTGTTTCTACCTTATTAGCCATCAATATTTTTATCTTCCTACTAACTATTATACCGGTTTATGGGATCTATTTGCGGTATATGGGGATGGGGGTTAACCTACTCATTGCAGAGGGTGAATATTGGAGATTAATCACTTCCATGTTCTTGCATGCAGGATTTGCTCACTTACTATTTAATATGTTCTCTTTATACATCTTCGGTCCAGAGTTGGAACAGCTTACTGGTAAAGCTAGGTTCTTAACCATCTACTTCCTATCAGGCTTCATGGGTAATGTAGCAACTTATTTGATTCATGACTGGAATTACGCTGGCCTTGGAGCTAGTGGAGCAATATACGGAATTTTAGGTGCTTTTGCTGCGTTAGTTTATTACACGAAACACTTATTACCCCAGCTCAGACAGATTATCATACCTATCATCGTAATTGGTGTCATTCTATCATTCCTACAACCGAATGTAGGGGTGACCGCTCATCTTGGCGGTCTAATCACAGGATTTATACTTGGAATGATCTTTTTTCATCCTAAACGAATTGCTTCCTGGAAGAAAAAGAAGAATCCATACAGAGTGGTTAAGTAACTTACTATTGTACACAAAACAACTAGAATAGAAAGATTTCTTACTTAGAAAGTAAAAACGTGAAATCGAGTTTTTCCGATTTCACGTTTTTTTATGGACAAAATAATTATCATTCCATCTCTTGTTCTATATCTATTTTAGGCTTTCGTATTGGCTCATACCAGCTTAATAGGTTTTCAGAATGTTCCTTCTCGATATGAGGAATCACTGTTTCTGCCCCGCCAACCCCTGATTTTATAGTTACTACTACAGAAGAAACGTCTGATTTCTTCTGAAAGTACGTAGTACGAGCTGTCATCGATTGAATCCTTCTTTTCTCCATCCAAACAGTCACTCTACTAAATAATCGATATTGGGCAACTAACTGTGTCTCTTCTATATAAAAACCAGCTGTTCTCTTCTGCCACAAGCCTAATCCAAAGCTTGCGGGGATTAGTAGAAGTGATAATAATCCATATGGATAAAAGAAGTAAATAACTGTGGCAGCTATAGGTAAAATCCACAGCAAATCTAAGCGATAGAAGAATTTTCGAGATTTACTTGGCACTCTTTGAAAGTTAGGTTGCATTTGAAAATCAGGGAAAATTTCTTCTAAGATTGGATAAATCTCTGCTTTCTTTATTAATGGCAATAAACGAATGGTTTCATCTTTTTCTGCCATTGACCCTCCTGCACTATCTACCGTTACCGTAGCATATCCAGTAAGCTGACGAAGAGGGTTTTCTACTAATCGGATCCCTTGTATCCGAGTTAAAGGAATTGTAATTTTCTTTTTCTCTAAAA
Organism: Psychrobacillus sp. BL-248-WT-3; assembly: GCF_012843435.1. Lineage (GTDB taxonomy): Bacteria > Bacillota > Bacilli > Bacillales_A > Planococcaceae > Psychrobacillus. Next base: position 24,212 of record NZ_JABAFC010000037.1, on the reverse strand, counting down.
GTCCTCTAGTAATAATAATCTCGTCATCCTCTATCTTTATTGTAAAATCATAATAGTTGATAAAGGTTAACAGAACTGAAACAATCCAAGCCATAAGTAAAACAGCGAAGATTACTAAGACTACCATAAGCACTCCAAATTTGATGAAAATCATAATTTCGTTATAAATAGTTTCATAGGGTATAAACTCTGAGAACTGGGATGCAAATACTGCAAGACCTGAAAAGAATACTCCTACACCACCTGAAGTGCTCGCTAGTACGAGAAGATCCTTTGTGGACATTCGGAAAATTGGCTTCTTTTCTTCTATAATTGTCTCTTCAACCTCTAAATCATCTTCTATAATAGGTACATTTTGACCTTTAGCGAGCATGATTTCTTTCTTTATTTGCTCGGCGGCTTCTTTCCTAATAGCAGTAAGCTCAGCGTCAGCCTCTTTTGTAGGACCTCCACCTGCTGTTTCCACCTTTACTTTTACCAATCCAAATGGTCGATGGAATATACCTTCCGTATAGTCAAGACTCTGAATACGTTCAAAAGGGATATATCGCTTTTTCTTTACAAAAAGACCATACTCTATTCGCAGCTCCCCATCTTCAAACCAATAGCGAAATCTTCTCCATTTAATAATTCCACTGATTAGCATGAACAAAAGCAGTACTCCGTAAATGCCGTAAGTGAAAAGTCCAGACCAAAAGTTTGCATCGTCTCCAAAACCATTGACTAACACTAGAACGATTAACGGTAGAATCATTTCCTTTAAGACTTTCACAAAATTTATAACGGCAGAAATTGGGTGAAGTCTATACTTTTCTTTAGACATCTTCTTCCGCCACCCTTGCTAGCACCGAAATTCTTCCTCGTAGCTCATCCGCCTCTTCTGTTATTAATGCGGGAATTGTGTGGCTGGTAGCAGCCGTTGAGATAGTAATAGACGACAAATCATACTTACGTAAAATCGGTCCTTGCTCTGTGTCTACATGTTGCACTCTAACCATTGGGACTAGCGTTCTCTTCACAACAAATAGACCATGCTGTAGTTCTATTTCCTGATCCCTTACCTCGTATCTCCATCTGCTCCATCTTACCTTTGGAAATAAATAAATGAATAAATATCCAAATAGCAATACTACTGCTCCTGCCACTATGTATAACCATATGTAGTTTCCCGTAAAATAATTGATTACTCCTGTACCAATGCCTAATAACAAAACAATTAGGGTTTGTATGATGCCATAAATTCTCCACACTCTTAAACCTTTTACGGATATTCGATTAATTGGTTCTTTTCTCATTATCATCCACCTCTTCTCTTGTCATTGTATACGAATATTACACAAAAATGTTTCAACTTTATAATTAGATTCATTAAATTAATTTTATTTGCGAGTCATACAGGCTAAACGTTTATCTTTTTACATGCTAAGCACACAAAAGGCGAATCCACCAAAGTGGATTCGCCTTAAAGGATTATATAAAATTAGCCTTCGTTACGTGGTGTACGAGTTCTTGTGCTACGTTGTGTAGAACCGTCACGTGGACCGCTGCTACGACGACCGCTTGGACGTGAACCGCTTCCTGAACGAGAAGATCCGCGATCGCTTCCTCCACGTGATGAAGAACTACGTCCGCCACCGCCGCTGCTACGGTTACCTTTGTATCCGCCGCCGCCACTGCGTCCGCCGCCACTACGCTCTCTACGAGCTGGTAATGGACGTTCTTCTGAAAGTGAGATTGGTGAATCGTCTGGCTCTTTCGTCATTGACTTGATTGCTGCTGCAACCACGTCAACTGCTTCATGCTTTTCAAGCATTTCTGCAGCAAGTGTACGGTAGTCACCTAAATCATTTTTGTTAATAATTTCAGTAAGAGCTTCAATCGCTACACGTTGTTGCCCTACTAATGCTTCATCTGAGCTTGGTGGACGAAGAGCTGTCATACGTTTTTTCGTAGTGTCTTCAACAATACGAAGGTAGCCCATTTCTCTTGGAGTAACAAATGTTACCGCAATACCACTTTTACCAGCACGTCCTGTACGACCGATACGGTGAACATAGCTTTCTGGATCTTGTGGAATATCAAAGTTATAAACGTGAGTAACGCCTGAGATATCTAATCCACGAGCAGCTACATCAGTTGCAACAAGAATATCAATTTTATTTGATTTGAACTGTTTTAATACAGACATACGCTTCGCCTGGCTTAAGTCTCCATGAATTCCTTCTGCTAAGTAACCACGGATGCTTAGGGCATTTGAAAGCTCGTCTACGCGACGTTTAGTACGTCCAAAGATAATTGCAAGCTCTGGTTGGTGTACATTCAATATTCTTGAAAGGAAATCGAATTTTTCACGCTCAGTAGCTTTTACATAGAACTGTTCAATATTTTCAACAGTCATTTCTTTTGATTTGATCTTAACTTCAACTGGATCTTTCATGAATTTATCAGCAATTTTACGAATTGGTCCCGGCATAGTAGCTGAGAACAATAATGTTTGACGATTGTCTGGAACACTTTCTAAAATTGTATTGATATCATCAATGAAGCCCATGTTTAACATTTCATCCGCTTCGTCCAAGATTAATGTTTCCACTTGGTCAAGCTTTAAAGTACGACGGTTAATATGGTCAAGAATACGACCAGGTGTACCAACGATTACTTGTGGCTTGTTTTTAAGCGCACGGATTTGACGGCCAATTTCTTGTCCTCCGTAAACAGAAAGTAAACGAACTTTTTTATCATAGCCTAATTTATAAAGCTCTTCAGAAACTTGAATTGCAAGCTCACGAGTTGGAGCAATAATTAAAGCTTGAATGTTAGGGTTTTTAGGATCAACCTTTTCAATCATTGGAATACCGAAAGCGGCAGTTTTACCAGTACCTGTTTGTGCTTGGCCAATAATGTCGCGGCCTTCCATAGCATGAGTGATAGTACCTTCTTGGATTGGTGTTGCTTCTTCAAATCCCATTCGTTGTACGGATTTTAGTGTAGAAGCGCTAATATTTAATTCTGAAAAATTTGTCAAAATTTTAATCTCCTTTTTGTTCTGTTTTGACAAATGGTTACATTTTCAGATGAAATTGCGGCAAATTCGAGCCTATACGAGGAACGTTTCCGTTACTTAAAATTCTCTGTGGTTTCAATCAGAGGGGTCTAATATAAAGGGAAAGCCCGGTCTTTTGCCGAGCGGTTCGTTAATTCTTACGTAAACAAACCGTTATGTTCAAAAAAAAGTACTCTTCAATAAATGCTGAAGAGTCTTCGCACAAAATGTATCCATTGTTCTAAACGTAGTATAGCATGCAATTGTCCCAGTTGCAATGAATTAGAATTTAAAGTCAGTAGCTCCGAACTTTTCTTCTACATTTCTTCCCTTAAAAATGTAAGAGCCTGTGGAAACCATTCCTGACAATCATCGCTATAACAAATATGGTGCTTCCCGCTCTCCGAAAAAATTAGCTGTTTGTTTGTAGAACGGATATGGTCAAATAAGAAGGGTGCTGTCGTAAAAGGAACAATTCCATCTTTCTTTCCCTGAACTAAACATACTGGGATAGTAATTTGTTCATAATAAGGTTCGACCATTTTCACCACTCGAACAAATTCTAAAGCAGCTTGAATAGGAGTTGCACGAAGTTTGTTACTATAGATTTGAAACAGCGTATTTTCTTCTGCTTTACCTTCAACTATTTTTTTGGCGACGTCTCCTATATCATGTAGCAACTGCGTTGGATTTATGTATTTTGCGGCAGCACTTAATAAAACCAATCTTTCAATTTTATAGCGTAGAGCCAAGTAAATGGCAATAATCCCGCCCATGGAAAAACCAACCACAAACACTCGATCTACTTCCTTTTGCAGCAAACGCAAAGCCTGCTCCGCTGCCATCATCCATGATTCGGCTGTTAGGTTTTTTAACTCCAGTGTTTCCCCATGGCCAGGTAAGGTAGGAACTACAATTTTCCAGTCAGTATTTACTTCTAGATAATCCACATAAGGTTGGACTTCATATGGACCCCCAGTAAAACCATGTAAGCAAAGTACTCCTGTTTTCATGCCATCCCTACTTTCTACTATTTTTGAAAGGGTTCAATTACCTTCTCTAACTTCATTCCCCTTGATCCCTTAACTAAAACAATAGATTGATTTGTTATTTTTGAATCTAAAAAGGATATAAGTGACTCGTAATCATTTTCTACCCATTTCAGCTGTTGTTCATCAAACTTGTCTGATAGTTGGTCTTTTAACCATTTCATACGTGAGCCAAATAAACAAACACCTGAGAACACATCATTGGATATATACTCACCAATTTCTTCGTGGAATGATTTTTCATCCGGACCAAGCTCCAGCATATCTCCAAGCACAAGCCATTTATCGGGTTTAATAGTCGACTTCTCTAAAAATTGAATAGCTGCTCTCATAGAGGTTGGGGCAGCATTATATGCATCGTTAATAAAAATACTGCCATTGTTAGTTTCAATTACCTGCATGCGCATATCTGTTAGTACGATTTGCTTTAAGGCATCACGCATCTGTTGACTCGACAAACCTATTTCTTTCCCAACAAGTAATGCAGCCAACGTATTTTTCACTTGATGCTCCCCTAGAATGGGTATAGACATTTCTTCATTTAGCTCTCCATTTACAATAAAGCTGCTTCCCTGCTCAGTAAATGTAACTTGTTCAATACATAAATCATTTTTATTTCCTGTACCAAAGGATTTAGTATTTAAACCTGGTGCATTCGATATAAACGGTTTCAAAAGAGGTTCGTCACCATCATAAACGAGTAGCCCATCCTTATTTAAACCAGCTATAATCTCAAACTTCGCTTTCGCAATTCCTTCTCTAGATCCAAGATCCTTCATATGCGCCTCTCCAATATTTGTGATTACTGCATACGTTGGTTTTGCCATATTGGAAAGGAATTCAATTTCTCCAAATGAGCTCATTCCCATCTCAAGTACCGCATACTCAGTATCCTCCTCAAGGGATAGAATAGTCAGAGGAAGTCCTAGTTCATTATTAAAGTTTCCTTCCGTCTTCTTCACACGGTAATAAGGCGAAAGCATTCCTGCTATTAGGTCCTTTGTGGATGTTTTACCGTTTGATCCGGTGATTCCTATGAATACGGTAGATAACTCTTCTCGATACGCTCTTGCCATCTGTTGTAGTGCTGCTTCACTACTGTCTACAAATAGCAAAGGAACGTTCTTTGGAGGATTTGGCTCATCCTTTAACCAGAATGCTGCAGCTGCCCCTTTATCGAATGCGCTCTCTACGAATTTATGACCATTCACATTCTCTCCTCGAAAGGGGATAAATAGATCTCCCGGCTTTAACGTACGGGTGTTAATAGAAACTCCTGTAACTAAAGGGTTACTAGATGGTTGTTCTAAACCTAACCACTTTGCGATATGTGCTAATGTTTTTTTCAACTTAAGTCACTCTCCGTCCTTAGAATGTTCCAGTTGCTGTTTTTCCTCATAGCGTTCAATCGCTAGTGATATTAGCTCCTCAATCAAGTCTGAGTAGGATAAGCCCGAAGCCATCCACAGCTTTGGATACATGCTAATTGGGGTAAACCCAGGCATCGTATTTACTTCGTTGATCAGCACCTCTTCTGTATCTGTGACAAAGAAATCTGCACGAACTAAACCAGAGCAATCTAAAACTTTGAATGCACGAATAGCTGCATCCTCTAAAGATTTTTGCAATCTATTTGAAACATTTGCAGGTATTGCATAGTTTGTCGTTCCATCTATATATTTTGCAGAGTAGTCGTAGAAGTCTTTAGTTGGTAATACTTCACCGGCTACTGAACATCTTGGAGAATCGTTTCCTAATACACTCATTTCTATCTCACGAGCGACAATACCTTGCTCTACTAAGATTTTACGGTCATATTTAAACGCTAGGTCGATTGCTTTTATAAGTTCTTCGCGACTGTTTACCTTTGTAATCCCAACACTTGATCCTAGATTAGCTGGTTTGACAAACAACGGCCATTTTAAGCTTGCTTCAATTTTTTCAAGTATAACTATTTGACTGTTCTTCCACTCACGTCGAATGAAATGAACGAAAGGAACCTGTTTTAAGCCTGCTTGAGCAAACAGTTGCTTCATAACTACTTTATCCATTCCAGCAGCAGAAGCTAAAACTCCATTTCCAACGTAAGGCAAGTTTAATACTTCTAGTAGTCCTTGAACTGTTCCATCCTCACCATTAGGTCCATGCAGCAATGGGAAGATTACGTCTAGTCCTTCATTACCTTCCGCAGTCTCAAGGTTCTTAGTTGTATTATCAGTTGGAAGGAAACTTGTTATATCATTCGCTTTACCTGTATCTTCTCCAAATTGAAGCGTTTCAACCGTTTCAACAGGCCCTAATAGTTTTTGTCCCTTTCTCCATTCTCCCTCTTTCGAGATGAAGACAGGATACACTTCATATTTAGCAAAATCTATTGCTTGCGAAACCGCTCTTGCCGTTAACAAAGAAACCTCGTGCTCCGCAGATTTCCCACCATATAATAATCCTAATTTCAATTTCATCACTTTGACCTCCACGTTTTGGATATTTCTATTTTATCATTTCTTGTATCTATACATGAATTGTTAGCCAAATAGTTTTAGGCCAACTACTCCACCTATAATACAGCTTAAAAAGAATAATTTTAGACGACTTTTCTTTTCGTTAAACAAATACATACCGATCAATACACTTCCTGCTGCCCCAATTCCAGTCCACACAGCATATCCTGTACCTACAGATATATCCTTAAGGGCTAAGGATAGTAAAAAGAAACTTAAAGATGCCGTAATAATGGTAAGTATAGAGAATTTCTTATTTTTAAAGCCATTAGAAAGCTTCATACAAACTACAAAACCAACCTCAAAAAGACCAGCTACAATCAGTATAATCCATTCCATTAATTTGCCTCCTCTGTATCAATCAGCTTTAAACCAACGATACCGAAAAGTAGCAGACATAAGAATACGACTTTACCTGCATTTACTTGTTCATTAAACCATAGAACACCTACGACCGCCGTGCCGGCAGCTCCAATACCCGTAAATATAGCATATGCAGTTCCAATCGGAATCGTCTTCATCGCCTGTGCAAATAAAAAAAAGCTAATCACTAGAAACATTATGGTGATAAGAGAAGGGATAAGCTCTGTAAAACCATGAGCTTCCTTTAACCCAATTGCCCATATAATTTCAGTTATGCCTGCAACTATAAGTAAAATCCATGCCACTATTTATCACCTCATATACATAATAGACGCTTTTGCAACAGTATGTAGCAAAAGCGTCCTCTTATATTTCTATTAAGAAATCATATGGTCTTTTAACATGGTGCTTAATATCCTCTAGCACCTCGTCAGGAAAAATATTTTCCGGTAAGCAACGAATTTCAATTCCATAATTAGTCTTATCCACGCGGAACAAAGACATGAGAACTCCGTCTTCATAAAAGTCGGTGTACCTTTCCACAGTTGCAGAGGACAACTCTGGCAATATAATATTATTCTTTTTTCTCCAAAATGCAGTAGATTTCGTTTTTTCTTTAATCACTTGATTGAATAAGTCAGCGATTAAACCGTAAAAATCTTCTATATCTCGAAAATAAATTTTAGTAATATGCTCATCTTCATCGGTCATATAGACAAATCGATTTTGAAGGTGATGATAAAATGGTGATCGAAACGCTTCTTTTTTGTGTGCTATATATAAAAGCTCTGCTTGTTCTTGAGGAGTCAGCAGATTTAATCGTCGCTCATCTGAGAAATCCAAAAAACAAAGGGAAGTAGGTTTTTCAGAGGACTCCTTTAAAAAATGTCCAAATTGATTTTCCCCTATAAAATCCATTTGTGTATGGATATTAAAAGAAGCATCTTCGTAACGATGCTTTAACAACAAAAGGGAAGACAAATTAGCAAATTTTAAAAATAGTTGAACTGAAATACCACTAAATAATGTAAAATGCTCTATCTCATTTGCATGAACGTATAGATGAGTTAAATAGTCATCTAAGTCTCTCTCTTTTTTAGCCACTGAATTTTCACTCCTCATATAAGATATATATTAGCATAATTTTATTTAAACGAAACAACTGTTTTTGTAATATCGTCTATATTACTCACAAGCCAAAAAAGAGTATTTACGATATAATAGAAAAAGTGTGTTTCCTTCTATATAAGAGAATGGAAATGAAACAAAAAAATGTATATTTAGAAAGAAATCTAGGTGATTTTTATGGAAAATAAAAAAGGCTTTGCTGATCGCTTCGATTGGACGTTAGCTTTTATTTTATTATTATTTCTGATCGTTAGCTTACTAGCCATTTCCTCGGCTCAGACTACCGGTCAATACGCTGCGTATAACTTTGTATCCAAACAGCTTTTTTGGTATGTAGTTGGGTGCGTTATTATTGGGATGGTCATGTTTTTTGAGCCCGAGCAATACAAAAAAATGGCATGGTATATATACGGAATAGGAATTTTCCTATTAGCCATCCTTGCTATCCTACCAGAGAGCATGGCTTTAGTATCACCACGTAATGGAGCAAAAAGCTGGTTCCATTTACCAATAGGGGACATTCAGCCTGCCGAATTTATGAAGACCTTTTATATTTTAGGTTTAGCGCGTCTTATTACCTATCATCATGAACAGTATGTGATGAAAACTGTTAAAACAGACTTTATTCTATTAGGGAAAATAGGTATCACCTTAATTATACCGTTAGCTTTTATCATGCTTCAGCCTGATTTAGGTACCTCGTTAGTTTTCTTAGCAATCACTGCTGCCTTAATAGTCGTGGCAGGTATTACTTGGAAAATTATTTTACCGTTATTTTTAGGTGGGCTAGGAATAGGTGGCCTTCTCTTATGGATGGCCTTATATGCACAAGACTTCTTAGCTAAATATTTTGCCTTTGACCCTTACCAATTTGCTCGTATCTATTCTTGGATAGACCCATATTCATATGCTTCCAATGAGGGGATGCATCTTATTACGGCCCTAAATGCGATTGGCTCAGGCGAAATATTCGGTAAAGGTTATGGTGGCCGAGTTGTTTATGTACCAGAAAATCATACGGACTTTATCTTTGCTGTCATTGGCGAGGAATATGGATTTGTTGGTGCTAGTATAGTAATAAGTCTTTACTTTCTACTGATCTATCACTTAACCAAAATAACCTTACAGCTCAAGGATATGTACAGCACCTATGTATGCGCTGGAATTATTGCCATGATTACTTTCCATGTATTTGAGAATGTTGGTATGACAATTCAGCTCCTGCCTATAACGGGGATCCCACTACCATTTATAAGTTACGGCGGTAGTTCCTTGATGGGTAATATGCTTGCTATCGGTTTAGTCTTTAGTATGAAGTTTCACCATAGAACATATATGTTTGCTAAGGATGAAGATTAAGCTAAAAATAAAAAAAGAGTGACTGAAGCATTCGTTTTAACGAGGCTTCCAGTCACTCTTTTTTTAGGATTGCACATGTGGACTTTGTGCGGGTGGTGATAAAGCTTTAAGTATTTCAAGCCTAGATTTTGTCATTGTAACAGTCACACCAAGTTTTGATAGATTACTTACAATTTTCTTTAAATCAACTTCCTTAGCCAATCCACCTCAGTCCCTTCCATTTATTATTACGAATATATATTTAAAAGGTTTCTTTTATTTTATTTATTTTTCTTTATCCTATAATACCACTTTTTACATGGCCTAAACCTTTCATTTTTATTACATATTTTACGCATTTGTAAACCATCATAACCTCTAAAGGAGTGATATCGATGATTGTACAGGATGTAATGAGTAAGCAAGTGGTTACGTGTAGCCCTAATGATTATGTAAACGAAGTTGCTGAACAAATGCGTTCATTAGATATCGGTTGTTTACCAGTAGTAAGCAAAAAAAAGCTAGTTGGAATGATCACAGACAGGGACATTGTAACAAGAGCAGTGGCTAAAGATGTTAAATGCAAAGTAGAAAACATTATGACTAAAGCCGTCATTTCAGTTTCTCCTCAAGAAACTACAGCTGAAGCCTCAATTTTAATGGGTAAGCATCAAGTACGCCGGCTCCCAGTAGTAGAAAATGAAGAGTTAGTAGGCTTTGTGTCACTTGCTGACTTAGCATTTCCTTTTCCCCATATACAAGAAATCTCTGAAGCTATACAAAGTATATCCGAACCAAGGAGTTATTAAACTGTTCTTAGCAAGTTCATTTCCCTGCTAATGTGAGTAGGAAAACCTATCCAGGGTAAATCTACCGACAGTTAAAATGTATACAAAGGATGATAAAATTCTTCAGCTAGTGATATTCTTGTTAAACCTCGATATATCATGCTTTCATTCACTATTTTATCTTCACCTTTTTCAAGGTGAAAATTCCTTCCGAAACAGGTATTATAGATGGTAAGGTTTGAGAAAGCAGGTTTGACAATGAAAAAATCACTTTTTATATTAATGTCCGTTCAATTTCTTGTTTATTTAGGTTTTGGAATTATTATTCCCGTACTGCCTGAGGTTATACTTCAGGAAAACTATAACGAGGTTCATGTAGGAGGTCTACTAACAGTCTATGCTTTAGCTTCCTTTTTCACTGCTCCTCTTTGGGGAATGCTTTCTGATCGGATTGGACGGAAAACACTTATTCTAACGGGATTAATCGGCTTTAGCTTAAGCTTTTGGTTATTCTCCTTATTTTTCGATTCATTGGTAATGCTTTACCTTTCTCGTGTAGTCGGCGGACTATTTTCAGGTGCGCTTTACACTGCGGTAACTGGCTTTATAGCAGATTTATCCGATGAGGAAAACAGAAATAAGTATATGGGCTTCATGGGAATGTCTATTGGTTTAGGTTTTATATTTGGACCGGCAATTGGAGGTATTCTAGGTCATATTAGCTTGGAAACTCCATTTATCGTCTCAGCTATTCTATTATTAGTCATTTTTGTTTATGCGTTAATCATTTTAAAAGAACCAGCTCGTACTGGTGAAGCCAATAAGCGAACGATTCTTCCAAGAGGCGCTTTGAGCTTGTGGTCCTACCGTATAAAATACTTATTCCTTTTTTCTTTTATGGTTACCTTCCTACTTGCTGGCTTGGAGGCAACTTTTCAGTTATTTCAAATTGAAAGAGTAGCTATAACACCATTACAAATTGGTTATCTATTCATGTTCAGCGGCTTTGTCGATGCAGCTATTCAAGGTGGAGTTGTACGACGTATCAAGAACGGAACGGAGACGACTTGGCTTCTTTATGCACAAGTAGTTACAGCTATAGGGTTGGTCATGACAGTGTTTACGACTAATATTTTTTGGGCGGGATTATCCCTTTGTGTTTTCACAGCAGGTAATGCACTTGCTAGAACAACCATTGTATCCCTTACCTCCAAAGAGTCAGGTGGTCGATATGGGACTGCAGCTGGGATGACTTATTCAATGGATAACCTCGGACGCATCATCGGTCCTCTCTTGTTTGCATGGTTGTTTACGAAGCAGCCAGATAATATTTACGTATTATCTGGGATTCTTGCGATATTAGCAATAGGTTTAATTTTCGCATATCGTAGATCCACTAAAACATTAAAACATGGGCTATAAAATTAGCTGTAAAGGCATCGTAAATTTTTAAATTTACGATGCCTTTATTTGAATTACTCTCAAATTTAACATTTACATATCATTAAAGTATTCCCATCAGGATCATTAAAATTAAAATAATGATTATGCTCAATTTTTGTAAGAAGATTTACTCCTTTATCCTTCATATATTGAAATGCTTCTTCAATGTTTTTAGTATTGAAATGAAATGCTGGCACTTTGAATATGCTATCCTCTGAATAAATTTTACTATCTAATACTATCCCTGCGCCTTCCATAGGTAAAACGTAAAGATGACCATACTGAATATCCCCGTCTACTTTTATCCCCAAAATATCGCAGTACCAATCTCTAGCTTGTTCTATATTTCTTACTGGAATAAATAATGTTCCTATTTGCTTTAATATAGGGCTATTCAAAGAACCCCTCCTTTTAATTGACTGTTAACTATCCACATTTAACATCCTCGAAGCGGGGGCTTATTGGGTAATCGCCATTTTTATAGCTGTTGTAATGGACCAACTCCCCTCTTGTTCCGCCAGAGCAGATTTTATTCTGGCTGTGGGGCTGGTGTAGTCTCCACTTTCCCTTTCGCAAGCTCTGGATGTGCTTTTCTAATAACCGATGGCCTTGCAAGCACTAAAACGGTAGCTACTAATAGAACTCCCGAAGTAATTAGGATAAGCTCTGCAGAAAACACATCATACAGAAACCCAAAAACAACCATACCAAGTGGCATTAGAGCCATTGACCCTGTTTCTAAAATAGAAAATACACGGCCTTTATAATCATCATCTATTGTCTTTTGCATCATGACCATTATTGGTGTATTAGTGACCATCATAGTCACTCCAAAAATAAAGAGGATTATAATATAAAATAACACGGTCCCCAAATAAGACATGTTCATTAATAGTGGAGTCGCAATTGAAGCCAATAAAAACCCTGTGCATACTATGCTCCATTTAGAAACAAAAAGAGGATATTTTAACTCCTTCGTACTTGAGAAGTAAATAGACATTAACAGCATTCCAACAGCAAAGGCCATCTCTGTATAACCAAAATGGACTGGATCAAGCTTTAATTTTTCGATGAGGATAAACGAATATCCAACCTGAAAAGCCCCAAACAAAAAGTTCACTATTAAAGAGATAAAAATAATTATTTTTACGACAGGCTTTTTCATTAAATATTTAAAACCTTCTTTGATGCTTTGTAGCATCGACTCTTTAGGAGCCCCTTCCACCACTTCTTTTCTTGTAGCAAATAATTTAAAGTTCATTGTAGATTCTAAAACTACCGCTATCATAGACGCTGTCAAATAAATTCCTAAAAACACCGGCATAGACACTGTTCCATATAATATCCCCCCTACCGCTGGGCTTCCAATCGCCGCAAAGGAAATAGACATCTGGTTTAAAGACATCGCTTTTTGTATTCTCGCTTCATCTACTAGCCCCGTCATGGAAGAACTAAATGTTACTCCCGAAAACGTTGAGGTAATGGATAAGATGACCGTTGTTATATAAATCGCAATCAATGACAATTCTGCATTTATACTGAAGATTAATAATCCACCTATCGCCAACGAGCTGGCAATTTGAGCTCCAATAATAATTCCTTTTCTAGAGTATTTATCAGCAGCATACCCCGCAAAAGGAGCAAGTAGAGTTCTAGGTAAAATACTACATATTAGGTTTGTCGCGAAGCTTGTTGCAGAGCCAGTTAGCTGTAGAATATAAAAACTGATAGCAAATGCATAAACTTGAGCGCCAAAAATCGATATGAGCTTACTAATGGTGAATGTCCATAAATGATAAGTAGCTTTTTTCAACTTCACTATTTCTTCCATAATTTTTTCCCCTTTGTTTAGCTTTTTCTTTCTATTTGTTCTGAAAAAACTAAAAGTTTAATTTTATTAAACAAATAATATCATATCCGTTCTTCCATTTCAACAAAAAGTTTAATATAATTAAACTAACAATAAATGAGGTGAAGCTATGCAGACGCTTGGAGAGCGAATACGTACATTGAGAAAGCAACAAAAGATGACTCTAGAGGCACTTGCAGGTTCTGAGCTAACTAAGGGAATGCTCAGTCTAATCGAAAATAATAAGGCGAAGCCTTCTATGGAAAGCCTTCAATATATCGCAAAACAGTTGAACGTAGATGTTTCGGAGTTATTAGAGGAAGTAAGTGGACAAGAACTACGCGTAGTTCTTGAGAAGGCGGAGCATCTTTTTAATACACACTACAATGATCTATCCGATGAATATGAGCAATTAATACAATTAGTTGAGCCATATTTACCTAAAATCGGTCATGGGTATGAGTCAGCCCGCTTGTTAGAAATGTACAGTCGTTGTATGTACCAAGTACATAAAAAAGACTGGGAACAATCATTGAATCAAGCAGCAGAGCTTTATGAGAAGCTAAACATTACTTCACGACGAGCTAAAATAGGAATTGTTAGAGTAATGGTCAAATTTCAGGAGCATAATTACGAGGACGCCTTGCATATTCTCCAACAGGAACGGGCAGAACTAGAAAATACTGGTATATGGATTGACCCCGTTTCTCGACTTGACTTTGACTATACCGAGACAGCCTTGTACTACGCAATCGGAAACTATGAATCTGCCTTAAAGCTAATGGACCAAGCAATTGAGTATTCAAAGGAAAACAAAACCTTTTACCACTTAGATGACCTTTATAGAATCGCTTCTGCCCATGCAATGATGCAAAAAGACGAGGAGAAAATAGAGTATTACGCAAAAAAAATAGAGGCATATGGAATCTTTGCAGATGATCCAGATGCCGAGTACTTCTCTTTGATTACTAAAATCCATTACTTAAATTCCTATAAATATCAATATGAAGAGGCTGAAAAAATATTTCAAACATATACATTAGCAAAAGATAAAATTTTTACCCCTTACTTTGTATTAGAGCGAGGGAAAACTTATTACGGTTTAAAGCAATTTGAAGCTGCCATTGAACAGCTAGAGCAAGTAGTCATTCATGATGCTCTCAGTCATCCGATTGATTTATCCATTTTTTACGAGAAAGATGCATACCTATCCCTGTGCTATAAAGCCATTGGTCAAAGAGCTAAAGCAAAAGAGGCTGCGAAAAAGGCTTATGACAATGTAAGCAAGATGCCAGACACTCCTTATAAAACTTTTATCCAAGAGACTTATAAACAGATTAATACAGATTAAATCTTTCCATACTTACATAAGTAAGGCTCATTGTAACCAATGTTACAATGAGCCTTATTTAATGTTGCGTTCATTATTACCCACTATTCACAGGCTACTTGATTCAAAAAGCGACTTACTTTTTCCTTCATGATATAGACGGTAATTGGCAAACCAATTGATGAATTTCGTCCATGCAACTTCAAAATCTGGCTGAATACAGGATATTTGAATAAGGCTTTTTTCTTTTAAATATTCACTTTTATAATGTAAATCAAAGCCTGACATTCTTGCATCCTCAGCGAGGTGTGGAAATTGGTTTTCTTGTAATGTGAATATCATAGGATATGTGTTATTTGTAAAGAGCTCTATATTATGTCGTTTAACTTCCTCTTCAATATACATCCATCGTTTATGTAAAAGCTTATATCTTTCCCCATCGTCATAGGCCATTAAGGCATTTTCTAGGCTATGGATAAGTTGGGATGGCATTGTAAAGGGTACGTGGGAGTTTGTCGTTAAGCCTATGTCTAAATAGGCAGGAATACGCTCACAGGAGACTATTTCTGAATTGGCAAAGACAAAAGAAATTCCACTCATGGTACCTATTGCCTTTCCACTGACCCCTGTAGCCAAATATAATCCTTCCATAGAGAATGGGAGAGATCCAAACGAGCTAACACAGTCAGCGCAGAGCAATACATTATAACGACCGCAAATGTCTTTCAGTTTTTCTAATTCATTTAGCATCCCTGTCGAGGTTTCCCCATGAACCATTAGTAGCCAGCTATAATTTCCAAGCGCAAGTTTTTTTTCAATGGCCTCTAAATCATAAGCCTGTCCCCAATCATAGTTAACCACGTTATAATCTAATCCCCAACGTAATGCCTGTTTTTGAAGACGCTCTCCAAAAGCTCCATTCGTTAAGATTAGACCCCTTTCATCCAACACCTTCAATTGTGCAATCATTGCTTCGTTCGCCAAAGTACCAGTTCCTATAAGTAAGTGAACGTATTTAGCACCACTCAACTCATTTAACCTTTGCTTAACTCGATCAAGCATTACCTCAAATTGATGAGAACGATGGGTGAGTGGATCTTCCTGAAAAGCATTTTTGATTACATTAACCTGGTGAACAGGACCTGGATAAAAAGAATACCTTTTCTGCTTAAAGCGTGCAGCAACCGAATTATCAAAGCGCTCTCTCGTTAATACCATAGGGACGAATAAGGCATCCTCTGCTCCGATTGGATTTGCAAAAGGCTCAAAACCAAGCTGATTATACAGCTTTTGCTCTCTTACTGTTCCCGAAATAACAGCCGCTCCATATCCATTTTCATATGCAAAGTCAGATAGTGCTCTAGCTAAATAATAAAAAACACGCCCATTTCGATGCTTTTTATCTACCGCTAGTAAACGGACCTCACAGAGTGCCCCTTTTAGGGCATCCTCTGGAAGATAATTTTCTACTGGTCCTAGCTTCTTGTCTAATGAGAATGGACGCTCCGCTCTAAAGGCTACCATTCCCGCAAGCTCTTGGTCTTTTAATACAATCACATAAACGTTTTCATGGTGAAAAGGATCTACTCTCATTCCACTTGGATCTTTTTCATGTTGCGGAATTTCTTCTACGAATGTTTCATAATTTAATTTTGCGATAGCTTCAAATTCTTCATTTGTTCTCGCTACTTTGCACCAGTACATTTCCATTCCCCCTTTTTACTCACTAGAATGGCCACGTTCTGTTTTCTTTTCTAATAAATATATACCCCCTGCTATAAACGTAGCCGCTAATAAAAGCATCATCCATAGGTACGCGGATACAGCACTTAAGGTTTCCCCATAAATGGTAACTCTTTTTAATGCTTCCATCGCGTAGTAAATAGGAGACAGCCATTTCATATTCAGTAACCCTTCTGATTGAACAATTTCAAGTGGCCAATATGCCCCACCTAACATAGCGAAAGCCACTGCCAGCAAGGAAACAATAACTCCACTTTGACTAACGGTTTTGGCTAGGGAAATGATTATTAATGATATCGCCAAAACTAATAATACATAAATACTCGATATAATAATTATTTCCGAGAATGCTCCATACATATTAGTTTCTACGATAAATCGGAACACTAACAAAACTAAAAGCATTTGCAAAAAACCAATTAGAAAGCTAAAAGATAAATGCCCGAAATATAATTTAGTCCGGCTAATAGAAGCTAACTTTAGACGATTCCACACTCCTGTTCTTTTATCTTCCAATATAAATTGAACATTTGTTGAGATGGTATAAAATACAAAAAAGAGCATATAACCAAATAAACTTTGCAGAGCTCCATCATATCGAAAGGTCTGCTTTTCATTCATAGCGCTAATCTCGATTTCAAAGGCTTCCTCATCGTCTAAAATTCTATTCACTTCATTCCACTTATCCCTACCGCCAACTTCTACTATTCTTTTCTCAAAGGCCAGTTCGTTATATGCAGCTTCTATTATTAAAGATACATTTCTAACGACATCTGTTTCTGCACTGCTCAAGACTGTATACGTAGACTCTGTAAGTAACACTCCTATTAAGTCAGGATCCCCTTCTATCTTCTCTTCCAACTCAGTTTTAGATAGTGGATGAAAGGAATAATCCTCTAAAGATTTTAATTTATCTAATACGTCACTACTTGTTTTGGAATGATCATTAGTGATAAAAATTGCTTGCTGGCCACCTACACCACCACTGAGAACATAGGCGAGGACAACTGTCATAAAGGTCATTGTTAGAAGAACCAACGGCTTTCGCTTTAAATTTTGAGCTCTTGCAATCCAAATGCCCTTCATGATGTCACACCTCTTTTAGGAAATACTATAATGGACAAGCTGACACATAATAATAGACCGATATATAGCACATACATCTGTGGCCATATCACACCAACAGAATCACCAGTTTGAATAGAAAGAATTGCTTTCATCGTGGCTCCGTTAGGGGTATAGCCACCGATGTCACCAAGTGTCTCGGATACATCACTAATTTTAAAGAAGGAGCCTCCTAAGAAGGAGAAAATAGTAATGACTAATCCATTAAACACATTAGCAATACCTTCAGTTCCCGTTTTAAATTGCAAGGCCGTTAAAAGTGCTGAAAGTCCCCCGATAAATAAGCTGAAGCTAATGACTATTACAATCATAGCCTGTATGCCAATCCAGTCTATTCCCAGCACCAGGCTTCCATATAGCAATATAATCGCCTGTTGTAGTAACGCTACAATTGCCCCTGTTATAAATATAGAAAGAGTGTAATAGGTTGAGGATACTCCTGCTAAAAGGATTCGGTCATAAACCTTCCAATATACTTCCTGTAACGCAAATCCTGCCAAAAAGGAGGGTATATAAAGAGCAAACATTACTAGCATTCCCACAGAGTAATAAACGGAAGATGGAATAGTACGTTCACCCTCATTCATTAAATGCTCTAATTTTTGTACTGCAATTGTTTGACCCATTACTTCGTTTGGAGTTATACCCACTTTATTTAACGCCATTGACTGGCTATACCCTTTTTTCCACTCCTCAAGAATTGAAGCAATTATAGATGACCTTATTTCATTCTCTTGATTTAATAACAACTCAAAACTCGGCTTATTTCCTTGGTCAAAATAAGATTGTTTAATATAATCTAATCTAAAGTTATCAGGAATGACTAAGATACCATCCACATTATCACTCTTTCTTAAATCTTCTAGATTAGATATATCTTCGTTAGTTGTTTTTACATATTTCTCCATTTCCTTAGAGAGGAGAATTGAATTTTGCAAAACATTAGTAGGATCGTTTTCTTCAAACGTTTGCAAAAGAGTATTAAGAGTTGACCCTTCCAGTCCAGACTCTTTTAGAAAGGCTGTAATAGATGCCTGTTCCTTCTCCCAGCTAGTTTCATCTATAATTACCAAGTGAGCCTGAATAGCAGAAGATCCGTCTGTATCCATGATCCCAGCCAAGGCTGATGATAAAATAGTAATCAAGATAATAGGCATAGCTAAAAGGATAATAAGCGGCTGCTTATTACGAACAATCACCTTTAGTTGCTTACTAATTAAATTAAAAAGCATTCTATTCCCCCCTAGTCTCTCAAAGCTCTTCCTGTTAAATGTAAAAAAACATCCTCGAGAGAAGGAATTTTAACTACTGCAGAAGTAATCGTCACTTCGTTTTCGGCAGCAACTGCAAAAATACTTGATAATGGCTCCATAAACTTAGAAAGAGATACTAAAAGTTTTTCTTCTTCCCTATGGATGTTAGCAGTTGGAAAATGCTTCTGTAAGCTTTCCTCAAATGCAACTGAAAGCGAATGACCCTTTAACTCAATTGTTTGTTGGTCGGATACTAAAGACTTTAATTCCTCTTTTGTTCCCGATGCAATAATTTCACCTTGGTCCATAATGTATATCTTTTCGCAAAGCAGCTCTACCTCTTCTATATAGTGACTTGTGTAAAGTAACGTCATACCTTCCTCTACAAGCTGCTTTACGGCCTCTAATATGTAAGCACGAGACTGAGGATCTATTCCTACAGTAGGCTCATCCATAATGAGAAAGGAAGGCTTATGTAGTAAAGCCGCTCCAATATTAAGTCTACGCTTCATCCCACCGGAAAAGGTTTTTACTCTGTCCTTTCTCCGGTCACTTAAACCAATCTTTTCAAGCACATCCTCCACCCGTGTTTCTAAATTTTTTCCTTTCAGCCCATAAATTCGTCCAAAAAACTCTAGGTTTTCTTGTGCTGTAAGCTCTGGGTACAAGGCTATTTCTTGAGGTACCACCCCTAAATTCTTACGAAGCATTTGAGGATTCCCTTCAATGGAAGTCCCATTCCAAAGAACAGTTCCACTTGTAGGCTTCATTAATGATGAAAGCATGGATATAGTAGTTGATTTTCCTGCTCCATTTGGACCTAACAATCCAATTGATTCTCCTGTACCAAGCTCCAAATTTATCTTTTTCACTACTTCTTTTTCTTTAAACTTCTTCTGAAGATTTTTTGCTTGAAGCATTTTCCCCATCTCCTTAAGTCTAAATTCCCACCTTGATTATATCAGACTATTCAAACACCTTATATGTATATTTCATTTTGCTAATTACTTATGCTTATAGGTTTACTCAATATGTTACAATTCTTCTTTCTTTTAACTAAATCGGCTATACTAGAAAAGACAGATATAAAAGGGTTGGGGGTGTAATTTTGGCTGCGAGTATATACGGTTTTGTTGGTACAGGCATACTAATTTTAAATATTTCTTTGGCAATCGCCTTAATATTTTTAGAGAGAAGAGATGCGTCCTCCACCTGGGCATGGATTTTAGTTCTATTCTTCATCCCCATCCTAGGTTTCGGTATTTATTTACTGTTTGGAAGAAGATTGCGACGCAAAACCCTTTTTCGCTGGGAAGGGAAAAGTAAAATAGGTATCGATAAATTAATTGAGTTTCAAATGGAAGCTATTGAAGATGAATCCTTTGATTTTAGATTGGATGACGCTAGTCATTACAAAGATTTGATTATTATGCATCTTAATAATAACCATGCCGTTTTAACACAAGATAACAAAGTGGATATCTTTACAGACGGGCGTGAAAAGTTTGATGCCCTCTTGTTCGACTTAGAAAATGCAAAGGACCATATACACATTCAATACTATATTTTCCGTTTAGATAATTTAGGACAAGAGATTTATAAGGTTCTACTAGCAAAAGCTAAACAAGGAGTAAAGGTTCGCATACTGTATGACGATACAGGCTCTCGCTCTTTACGAAAGCGACACTTTCATGAGCTCATTAAGCTAGGCGGACGCGTGGAAGCATTCTTTCCATCCATTCTTCCATTGATCAACCCACGGATGAACTACCGAAACCACCGCAAAATAGTAGTCATTGATGGACGAATTGGGTACATAGGAGGATTCAACGTCGGTGATGAATACTTAGGTAAGAAAAAGAAATTTGGTTACTGGAGAGATACTCACCTTAGAATTGAAGGAAGCTCCGTTCATCCGCTCCAAACTCGTTTTATACTCGATTGGAACCAAGCTTCTGCAGAACACGATATCGAATATTCCGATCGTTTTTTCCCAGCTATCCCTTTGAAGGGTTCTGTTGGATTACAGATTGTTTCGAGTGGACCTGATTCTGAGTGGGAGCAAATTAAAAATGGTTATTTAAAATTAATCATGATGGCGAAGAAATACATTTATATTCAGTCCCCCTATTTCATACCAGATGCTAGCTTTATGGATACTCTCCGTGTAGCTTGTCTTTCAGGTATAGACGTAAGAATTATGATACCTAACAAGCCTGACCATTTATTTGTATACTGGGCAACCTATTCATATGTTGGAGAGCTTATCAAAGCTGGGGCAAAAGTATTCATTTATGAAAATGGATTCCTACACACGAAAATGATTGTTATTGATGATGAAGCTTCTACTGTAGCTACTGCTAATATTGACGTTAGAAGTTTCAAGTTAAATTTCGAGGTAAACGCATTTATTTATGACAATGAAACTTCCCATCAATTAGCGGAGTTATTTGAAGAGGATATGAAGCTTTCTACTGAACTTACATGGGAACTTTATGAAAAACGGTCGACTATGATTAAGTTTAAGGAATCACTTGCTCGACTAATATCTCCAATTTTATAAAACGATGATTTAAGCCATTGCCTTAATACAAGAAAAAGATCCCACGAATGATGGGATCTTTTTCTTATATGCCTAAATATTCTTCTAATGTTGTATTTGCTTCATATATTTTAGCTGCATGGTCCAATCCTACATATCTAAAATGCCATGGCTCATACATATACCCGGTAATTTTTTCTTTTCCATTTGGAAAACGCATAATAAATCCATATTTATGAGCGTTAGAAGCTAACCATTGGCCAGCTGGCGTCTCCCCAAAACTCTCTCTTGCGAAGTGCTGCTCAAAGTGTAATTCTCCAATATCGAATGCAAGCCCGGTTTGATGCTCAGAGTATCCAGGGCGAGCGCTATATCGATCTGCAGCTTCCACTCCATCATTGCTCACATATCTATTGTATAGCTGCTGTTGATAGTCAAAAGAACGGTATGTACTAAATGCTACTAATTCGTAACCGGAAAGCCTTGCTTCAGCTGCCATAGCTTCGAAAGCTTGTCTTGCTTCTTTACTTTCCCCAGGTGCATAAGTGGCAGGTAGGGGATATTGCTTGCTTGCTATTAAAATTCCATCCACATAGGTTGGCTCGGCAGGTAAAGTTTCATTGCCTTCATAACCTTTTGCCCCTGAACGATCTACTTCTTCTATAGGCTCCTCTACAATTGGAGGCTCCTCTTTTACTGGATCTTTTGCTTCCTCTATTACTTGCGTTGGTTTCTCTAGTTCAACCTCATGTTTTTCTTCCTGAACTGTAATACCTAACGCCTTTAAACTTTTATCTATATTCCAATCATTTATACCAATCCATCCCACGGCACTTACAACTATTAAACCCAAAATAATACTAACTACAATTTTTGGCCACTTTCTTTTCTTTTTTGCCTTCATTAAACTAAATCTAGATTGCATCCCTTGCTCTTCCTTCTTTCCAATTAGCGATATTACTAGTTTAACATTTTTCATAGAACTTATCCCTAATCAATTTAAAATGCTTTATAATGTTATTAAACTCGTTTCAAAATTGTAACTTATGCGAAAATAAATTCGTACCAAAAATTAAATCTAGACAGTTATTACAGCTAGTTAGCTCATTTACTTAGCTTTAATAAGTCGAAAGTAAAGAGGTCATTCTATGAATTCTCAAAAATGGTTATCCATTAATTTTTTCACGTTCTTCTTCACATGGGGAGTGTTTATGCCCTATTGGACCGGTTATCTAACCAATGCTAAAGGCCTTAGTGTCACCTCTGCTAGCGTTATTATGGGTGCTGGAATGCTTGCAAGAGCCTTTTCCACGTTTGCCTTATTCCCACGAGCTACTAGTAAGTATAGTATGCAGAAGGTGCTTCGCTTGCTCGCGTTACTTTCCTTTGCAGCACTTGTTTTATACATACCCTTTAATTCTTTTTATTCTTTATTAACTATTACTGTTTTGTTTAGCTTAATCTATCCTAACTTATTACCTGCTATGGAGAGTAGTGCATCCATTCTTATGCAAAAAGACAAAGTTCACTATGGAAAAAGCCGTTCCTTTGGATCAGTCGGCTTCATGTTTGCCCTGTTGTTTATCGGAGGAGTAACTGCTATATGGGACGAGCAAGCAATACTCTGGACGATGTTAGCTGCACTTGCAATCATCATGCTGACCTATTCTAGACCAATGCCAGCCTCTTTGAGTGAAATACCCTTGAGAACTACAAAAGAAAACTCTGTTAAATGGAAAGAACTTTTTACTTCTAAGCAATTTATCATTATTTTAACGTTAACTGTACTTATACAGGGGTCTCACGCATCATATAATAATTATGGATTTATTTATCTTCAGGATATCGGAGTCAACAGCCTTTATATCGGAATCATTTTAAATGTTGCTGTTATATTTGAAATTGTATTCTTTCTTATTGCTGACAAGTTATTTTCAAATAAGAAAGTATCTTGGATGTTTCTCTTAGCCGGGATTGGCGCCACCATTCGTTGGATTGGAATCTATCTATTTCCATCGGTTTGGATGTTTATCCTCACTCAGGCACTACATTCCGTTTCTTTTGGAGTTGCACATTATGCCTTTATTCAATATATATCTAGAACACTAGACAAAAGGCTCATACCTGCTGCCCAAGGAATTTATGCTGCTCTATCCATGAGTTTAAGTAGTGCCGTCCTAACACTAACTGGTGGTTATTTATATGATATAGAACCAAAACTAGCCTTTTTAGGAATGGCATTTTGCACGGTTCCAGCTATTATACTTATTGTTCTGTCTAGAAAAAAGTTTAGCTATTAAGTCTTAAAGAACTTTAAACAAAACAAGAAAAGCGCAAGCGCCTATGTCTGCCCCGACAGGCAAATGGGGAAAAGTGAGGAGGCAGCTCTTCAGCCACCGGAGCTTTTATCCATTTGACCCCGAGGGGCAAGGTGGTGGAGCTAGACATCCAGAAAAGCGTAACCGCCTATCTTTGCCCCGACAGGCAAATGGGAAAAAGTGAGGAGGCAGCTCTTCAGCCACCGGAACTTTTATCCATTTGACCCCGAGGGGCAAGGTGGTGGAGCTAGACATCAATTTATCCACAGATTCAAAACTTTATAATTTCCTAAACAATAAAGAAAACGTGAAATCATCTACATGATATGCTCCCCAATAGGTAGACAGATGAAAAAACAAAAATCTGTTTACCTGTTGGGGGGTATTTTTTTATGGCTC
>NZ_JABAFC010000036.1 GCF_012843435.1 Psychrobacillus sp. BL-248-WT-3 | reverse complement strand
CGGTGGCTGAGGAACTGCCTCCTCGCTTTTCTCCATTTGCCTGTCGGGGCAGACATAGGCGCTTGCGCTTTTCTAGTCATTATCTTTCTAATAATTGATAAGTGACCATAGCCTTACCAACTAATTGTTTATCGTGGAAAACCTCAATATCCATCTTCGCTACTTTCCTACTCATTTCTAATACCCTTACTTGGATGCGCAGAATACTTTCTAATTGAATAGGCTTAGTGAAATAAATCGTCATGTTTTCAACGACAGATTCACCACGCTTTTTAATTTTTAACGCTTGTGCTCCTGTTTCCGTTAAAAGGATCGCAAAAGCGCCGTAAGACATTGCCCCGTAATGGTCAGTCATTTGAGGCGTCACGACAAATTCAAACATAAACTCCTCAGATGAAACTACTTTAATCTGCTGCTTTACAATATCATCAATTGTTTCACCGTTTTGAGGCTGTCGAGAAGCAGCCTGCAAGGCCTTTAATACATCCTGCCTACTGATGACACCTTCTAAATAATTGCTCTCTTTTACAACAGGAAGAAGGTCTATTCCTTCCCAAATCATACGATGGCTAGCAGAAGCAACGCTCGTTTTCATCGTAATAGCAATAGGATTCTTCGTCATAACCTTTTCAATCATCTCATTGCTATTTCTTCCGATGACATCACGAGCCGTCACTATTCCAACGAGCTTATTGGATCGATCTACTACAGGGAATCCCCCATGAGAGGTCATATTATTTAAATCTCTGTATTGTTTTACAAGGTCTGTTGCGTATAAATAAGACGTCTCTTCTAGTGGTACATATATATCCTCAATTAGTAAAACGTCTTTCTTAATAAGCTGGTCGTCAATCGCTCGATTAATCATCGTGGCAACTGTAAAGGTATCATAGCTCGTGGATATAACCGGAAGTTCTAGCTCATCAGCTAATTTTTTTGTGTTCTCCAAAACATCAAAGCCACCCGTGATTAATACTGCAGCTCCAGCCTTTAAAGCAGTCTCATGTACCTTCAACCGATTACCTACGATCAATAGATTGCTTGGCTCTACGTAGCGCATCATATCATCTAGCTGCATGGCACCAATAACGAATTTGTTCAATGTCTTGTATAGCCCAGCTTTACCACCAAGTACTTGTCCATCTACTATATTAACTACCTCTGCAAATGTAAGACGTTCGAAGTGCTCTTTTTTCTTAAGCTCTATACGAATCGTACCCACTCGTTCAATAGTACTAACTATCCTTCTATTTTCTGCTTCCTTAATGGCTCTATAAGCTGTTCCTTCACTTACCGATAAATCTTTTGCAATTTGCCTAACCGATATTTTATCACCAACGGGAAGGTTTTCAATGTAAGCCAAAATCTGCTCATGTTTTGTTGTCATGTAGTCACATCCAAACGTTAGTTATACGCTTATTGTAACACATTTTAATAATTTTCTTATCCTAGGAGAGTGCAACAAATTCTCCAGCTGAAAGTATTTGAACTTCTGCCTTTTTAACTAAGCTTTCAAAGTACTTTGGATCCTGTTTGATAGGTGGAAAAGTATTGTAGTGAATAGGAACTACTATTTTAGGCTGAAGTAATTCTGTAGCATAGGCCGCATCCTCTGGCCCCATTGTGAAATTGCTACCTATAGGAAGGAAAGCAACATCAATATCGTGTCGATCACCTATAAGCTTCATATCACCAAATAAACCAGTGTCCCCAGCATGGTATAGGGTAGTTCCCTCTGCACTGAAGAGAATACCAGTAGGCATCCCTAAATAAATGACCTGGCCTTCCTCATTTGTAGTAGAAGAGCTATGAAAAGCTTGAGTAAATTTTACTTTTCCAAACTCAAATTCACGCTCGCCTCCGATACCCATAGGGTGCACTTCTATCCCTTTAGATTGTATATAATTTGCCAACTCAAAAGGTGCTACGACAATGGCATTGCATTTTTTAGCAATCTCCACTGTATCTCCGACATGGTCGTCATGACCATGTGTTAAAAGAATAGCATCCACTTGTTGTTCAGCTGCGTTCAAGTCTGTTTTTTCATTTCCCGTTATAAAAGGGTCAATTAAAATAGTGTGAGAATTTGTTTGAATTTTTACTACTGAGTGTCCATGATAGCTAATTTTCATTTTGACATCTCTCCTTAAAAATTATTTTAAATCTACTTATTGTTCATTCAACGCTAATGCAAGAATTCCTTTATTCTGCTATCCTTATAATATAAATAAAAAAGAGGTGCTTTACTTGGAATCTATAAAAAAAATTCAGTCATACCTACAAATTAACAGCATAGACGCTGCTTTCGTAACTACTCCTGATAACGTCTTCTATTTTACCGGATTTAAGAGCAATCCGCACGAACGTTTACTTGGAGTGATGATTTTCAAAGATGCTCCCCCGTTTATCATTTGCCCTAAAATGGAGATGCCGGATGCTAAAGCAGCTGGATGGTCAGGGACTATTATTGGTCATCAGGACACAGACAATGCATGGGACGTATTAGCGTCAGCAGTGAAAGACAGCGGACAATCCATTCAGAGCCTAGCAATTGAAAAATCTCATATGACGGTTGAAAGATTAGAAGCAATAACGAAAAGATTTTCTTCCCTTCAAATTAATCGTTTAGATGAAAAGATTAATGAGCTACGTGTTATAAAATCCGAGGCAGAATTAGCTAATATGCGTAAAGCAGCAGAGCTAGCAGATTATGCGATTGAAGTCGGTTGTAAAGAGATTGCTGAAGGTAAAACGGAGCTAGAAATATTAAATGCTATCGAGTTAGCCGTGAAAGAAAAAGGCGCAGCTCAAATGTCATTTGATACGATGGTATTAAGTGGACCGAAGACTGCTTCTCCTCACGGAACTCCAGGCGATCGCAAAATTCAAAAGGGTGATTTCATCCTGTTTGATCTTGGTGTAGTGTATAACGGCTATTGTTCTGATATAACTCGTACGGTAGCTTTCGGCGAACCTTCTCCTGAAAAAAGAGAAGTATACGAAACGGTACTTAAAGCAGAAATGGCAGCTGTAAATGCAGTGAAGCCAGGTGTCACTGCTATGGAATTAGACAAAACGGCTCGTGATGTTATTACGGAGGCTGGCTATGGTGAATACTTTACGCATCGCCTTGGTCATGGCTTAGGAATTTCAGTTCATGAATTCCCTTCGATTACAGGTGTTAATGAAATGGTATTAGAAGAAGGAATGGTATTTACGATCGAGCCTGGTATTTACCACCCAGATATTACGGGCGTACGTATTGAGGATGATGTAGTGGTTACTGCTGACGGAGTGGAAGTGTTAACTAAATTCCCGAAAGAGCTGCAAATACTTTAAAATAAGCAGGAAACTATGACTTCTCTCGCTGTGCCCCAGGAGTCGTAGCCTTCTCTCCAATCAACTAGAATGGAGAGGTCTCTACAAGAAAGCAACTAGCTTTAAAAATTAGTGAAAACGTGAAATCAACTGATGATTTCACGTTTTTTTATTTGCTTTGTTAAAGGTAAAGGATGATTTTAAATACATATAAACAATGAGCGATGATATTTTCTCCTGGATTATTTTTCTTCACTTTTCATCTTCAAATAACGCAACGTTACTTGAATAAGGAATTGTTAATTTTGATGAAAACTTGTTTCACCGGGAATTATACTTTTGATTAATGCAACATCACTTTTTAATGCATTAGGTACAAAGAATTCCGTCCCCCAGTGTCCCGAATGAAACACAGACATCATATCCTTCTCTAAATTAACTGTGAACCACTTGAATTCTCCTATTTTATTTAAATAGTCATTCAATAAATAATCTGAAACGATAAAGTGTTTTCGCCACCTAAATATAGTGAGATTTTCTCCTTTAACAATTTCTAATTCATTTTTATAGAGAGATTTAATCTCTGAAATAGTTTCAATCTCTTTATTCCAACAATGAATTTCAATTGTATTTGAACTTTTTAAAAAGTGTTCGAATAATGCAGTCCAATAATCGTAATTTCCGATTACTGGCTTTGGAAAGGTTGATTCATCATCTGTAAAGGTTGGTATATTAAAAGCTACATTATATTGCATACATTCCTTCCTCCTATACCGTTTTGTAGCTAACCCCAATTTTTATACAATAGAAAATAGGTATTAGTTAAGAAACATCCATCTTAGCTAAAGCACTACACTACATTTAAGAAGAACAGAGACGCTTATTAACAATCGCGCCCGATTGCTTCAAACTCTTATTTGTGAGACACATCATAAAAAACGGTGGTATAGTAATTAAAACCTGTCCAGAAATCTCCGTGTAAATTACCTAACATCCTTTGCAAATCACTTCTCGAAAAATATTTTCCGTTTCTTATAAATCTAATACGCTCTTCCAAGTGCAGGAAATTATTTATACTATCAACCAGGTATCCCCTTTCTTCTCTGGAATAATCTCCTTCAGAAACAAGGTCTAACAGGGTATTTCTTGCCTGTTGTACATCGAAAAGCATTCTATCCAGTTTATCTTTGTCAATTGTTTTGGAGTCCGTGCCGATCAGCCATTCTTGTTCAAAAATCGGAAGAATAAATTGAGTTCTATTTACCGTAGGATTGTAATTATCACTTTTTAAATCCTTTTTTAGATCCTCCTCATAGGTAGCTTTAAACTCGCCAATCTCTTCTTCGTAGGTTTTGCCATTATGAGTATTCGAACCAGGATGATATGTAAAGCTTTGATGGACGCTAAAAAGCGATAATGGATAATACCAAGATATGAAAGCTATAACAAGTACAATAAATACTCCTGAACCTATGACCTTCCTTTTACGTTTTGTATTCATATAAATCCCCCTTTATCTTTAGACTAATCACTTGTTTATTCAGATGGTTATATAACAATCTGGCCCGATTGTTGAATACAAGTTAAACAACTCTCTTAAACTAACCGGCTACTTAGTTTAAGAGTGACATTTCACAAAGTATATTTAGAATCAACTTGATATTTGGGACATAAAAATAGATCATCGAAAGGATGGCCATATTTGGCAAAAGCATCGGCTTGTTTAAGTATAGTAATTCACAAACTTTATTAAATTCCTTAAGTAAAAAACTGAAACAAAATCGCCCTGTTTATTTATCGAAAATTATAATTCTTTTCAATAAAAATTTAGTAGAAAATTAATACATGTAATTACAAATTATTATTACATGCTAAAATAAATCGCCTGTAATTTTATTGCTATAGGAGCAATATTTAAAAATCACAATTTCTTTTTTATCTCTTCTACTCTGAGTACTAGACTATCGAAAGCTTCTTCCGCTTCAACTCGACGTCGTACAGTACAAATAACAGGATATGTAGGACAAACTTGGATCAACTTCTCCTTTGCTATTTCAATTGGTAAATTACCATCTACCTTTACATCCCAAAGTCCTTCTCTATTCTTATATGCAACAGCTTGAAAATCACTTCTCTCATCTCTGTTAAAATAGATATGCCAATGACGGAATGGTAAATGCTTTTCAATTTCTTTTGCATAATCACTATATGATGTTTTAATAAAAACAAGTTCCATCTCTTCCGTCACAAGATTAGTAGGAATCTGTTCCTGACTTGGTAAATCTTCATTATCATATAAAGCACCGGCTAGCAAATAAGCTAAGGCCTTCTTTGCATTTTGAATTGCTTCCTTTTTCGTGGGACCATAGCTTAACGGAGTCTCCCACCCGTACTTTGGAAGCAAAGTTGGGAAATGAATACTGAAACTTTCTTCTTGCTTAATAAAAGCTGGATATACTACATTCTCAAATGCCATATCATCTATACCTGCCCTTTATTTATAGGAAAAATCTAGAAATTAAAAGTATCCTTCTTCAACTAATTTGTGCGTTTAGTTTAAGTAACTAGTTGTGTGTCAGCCTCATTTGATAGTTTTCCGGTGGATTCGCCGTCTGCTGCTCCAAACAATACAGGCAACCCCAAAAATTAGAGAGCTAAAATATAGTTCCAAAAAAGTAACCTATAAAAGCTACGAACAACCCACCTACATAAGTAGAAATCAAATAAAAAAGGTATTGTTTTCGTTTTTCCTTTAGTTTTATCAATTCAGCGTTCAACGTTGAAAAGGTTGTCAGTGCTCCTAATAGCCCAATACCAATGAGCAGATAATAAATTCCTTCCACGTTCACCCCACACAGTAACCCAAGTAGAAAAGATCCTATTAAATTCACAAAAAGCGTTCCATAAGGAAACTGGCTATGCTTATTTAGTTTTTCAGCGGTATAAAATCTCAGTATTGCACCAAGGAATCCCGCTCCCCCTACTGCTATTAAAGAAATTAGAGTCATTCTTTCACCTCTTTTTTCCATCCAAGATTACTACTAATCATGCCGCCAATTATACTGCATATTAGATAAATCAGTGCCAAAGCATATTCGGATTGTTCTACTAATAGTATAGTTTCCACACTAAAGGCTGAAAAGGTAGTAAAAGAACCGAGGAACCCGGTGCCTAAGGCGAGGCGTAATTTGTAGGAGAACCTCTCTGTGCGAGACAAAACAAAAGCAAGAGCAAAACATCCAATTAAATTTACAAGTAACGTGGAAAAAGGGAAAGAAGATGAAGGAGCTATATAAAACCCAATCACATACCGACATATTGCACCTAGTCCACCTGCGAGGCCAATGTATAGATAACTCACTATTCCACCTCACTGTCTAGAAATTTAGAAATCACCCAAACTCTTTAGAGATGGGTGATTGAGTAATGTTATTTTAAAAGAGTTGTTACATCTGTATATGGTAAGCCTTGTGCTTCTGCAACTGCTGCAAATGTGACATGACCGCCTAATGTATTAATCCCTTTTTGAAGAGCTAAATTATCCAGACATGCTTGCTTGTACCCTTTGTTTGCAATTTGCACTGCATAAGGTACTGTTGCGTTCGTCAATGCCATCGTAGATGTTCTTGGAACCGCTCCTGGCATATTCGCAACTGCATAATGAACTA
The DNA here is from genome assembly GCF_012843435.1 of Psychrobacillus sp. BL-248-WT-3. GTDB lineage: Bacteria > Bacillota > Bacilli > Bacillales_A > Planococcaceae > Psychrobacillus. The sequence goes on along the minus strand of NZ_JABAFC010000036.1, from coordinate 31,826 downwards.
CGCCGTGCTTTTCATAGGTAGGGTTATCATGCGTTGTTATTCTGTCAGAAGTTTCAAAGATTCCCCCTTGGTCAATGGCAATATCGATTACAACTGAGCCTGGAGTCATTGATTTAATCATATCCTCTGATACTAGCTTAGGAGCTTTGGCACCAGGTATTAATACAGCACCTATTACTAAGTCAGCTTCCTTCACCGCTTCTCCAATATTGTAAGGGTTAGAGATTAGAGTTTGAACATTGCTTCCAAAGATATCTTCTAATTGACGAAGACGATCCACGTTTAAGTCGATGATAGTGACTTTTGCACCCATTCCTATTGCCATTTTTGCAGCATTTGTGCCTGCGATCCCACCACCAATAATTGCTACATTAGCACGTGGAACCCCTGGAACTCCACCAAGTAAAATTCCTTTACCTCCATGGATTTGCTCTAGGAATTGAGCGCCAATTTGAGTAGCCATACGACCTGCAACCTCACTCATTGGTGAAAGAAGAGGTAAAGAATTGTTTGGTAATTGAACTGTTTCATAAGCAATCGCTGTCACTTTCTTGTCTAATAACACTTTTGTTAATGCTTCTTCAGGTGCTAAATGTAGATAAGTGAACAGGATCGTTCCTTCTTGAATTAAGTCAAATTCTTGATGTGTTGGTTCTTTTACTTTCATTACCATTTCTTGATTCCATGCTTCGTGAGCAGTTTGAACAATCGTTGCTCCTGCTGCAATATAATCTTCATCGGTAAAGCTAGAACCTAATCCTGCTCCTGTTTCAATAAACACTTGATGATTATGTAGAGTTAAGCTTACAACTCCCGCTGGTGTCATTGCGACACGGTTTTCATTATTTTTAATTTCCTTTGGAACTCCTATACGCATGTCTATATCCCCTTTAACAAGATTAAATAGATTAGTGAAACAAGTATATTTTAGCATTAATAATTCTAAATTGCTCATCAATTCGTTCTTATAATTAGCCTTTGTTCACAAATTAGACTAAATAACTATTAAAAGATAGCAGGAATTAGAGATTAAGTATAGAAATATAATAGTATAACAAACCCAGGAGGGATTTAGAATGACATTAAAATACAATCAAATCTTAGTAGCAGTAGACGGTTCAAAGGAAGCAGAATTTGCTTTTAAAAAGTCTGTTTCTATTGCTGAAAGAAATAACGCAACTTTAAATCTAGTTAATATCATTGATACTCGTTCTTTTGCAGCTATTGAGGCGTATGATCGTTCTATCGCGGAAAGAGCTCAAAAATTTGCAGAAGATTTACTTGGTGGATATAAAAAAGAAGCTCTTGCTGCTGGAGTGACAAATGTAAATATTATTGTTGAGTATGGCTCACCTAAGACAATGATTTCGAAGGATTTAGCTAATAAGGTAGAAGCAGATTTAATCATTTGTGGAGCAACTGGTCTAAATGCAATGGAAAGATTTTTAATTGGTAGTGTGTCTGAATATATTGTTCGTTCTTCTACTTGTGATGTATTAGTAGTACGTACAGATGAAGTATTAGAAGCATAATGTAGTATATTAAACTATTAAACTTAGAGAATCATGGCTTATGCCATGGTTCTTTTTTTGATGAGTATTAAATTTTGTGGTAAGTAGATAGTAGAAGTATAGACAGCATGAAGAAGTATGTAGAGTTGATTTTCGCTTTAAGCGGACGCTTTCCGTGGGGTGAGCGATAAGCCATCACCCATCGCTAACGCGCGTGGTTGTGATGTCTTATCTGTCTCACTCATCCCTACTTGTGTCGCCACCTGTCGCTCCAATCAACAAGGAGTTATCCTTGCTTAGCAGTTAATAGCTGATCATATCTAAACAGTTAAAGATAAAACCAATTATTACTTTTCAACTATAAATATATTCATTAATATACTATAATGGAAAATAATACTATATTTTATAATATCCATATAGAAAGAGACGTGAGTTTTTTGATCAAACAACTTGTAGAACGAATATTTATGAAAAACTCTTACACAAAAGAAACAACAGCCTTAGGTTTGTCTAGAAGATTGCCGGCCGTTCTTGTGGTCGTACAATAATCATATCTATTTCAAAGTCTACTATGCATAGAAGAGGTTGCGAACAACTTCAGAATCTTGTACTATTCATTAAACCAATAATCAAGATTTGATTCTTTATAACTTTTATAATCATTTCCTTACCAATTCACTCCCCTGTATTGCTGAACAAGTAAAAACACACTAACAATGCAAAATTATAGTGTGTTAGATTACCCTTATTCATCTTCAAAATATGAAAAGTCTACTTCTTTTATTATCAACTTCTTTTTTAAAGTTACCCCTACACTATACTCAATCATATATTTCGCTAATTGTTGTCCATCTATTAGAATTATTTTCTTATAGGGGATAGTTTGTAAATATTTCTTAGCACCGTCAGAAAATGATGATGTAGTTATCATAACACCCTTAGAACCTTTACCTTCTAATGCTCCTACAAATCCCATCACATCAGGTCTGCATACATTTTTAGTCCATCTTTTGGCTTGAACATATATATTCTCTAAACCAAGTTTATCTTCTTTGATAATCCCATCTAATCCTTCATCATTGGTGCTTTTGGTGACTTTACCTGCTCCATATCCCATAGCAACTAATAATTCGACTACTATATTCTCAAAATGTTTCCAATTAACTTTAGTAAGCTTTTCTAATAATTCTATAACTAATTCATTATCGTATTCTGTCAAATGCTCTTCTATTACTTGAATATGATTTACGACTTGTTCGAGTTCTTCAAGTTCCTCTTCTTGCTCAACAATATTTTCATTAAGAAGCTCTATCCCTTCCCCAGTTATACGATATGTAAATTTCTTCACTTCCTCAATATAGCCCTGTTTTTGCAAAGTAAATCTAGTATGTCTCATTCGACTAACAAAAACTGTTTCCTTACTATCAGGATAAGCAAAATCTTTTTGTATTTTACTTAAAGAAAAGTGTTCAGCAACCCCATTATTTAGTGTTGAAGCAATATATAAATCATTATCAGACATAACCTTTAAAAGTGGTATAGCTAGTTCTCTTGAAGAAGGAATTGTTGATAAAATTTTTTCATCTCCCGTGTATAAACTACTCATCTCATCTAACATTTTTGTTAAATCTCCATCGCTTTTAGGTAAACCATATGAATGGAATAAAGTAGAAATCTCCTTAGCAGATAACCCTTTATCGCTTAATTCTTTTACATACTTCATTGTTTTTAAAGATTGGACATTATATAACTTCTTCTGTCCTTTAATTTCATAGGGGAAATACTCTTGTAATTCTTTTATTTTCTTTCTCCCTCGTGATTCAGACCATCCTACACTAAGAGATAAGGTAGTTTGATTTATCATATCCTCACACACTTCCCTTTTTTATAATGGTATCCTATCTTAATTAGCCTTTAAAAGAAAGCAACGCTCTTAATACTGTTCTCAATCGCTTCATCTGTAATTCCAATATAACGTAACGTGGTCTTTTGCGATGAATGATTGAATATCTCCATTAGCGTTGCCACGTCTTTAGTAGCTTGGTAATAGGTGTACCCAAAGGTCTTACGCATGGTATGTGTCCCAATAGAGTAATTACCAATCATATCTCCAGCCTTTGCAATGATACGATAAGCTTGAGTTATTGTAATATGTCCATCACCTTTACGACTTGGAAACAGATACTTTGTATCTGGTGGCAAAGTCTTAGTATAATCTGCTAAATCAGCAATAAGGTTATTCAAATAGACTGTGCGTTCCTTTTTTGTCTTGCCTTCACAGATTTTGAATGAGCTTTTACCTTTAACCTGCTCCACTTTCAATCCAACTAGATCACCACAACGTAAACCTGTTGAGATACCTAATTTGAAAAGTAGCTGATTGCGTAGACCGAATTCCTTCGTCATACCCAAAGCTTCAATCAGATCATTAACCCCTCTTTTTGTTTTAAGTGGTTGAACATCAATTAACATTCCTTTTTTCTTACTTTTATTTGCCATAATAATCCTCATTTCAAAATGTATCCTTATGCAATTAAATTTAAAATATCATACCTTCATTATCTTATCAATGACGGAATACTATTAAATCAACATTTTATATGTATCCTTTCCATTAAAAGCATACATTCATAAAGATGTTTATCTCCCAACTATCTCCATCATTCATTCCATCCTCATGAAACATTTGCATGTTAAAATACAAAAAGGAGCGCTGAAAGTATTGATTCAGCACTCTTTTTTTCACTACTACTCATCATTTATTAATTGCGATTGCATTCGCGCTTTATATTATCCTGGACTTGTACACTTTTCCACAATTATATATAAACAAAAAATTAGTAAAAGTAAATATTTATATTCGCATATATAATGTTTATTGAAATTAGATAATTTGGTCCTATTGAAATAGTTGTATCGAAAATGTCTAAAATACCTTAAACTCCATTAATAAGTATCTTTCTAGCATTAGATAGATTCCTAATTATCAGCTAGAGACTTGCCCCTTGCTAATTCTCTTTTCTTATTATCAAGAACAATATCTAATCTCTCTGCCCAATTTATACCTAAATGAGCATTTAGTAGGACGTTAATAGTATCATAAGACCATATTTGAATTCTGCTATCAAATTTCCCTAAATTATCGTTGACATAGCCTGTACAAAATATAACTCCTCTATTTACTTTGTCATTAGTGATTACAGAATGTAGATTTCGGACATCTTTGATTGTTAACTTTGTTGTCTTATACAACTTACATTCAACGTAAACTATTTCATTACCATCTGGTCTTTTTATCGATGCAATTATATCTTTTCCGCCATCCCGAGTCGATGGAGTCCAAGTAGTTTCATAGCCCATCCATTTGTATAATTCTTCGATTAACCACTCAAATTCTATAGGTTTCAAACTCGTTAACTTCTCCAATGGATTTTCGAAATTAATAAACTTTTCCATAATAATTTCCGCACACTGATCAATTCCAATTATTCTATCATCGGGTAAACTCGACTCTGAAATAACATAATTTTCAAGCGCTTTAATTGCTTTATATGGTCGAGAGGGTAAAAACTCCAAAACCCAAGTTAATCCTTCCCAAGCTTCCTGTCCATTTTTAACTCTGTGATATAGTTCAATGTTTGACATTGTACTAGCCATCTCTGCAAAAGTAGTAATTTCTGATTGTTTCAGTTGAAAATAAATTTTATAGTTACTTATATCTGCCTCTCTAGTAAAAGGACGAAGTAAACATCTTAATAAGTCTTTCACTTCTTCAACTGACCTATTATGAACATTTTCAAGGTAGTCTTCTAGCCATTCTCTATAAGGTATTTTACAAAAAGGAACAACTAACTCATTATTATCAGAAACAAGGGACACCCATTCATCAAACGTAGCGTAATTATCAGAGTAATACATAAAACACCTCCAACTAATATTAAGCAGAATTTTAATTATTGGATAATCATACCATGTTAAATTTAATCTGAATAGACTACTAATCTCTTCATAAAATCATAGTTTTATTAGTATATATAACTTTTATTATGTGAACCCAATCTTATGTATAATCATTTTCTTTTATAAAAAAAGGAAGCGCCCATAAATATCAGACACTCCTACGCAGTTATTAAATTATTAATCATTCAACAAGCCTTCTTTATATCCGAACTATACAATTGATCCGTCTCTTAAATTCTTGGAACTCCTCAAATTCAATTCTATAATTTCAACTACTGTACCAAATCGACCTATTAAAATCAAGAACTTAGTAACTACTCATAACCCCTACATCTCCGCAATCCTCATCACATCTCTCGCAATCACAATCTCCTCGTTCGTTGGGATGACGATGACTTTTACGGGTGAGTGTGGGTAGTTGATGAAGCCTTCTTTACCGTGCAGCTTGTTTAGGTCTGGGTCCATGTAGACGCCCATGAATTGGAGGCCGGAGAGTACCTTTTCGCGGATAACCTCGCTGTTTTCACCTATGCCTGCTGTGAAGAGGATGGCGTCTACTCCATTCATACGGGCAGCGTAGGATCCGATGTATTTGTGTATTCGGTTGGCAAAGACGTCTAGTGCTAGTTGGGCACGGTCATTGCCTTTGGTTGCTTCTGTTACGATATCTCGCAGATCACTAGAAAAGCCTGATACTCCAAGCATTCCTGATTTCTTGTTTAGTATATCTAGGATGCCTTCTGCGCTTTTTCCCGTCTTTTCCATTAAGTAGGGTATCAGTGCCGGGTCAATGTTTCCTGATCTTGTGCCCATTGTTACTCCTGCAAGTGGAGTGAAGCCCATGGAGGTGTCTATAGATTTCCCTTTGTGAATAGCAGCAATGCTTGCCCCATTACCGAGATGGCAGGAGATGAGGCGAGTTATTTCTAGTGGTCTATTTAATAATTCTGCTGCTCGGTGAGCGACATATTTATGAGAGGTTCCGTGAAAGCCATATTTTCGAATACTATACTTTTCGTAATAGTCATACGGAATCGAGTATAAATAAGAACTTTCAGGCATCGTTTGATGGAAAGCAGTATCAAACACAGCGACAGCTGGTATATTGGGCAAAACTTTTTGAAATTCTATGATTCCTGTAACGTTTGCCGGGTTATGAAGCGGAGCAAATTCTGCTAATCTTTCAATATTTTTAATAACATCCTTATTTATTAAAATAGAGTCATTGTATGTTTCTCCTCCATGTACGACACGGTGGCCAATTCCTTGTATATCTTCTAACGATTGAATTACTTTGCGATCAATCAGCATTTTAATGAGCAATTTAACCGCCTGTTCGTGATTATCTACTTGCTCTATTAAGTGGATACGTTCATCGTCAAAGTTCATCGTAAACACAGGATTTGATAACCCTATCCTTTCGATTAATCCTTTTGCTATTACTCTCTCTTCGGGCATTGAGTACAACTGAAATTTTAAAGAAGAACTACCTGCATTAACTGCTAAAATATTTGGCATAAGAAAACGCCCCTTCTTTATACTGATACAATAATTGTACCTTGCATAAAAGGGGCGGGCAAATTTTACCTATTATTTTCTTCTTGCCATATGTCGATTTTTTTGAAGAATAGCTCCATTGCTTCTCGATTTGTCATACTTGGTACCTTCGCAAGCAAGACCTCTCGTGGAGCCTTTAAATCCTCACTTTTCTTTTGTAAAATAAGGAGACTCTTTTCTTGCGCTTTGTTCTTAAAGATAGAGTCTGGAAGTTGAATGACTGCTTGTATCCAGCCATTTTCTTTTATAAATTTATGCAGCTGTGGTGCTTGTTTTGATTCGAAGATCGTAGCTGGGACTAGGAAATATAGATACCCTCCCGGCTTTACATGCTTCATCGCTTGTTCCATAAACAAATGATGGGCATAAGGCATTTCATCCTCGCTATGAAGGAAATATTCCTTCGAGGCCTCTTCGTCTGGATAATATCCAACTGGCAAGTCACTTACAACTATATCGACGGGATCTATCATCAATGGACGAATTGCATCCTGTCTAAATAACTGGATGTCCTGCTCCAGTAGTTCCCCAACCTGAGCAGCAAGCTGAATAAGTAACTCGTCTATCTCCACTCCAAACGCATGAGAAGTATTCGGAATGACGTTCATTAAGGTGAATAGAAGGTTTCCAGTGCCTAGTGCTGGATCTAAAAAGGACAGCTCCTTTTTCTCCTTGTTCATTTCTTTTACGAAGTAGCTTAATAGTAATCCAATTGCGTCCGGAGTCATTTGGTGATTTGCTTGAGTTGACTTGCTCATCCCTTTTAAAATAGCTAGCTGGATAGCTTTACGAATCTCTTCTTTTTTAGGATTCACAAGGTCAGGAGCTTTTTTATTTTCAAGCCATAGCTCAAGTGCATAGACGATTCCTTCTAAATAAGGAGCAGATTCCTGCTCTTCTATAAATGTGGCTTCTTGATCGATAAATGAAAAGATTTTTTCTACATTTGTTTGCATACTGATCCCTCAAATGAAAACCCACTCGAAATAGAGTGGGTTTACTTATTTTTTATAGTGTTAGTTATTGTGCTGCTTTAACAGCCTCAAGCGCTTTTTCATAGTCAGGATGGTTAGTACCTTCACTTACGATTTCCTTGTAAGTTACTACACCATTCTTATCTACTACAAATACCGAGCGAGCAAGTAAGCGTAACTCTTCCATTACTATTCCGAATGCTTTCCCGAAAGAAAGGTCGCGGTGATCAGATAATGTCTGAATAGAATCTGCTGCATTTGCTCCACACCAACGAGACTGTGCAAAAGGTAGGTCAACAGAGATTGTTAAAATAACAACATCATCACCAAGACTTGCAGCACTTTCGTTAAACTTGTTAGTTTGTGCTGAACAAACACCAGTGTCAAGGGAAGGTACTACACTAATCAGGCGAGTTTTTCCAGCTGAATCCTCAAGAGTAACCGGCGATAGGTTATTTGCCAATACTGTAAAGTTTGGAGCTTTTTCCCCAACCTCTACCTCTTTGCCTAATAATGTTACAGGATTATTTTTAAATGTTACTTGTGTCATAATTATGTAGCCTCCTTTTCGATACTCTCATCTTACTAGAATTCGTTTGTCTCTTGCAACTCATTTGCAACAGGAGTGCGCTTATTTTCTACAATTTCCTTTTTGTCATAGGAAGATTCGTGTATGACGAGTGTATCTGCGATAAAATCATGGATTGCTTGCTTTTGTGGTGTAAAGGCCGCAACTACATATGGAAGGTTAAATGGTATGACTGATATTAGACGTCCTACCCATTCTCTGAATAAAACCGTACCCCATGTTAGCTTTCCTTCTCCTTTAGATACAACACGAATGCCAAAAATCATTTTACCCACTGTTTGTGAAAAGAACTTCGTCATAAGAACAAAGTACAAATAGAAAAGAATTGCTGTTACAAGTGATATCGGTGCATACCAGCTTGAACTGCTTACATCCAATGAGAACAAGCGGAAAACTGGTTTGATTAACAGCATGCCCACAGAAGATAGCACGAGCAAATCTACTATATAAGCCCAAAAGCGTATCCAAAAGCCAGCAGCCTTTTGTACATAGCTTTCCGTTTTCGAAACGGCCATTGTTTGACGAATAGGCGGGCTTTCTTTTACAAGCTCATGGTTATTTGGTTCTAACTCACTCATTGTATTCCCTCCTTATTCATTTCCATAAAGATACATCATTTTTGGTGCAGAATTATCTGCAATTAGCTTAGCAATCAGTTTAGATTCAATGTCTACTCCAAAAAATGATTGTGCCTTCATCGCAAATAATGAAGAGAAGCTAGGAGAAAAACCATACTCAAACACTTCTGCGCCTTCTAGGTCATAGTCAGTTTGAATGGATGCTACAGCATCCTCTAAGAAACCAAGCTCATCCGCAAGACCCGACTCCACGGCCTGTCTTCCGTTTAATATTCTTCCATCTGCTACTTTCTTAACTTCAGCCTCTGTCATATTTCTTCCTTGTTCAATAATATCAACAAAGTCCTCATAAGAATCATTTAGCATATCTTGTAGCATTGCTCGCTCTTCTTCCGTCATGTCTCTCGTTGGACTCATAATGTCTTTATATGGTCCTGATTTGATTGTCACAAATTCCACGCCGTACTTTTCAGCAAGGCCGCCATAGTTTATGCTTTGCATAATCACCCCGATAGAACCTGTCAGTGTTTCTTTGTTGACAAAGATTTTATCGGCTGGTGCAGATATGTAATATCCTCCTGAAGCTGCCATGCTTCCCATCGAAACATAAAATGGTTTGCCGGTCTCTTCTTGAATTTCTACTATTTCCTTATAGATCTGTGCTGATTCCACTACCCCTCCACCTGGGGAGTTTACTTGAAGAACGACTGCCTTAACAGAGTCGTCATTTCTCACTTGATCTAATTGTTGAAGGAAAAACTGATGATTATATCCTTCTGTTCCAAACAAGCTAGTAGTTCCACCGGTATCTTGAATGGTACCATCTACTGTAAGTACAGCCACTCGTTTATTCATACTTCCTGGCTGTAGGACTGTTTCATAGAACTCTGTATTAGCTGTAGAGCTTACATCTTCCATAAATGTAGACCAATCTGTTGAGAATATGGATGATGCAGTATTAACAACCAAGGATATGGCTAACAAAATTGCAGCTCCTACAATGGCCAACCAACGTTTCATATTCATATTACTAATTTCCTCCTTTTTCTTTCCTTCTTACATACGTTATAAATGTCTAAATGTTTCACTAAATGATAAAATAATAATACATAGACTAAAAGTACATGTAAACTTAATAGATTCTGTGCTTCGCAGTCTAAGCCCTATAAAAAGGAGCATGCTTATGACTTCAAGAAATAATATCTACCTATACACAAAGAATGACGCACACTCTCTAAAACGTAAAGAATCGATACAAAAAGTTATTCATCAGCATGGTTTTGTAGCAGTGGAAAATTTTGAAGAGGCTTCTATTATCGTTAGTATCGGTTCCGACGCGACCTTTTTACAGGCGGTAAGAAAAACTGGATTTAGACAAGATACGTTGTACGCGGGTATCTCGACTACTGACTCTTTAAATATGTACTGTGATTTTTTCGTTGATGACATAGAGAAAATGGCTGAAGCGGTATTAAAAGATAAGATTGTTGTACGTAAATACCCTGTTTTAGAGGTATCTGTTAATAGCAACCCAAAATTCTATTGTCTTAATGAGTTTACCATTCGTTCCAATATCATTAAATCTTTTGTTTTGGATATTTTTATTGATCACAAGCATTTTGAAACCTTTCGTGGGGATGGAATGGTTATTTCCACGCCGACTGGAAGCTCCGCCTATAATAAGTCATTAAACGGAGCTGTCGTAGATCCACTCTTACGCTGCATCCAAGTTGCCGAGATTGCATCCATGAATAGTAATGAATACCGAACTCTTGGGTCTCCCTTTATATTAAGCAGCGATCGAACACTTGAACTACGCCTTCAACAGGATTGGAATGATTATCCATCCATGAGTACAGATAACGAGGCGCTAAGTATTCAGCATGTAGATACTGTGGCCCTTTCCTTAAGCGATAAGGTAGTAAAGACGGTTAAATTAAAAAATAATAGCTATTGGGATAAGGTAAAACGTTCGTTCCTATAATTCCTACTTATACTATTAACATTTTCTTTCTTCTTAATTCGATTATTTTTGAAAAAGTAAATAGTAATAGAGCAGCCCATATGAATGAAAATGAAATAAACTCTATTTTGCTAAATTTCTCACCGTAAACAAAGATACCTATTAATAACATTAGTGTTGGTGCTATATATTGAATAAAACCTGACATATATAGAGGCATCGTTTTTGTTCCCTTTGCAAAAAGCACAAGCGGTACGGCAGTAGCGACTCCAGTAAGTACAAGTAGTATGGTTGTCGTGATATTACTTGAGAAAAATACTGCTTGATCTGATACAACCAGGTAGCTAAAGTAAGCTAATGCAACAGGGAGCACAAATAATGTCTCAATTGTCAGCCCTCTTAAAGGATCAATTGTGATTCTTTTCTTGATCAACCCATAAAATGCAAAGGTGCTTGCTAATAACATGGCAATCCATGGAACCACTCCGTAGGAGATTGTTAGTAAGACTACCCCCGTAGCGGCTATTAGAACGGAAATCTTTTGTGCCAAAGAAAGCTTTTCCTTCAAAAAGATTATGCCAAGTAGAACCGATAGTAATGGGTTGATATAATAGCCGAGGCTTGCTTGTACTATATAACCTTCGTTTACTGCAAATATGTATAAAAACCAGTTACCTGTCACTAAATAAGAGGCTAAAACAAGACTCCAAAATGACTTTTTGTCCTTCCATAAATTTTTTAGGTCTTCTCTTAAAACAGAAAATTTTCGACCTATTAGTACTAACATTAGCGTAAAGACAAATGACCATATTACTCGTCCAGATAATATTTCACCGCTAGCAACATGATCGAGGAGCTTCCAATAGATAGGCATGAACCCCCACCAAGCATATGCCAACACAACTACAATAATTCCTTGCTTTTCTTCTGCGTTCAAAATGACACCTTCTTTACATACTTTGACACTCGAAATAATAAAATCATTATATTACTTTATCTTACTAAAGTAAATGTCTGGATAAGTATTTGAAGGTATAATTCACAGACCTCAGATTTAAGATCCCTTGCTTAAAGGAACATCTAAATATTTTTCATATCTTTGCTCTTCAATATTTAGTTCATAAATTCTTATAAATTTCACTTCAAAATTAGGATAAGGCGTCAATTCTATATTTGCTAATTGTTCCATTTCTTTTACTTCTTTTTTTGACAGTCCAGTAGATATGCTTCCATCGACGTATTCTTCCCCAATGTTAAGTGGGGAAGAAATGCATTAAGTTCAAAGTACTTTTTTATTAAGTATTCTGAGGGTGAAATTTCTTGTACTATTTTTTGATGTAAATCGTGTAGATTACTTGAGTTAATGCTCAAATATAAAATGTTATCTCCAAAATACTTTGGTCTATTTATTGAAACTTGAAAAGGCTTGAAATTGTCACATACTCTCTGTACTTTGTCTATCCACTTCTTATCTGGATTTAATCCCCCTTGTGCCTTCAAAGTTATATGTGGTTCGACGCCTAATTTGTGAATCCATCTACTTTGAAACTGCTTAATTCGCAATAAATATTCTTCTGGAGGGACAATTCCTATGAAATACTCTACTTTCATTCTTCTACACCCCTTTTTTTTAGCTCACATAATTATAGCTAAATATTTTTAGTCTTCCAGATTGATATTCATGGAAGTTGTAAATAAACAATAAACTCTATCTTCAAGCCCATGTACTTTAATACTCCAAGTAATAATATGAATGGTGAAAATTTTAAAAAGTAGCTAGGGCATAATTAGCAATAAATTAAAAAACGTGAAATCAATGAACTTGATTTCACGTATTCACTACTTTTTAAAGCTAGCTTATCTCTTGTAAGAGATCTCTCCATTCTAGTTGTTTGGAGAGGAGGCGGCGACTCCTGGGGGAACAGCGCGAGCTGAAAGCCCCGCAGGAGCAAAGCGACGAGGAGATTGAAGCCGTGCCCCCGGAAAGCGTCCGCAGGAGCGGAAAACAACTACCGGAATTTAAATAGAAGCCCCGAAAAATTTACCAGGTCGTAAAATTTCGAGGCTTTTTATTTTTTCTATTACATTTTCCTTCATTAATAGTCAAACCACTCTATTTAGTCTTTACCAATTCCTTTTGTCTAAGCTCAATTCTTCTAATTTTCCCAGAGGTTGTCTTTGGAAGCTCAGATATAAATTCTATTTCTCTAGGGTACTTGTAAGGTGCAGTTAGCGATTTTACGTGGTCTTGAAGCTCCTTAACTAAATCGTCCGATACTTGCAGCGAAGGATCTCGTAGCACCACAAATGCTTTAACAATAGTCCCTCTTATTTCATCTGGACTACCGATGACTGCACATTCTTGTACTAGTGGATGCTTTGTTAAAGCGTCCTCAACCTCGAACGGTCCAATGGTATATCCAGAGCTAATGATTATATCGTCACCTCTACCTTCAAACCAGAAATAGCCGTCTTCGTCCTTTCTAGCTCTGTCTCCGGTAATATAATAATCTCCTCTAAACTGCATCGAGGTTCTTTCCGGATCTTTTAAATATTCCTTAAACAATGCAGGAGTTTCTACATGAACAGCAATGTCTCCTACTTCTTCTACGTCACATGGCTCTCCTTGGTCGTTGACGATTTCTACTTTGTTTCCAGGAGTAGGTTTACCCATAGAGCCTGGCTTAGCCTCCATCCCTTTCATCGTACCGACTAGCAATGTATTTTCGGTTTGGCCATATCCGTCTCTCACTTCTAGGTCAAATAATTTTCCAAACGTTTCTATAACCTCTCTATTCAATGGCTCACCAGCAGAAACAGCACTATGGAGACTAGATAAATTATAATCAGCTAATCCATCTACCTTTGCCATAATTCGGTATTCCGTAGGCGTGCAACATAGAACATTTACCTGTTGTTCTTGGATATTACGTAGATATACTTTTGCATCGAATTTGCCGTTATAAACGTATCCTGTTGCACCGCTTCCAAGCGTAGCTAAGAAAGGACTCCAAATCCATTTCTGCCAGCCTGGACTTGCTGTAGCCCATACAACGTCACCATCTTCAATTCCTAACCAGTTGGGAGCTGATGTCCGTAAGTGCGCAAAAGCCCAACCGTGTGTATGTACAACACCTTTAGGATTACCGGTTGTTCCACTTGTATAAGATAAGAAAGCCATGTCTTCTTTTAATGTTTCAATTGTAGAAAAATCCTCGCTTTCCTTTTCCATTTCATCTGTAAGAGATATCCATTGATTTTGACTTTGTCCAATGACAAATAGTAGTTTGTTTTCTAAATTGCTTACATCGTCATATTGGGAGAGGAACGGTTCAAAAGCTATGATTGCTTTTGCTTCACTATGGGTTAATCGATATTCAATATCCTTAGCTCTAAGCATCTCGGAGCTTGGGATTACTACTAATCCTGCTTTTAACGCTGCAATATATACTTCATATGCTTCGATCAGTCTAGGAACCATAATAAGAACGACATCGCCTTTTTTAAGGCCTTTGCTAGTAAATAAATTGGCAATTTTATTTGCTCGGAGGAGTAAATTTTTATAGGTGATTTGTTTCTTTTCCCCTTTATCAGATTCCCAAATAAGAGCTAACCTACTTTCATCCTTACTATACTTTTCAAACTCGCTTACTAGGTTATAGTGTGATGGTGCGATTAAATCCATTTTGTTCATGAATCATTTCCCCCTTCTTGTTCTAATATAAAGTATAGGGGATTTTTTCACTTTTTTATATAATAAATTTAATTTTTAGAAATTTTGTAATATATGCACCACGAAAAATGATGCATAAAATAGGAAAAAGCCGGCAGTTTCCTGCCGACTTCTTTTTTATATGATTAGCTGTTTGAACCGTTCATTTGTTGTTGAGCTTTTTGCACTAAACGCTTAGTAATTTCTCCGCCTACGGATCCGTTGGCACGCGCTGATGCATCTGCTCCAAGATTTACACCAAATTCTTGAGCGATTTCATATTTCATTTGATCAAGAGCTTGCTTTACACCAGGAACTAAAAGTTGGTTGCTGTTGTTGTTTGAAGACATTGTAATCACCTCCTTGTGAAATTAGAATGGTCGATTTCATTCTTTTTATGTACACAAGATATGAGGTATATTTTGCTATTTTTTACAATAGATCTTCAAAAGCATTTTCTTTTTTCTTTGGGAATGAAATCGTCTCTCTATTTTCAACTGCTTCTTTTATCAATTCATCAAAATCCTTAAAGCTTTCATAGTATTCCACTTTCTCTAGCTTCGGTTTAGTCTTTGGACAAGAAGGTGTGAAAATAGTACAGCAATCCTCATATGGAAGAATTGATGTGTCATAAGTCCCGATTTCCCGGGCAATATCTATAATATCTAGTTTATCCATTGATATTAACGGTCTAAAAATAGGTGTAGATGTCACTGCATTTATAGCTGTTAAGCTTTCAAGTGTTTGGCTTGCTACTTGACCTAAGCTTTCACCAGTCACAATTCCTAGTGCTCCAATTTCTTCGCGAACTAGATCTGCAATTTTCATCATAATTCTTCTAGTCGTAGTCATGGAAACATTTTCGGGAATTTGAGCCTGAATACTTTGTTGTATATCAGTGAAAGGTATGACATGAAGACGCACAGTTGCTCCAAAATGGCTTAACTGATTGGCAAGATCCATTACCTTTTCTTTTGATCGTTCGCTAGTAAATGGCGGACTATGAAAATGAATCGCATCTAATCTTACGCCACGCTTCATTAGCATATAACCAGCTACAGGACTATCAATTCCACCTGACAGCATCAATAAGGAACGACCATTAGATCCTAATGGCATTCCACCTGCACCAGGAATTACTTGAGCCATCATATATACAGCATCGGTCAAGACTTCGATACGTAAATCGATTTCAGGTTTTTTCATTTGAACCTTCAAGGCTGGATATTGTCTTAACACATGGCTAGCGATGGTAGTTTGTAGCTCATACGTATCCATTGGAAAGCGCTTGTCAGTACGTTTTACTGTAACTCGGAATGTTTTATCTTCCGTCTCAAGACTTTCCATGATCTCTAATGCTGTTTTTTTAATATCTTCTATATCTTGTGAACAAGAAGCAACCGGACTAAACGATTGAATACCAAAAATTTTAGGTAACCGTTTGATTAGCTCTTGGATTTCTTCATCATCCGTAGAAGTTAAAAACATGCGATCTCGCTCAGCATGTACCTTTATATTTGGTAAGTCCACAAAGGAAAACTTAATATTATTTCGTAAATGATTAATAAACTGTTTTCTGTTCTTACCCTTAGTTGAAAGTTCTCCGTACCTAACTAAAATTTTCTCCCATTTCATTGCATTTAATCTCCTTTTATAACATTCATCACTTCGGTGAATATTTTTTTAAATGTCTCTATTTCTTCCTCGGTCGTTAGAGGACTGATACTTAAACGGATAACACCCTTTATATAGTCATCTGATATATGCATCGCCTTTAACACGTGGCTTGTTTTTGTTTGTCTAGAAGAACAAGCACTACTAGTAGAGACAATGACATCTCTTTTTTGCAATGCATTGATTATAACCTCTCCCTTGATTTTTCGCACAGAAAAAGTAACGATATGGGGAGCACGATTCTCTGGAGAAATCATTTTAATACGTTCGAAGCCATGGAGAAACTGAACAAGCTCGTCAGTTAGATTTTTCATGTGTGTTGAATTTTTTTCCAAGCCAGTACTAGCAATTCTCATTGCTTTTGCTGTGCTTACTGCCAATGGAACTGGAGTTGTGCCACTTCTAATACCCGATTCTTGTCCTCCACCGAACAGTATAGGCTCTATTTCTCTTGTTTTTGAAAGTGCAAGTAAACCGGAGCCTTTTATTCCGTGAATTTTATGAGAAGAAATAGTTATTGCATCTATATCATACCGTTTAAAGTCTATCGATAATTTACCAAAGCTTTGTACTGCATCAACATGGATGACTGCCTTACTTTCTCTTCTCACAATTGTGCTCAATGCTTTAAGTGGCTGCACAGCACCCGTTTCATTATTAACATGCATAACACTCACTAGCATCGTTTCTGCGCGAATTAGTTTGGAAAACTCATTTAAATCAATTGTTCCGCTAGCATCGACCGGAATCCATTCCACCTCAAAACCCATATCAACCAATTGTTTAGCAGCTTCTATAATAGAAGGGTGTTCAATTTGAGAAATAAGTACGTGCTTTCCTCTAAATTTATATTTGTTTGCAAGTCCAAATATCGCTAAATTATTTGACTCCGTGCCACCAGACGTAAAGTATATTTTAGCACTAGCAGTGTGCATAATTTCTGCTATTTGTTCTCGCGCTGATTGTAATAACTGGTTTGTTTTATGACCAAATTCATGTATAGAGGATGGATTTGCCCAATATTTTTCGTTCACAGCGACAAAAGTATCCATTATTTCCGGTAATACTTTTGTTGTTGCGCTATTATCCAAATAAATCAAAGTATTCTCTCTCCTTCTTAGGAAAAAGACCACCATCACAAGTAGTGAGGTGGTCTACATTTCTATCTGTTTTTAAGATACCATGTTATGTACGCCAAGCTGCTTCTTTAATCATCATTTCGATTTTCTTTAAAGCTCCTGGTTCCACTTCTTCTACTGCAGTTGCCGCATCTTCCAATGCCTTAGCGTAGCGCAATTGTCTGAATGCTTCCTCTGCTTCGAGTAAACGTGCATGAACATTTGGATGCGACGCACGATAACGATTTCCATACTGAATAATTTTTTCAGTTAACTCAACATTTTCTAACATTTCTTTTGCTTTATGATGTACATCTTCCATGCATGCTTCTGCCTTTTCCAAATAACCATCGACCAATGTCATATTTAAAGGAACTTCCTGCAAGCTTTGCATAGCAACATAAATATGCTCTTCCGCTTCTTCTAATCGGACATCCATTTCTTCTGGGATACCTGGAATATTGGCTTTTTGAATCATACGATCCGTATCATGCAATAATATTTTTAAGTCATCTAGCTTTTCTCGAGCCTTGTTTTCGTCGATGCGAAGATTTTTTAAACGGTTTGCGAAGCGATCCTGCTCTTCGTATAATCGATCAATCTCTTCCGCAATTTCGTTTAGTTCTTCCTGAAGACTTGAATAGGCAGATTTTTCTTCCTCTACTCGGAGAGCAAGCATGCTAAATTTTTTATCTAGCTCCTCTAGCTCTTTTAGACAGCTCTGAGGTATTTCAGCTTCTTTTTCAGGTAAACGATAACTTTGCTGTACATATGTCGCTTCTTCATTGATCGCTCTAGTAGCTGTAGTTACTTCTCTCAAACGAATAGCTGTCTGGTCCTTGTAGCTATCTACGTACTTTTTAGCTATGACTTCTTTTTCCAATAGATCATAGAACGTTTCAATTTCTTCTTTTATCTCTCCCACACGAATCAATGGCTTAGCAACATCAAGACTAATAATAGAGGTCTTTAACTCTGCAAGCTCTGCTTCTAAATCATCTAGCTTTTTAGTCATTTCTAAATGCTGCAAGTAATAAGAACTAGCTTCCATTTCCTTTTGACCGTTTCGCAGCTCATGTATCGTAGCAGGGATTTTATGCTGAATCTCAGTAAGTAAAGTTGGAATTTCATGTATTTTATGAAAGAACTTTTGTCCTTCATCTTGTATGTTGATCACTATTTCTCTAGCGCTTAAGTAGTTACCAGTATCCGTTAGCTGGTCAAATTCCTCAAAGAGTGGTAAGAAGGATTCTAATTTAGCCTCTAGAGCAGGAGCTGCTTCGCCAAAAGAATATTGATGGGCTAACAATGTTTTTCTTGCTGAACGATGTTGGTCCTTAAGCTGTTCTATTTCTATGCGGTTTTTTTCCTCGCTACCGATTAGTTCCTCTAACTCTTTGATAATACCTGACATTTTCTCATCACAAGTAGATATCAAAGTTTGAAGTTCTTTTTCGATTTTGGTGGCCTTCATAAAAAGGAACTTATCTACATATTCTTCCGCATCAAACAAAAGAACGTCAATCTTAGGCATATGTACATCCATTACTTCGGTCCAATTATTGCGCCATCTTTCAAACATTTCTTCTGTTTGCCCATTCATATTTAGCTGTTTAACTTTAGTCATTTCCTCTAAAATAGGCTTGTTTTGAATTTGGTGCTTTTCATGCTCTAAGCGAGCTATTTCTGTTTGGTGTTTCTTTCGTATGATAAATGCAATGATTGCAATTACTAAAAGTACAATGACTGCTGGGATGATATACCTCATCGTAAGCCCCCTGTTCCTGTTCCAAAATCAAAAAGTGCGAATTGTATCTTACTATATATATTACCATGCTTTTTATGTTATTGTTTCATTAAATAAGAATAAACCTAAGAAATGTTAAAAAATAATGTAACTTTCTACAAAAGGAGCCCAACTGCTATGAAAAAAGATGGACATATACATACCCCTTACTGTCCTCATGGAACACTGGATAGTTTTAACCAGTATATTGAAAAGGCTATTCTAAATGGTTTTCAAGAAATCACTTTTACCGAGCATGCTCCGTTGCCTTCCAGCTTTATAGATCCCACGCCAGATAAAGATAGTGGTATGGATTTTCATCGCTTAGAGGCCTATTTAACGGAACTAAATCAGTTGAAAAAACAGTATAAACGAGATATTGTTATATCTACAGGCTTAGAGATTGATTATATTTCAGGTTTTGAATCAGAAACTACGGAGTTTTTAAACAACTATGGAAGTTATTTAGACGATTCCATTCTATCCGTACATTTTTTACTCGATCAAAATCAATATGTATGTATCGATTATTCTAAGGAAGTTTACCTGAGATTCGTCGAAAAACTTGGTAGTCCTATGTCTGTCTATAAATTGTATTACAAAACGTTGATGGATTCAATAACGAGCGACTTAGGAATATATAAGCCAAAACGGATTGGACATATTACACTTGTACATAAGTTTCAGCATGCACTTTCTGAAATTGTTGATGATCATGAAGACATCTTAGGTATATTAGTAGAAATGAGGAATAGATTGTTAGAGTTAGATGCAAATAGTGCAGGCTTTGCTAAGCCTTTTTGCAAAGAGAGCTATCCTCCAATTCCCTATATTTCTCTGGCAAAGGAATTAGGTATACCTATAGTTTTTGGATCAGATGCGCACCAAGCAAAAGATTTACACCAGTATTATAAATGTTTTAATAATATCTTGTAGATTGGAGAATGTATATGTTTCAAACAACTAACTATTCAACTGACTTGTCCGCTAGCTATTCATTATTGTGTAAACAGCTAGATGCTCTTTTAGAGGGCGAAACTAATGCAATTGCCAACTTAAGTAACGCCTCTGCTCTTTTAAACCAGTTCTTCGACAAAATTAATTGGGTTGGGTTTTACCTAGTCGAGGATGGTGGACTTGTGCTCGGACCATTCCAAGGTCTACCTGCTTGTGTTCGTATTTCACTTGGTAAAGGCGTATGTGGTACAGCAGCGGAAACACAGGAAACAATAATCGTACCTGATGTTCATGCATTTCCTGGTCATATAGCTTGTGATGCCGCTTCGCAATCAGAAATTGTTGTTCCTATTGTAAGAGAGGGTAAACTTCTCGGAGTTTTAGATATTGATAGCCCTATAAAAGATCGATTTACTGCTGAGGATGGAAAAGGACTAGAACAGTTCGTAGAGGTCCTTATTAAGCATATATAACTTCTAGTTAACTAGATTGAAAGAGGATGTGATGACTTCTGTCATTTCATCCTCTTTCGTTTTTTTACAATTTATCTAAGGCTTGCTCTAAATCTCTAATAATGTCTTCTGAGTTTTCAAGACCAACTGACAGTCTTAGTAATCCATCGGTTATACCCATAGCAATTCTCTCTTTGCTAGGTACTACAGAGTGGGTCATAGTTGCTGGATGTTGGATTAGTGTCTCGGCATCACCTAGGCTTACTGCGATTTTAATGAGCGAAAGAGCATTCATAAGCTGCTGGGCTTTTTCCTTACCACCCTTAATAGCAAAGGAAATTAGTCCTCCCCCGTTTTTCATTTGCCTTTTTGCTACCTCGTACTGAGGATTTTTTTGATCGAAAGGATAATAAATGGACTCAATAGAAGGATGGGACTCTAAAAATGAAAATACTTTTTCTGCGTTACTAGAATGTCTATCCATTCTGACATGTAACGTCTTTAACCCTCTAATTAACAGCCACGCATCAAATGGTGATATGATACCGCCAAAGTCCTTCTGAACAGTCGAACGAATTATGTCCATTTGTTCTTTTTCCTTGCCTACTAGAATCCCAGCTATCACATCTCCATGACCGTTAATATACTTCGTGGCACTATGCAGTACGAAGTTTGCTCCTAAGTCTAACGGATTTTGTAGATATGGAGAACAGAAAGTATTATCCACCACTACCGGAATATTATGTTTCTGTGCAATTTTGACGATTAATGCGATATCTACAATTTCCATCGTTGGATTGATCGGTGTTTCCACGTAAATACATGTCGTATTTGGTTTAATAGCTGCCTCAATTTCTTCTTCGGTTGACAACTTTTCCAAGCTATGCGAAATATTATATTTTTCCTCCATTATGTTCAGTAACCCAAATGTACAACCATAAATTCCTCTTGTGCATAAGATATGGTCACCAGCTTTAGTCAAATATACTAGGATTGTACTTACTGCGGCCATCCCCGACCCAAAAGCAAGCGCACCCTCTCCATTTTCTATCGCTGCCATTCTTTGCTCTAGCACTTGGACAGTCGGATTACCTAACCGGGAATAGATCCCTCCCGCTTCCTCTCCTGCAAACCGTTTCGCACCTTGCTCTGCATTTTCAAATGCAAATGTAGAAGTTTGATAGAGCGGAACCGCTAAACTGTCATGATGATTCTCAGTAGCATACCCTTGATGAATAAGTGTTGTTTCTTTTTCCATTGATGATTTTCCCAAAATCGTGCACCCCTTTTGTAAACGCTTTCAAATATAGTGTACACATATTTCCAAAAAAAGAAAAGGCAACTCATCTTAATGACAAGTTACCTCGTAAATACATAGCTGGTTTTTTCCATTATTTTTCGCTTCATATAGTGCAATATCTGCATGATGAAACAAATTATGAAAGTCTGCATCCCCTCTTTTACTCCACCCAGATAAACCAACAGAAACGGTCACCCCTGGATTTGTATAAATAGGGATTATCTCTAAGAGGTCGGCACAAATTCTTTCACCTTCCTCCACAGACATCTGGGGAAAATATAGAGCCAGCTCTTCTCCACCCCATCTTGCACCTATTCCTACTTGTTCTACTTTTTTATCAATAACCGTTGCAATTTGTTTAAGAATACTGTCTCCTACCTGATGTCCATGAGTGTCATTCACTTGTTTAAAGTTATCGATATCCATTAGTACGAAGATCCCACTAGTATCATTAATCATAGATTCCTCTACGTATCTATCTAAATAGCTTCTTGCATAGAGATTCGTCAGGTGGTCACGATCAACCATTTCTTGTAATTTATTGCGCAGCGCGGAATTAGTAAGGGCCAAGGAGGAATGCTGTATTAAGGATTGCATTAATTTGAAGCTATCGAAGGAAAAATAGTATGGATCGCTGTGCAATACTATGCTAAACCCAGTAATATTTTCTTGTTCTCTTAAAGGAATTGCCACAAGAGATCGATATGCAACGTTCGTATTACTTAGTCGATTGAAATCAGCCACAAACAGCGAATCCTTAAGCTTTTTAAATTGGTTTCCTACATGTTGAATATACATTTGGCCTTCTAATGTGTAAAAATAATCAGAGCTAGCTACACTGATCGAGTATTCATCATCCTCTATAAATACAAAACAAACATGCTCTGGCTGAAATGATTTCATTAGTTGATTTTTTAAGAATATGACCATGTCTTCTTGCGATAAATTCATATTCAATTTATGAGTCGTCTCATTGATTAATTGTAAGTCACCAACTAAACGGTGAGATTGAATAAACAACTTAGCATTTTCTAGGGCGTTTCCAGCAGTAGCAGCAAGCATCTTCATAAATTCCTTCTGCCTGATTGAAAACAGATAATCCATCGGGGTAGATACTTGTAGGATACCGTAGATCCCCTGCTTCCCCTTTATTGGTATATTTAATAGTTTCATCTTCGAATTTTCTACTAAATCTGAAGTTATTTCTCCGGATACGTACGCTTCAACCGTACTAGGTCTCTCCGAGGTATAATCAAATAATTTATATGGAACAGAAGTTTTACGATCTTGATCGTTAGAGAGAATCAATGTATTGTCAAAGTCAGGAAAAGCATCCTGAACAGCCAATAATGTTCCTTTTAAGATTTGATCTACCTCAAGTGTAGAATGGAACATTTTTGTCACGTTAAAAAGATTTCTGTATTGGTGCTCCTGTTCTGTTAAGAAGATAGACTTTCTAACCATTCTTACTAATTTGCTAATGATTAGTATAAATTCATTTACTTCAGATGTCTTCGCGAATTTCTCCCATTTCTCTGTTGCTTCCATTACTAACATCCCAAGAATCTCATGATCCTCACTTCTAAACAAAATAGAAACTTCACCACACTGTTTTTCTCCTTTTCTTATAAAAGGAATCTCTGCATAGTCTTTTTCATAGAAGAAACCTTCTATTTCTATCCATCTAATGGCTTCTCTTTTTTTAATGAGTGAGTGATTCCAATTCAGTTGAATGAAAGTATGGGCATCCTGTTTATAATAGGTGGCAAACCTAACGTCAAAAAACTCAGCCAACAATACTTTGAGTTCTTCAAACCAATTAATCTCACTGTCTTGACTGAAAGTATAATCGGTCCATAAGTCAAAAACTCTGCCTTTAAATTTTGTTAAGTCTATATCGTTTGCCATCTATTACACCTCTTAGCTTTCGGAGAGAAATTATGATACTTTTATCCCAATACCCTTATAATTCAATTTGACTATAAAATTTCCGTTTTGTCAATATATTCAATTTCCCAAAATAGCTATAATATTAATTAACTAATGTATATGATTGACTTTCAACAGTGCACGAGATACAATAGTCTTTGTGTAAAATAAATGCAGCAGTTGTATGGATTAGATTGTTCATTTTGTTCCTCTATTTAAAATAGATGGTGTATCCCGTAACCCTCGGCTGCTAGGGCGATGATACATGAAAACGAAATGGCTGCTAGTCTGAATGCATCTGGTTCTTATTTTACAACAAAATAAAACCAATACAAAGGAGGAGTCATTCATGGCTCGCTATACAGGTCCAGCATGGAAATTATCACGTCGTCTTGGTATCTCACTAAGTGGTACTGGTAAAGAATTAGAAAAACGCCCATACGCACCAGGACAACACGGTCCTAACCAACGTAAAAAATTAACTGAGTACGGTCTTCAATTACAAGAAAAACAAAAACTTCGTCACACTTATGGTGTTAACGAACGTCAATTCCGTACTTTGTTTGATAAAGCTGGTAAAATGCAAGGTAAACATGGTGAAAACTTCATGATCCTTCTTGAAACTCGCCTTGATAACATTGTATACCGTTTAGGTCTTGCTCGCACTCGTCGTGGAGCTCGTCAATTAGTTAACCATGGTCATATCATGGTTGACGGTAAACGCGTTGATATTCCTTCATACCGTTTAAAACCAGGTCAAGAAATTTCACTTCGTGAAAAATCTCAAAACCTAGATGTTGTAAACGAATCTATGGAAGTTAATAACTTCGTACCAGAATACCTTACATTTGACGCAGACAACAAAGTTGGTACTTTCGTTCGCCTTCCAGAGCGTAGCGAATTATCAGCTGAAATCAACGAATCTCTAATCGTTGAGTTCTACTCTCGTTAATCTAATTGCTCTGCAAAGAGTAATATTAAAAGCCTTAGAAACCTTTATAACAAAGGGTTTCAGGGCTTTTTTCTTTTTCTCTATAATGCAAGATAAAGCATATAAAAGAAAGTAATTGGGGCTAGTTTGGGGCTAAAAAATATATGGCGGCGTAAGTACAGGAATGTGTAAGTGAAATTAGGAGCCTCCAGTACAATTTTCTTTTTTAAAGTTGACGTCTAATCATGATTGTATAACTAAAAGTGCCTAACTCAAGGCATTTTCTCATTTAAGTATTCTAATCTAAGAATAGAATTATCTAAAATAATTAGGAGCCAAGGACTATGAACAAAGATTATTAATTATTTCTTCACCCTTCTACGGAATTCGGGTCTTTGTTATTCAATCTCTTTGACTGAATAATGTATTTCATTACTTCAAGAACCTTATTCATACTAACAAATTTCATTAAAGTACTTTCTCATGCTTGTGAACCCCAATGGTACGTTCTCTTCCCTCTATTTCAAGAATAGATTCTGTAAAAGACTTTTTTAATGAACGATTTGCTTCTAGACTAGGATAGTTAGCATAAACCTCTGTGATATAACGTGCCACAAAAATTTCTTGATATGACGAAAATAGAATAGTCATATTCAACCCGCTATTAATTTTGTCAAAGTTGGGAACACACAATCGTTTTCCACTTCCAAGTCAGAAGAACCCTTCCCCTTAATACCTTTTCATATTCTTCATACCCATTCACTTTTCCTAAACGACCTGCTTCTTGACAATCAGGAAAAGCAATTTCATAAGCCCTTTTCTTTTGGAAAATTAGTCGGATAGCCCAAAAAAGTTATATATACTAATAGTCCAAAGACCTTTGTTATTCATCACCGCTAGCGAACCTCAACGACTTATCGTTAACAAGTTTGCGGCAATGGCAATAACGAGTATATTAACAGAAATAATTGAAGAAGATACAATTTCATCTCATATGACTGTTTTTCACGCAAAGAAAAATAATATGAGATGTATACCTATTAAAAGCAGCAACTAAACACGGTTACTGGTAGAGAAATTTAATCCATCCAAAATTTCATAGATAATTTTTCACATATAAAAACACCTTCTATTCTACACTTTTAATTAATGTATAGATTCGTAGGTGTTTTATATGTCTTAATATTTCAGGTTAGTCTCCTTGTAATTCGACCATTGTGCTGCTCTTGTATTCTTTATAGTTTTATCCTATGTTTTTCAATAATTTATTTACTACTTCTAATCCGTACCGATAGAAATTCTCCTCCATTTTTTAAATCCAATTTACTCCAATTCGTTTATTACTAATTTTAACAGGAAATATCGCTGTTTCTAACCTACTAAATTATGGTGATTCGCTCAACAAAATATTGGTATTGTACGTACTAAATAATTTGTAAAAACATAATATAAGGCTTATGAGCACTATGTCAAAAGCGCGGCTTATTCGGCACCTAGCCTAGAAAAAATCCCTGAGAAAGAATTTTCTTTCTCAGGGATTAATGAGTTAAAGCACTGATATCTCTGTTACTTCACTCCATATTAATCGAATATTTTTGGAGTCCAGTATACCCTTTTCTAATACTTCTTCACTATCATTATATTTTTGAACTGTATCTATATCATTATATTTAGTCAAAAACCACCCATTTTCATTTCTACTAATAGAATACTTTTCACCTCTATATGAAAATTCCACTTCGTGCCCTAAAGACAAGTCATCCACTAAATCTTTATACGTATAATTCATAATAAATTAACCTCCCACTCTCTATTTCCAAGGTCCTCTTGGTGTTTATCTTACTCCAATCCCAATCATGTTCATAGGGTACCTTAGGATGTTCTTCAGGATTTCCATGGTCCGTAAAGTCTATATCTTTTTTAACATTCCCATTCTTATCATAATATTTACGTTGAATTAAATTACCCTTCTCATCATCCCTATCCATCGATGAATTTGATTTTTGTCCTTTACCTGGTAGTTTATTTTTTGTAGTTGTAGAAAGGTATTTACTCTTAGGATAACTAGTATTACCTTTACCCTTAGGAATATCTAAAAATGTATTTTATGAAAGGTGGCAGTTTTTTTAACCGCCAACCATATTGGTTAAATAGCCATTGTTTTAGGTTGATCTGGCATGATATAAGCCGTTTTATTTTTCATCATACCATAGATTATTCTGACTAATCTTCTCATAATGCAAAGTAAGGCTTGTGACTTTGATTTTCCCTCTTTTAGTTTCTGATTGTAGTAAGCGTAAAAGACAGGATTACAAGGAATTTTACTGCCTTTACATACTTGTTCTTGTTGGACAGCTAAGTTGTAAAAGGATCGTATAGCTTTCGATTGCCTTGCTTTGTTTTCTTTTCTTTATCTTTTCGTTTCCTTACCGCCCGAACCCATTTTAATAGGGGCTATTCCTGCATACCTTGCTAGTTTGTCAGGGTTAGCGAACAGATGAATGTCACTGATTTCTGCAATCAAAGCTGATGAAGTAACCGTATCAATCCCTGGCATGGTATCAAGCTGAATACCTAATGTCTGAATGGTCACCTTTAACTCTTTATCCACCTTCTTGATTTCCTGCTTTTTAAAACGGATATCTCGCACTATGCTTTGAATGATAAAGTCTCTTGTTGTCTGAAATTCTCGTTTTATCTCACCGTCTGCTTGAACAAGAGATAGTATCTGTTCTGCTTTCCTAGTGGAACAAGCGTTACTACTCGCTTCTAATAGAAATGCTCTCAATCGCTCTACTGTTTCCCCCTCCAAATGAAATGGAGAAGGATAGCTTTCCCAATAGGCTAAAGCAGTTTTCCCATCCACTTCTGTAAAACATCATGTAGGGATTACAAAGATTACCTTTATTCTCTAGATAAAAAACGGTTCAATCGGCACTGGATAGACACACAAAAAAGAAACCTTGAAAGGCATAAATTCTGCCAATCAAGGTTTTAAAGGTTGATTATATCAAAAGCTGTCTTGAGTATAAAATAGTTAATATAAAACTACTAAATAGTTTACATATTCTCAATTTCATCATTAACTTTTTTAATTTGTTTTATCATCTCATCCATTATGTTTTGGTCAAAAACCCCATCTTTATCTCCTGATAAAAAAAACAATTTTAACCAATAGGCATTATCCTCAGTAAATGTTTCAATTGCTTTCCAAATGTTCTCTTTGGTCAGTGTTCTCACAATGACATCAGGTGGACTTGCTGGTATATAATCTAAACCTTCTTTATCCATGTACCAATAGTAATTGCTTGGTGTAGTGACTACCATGGTATAAGTCATTCCATCTTCCATCGTTACAAACACATCAATGTTATCGTTATTTTTATCTATTGTATCAAAATAAGCTGGAAACTCTATATCTCTAATCTTCAATATTATTCTCTCCTTTCTAAGGTTATTTTCCGTATAGTTGTTTTAATACTTTTATTACCGTACCTTGATTTTTTTTGTTAGACTTGGCGAGTATTTCAACGCCACCATTTATATTTCTAAAATAAACTCTAGCTCCATTCTTACTTCTTAGCTCATGTATTCCTCCAAATCCGAGAGAATTATTTCCTATTCCTGGGTTAGAGTTCCCTTGCTGTAATTTAGCTACTAAATTATTAGCTTCTTTTTGAATAAGTGTATCTTTACCCATTTCCTCAGCAGCTTTTACTAACCTAGAGTCTTTTTTTATAGATGAGATTATTCTAACATTAGCTGTACCCTTAACCTTAATTAACCTTAACAGGACCAATATATTTTTTAGATATACTCCAAGGTATCCCTCCACCTCCACCAACTCCTCCTTGATGCAATTGTTTCATGCCATCTGGATCTGTATACTTAATAGGATTGTTAGAGACGTATGTGTACCCATTTTGTGTAAGTATATCATCACTATCCCCGGGATCAGGATCTTGTGATAAAAATACGCCAGATTCTGGCTGATAGTATCTAGCTATCAAGTAATATAATCCTGTTTCTTTGTCATACAGGTAGCCAGCATAACGATAAGGATTGTCCTTCACTTGGTCTGTTTCATCAAATTCTAATACATTCCCCCATGCATCGTATTTATAGGTAGCCACTATTTCACTATTCCGATTAGTTAAAGCTATAACATCTCCGTGGGCATTATAATGATAGAAGAAAGTTTGCACTCCCTTCTTCATCGAAAGCAACTGACCATTTTCTGAATACGTGTAAGAACGTATGACATTGTTTTTCTCATCTGTTTCATAAAGAACGTTGATACTGTCCCCATTATAATGGTAGTTGGTAACAACTTCATTAGCATTTTTCTGAATTCGTCTTCCACTCTCATCGTACTGATATGTGACAAACGGAGTAGATTCTCCTATATTTGTAACAGAAATAAGCTCATCTGCATTGTTCCATTCATAGATATACTGTCCATCTATTACTCGGTTGCCGTTGGTATCATAAGTAATGGTCTCATCATCAAATTGCGTTAATTGGTTGGCTATATTATATATTGCAATTTTATTTGTAGTTTGTCCATTATTTGTAATGGTTATTTTCTTTCTGTTTCCAAAGCCATCATAGGCGTATTCATTGACCTGTCCATTTCTTAAAGATTCTTTTATCAATTGTTCTTGGTCATCGTAATCATATGATATAAATGAATCATCAAGATAGTCTATTTTTGTACGGTTTCCATTCGAGTCATAAGAGTAGTCTTCCATTAAAATTTTTTTTCCGTCTGCTGTTCCAATGGTAAGGTTGCTTACTAGTCCCCGATCATCGAAGTTAAAAGTTGACCCTGCCCCGTTAGCTGATGTGAATGTTTGAACATTTCCTTTCTCATTATAGCCAAAATGGTAAGTGCCATCTCCCGTGGTAACAAGTGTATTTTGATCCAACTGGTTATATTCGTATTTATTTGTTTGCGTAAAGGCTCCATGTGAAAAGATGAAACTATCTAACTTATCGGTTTTGGCTAGATAGTTCCACTGCTGGTGCCCTTCCCGATCCTTCAAGTCTTTGACTCGGTTAGAGGAATCAAATGCTCTAGATTTCTGCCTTGCTTCCTTTACATACATAACGGACTCTTCATTTCCATTTAAATCATACTTAAAGTTAAAATACTCTTCATTATTATAGAAAATACTTTTAACTCTATTTACACCGTCATAAGTCCACGAAATAGCGTTTCCTCTAGGTAAAATTGTTTTCGTTAGGTTTTTGTTAGTATCATATTCATTGATAGTCACATCATTTAATGAACCTGTTGTTTTGGTCAGATTGTCCATTAATTTTTATTTTTGAACCATTCATTATTTCAAGATGAACATTGTTATTCTTCCATTCACTTGCAAAAAGGCAAGCTCTATCTATCCCCTGTAATAACTGTTTGGTATTAAGAGTAATTATCGTGTTCGAATTACTTGGAAATAATCCGTCGACGTTAGGATAATTGCCATCGATCAATCTAGAAAATAGAGAAATTGTATTTGTTTTAAATGTCATATACCGTTCTGATATAAAAATATGTATTACACTATCTTCATTACTTATTATTTTGGCTAGTTCATTCAAACTTGTTCCTGGTACGTTGAAAGACCCCTCTATATTTGATTTTATTTCAACATCTCTTAAAGCCAAACGTTGGGAATTGGTTGCTACACACTTTAATCGCTGAGCTTTAAACGACATATTCACTCCGGTTAAGACAGGCCTAGACTCACTCTTTGAAACTGCAAACACAGTTTGTTTAATAATTTCCAGTAATTCAACACTTGGAATTTTAATATATTTATCCTCATCGATTTTAGGGAGGATAGGGTAATCGTCTGCATGAAACCCGTATAATTTAGTTACAATGTCATCGGATTGAATGGTTACTACTTGTTTCTCATCTACTTTTATATGTATTTTTCCAGGTAGCTTCTTAACAATTTCACTTAAGTATTTTGCTGAAACTACAACACTCCCTGGTATACACACTTCCAGCACTTTTACTCCATCATTCATCAAAGGGATAATTGTCTCAATAACAATATCAGAATTACTGCCCACTAGCGTTAAGCCACTTTCATCAGCAGTAATCTTAATACCTGTAAGAATAGGAAAAGGCGTTTTGGAAGTCACTGCTCTATTAACATCTGAAATTGCTTTACTAAAAAAATCATTATCAATTATAAATTCCATCAAAAGGTCCACCTCGTTTTAATTATAAGTATTCCTAATTCGACAAACTCCTTCCCAATCCCTACCTCAAACTTTTCTATCCTTTTATTAATAAATGTCTTTGTGTTATACATAAGGTAGTATTGTTGATGAAATGTTACACTAAAACTAATGTCACAGTTAGTGGATAAAATTATTTTTTTTAAACAAAAGAGGGGTAAATATGATTTGGCTAATAGTTCTTCTTATTCTTTTTATTATTATCGCTTTTGCTCTCCTAGTTGAAAGGAGAAATAAGAAAATTAATAACAATAACCAGAATCCAATAAATCCAAATGCAAAACCAGGGGAAAGCTCTAATCATACGATGGGAGATAATAGATATTCAAATGTTGAATAACTCAATTACACTTAAATCAGTGGAATTGTCACATAACGTGCTCTCGGAAGGTCACCTCGTAGCGTAGATTAAATTTTCTAGCATAGTCTCTATTTTAAAATTCCATTTTTTCTAGTAAGACATCTCCCCTCCCCATTCTTATTGGTTGGAGAGGAGGCGACGACTCCCTCTTAAAATGTAGTCGTACCAATGGTTTCATTACGTATTTTAAAGTGAAAAAAATTTTTTTAACTCGTC
>NZ_JABAFC010000035.1 GCF_012843435.1 Psychrobacillus sp. BL-248-WT-3 | reverse complement strand
CCCCTTAACGGATAAAGTAAGTATGTGTTTAGAATAAAGATAGTAATACATTTACACAAAATATTTTACATTCCCTCGTCCCTCAGTTAAGCTGTCACCAATTAATGCAACTTTCATATCAGTTTCCCCTTTTCTTTATTGAACTTAAAAATATAGTGATTGCTTGTTCAAATAAAGGCTCAAGTGACTGTAATGGCTGTGTATTGGTCAATTGACATAATCCCCCGAGCCAAGTTCCTAACAGAGCAGTCCATTCATCAACATTGCCTTTTTCGAACTCATCACATTCAATTCCTTCTATAAAGATTGAACGATAAGAGCTCATCGGCACTACCGCAAGTTCATATAACTTTCGGACCGATTCCAATGATGATTTAGGATTAGCTGCTAACTCCTCTCCAGCCTTAAGCAATGGAGTTTGATAATTGTACAAAACATGCTTGGCCATTCCGTACCATTTTTCAGTGGCTGATGAATAATTTTGTTCGACATCCGTCCATTTTGAATACCAATCATGCATGGAATTCTGTGCTAATAGGACAAACAACTTCTCTTTGTTTTCAAAATGATAGTAAATGTGACCTTTACTAAATCCAGAAGCTTTAGAAACATCTGCGATTGAGGTCTGATTGTAGCCATGTAATGAAAACAATTCAAAAGCCTTTTCCTTAATGATACGTTTTGCCTCTTTGCTGTCATAACGCCTACTCACTACAAAATAATCTCCTTTCGTCAATTTGAACGACCGTTCTAATTTTATTGTATGATTAATTCCTCCAAAATAAAAGTTTATTTTCTGAATTTTTAGCTTTATTTTACAAAATAAAAAAGAGCAACAATGTAGAGTTACCCTTCTAATAGAAATAATAATTCAAGTTTGTATGTCTCCATTTATTTTGGATACCCATTCGTATTGAATGTCAGGTAAATTTTCTTCGTTTTCATGTCCTCTACTTATCACTTCAAAGCCATGTTTTTCATAAAACTGCTGTGCATTTTTATTTACCGCAAATGTGTACAATGTTAATTTCCCACTAGATTTCACTTTTGCTTTATCTAGTAATGCTCGACCTATACCGATTCCTTGATACTCTATGTGAATATATAGTTGGCTTATTTCCCTGTCATTATAGGCGATCATCCCAACTACTTCTTCATCCATTAAAGCTAACTCTATTTGAAATTGTTCCGTTAAAATATGATTTAAAAAATAAACGTGTCTTTCGAAGTCGTGAATTTCTTTTTGGCCAATAGCCTGTTCCTTACTTTTCCGCCACATATCCACTGTTTGTACGGCGTACTTAGGGTTATACGGAATAATTTTGATCTTAGGGTGTAGCATATAATACCTCCTTAAACATAAAACTATTCTTCACAAAAATTATCTATATTTGAGTGGATGTAGTATCCAGCCATGGTGATTTTTCCGTTACTAAATAAATTGAAAGATTTTGTCTCACCTTCATTATTTTCGAGTGTAGAGAGATGCTCAAAATCATCAAACTCCATCTCTTGTGTACCTTCTCTTTTTGATTCGTTGATTTCCCTAACCACTTTATTAATGGTTTTTTCGTTTTCAATTTCTATTATTTCACCTTCTTTACATTTAATTGTAAGTTTAACCATCTCACCATTTAATAATGATTCATTGAATTGACTACAGGAGCATAAGAACAATATACATAGGCAATAGAGTGACATTCTCTTCATTTTTTCATCTCCTAAAGACTTAAAATGACTTCTAAATAAGTTATAGTGTCCCATAAACACCCAAATTCAGACCTTAAACATGAAATGCGCCCTGTTTCTAGTACCACTATTGGATCCATTCCATCACAAACAATTTTTGTTCTTTCGCATTTGAAATAGCCAGTATATAACTATTATCCTCTTCCAATTTATAAAAATATTTATCCTCTTCTTCAAAAGTCACAGGATTCTCTTGAAATAACATATTAAACTGCTGTGTATCCTTATTAATATTAGCCACATCTTTTTGAAATTTTTTAAGGTGTCCAGATACAGTGTCAAAGGAATCTTCATTAATTGAAATCCAACCATCTTTGTCCTCTAATTTCTTTTCAATAGACTTATAATGAAGTACATGAAATACTTCTCCCTCGCTAGGAAATCCATTTCTTGTATGAAAGACTGTTTCTATCTTGATTGGCCTTGGGATTCCTATCTCCCAATTCAACTTCCATTCGGTATATTGGGAAATATAATTCCAATTCACTGTTATTAAAACTATTATTAATAAAGGAACTGGAATCCAAATAAGTAATTTCTTTTTCACCTAAACTCTCCTTTAATATGAATGATAATTCTATTGTATTCACCAAAATATATAGTCATTTTTTTAATTATCTCGAGTTAAATCCCATACTCCATGAACAAAAGCTAAACAGCCCAGTTAAAAAGAAGGATAACAGAATAATCTCTATTGAAACTACATTTTCACTACTAAATACTAGCCAAGCAAATATGCCAAAGTAGAAGGCAATGAAAGCCAATATTGTTCTGATGTAGTTCCTTACTATTTTTTTCAGGCTTTTATTCATGGATAACTCTCCTTCTGACCAATTCTCAAACAACACTATGTTTACATGTTAAATTTTAACATAATTAAACAAATACTATTCTATTTATTACACATGTTGTTTTCATTTTTCATCTTTAAATGGTCAAAATAAAAAGCCCAAAGACATGTAATTGTCTTTGGGCTTCCTTGAAATTTATATTTCTTCCGTTTCTTCGATAGGATCACTTATTAAACTTGCCAATACATGCACTCGTAAAATAATTCCTTTCATCGTACCTTCCTCGTCTGTAACAACGAGAGGATACTTGGAATCAAGTACCTGTTGTATTAAATCTTGTACATATTCTTCTGGATGTACAGTTTTTACTTCCTTCGACATTGCTTCTTGCAAGGTTTTCTTTTGTTTCATCCCTTCAATAGCCTGGTCGATGGTAATAATACCTTGTAGCTGTCGCTTTCTGTCAACTACAAACGCACTCGAGTTACCATTCTCTCTCATTACCTGGATTGCAACATTTAGTCCATCCTTTAAGGATACTAATCCATTAGGCTTAGACATAATGTGTTCAGCCTGAAGAATTTTAGTGCGGTCGATATCGCGTATGAATTCCGAAATATAGCTGCTTGCTGGATTTTCCAGAATCTCTTCTGGCGTACCAATTTGCTCTACTTTCCCGTTTTTCATAACAGCCACACGGTCACCAATTTTAAATGCTTCGTTAACGTCATGTGTAATGAAAATAATTGTTTTTTGCAGACGATTTTGGATATCTAAAAGCTCTAGCTGCATTTCTCTACGGATTAGTGGGTCAAGTGCACTGAAGGGCTCGTCCATTAATAGGATGTCTGGATCGTTCGCAAGCGCTCTTGCGATGCCTACTCGCTGACGCATACCGCCAGAAAGCTCATCTGGATATTGGTTTTCATATCCTTTAAGACCGACCGTCTCTAAATGCTTCTGAGCAATTTCCTGACGCTCCTTCTTGGACATACCTCTAATTTCTAATCCATACTCAATATTTTCTAATACTGTACGATGACTAAACAGTCCAAAGTGTTGAAATACCATTGCTATTTTCTTTTGACGATAGAATTTTAACTGTGTCTTATTGTAATCGACCACATTTTCCCCATCGACATAAATAGCACCTGAGGTAGGTCTATTTAATAAATTCAAGCAACGGATTAGGGTAGATTTGCCACTTCCAGACAGTCCCATGATGACGAAGGTCTCTCCTTCCATGATTTCCATAGAAGCATTGTACACTCCAACAGTATGCCCTGTCTTAGCTAATATCTCTTCCTTTGGTACACTCTTCTCTACCATTGGGATAATTTTTTTAGGGCGTGGTCCAAATATTTTGGAGACATTTTCTAGTCTTAATTTTACTGTCATGCTACATCCCTCCTATGTTTCTGAAGGCGATTTGCAATTCCTCCGGTAACTCGGTCGATGATGATCGCTAGAAAGACGATACTAATTCCGGCTTCAAAACCAAGGGATATGTCAATTCGGTTAATCGCAAAGAGTACTCGCTCTCCAAGTCCCTGTGCCCCAACCATAGAACCAACAACAGCCATTGCAAGAGCCATCATCGTTGTTTGATTGATACCAGCCATAATTGTAGGTAAGGCTTGTGGTAGTTGTACTTTCATGAGCATTTGAGAGGAAGAGGAACCAAATGATTGTGCAGACTCTACAATTTCTTTATCTACACTTCGGATCCCTAATTCTGTTAAACGGATTACTGGTGGTAAAGCATAAATGATTGTCGCAATAACTGCTGGTACATTTCCTAGTGGAAAGAAGAAAATTACTGGTATTAAGTAGACAAAGCTCGGCATTGTCTGCATTGCGTCTAATATTGGGCGCATGATTCTGGACATGGACTTACTAAAAGCCATTCCAACGCCTAGCGGAATGCCTATTACAAGAGACAAAATTACGGAGATTAGAACGATGGAAATCGTGGTCATCGTTTCCGGCCACAAATCAAAGGAGCCTATTAAAAAGATAAATGCCCCATAAAGCAATCCTCCATAAATATTATTAAAATACCACCCTATTAAAAAGATGATAACAATAAATAACCACCAAGGTATTGCTAATAGACCTGCCTCTAAGCCTTTAATCATAGAGGAAGAAATAATAAAGATAAAATCAAAGAATGCATCAAAGTTCGCGGCTAAAAAATCCACGAATTTTTCTACTACATCCCCGATTGGAAAACGTACATCTGGAAATTCTGTCATATAGTAGGACTGCAAAACATACAGTCGCAGGTCACCTCTCTTTTAGTTAGATTGAGTTATGAATTATTTTAAAGAAGCTTTAACTTTTTCTGCCACTTCTTCTGACACCCAAGCTGTCCAAATATCTTCATACTCTTTCATCCACCAAATAGCGGCTTCATCTGCTTCCACATCATTTTCTTGCATGTAATCTAAAGCACTTTCTGTTAAATCATTGCTAGTTTCATAGTTACTTAAAAAGTCTACTACTTCCTTAGCTTGTGTTGGTAAATCTTTATGAACAGCAACCACTACATCATTCGGAGGAAATTCAGTTCCCTTCGAATCATTCCATGTTGCTTCATCGTATGGTGCGTCTTCTAATAGAGTTAAATCGTAGCTTGCTGTTACCCACGTTGGTGACCAATAATAACCTACCCACGGCTCGCCTTTTTTATATGCGCCAGCTAAATCTGCAACAATGGCAGAATCAGAGCCAGGTGCTAGATAGTTATATTGTTCGTCAAGGCCATATGTTTCAAGTTTCGTCCCCAAATACTCACTTACTACCCAACTGGATGGAGCACCGACCACTCGGCCTTTACTGCTATCTTCGGGATCTTGGAAAATTTCTGGATACTTCTCTAAGTCTTGAACTGTTTTTAAATCTGGAGCGATTGGTTCAATACCTCGTTCTGGATCTCCTTCTATCACGTAAGTTGGAACATATAATCCTTGCGCGTTGTCAGCGAAATTAGTAGCTACCTTTATGATATCTCCACTTTCAATTGCTTTTTCATAGACATCTTTAATGTTATCGGTCCATACTTCCATATAGACATTTATGTCGCCCTTTTCAAGTGACTGCATGGTTGCTGCCGTTGTTCCACTTGTTACTTCGGTTTCATAACCATAACCTTCTTCGACGATTGTTTGAGCTATGCTATTGTGTAGGCGAATACTATCCCACCCCGCATCAGCAAACTTAATCACCTCAATACTGTCCTTGCTTGTCTCACTGCCACAGGCTGCAAGTACTAAAAGCATGCAAAGTGAAAAAAATAACATAATCTTTTTCATTAGTTTGACTACCTCTTTTCATTCAGTTTATAAATTAGACGTTCGATCGCTCCTCCTTCAAAATCTATAAATAATTGCTAAAATCCTAAACAATTAAACTTCCCTGAATTTGGAAATTAAAGGACGTCTAATTTATAACTACTAATATTACTAAAAAAATTTGTATATTGCAAATTCACTTAATAAATGATTGTTATTATTCTATCTTTATCTGAATATTTTGTATCATATTTCTAGTTATTTATCATTAAGTAAATAGTAAAGCCTAGACAATCTATTCATATAAATAACGACGTAATTATTAATTATTTGTGATAATTCTTTTTTTGTTCGAGGGGGGCTTTCTCTAGGAGAAAGTAAGCAGATAAATAGAGGAGATTTTGAATTTATCACCATTCGGGGGATTAACACCATTCGTAGCGATTTATAACGTCATTAAGGTTTTAGCACTGTTCATGGGATTTTATTATAAAACTAAAAAAACCATGAACGATATGTTCATGGCATCTCTTACACTTTAAACCACTCTGTTTTCTGGTACCCGTTCCTCTAATGCATCTTCAATGGCCGTAGCATTGATCTGCATCATAGCAAGTCTTGTATAGATACTGGCACTACCGATATGGGGTAGGACAGTCACGTTAGGTAAGGTTAAAAGTGGATGATCTAATGGGACTGGCTCCGTTTCAAAAACGTCTAGACCCGCAGCCCAAATGCATTTGTTGACTAGGGCATCATAAAGCGCCTGCTCATCAACTATTCCTCCTCGTGCCACATTAATAAGAGCTGAGGTTTCCTTCATCATTTCCAGTTCTTTTTTCCCAATTAAGCCTCTAGTTTCTGGAGTGAGAGGAGTCAATATTACAACAAAATCTGACTCCTTTAGTAGTGTCTCAAGCTCCACATATGTAAAGTTATACTGTTGCTCAGATTCTAATTTTCTTGTTCGATTATGGTATAAGACCTTCATATCAAACCCTTTTGCACGCCGTGCGACTGCTTCACCGATTCTCCCCATGCCTATAATTCCTAAGGTTGACCCATAAACGTCCATGCCGGTCAGTTGCATTGGCGTCCAAGACTTCCATTTCCCTGCACGAATATCCTGCTCCGCTTCTGTAATACGACGGGCAGTTGCTAGTAATAAGGCAAATGTTAAATCTGCTGTAGTTTCCGTTAACACACCTGGTGTATTGGTTACAATAATCCCTTTTTCTTTTGCAGCCTCGATATCAATGTTATTATAGCCGACCGCAAGATTAGATATAATTCTTAGATTTGGTAGGCTTTCTATCAGTTCCCGGTCCACTTTATCCGAGAGAACGGTCCACAAAGCATTACAATCCTTTGCCTCTTTTTTGATATCCTCGTACTTCATTGGAATTTCATCGCTATGCCACATAATGACTTCAAATTTTTCTCTTAGTGGTTGTACAATCTCTTCCGGTAACTTTCTAGTAATAAATATTTTATACATCCAATTCCCCCTAATGATTTTCTGATAATTTAAGCATCGCTGATTTGAGAAAAGAATTCAACTGTATTTACAATAATATTTTTATACGCTATACTGTGGTCACATAAAAAAACAGATTGTGTAAATCTTACATAATTGGAAAACTACATACCGTTTCTGCACTAGGGGTGCCCACTTTGGCTGTGATGAGAGCTTTTTAAGCTCCGATCCCTTATTACTCGATCAGGATAATACCTGCGTGAGGAAGTGCGGTGACTTTCCTTTTTTTCATAAGGTTAGTGGCTGCATCTTCACGGATGTAGCTTTTTTTTATGAAAAATTTTAAGGAGGGTTTTGAATGGAATGTGGTTTAAGTCCGATTGTAGGGTTTCGTTTCTCCCTACATCCAATGAGCAATGAGTTTATCAGTATTATTAAGGGGGCGTTACAGGATACAGACACATCCAATGTGTGGATGCATACGGATGACGTATCGACTGTGATAAGGGGAAAACAAGCTCATGTATTTAATGTGGCAAAATCAATAGCTTTAAATGCAGCAAAAACTGGGGTACACGTGGCTCTATCAGGAACATTTTCAGCGGGCTGTCCAGGTGACACAGCAGCTGACGTTTATTTAGAAAGAGGGGATGAAGTTGCTAATATGGATGCAACTAAACAATATGTGTCCTCTCAATTCGCCTTATATCCAATGAACAATCCAAACTATATGGATGTTATCTACAAAGAGATTCAGCATGCGAAAGACGCTGGTGTATTCAATGAATCCATGCATTATGCAAGCGGTATCCATGGAGATATCCATGATGTATTTGCCTTCTACGAAGCTACCTTTAGCAGAGCCAGATCAGAGGAGCACAAGCATTTAGTAATGACTTTATCGATGAGCATTAACAGTCCTTCTCACGGAGATAATCTTCATGCT
This sequence comes from Psychrobacillus sp. BL-248-WT-3, assembly GCF_012843435.1. Taxonomy (GTDB): domain Bacteria; phylum Bacillota; class Bacilli; order Bacillales_A; family Planococcaceae; genus Psychrobacillus. Next base: position 32,061 of record NZ_JABAFC010000035.1, on the reverse strand, counting down.
TAAATCATGGAAGCTAAAAGAGATTATTTTAATGTCTATCTTTGCGGTAGTATTTGGGATTGTGTATTTACTATTCCTTCACGTAGGAAATATTTGGTCAGGGTTTATTGGCCCAATCGCATATGAATGGATTTTTGGAGTATGGTTTATCGTTTCTATCATCTGTATGTATATCATTCGCAAACCAGGAGCTGCTGTAATCTCTGAAACTATTGCAGCCGCAATAGAGGTGCTTTTAGGTAATGCTGTTGGACCACGACTTATCCTTTCGGGTGTCATTCAAGGATTGGGTGCAGAGGCAGTATTCGCAGCTACCCGCTATAAACGATTTGACCTTTGGGTATTAATGCTTGCTGGTGCAGGGTCTGCAGTTTTTAGCTTTGTGTATGGATATTTTTTAGGAGGATTTACAGTTTATACTACTGGGTACGTCCTTTTTATGCTTGTCGTTCGGATTTTTAGCGGGACACTGATTGCTGGTGTAGGCGGCAAAGCCATAGCTGATGGCTTGCTTGCAACGGGTTCATTAAGAGGATATTCTATTTCACGCTCTAAAAAAGGTGACGCACGTGTCTAATGTTATCCGTCTCGAAAATGTTTCTTTTTCATTTCCTGATGAAGAGGTTCCTGTATTATCAAATTTTTCGATGTCTATTGAACAAGGAGAGCGTGTTGTGATTACCGGTCCAAGTGGCTGTGGGAAAAGTACATTGCTATATTTGTGTAACCGCCTCTACCCTGACAATTGCGATGGAATAGTTTCCGGGAAAATAGAGCTTTTTGGAAAGGACAGCGATTCTTATCGACCAGGCGAGGTCAATCATCGTATCGCTACCGTCTTTCAGGATCCGGATGCGCAGTTTTGTATGCCAACCGTTGAGGAGGAGCTTGCCTTTACTTTAGAGAATTTACTAGTGGCGCGAGAGGACATGGATTCAAGAATTTCAGAAGTATTGGAGGCAACCAGGTTAACCGCTTATCGACATTCCATCATTCAGTCACTTTCTGGAGGAATGAAACAAAGAGTCGCCACGGCTTGTGCGCTCATTATGAAGCCAGAGGTTTTATTGTTAGATGAGCCGATTACGCACTTAGATCCTTATACTGCAAAACAATATATTGAATGGTTGGATACACTGCAGCAAAGCTCTGGATTAACGATATTAGCAATTGAACACAAGCTAGACCTTTGGGAAGATTTCTTTCATCGTCGAATTAGATTAAAAGAAGACAGAAATTCGCTTATAGACGATGTTAAACGGGATAACAGGGTCCAACAGGAACTATCCCTACAAGTAGAAGGAGTTAGCACCCATAGTTTTCTTCAACCAAGCTCGTTTTCTTTACACAAAGGAGAGGTCGCAGTACTAGCGGGACCAAACGGCAGTGGAAAATCCACATTATTAAAGGCTCTTTCAGGGGTTCTGCCAGCTGAAGGCAACGTCCTGCCAAGCTTGTTAGGCTATGTACCACAGTCACCAGAATTTTTGTTTGTTACAGGAAGAGTAAAAGAGGAGGTCTCTTTTGGCGGAGGATCAAACACAGAAGAATTGCTGGAACGACTTGATTTATCTAGCATCTCTGAGGCCCATCCATTTTCTATCAGCCATGGACAAAAACGTCGCCTAGCTATAGCCGTTATGCTTTGCCAGAACCGGGAAGTGATTTTGATGGATGAACCAACTTCTGGTCAGGACTCTGCTAATCTGACAGAACTTTTAAAAGTCGTAGATGAGCGTTCTAGGGCAGGTACTACTTTTCTAATCGTTACCCACGATATGGAATTTGCGTATAAGGTAGCTGATTCCATCTTATTGATGAGGAACGGAGGAGTGACAGGGAAATATAGTGCGACCAGCTTCTGGGATAAGAAAGATTTAATGCTAGAACATCAATTACTTCCTCCTAAGCGAGGTCCTGTCTATGCGTGCTAGCCTTCATAGGATGAATCCGTCCGTTAAGTTTGTGATCGTAATGATTTGCATGCTTTCACTAGCATTCTTTTTCGATCCATGGACACCACTAGTTTTTTGGTTCAGCATTATGGTGATGCAAATATTCTTAAGCAATATATCCTGGAAAAACTGGACCTTGCTGATGCTTCCTTTCGTAATCGCAGCTTTTGGTTACCTTTGGACCACTCTTCTATTTGCAGAGAGCGGGACTGGAACTGTTCTTTGGTCCATCGGTTCTGTCGATATAACGGAAAGCCAATTGAACCACGCCTTATCCTTAAGCTTTCGGGTGTTGGCCTTTTCTAGTCTAAGCCTATTATTTGCTCTAACAACCGACCCAATTATATTTATACGGAGTCTAATGCAGCAGTTGAAGCTGTCTCCTAAAATTGCTTATGGTATTATGGTTGGTTATCAATTTTTACCGCTTTTAAAGGACGAGTTTATACAAGTTCAACAAGTACAGAAACTGAGAGGACTAAGCGACGACTCCAATGTTTTTAAAAGACTGATTGGTTTACGTCGCGTATTGATCCCTATGCTTTCTGGGGCTGTTCGTAAGGCTGAAAGAGTGGCGTTCGCAATGGAAGCAAGAGGCTTTACGGGGGAACCTAGAAAAGTCTTTTATCATGAAGTGCCTATTGAAAAGAAGGATTTTATACTAGCGTTCTTGTTTATTTGTGTTTTACTAATTAGTTGTAGCACTAGTATGTGGCTACCGTAAAGAAAAAGAGTGTCTCCAGACCTGGATGACACTCTTCTTTCATTTATGGCAACTCGCTTTCCACTAACTCTATATAGTCCTGGTCATCTATTAATTTAAATAGGAAGTGATCTATACTTTTTTGCAGAGAAAGGCTTTGTAACAACGATAAATCATCTAGCATGATTACCATCTCCATCCGCTCCCCTTGCTTTGTCTCAACATAAATAACTTGATTTAAAACAAAGGCTGTCGAACCTCCCTTGGCACCGATATGATCAAACTTTTCCTGATTACTTTCATAGGCGAGAGGCCACTCCAATATGTCTCTTAAAGTACTAGTGACATTTGATGAAAACTCATTGTTCGATATACGAGAAACAATTTCTCCGTAGGCCTCTGCAGAAGCTCCAGTCAACCGATCTGACCATATGCGTTGAATGTCCATAGAAATATCAGAAACATCCGTTACTGCGAATTGTTTAGATTTTAACAGTTGACTGACTTCTTTAGCTAATGAACGATATTCTTCCATGGACATATTATTCAATCTATTTATTAATGCCTTTTTGCTTAGATTTTCCTTTTCCTTAAGGTAACTGGATATAGCTAAAGCGCCTACAATCGGATAGATTTCTTCATGATTCTCAATATCCAACACTTCCAGCCTATTGTTAATTGCGTCTAGCCCGAGCAGTTCCATGAGATATTCCGTGTTAGCGTTCGAGCTGAACTTAATCATTCCTTTTGCCACTTCCTGTAGCGTTGGTTTTTCTGTTTCTAAGCTATCTAACCAGGCTTCATGGGCTCCCCCATCGGTTTTTGGAATATAATAAACATCTAAATCCTCTAAACCTATGCTAGTTGTAGGATCAACCTTTCCCTCTTCTACTTGGAAGGCATATTCCATCGCAACCACAATTTTCACGACACTAGCGAGGGGCCTGGCCTCCTCTACATTGTGACTAATGAGGACATTACCATCCTTTGAAAAATACAGAGATGAAGTATCGGGATATTCTATAAGATGCTCTAAAACAGTATTAGACTCAGGACTTCCCAAAATATCGTTTAATAGCCAATATAGTACTCCCCCTATAACAACAAAAATAGAAGCATATATGATTAACCTTTTTTTCGTATAGGTTTTTTTGTCCAAAAAAATTCCAAGAATTATAAGGAGGAAAATCCCTATCCATATATTAAAACTATAAAATAAATGTGCAAGGATAATCGCCAACAATACTATCATATTTATAATAATAGATGTAATTTCCCATTTGCCTATGTTTTTTGCATCCTTTAGAGGAAGTAGGGTGAAGAATGCATAAATTCCAATACCAATCCACGTATAAATGCTCATCGTATCCTCCTAATACTTTCTTTTTAAAACGATTATGTTAATGGCGTGCCAAATCATTAACCCCGTGAGTAGAAACCATATTGCTAGCTTATATGATTCATAGCCTATTTCGCTTATATATGAGTCATATAGCTCAATCATGAACCATCCAAAGGGTGCAAACGGAAATATGATGCTGTAGGATTTGTGAGCGATTGCGTTACCCCTTTCATCTTTTCCTTCACTACTCCATTCAAATTTGAAGCTTATATAGCAAGCACCAAAAAAGATAATTACATAAACAAGCCTTAATATACCAAATACAACCTCCGTCACTTTCTATTCCCCCTCTTTCTTATATTGAAATACATCCGTTAAATCCACTTCAAATAGCAATGCAATGTCAAAGGCTAGCTTTAACGATGGATTGTACTTGTTCTTCTCAAGCGAAATAATTGTTTGCCGGCTTACTCCCAATAAATCAGCAACTTCTTTTTGGGAAAGACCCTTTTCAGCTCTTAATACTAAAATTCTATTGGTTATTCGTCTCTTACTTTCCATGTTCTGTCACCTCAAACAAATTGTAATATATTTTTTACTTAAAGTAAACTATTTTTTACATTTTGTTAGAATTATATTACATATTTCACTAATCAGAAAATATAGGTATGATTAATGTAAAAATAGTGGAGGTCGTAACATGTCGTCAGTAGCTCTATTAAGAGGGATCAACTTAGGAAAGCTCAACAAAGTAGATATGAAATCGCTAAAGCTTCTTTTTGAAGAGTTAGGCTTTCAAAATGTGCGTACGTATATTCAAACGGGAAATGTTATTTTTGATAGTGAAGGTTGTAGCGAGGAAAAACTAGAAGAAGCATTAAGGAATACCTATGGTTTCGAAATCCCTGTTGTAGTGAGGTCCAAAGCAGAACTGGAGGAAATAAGTAAAAATCCACTTTTCTTAAATGACCAAACCTTCGTCATGTTTCTAAGAAAAGAAATTACAAACGATGAGCTTTCTATTTTAAAGGGAATTGTAGAGGATGATTTTATTGTCCTACATAATCGAAACTTGATCATCCACCATACTAAAAATTATCATCAAACTAAATATACAAACACCTTCTTTGAAAAGAAGCTTCAAATGGTATCTACAGCTAGAAATAAAAATACGGTAAATAAAATATTGGAGCGAATGTAACCTTTTTAACATAAGAATTACTTATGCCTTTTCATGATTTATATAAATTTTTATTATCAAAAAATTCACATTATAATTAAGTTAATTCATAAGGGGGTATGGACCATGTCATTTACATTTAAAAGAATTGATCACATTCAATTAGCTGCTCCAAAGGGCTGTGAGGAAGAGGCACGCAGCTTCTTCACGGGAATATTAAGATTAAAAGAAATAGAAAAACCACCACTTCTAAAAAAGAAGGGTGGCGTATGGTTCGAGCTGGGAAGCTATCAAATTCATATCGGAGTTGAAGAGCCTTTCTCTCCAGCAAAGAAGGCACATCCGGCTTTTGAAGTTGAAGACCTTGAAGCGCTAAAAATGCATTTAACCGATCAACAGGTAAGCTTTAAAGTAGATACAGAACTACCAGGGGCTAATCGCATATATATTAACGATCCATTTGGTAATCGTATCGAGATATTAGAATGGATTTAAGAAAAGGATAAACTAAGTTTTAAAAAAAACGCCTGTGGGAATTTAATCCCACAGGCGTTTCTCTTATTTAATTATCTTGTACTTCGTTACGTTTTTTCTTAAATAGCTTCGATAGAACCTCGTAAACGATTGGAACGATGATTAATGTTAGTAGCGTAGAACTTGCTAGACCACCAATAACCGTGATACCTAATCCTTTCGAGATTAAACCACCACCACCTGATCCAACTGCAAGTGGTGCAAGTGCCCCAATGGTTGCAATAGCTGTCATCAGAATAGGACGTAAGCGAGTTGCACCAGCTTCAAGGATCGCTTCACGCATATTCATACCTTCGCGTTCCATATGAATGATTCGGTCAACTAATACAATGGCATTCGTGACAACGATACCAATCAACATGAGAAGACCCATCATAACAGATACGGATATTGTTTCGTTTGCAATCCATAGACCTGCAAATGAACCAATTACTGCGAATGGTAATGAGAATAGGATAGCTAATGGTGCAATACCTTCACCAAATGTTACTACTAATATAAAGTAAACAATCGCAATTGCTGCAAGCATTGCTACTCCAAGCTGAGTGAATGTTTCATTCATATCTGCAGTTACACCGGCAACACCAACTGTAACGCCTTTAGGTAAATCTAGCTTTTCAATCGCTTTATCTACATCTGCAGATGCTTTTGAAATATCATCATCTTGAATTGTAGCGGATACAGAAGCATAGTATTCACCTTTACTACGAGCAAGCGTATTTAGAGCGTAACCCTCTTCTACTGTTACTAATTCAGACAATGGCATTGTAGTTCCCATTGCTGTCGGTACTTCTCTAGCTAAAATATCATCAATCGATTTAGGTGTTGCTGTTTGTTCTTGCTGTACAATAACCTCTAAATCATTTCCTTCTTTTTCAACTGTCGTTAATACTTCCTCCGTAGTGGAAGGACTCAACATCCCAACGATTTGACCAGTTGTTAAACCGTACTGCAATAATTCATCTTGAGCTACTTGGAATGTATACTCTACGTAGCTGTCTTCAGCACTCGAAGAAACATCTTCTAATCCTTTTGTTTCTCCCATTACTTCTTCAACCATTGCAACAGCTTCGTTCAACTTATCTAAATCTTCACTATAGAATGTATAGCTAATTTCATTTGTCGACATGGACATACTTGAGAAGTTTTGGCTCTTCCATTCGCCAGTTTGACCAATGTTGAACACATATTCCTCGATTTCCTCACGAGCACCTGGGAAATCTTCCATATCCTCATCAAAGATCAAGTACATTAATGCGCCGCCTGAACCTCCGCCCATCATTGCAGTCATGTCATTTGCGCCGTCACCGTTGATAGATACTTGAGTGATATCAATATCCTTACGTTTAAGCATCTCTTCTTCAACTTTAGTGACGTTTGCCAATGTGTCTTCTTTTAGCTCACCAGCTTTTGGAGTGTAAGTTAAATACATTACTTTTTCTTCTTCACTACCCAAGAAACTGAAACCGATTAACGGCGTAAGCATCAAGCTACCTACTAGTAATGCAACCGATACAAGGGAAGTAATAATTTTGTGGTTTAATGTCCACTCTAGAACTTTTTTATAGCTACCAGCTAACTTACCTTGCTCTTTATGATTACTCTCTGTTTTTTCAGCGTACAATTTCTTCTTAAATAAGAAGTGAGACATTGCAGGTACAATTGTAATTGCTACTAACAGTGATGCACCAAGAGCAAATGTCATTGTTAATGCGAATGGCATGAACAATTCTCCAACCATACCACCTACAAAGATTAATGGAGCAAATACCGCTACCGTTACCAATGTAGAAGAAAGGATTGGTTTGAACATCTCAATCGTTGCTTCACGAACAAGGGCACGGCCTGTTAATGGTTCGCCTTTTAAGTGAAGGCGTCTATAAATGTTCTCTACAACAACAATCGAGTCATCGATTACACGTCCAATTGCTACGGTAACGGCTCCAAGTGTCATAATATTTAACGTAATATCTAACCAATTTAATAGCAGTAATGCCATAAAAATAGAAACTGGTATAGACACAATAGAAATAATTGTAGATTTAAAATCACGTAAGAACAATAGAATAATCAGCACGGCGATTAATCCACCAAACAATGCTTTTTCAACCATTGTAAATACTGAATCTTCAATAGGAGCACCTTGGTCTAAGGAAACGTCAATCACTAAACCATCAATGTTCTTTTCTTCTTCTGCGATTAAATCTTTCACTGCATTTACTACTGTTACAGTGTTAGCATCTGGATTTTTTACAATTTGGATTGCAATTGCATCTTTCCCATTTGTACGGGAAACCGATTCTACTTTACCAACTACTTCTATAGAAGCAATATCTCCAAGTTTCACAAAAGGAGATGGGTTTGTAGCAGAAGGTGTAACAGGGATAAGCATTTCTTTCAGTTCGTCGGCTGTCATGAACTTACCGTCAACCGCTACTGCCTGCTCGCCTTCTTCAAATTCAAACAATCCTAAGGATACTGCCATATCACTTGCTTGGATCATTTGTTTTACTGTATCTTGAGTTACATCTAGTTCGGCCATTTTTGCTTCGTCATATGTAAGCTCTACTTCTTCAATATGCTGGCCTGTTATAGTAGCAGACCCAACACCATCTATTTTTTCAATTTTCGGTAGTAAAATTTCTTCTACTGTCGATGTTAGCTCTACGATATCTTCTTCTGTGCTACTTACGCTTAGGGCTGCTACCGGCATCATATTCATGCTTATTGCCGTAATAGTTGGCTCCATTGCTCCTTCAGGTAAGGAGATCGTATCCAATGCAGACTCCAATGCGCGTTTTGCTTCATCCATGTCTGTGCCATATTCGTACTCTACTTGAATATTAGACATATTCGAATAGGAATTGGAATATACCGATTTAACATCCTCTAGTCCTTCTAACGCTTTCTCAAAAGGCATCGAGATATCTTCCATAACTTTTTCAGGAGTCGCACCTGGATAAACATCCATCACCATTAAGAATGGGATCGAAATATCTGGAATGGTCTCCATCTTCATTCTTGTACCTGAATAAATACCGGAAACAGTAATGATAATAGTCAATAACCATACCGCTAACTTATTTTTTAGTACAAAATTCACTAAACCTTTCACACTTGCACCTACCCTCATTTGACTTATCAAACTCATTTATTTATAATAATGACTAATTGGTCATTTGTCAACAATAACCATTGGGAGCGATAAGATATGGTAAAGAAACAATTAATAATGGATAAAGCATTAGAACTTTTTGCAAAGCAAGGTTTTGAGGCTACCTCAGTCCAACAAATCACTGACCATTGCGGCATTTCTAAAGGTGCTTTCTACCTTTCCTATAAATCCAAAGATGAGCTCATCACTTCTTTGGTAGATTGCTTTATGAAGCAGATTATTTCAGAAATTGACTACTCGGTCAAAGAATGTTCACATTCTGACGATATGCTATATACCTTTTTCTACACTGCCAACAAGGCATTTCAAGAAAACTCTACTTTTGCTAAAATCTTCTTCAAGGAACAGACACATACGGTAAACGATGATTTATTAAAAAAACTAACTTATTATGACAATCTATTAAATGAAATTATTCTTTATATGGTAGACAAGTTAGATTTAACTTATGAAGAAACAAAATATGACTTACTTATTTGCATAAAAGGCTTTATGAAAATATATATCGACCTCTATCTATTCTTTGAATTACCAATTGATATAGACACGCTAACTAAGTCACTTGTAGAAAAGACGAAAGTATTAGCAAAACATTCAACGATTCCTTTAATCTCAACAGATAGTGCTCAAATTATGCAAAAGGTTATAAAAGAAAACACCGATAAAGATATGCAAATACTTGAGTTAATCAATCAGATTCTACTAGAAATAGAAGAGCCAATCGAAAAGGAAACGCTTCAAATTTTAAAAAATCACCTCCTAACCGAAACTCCGAGTCTCGCACTTATAAAAGGTCTTTTAGAGAATATTAAAAACCACCCTCAATGCAAGTGGGTTTCCTACTTGATTAGAGAACAGTATAAGCTTTAAAAAAAAGCGTCTGACCAGTTGTGTGACTGATTAGACGCTTTTTATATGACTATAAAAAATCTCACTTTAATTTTAAAGCCTTTGCATATGAGTTTCTTTAAAAGATTCTTGGTACTTTAATCCAAAGCCAAAAAGTCTATCCATAAAAATATGGGCTACCCAAATAATAGAAATTATAAGCAAATAATCTTTTAAAAAGTAGAAGTAACCTAATGTTAAAAGTATAGGAAAAATAAAACTGTGACCAACATTATAAATGGTTGCACCAATTTTATTATTAATTGTATAACCGATCATCGTAATATCAGGAACGAATAATAGTAAAAAAAACAACCAGATTGGAAAGTCCAGCTGCATATAAATAAAAAAGGAAATCCCGAAAGCTAATCCGTTTTCGAGGCGAATTATATGATTGACCTTCACTTCAACACCCTTTCTAGACAGATTTCATTGAGTTTTCCCCAAGCTATTTAATCTCTACCACTTTCCCCAAAATATCTTCTTTCGCTATTGGACCGACCAATCTGCTATCCTTACTTGTTAAAGGAACTAGGCTATCTCCAATTACAAAATACTCGTCATTCTTTAATTGAATACCATCTATAGGGATTTCTCCTTCCCATACGTCTGTAAAGCTATATTCACTTTCTAATGGTTTGCTATCTATATAAATGGTACCATCTTGAATTTGGATTAATTCATTAGGCAAGCCTATTACTCTTTTAAAATGCTCATTTTCTTCGAGATAAAAAAGCACGATATCGTCACGATTAATTTCATTTTCTTTATAGTAACCCTTATCAACTAATACCTTTTGCTCGTCTTTTATAGTAGGCGACATAGATATTCCATCAAATTCATAAACGGTTTCTTTTGCACCTACACATCCAACTAAAAATGAAATGCAAAATACCATTAACATTATCTTCTTCATCCTCTTCCCACCTCATATACCTATTATTAACAGTTTATCTTTATAATTTTATCATAAAAATTCTTCGCTACCTGCTTTTGAGGGAGACAGAAATTAGACTGTTACTACTATTTCAAGGTGTTTATCTATCGTTTCAGTAGAATTTCTCTTTCACTCAACGACATTTATCACCCGTTCTCTACGATTAATCAAGGATAGTACAAGCATCAAGGGATTGAACACGGTTAATCCCAACAATTAAAAATAACCTCTCCATTAGTATTTGGACGCCAGTGCTTCACATTTTTTAATTCAACCTCTGATAAATCATGAGCGTTAGGATTAAACTGCTCATTTAAAAAAGCTGCTTCTAAAACTGTATAATATGGAATCAGCTCAGTGAACAAATTATCATATTCTATAAATTGTAGCTGGAGTTCATTTTCATATAATACAATGGCTGCATATGGAAAATATTGATGCAGTAGAATCGACACCACTTTTTTATCTACCTCAATGTCCATACGAAAATAATTCAATGGGTAGCTAGGTGAAAAAAAACCAATTATTTTACCATTAATCTTTCTAGCAATTTCGTATCCTAGCTTTTTAAATAGGTTTCCATCCATCTCATTCATTTCAATCATACTATTTGCTAAGCCTGTAATATTCATGGGGAGTCGCATTTCATTCACACCTTATACATGCATTTACTTTTTAACTTCATAATGTAGTTCTACAAACTGGTTGAAGGTTCTAGTTCCTTTCAATATAAGGTCTAACTGATAATCTCCTTTATTGAATAATGGAATTCCTTTTCCGATGATAGTTGGGGCTACTGTTAAAATAATTTCATCTACTAGCTTTTCTTTTAAAAATGATTGTAGTAATTTGCCTCCGCCTACAAGCCATATGTTACTTCCTTCTTGACTCTTCAGTTCGTTGGTTAAACCCACGACGTTTTTATTAGTAAATTTAACATCTTCGGTATCTTCCATAGTGGATCTTGTAAATACGTAACATTCTTTATTTTTATATGGGAATTCTCCTGATTCATGTTTTACTATCCAGTCATATGTTTTTTTACCCATTAAAACGGTATCTACCGTCTCATAAAACTCTGATATTCCATTATCACCCTCACCCTCTACATTAAATAGCCAATCTAAAGAATCATCTTCCGTAGCTATATATCCGTCTAAGCTAGCCGCAATATATAATACTAAATCTCGTTTATTGTTCATCTTATCCCCCCTAAAATTAATTGACTTCATTACTTTCTATCATAACAATATTAATCCTTTAATATACAACTGACTTAGGTGCATTGGATCCTTCATATTTTAATTTATATAATAAAATACCATGAACACTTGGTCCATGGTATTTACCTAAGATTTTAAGCTATTAACTTACATTACTCTAACAGGTTGGTATTTCTTCTATATTATAGATCATCAAAACCGTTGTCTATTGCATTCACCTTTACATACTGGCGAGACTTTTGTTCGAAGAAATCTGTTTTAGTGCCGTCTATGTTGTCTGCGTATGCTCGAATCCATTTCATTGGATTTTCTACATACTCAGGATAAATCTCATTTAGCCCAATTAGTCGTAGCATTTTATTGGCGCGGTATTTAATATACCCTTGCATATCTTCTCTATCGATTCCATCGATATCATGTAGTACATAATTGGACCATTCTATTTCTAGTTGGACAGATTCTTTAAATTGCTCATAGACCCACCCTATAAATTCATCGTTATTTAGCTCTGGATTTTCAGCTAGCGTTGCTCTGAATAACTCTGATATAAATCGCCCATGCTCTAGCTCATCTCGGTTGATGTAGCTAATCATCGTAGAAGTACCTACCATTTTGTTATAACGAGCAAGATTATAAAAGAAGGCAAAGCCAGAATAGAAAAATAGCCCTTCCAATAATGTTGTATAAGTAAGCGTCTTTAATATGTTTTCCGTCGTTGGGTTCTCTACAAATTCATTGTAGTACTTGGCAATGTTTTGATTGCGCTTAATTAGCACTTCATCGGTTCTGCCAAAATCAAATGCCTTGTTTTGCTTATCCAGCGATACAATGGATGATAAAACATAGGAATAGCTTTCATTATGTACGGCTTCTTGCTGTGCAATGACCGCCATAATGGATTGTACCGATGGATCTGTTGCATATAGCGAAAGCAATAGAGCTGTACGAGTTTGAGGTGCATCTAATGTCGCTAGCAGTCCAATAATTTTTAAGTATGCATCCTGCTCCGATTCACTCAAGCTACCAAATTGCTTTATGTCATTAGACATATTAACTTCATCAGCTTGCCAGTAGTTCCCTAGCAGACGCTTGTACATCTTATGCCAATGTGGATACGCAATATCATTCCAATTCAGTATACCGCTTGATTGCCCATTAAATATTCCTGTTGATTTGTTTGGATTTCTTGGTTCTAATGTTTTTGCCTTTTGCATGATTTAATACTCCCTCTAGCCATTTAGTGACAATTTTCTCTTGGCTTCCTCTTGGTGACTGTTCAATTTTTAAGCCTTGGTAGGAACTGTTACAATAGCAAACTAGTTTATCCACTGCCCCGCAAAATAGCTCGTCTCCACCAAATTGAGTATCGCCAGAGCCAAATATATAACTATTTTCTGGTCGATATCCTAAGTCTCTTAAAAAATCCTTCATTTCATCTGGAATACCCCCCTGATCCCAGGTGAAAGTCCCTAGAAATACTAGGTCATATAGTTGTAAATCTGGTAGGACTCCGATACCGATACAATATATCTCTACCTGATACTCGGAATTCTCCAGCTGATTTTGTAAAAGCTCTGCTATTTCTTCAGTATTTCCGCTATAGCTCAAATAACATATAATTGCCTTCATCAGCTCGAACAGGACTCACATTCGATAAGTTCTATCGAGGTGGAACGTACGTAATAAGTCGTTTTTAGCCCACTTTTCCAAGCTTCTAAATGTAACGAAAGTAATTCCTTTGCCTTTATCGTGTTTTGTACATATAAATTTAAGGAGACCCCCTGGTCAATATGTCGCTGGCGTGCAGCGTTTTGCTTCACCGTCCAATGCTGATCAATGAAATAAGCAGACTTATAAAACCACGTAGTCTCTGAATTTAAATCTGGCACTGTAACAGGAATTTTATAATCCTTCTTCTCCTCTGCGTAAGTCTTTTGAAAAATTGGGTCAATACTAGCGGTACTTCCCGCCAAAATTGACGTAGATGAATTTGGAGCAACTGCCATTAAATAGCCATTTCGAAGGCCTACTTCTGCGACCTTCCTGCGAAGCTTATTCCATTCGTCTCCTTCATACTGACGCTTTTCAAAATAAGCACCGGTTTGCCATTCTGAACCTTCGAATAAAGGATAAGCACCCTTTTCCTTAGCAAGACTTGCGGATGCCTGAATAGTTAAAAAGGCAATTTTTTCATATAGTTTATCCGCAAGTTCAACCGCTTCCTCTGACTCCCAACGAATCTGCTTAAGTGCGAGTAAATGATGCCATCCGAATGTTCCAAGGCCAATACCTCGATACCTTGCATTTGTGCGCTCTGCCTGTGGTACAGGTATCATATTTAAATCGATGACATTATCTAGCATGCGTACTTGAATATTTATCAGTCTTTCTAATACATTTGCTGGTACTGCCTTCCCCAAGTTAATAGAGGATAAGTTACAAACAACAAAGTCCCCAGGTTTTCTACGAGTGACAATGACATCATCCTCTAACTGGATCGATTCAAACGTTGTTGCGCTCTGATTTTGAAAAATTTCTGTACAGAGGTTACTACTATAGACCATTCCCTCATGCTTATTTGGGTTGCTACGATTTACTTCATCTCGGTAAAACATATATGGTACCCCTGTCTCTAACTGAGAACGCATAATTCTTTTCATCAAGTCGATTGCTTGTACAGTTTCTCGCGATAGGCGTTGGTCATTCACACATTCCTCGTATTTTTCCCGGAATGATCCTTCTCCTCTTTTTTCATCATAGAAATCCTCCAAAGAATAACCCATTACCTGACGAACCTCATGCGGATCAAACAAATGCCATTCCTCTCTTGCATCAACCCTCTCCATGAATAAATCCGGCAAGCATATACCTGTGAAAATATCATGCGCTCGAAGGCGATCATCTCCATTGTTCAGGCGTAGATCTAAAAACGTAAAAATGTCCTTATGCCAAGCATCCAAATAAACAGCTACGGCCCCTTGTCGTTGTCCAAGCTGATCGACGCTGACTGCCGTATTATTCAACTGTTTAATCCAAGGTAGAACTCCACTAGATGCTCCCACGAATCCTCGTATAGAAGAGCCACGGCTACGCACCTTCCCCATGTATACACCGATACCCCCTCCAAATTTAGATAGAGTGGCTACGTCTGTATTACTGTCGTAAATACCTTGCAGACTATCATCCACAGTGTCAATAAAGCAGCTAGAGAGCTGTCCATGTGGCTTCCCAGCATTAGATAAAGTTGGAGTTGCAACCGTCATATATAAATTGCTCATTGCCCAATAAGCTTCTTTTATTTTTTCAAGACGGTTTTCTTTTTCGTCCTTCATAAGTGTCATAGCTATAACAAGCCAGCGCTCTTGTGGCAACTCTACAATATCCTTATTAAAATCCTTCGCTACATAGCGATCTAAAAGAGTTTTTAAGGCTATGTAGGTAAATAGGGAATCTCTTTTGGCGACAAGGAGATTTCCTAGCTGCTCTAACTCCTCATTCGAATAGCTTTCCATAATAGAGGGATTATATATTCCCTTTTTAGAAAGGATCCGTACGTTCTCTGCAAATTTTGTATAGACGGCATCAGCAGTGGTACCTCTCCGTTCTGCTTGCTGCGAATATACTTCTGCTAAATAAATACGTGCAGCCACAAATGTCCAAAATGGCTCCTGTTCATCTAAAAAGCTTAGTGCCTCTAGAGACATAGCTTTAGACCAAGCAGCAATCGTACCTTCTGGGTGTTTTTGTAACCACTTGTGATGCGACTTAACTAAGGGCGCTATCTTTTCTTCACCAAATTCTACTATTAACTGCTGTAATACCTGCTGTTTTTCTGTATTCGTAATAATTGCCAATTTAAATTCCTCCCTATTCTTTTATATACAAAAAAGCGATGCCTCTAGCCTCTTCGGCTGAGTCATCGCTCATGATTTTAAAGTAGGAAACAACAAGACATATCGTTCGTTTTAAGATAGAGTCTCTCGCCCCCACCTCTCAACCCCCGAAGAAAGTGTTGCTTCATCGACAAAAAGGCAGGTCTACTGGCTCGTGCATCTTCCTCCCATTGGCCTTCCCACGAAACTTCGCAGTGGCTTAATCAACAGTTGTCCGCACTTACAGTTGCGGGGACAGCTTCGGTTTCTCACCGAATTCCCTTTTAAACCATAATGGTACCTTTTCATCGTTTATATACTATATATTGTGTTTTGTTTACTTATATACCCTAACATATTGTGTTTAAACTTGTACATAGGTAAAAAGACTATGAGTTAGGTCTTACATCTTATTTTCAGAATAACTCAGTTACAAAATTGCGAATCCAATATTTTCTGTATATTATAATTGTAGCGACCTATAAAAATGGTAAAATATCTTAAATTTAGGAGGTTATAAATATGATTACAAGCAATTCCACTAGGTTGACATCTAAGGACTTATTACCACACGGACCTGTTGGTATAGGGGGCTGGCTAATACTTCCACTTATCGGGCTAATTACCTCACCGTTTGTTATTATTGCCTATCTCATGATAGATGTTTTCCCTTTTTTGACGGCTGAAGGTTGGGAGAGTATAGCTAGTAAGAGTGGAGAATATTATCATCCTTTATTTGGACCATTTGTAATAACAGACCTCATCATTTGTATTGCTCAAATATCTACAGTAATAGTATTACTCATACTTTTCTTTAAAAAGAAAACGTTTTTCCCTAAGGTAATGATTACCTGCCTTACCATCATGCTAATAATAGATATTCTCATTGGCTATATAAATTTGCAAATCATAGAGAATGTGTTTGGATCTGATCCTTTAACATCCCAATACTATATGTTTAATGTAATACGGGCTATGATAAGTACCTCGATTTGGATTACTTATTTTAGTAAATCCAAGAGAGTAAAGAATACATTTGTAAAGTAAACATACGATAGGAGGTAGTTCTCAATGACTGTTACTAATGTATCTGTCCAACCACATAATGGACCCTCAGGAATCAATGGTTGGCTCATTCTGCCCTTGATTGGTCTGCTATATGCACCGTTTCACTATTTACTTAGATTTTTCAGCCACATAATAACCTACCTTACGAATAACATTTGGGTGACGATGATTGAATTAGATGTATCTAAAGGACAGCAAATCTTCATAAGTGTAACCATAGTAGTCTACTCCCTTATTTTACTTTTAACAATAGTCATCTCAACAATCCTTATTTTTCACTTTTTCAAGAAAAAAAGGTCATTACCAAAGCATATGATCCTTTATTATATTGCCACTGCTGCGTGTAAATTTGTTTTCGGCTTTGCATTTGTTTACATATCAAATCTATTATATGGAGTGAATCATGAGGAACGGTTTGAATTCGCTGCAGTGTCTATGATGTCATTTATTTTGACATTTATATGGGCGAATTATTTCAATGAATCTCAAAGAGTTCATAATACATTTATTCATTAAAAAACAAGTCAGCCCGTAACTACAGTAAATCCCCATTACTAAATAAAAGTAGTAATGGGGATTTACTGTAAAACTATTTTTCTTCGATATAAGTCAATGTTTTTCCAGTAAACCCAAATAATATAGTCAGGATCGGGCTAAGCAGACAGAAAAATGCGAATGGTAAGTACTCGAGTGTTGTAACAGCTAATACATTCGTAATGAAAATCCCACATACACTCCATGGTACAAGGGGGTTTACAACCGTACCAGCATCTTCCATTACGCGTGCTAAGTTTTTATTGGCCAAGCCAACTTTTTTAAATTGTGCTTGGAATGCTTCTCCAGTCAATAAAATCGATAAGTACTGCTCTCCGATAAGTGTATTAACCCCAATTGCGGTAAATGCAGTTGCTGCAACAACAGAACTCACCTTCCTTAGCGAGCTTTCCACTTTCATCAGTAAGCTTTGCACGATCCCCAGCGTAAACAAAAGCCCACCCATACTTAGCGCAAGTAGAACAAGCCCAATCGTAAACATCATGCTATTAATGCCTCCCCTAGAAAGTAAGGAGTCAATCGCTTCCATACCCGTGCTAGAAGTAAAACCGTAAAATAGTATATTTAATACTTCCCCAAAACTAAAAGAGTGATGGAAATAGGAAATAAGTATAGCAACAACTGATGTGAAAGCCAGCGATAATATAGCAGGCACTTTCTTAATGGAAAGTATAACGAGTAAAACAAGGGGGATCAGTGTATACCAATGAATCATCCCTGTTTGGAGTAGTCCGGCTTGAAATTCATTTAGTTGCTCGAGCTGTTGTAATTCTTTGTTTGGCGATAAAATTCCATATCCAATTAGCGAAATAATGAATGCTGGTATCGTTGTCCATCCCATATTCCGAATATGTTCAAATAAATCTACCTGAACGATAGCAGATGCAAGATTTGTAGTATCTGACAGTGGAGACATTTTATCTCCGAAAAAAGCTCCAGAAACAATTGCTCCAGCTGTAATAGCTAGAGAGATATCCATAGCACTAGCCATCCCAATAAAAGCAACTCCAATTGTAGCTACAGTTGTTAAGGAACTTCCTATCGATAAACCAACGATACAAGTGACTAGAAATACAATAGCATAAAAAAAGTGTGGTGTAATAAATTGAAAGCCTAAGTGAATAAGTGTTGGAATCGTCCCGCTCATCATTAAGCTACTAATTAATATACCAATAAAGAAAAAAATGAAAATTGCCCCAAGACCCGCTTTGGCACCATCTGTTAGTCCTTCTTCTAGTTTTTTGTAAGGTACTTTCTTCATAAGACCATAAGTTATGAGTAATAGAATTGCCAGTAAGATAGGCATATGAGGAACTGAATCAAATTTTATGATACAAAGCGCCATTATAGCGATAATCATAGTACTAAGTAGCGCCGCCTCCGAAAATGAGGGGGAGATTGTGGAACGAATACGAAACATTGTATATCCTCCTAATAATAGTTTTTAGGAATGAAAAAAAACCTTCCAATCCCTATAGCTAGGGACGAAGGATATCTCCGCGGTACCACCCTATTTGTCGAACATTGTGTATGTTCAACCACTTCATTAAACCGAGTTTACTTGATTGTTGTAATTCATCTATCATGTTTACCTGAACTTTCACCAACCGTTCAGTCTCTTTTTGCTGGGTACATGCAGATTACTAGGACAATCACTCGAATATATTCCACTTTCGCGATTCAACGCTTTCAATCGCTAAAGTTACTAGAATTTTATCATGTTTGACCGTACTGTCAAGATGTATTATTTTAAATGCATTATTAACGGGTATCTTTAATGAAAAAGACAGAAAACCATTAATTTTAACGTAGCCAAAAACAAAAGGATGACCCCTGTGAAAGAAGTCATCTCTATAATTTATAAAATATAATAACTGCTAGTACTATCACTAAAACAATACGATAAACCTTTTACAGGATTTAATTAATTTGCAATTTCTGTTTAGCAATTATAAGTTCGCTCTAATTTATTCGTTTTGGAGCCGTAATCCAAAACCTTAACTTCTTATTATTATTCGAGCACTTTTTCTACCTTTATCTTCTGCTTTTTCGCTTTTAAATTTCCTCTCCAGGATAGATTTGTTCCCATTCTAATAATCATCTCTAAAGGACCTCGTTTAAATCTTTTTAGATAAAAATAGCTGCTTATGCACTGAAATACAAAAAGTATAAGAACAAGAAAAAGACTGTTTAGCATTCCCAATGTTCCAAACTGACCTAAGCCGTATCCATAGAAGACAAAGGTACATACTACGCTTTGTGAAATATAATTAGTTAAGGAAAGCTTCCCTGCACTCTCTAAACCAAGGAATACTTTGCTCGCAGAAAACTTTATAAATAGAAAAGCAAATGTACCAATGTAAGCTATGGAAAGAAACTGTGCTCCTAGATGCTGAAAAATGCCCGTCCAATTGGACTCATCCCCAAGTATAGCTACTGATTTTAGCAAAAGTCCTATCGGTAATAGTGCCATACTAAGCTTATACCACTTCTCCTCCTGTTCCATATGTTGAAATAACCCACCTTTTGCAGCTGCCATTCCGAACAAAAACATTGGAGAGGTCAAAAGAGGTGCAAATAACAGCATAAACAGTATTAAGAAGGCCGTTTCCAAGTCATCGTCCGTAAACAAGGGGCTCTCATTATTTCGATGATTCTTTATTTCTTCATAAGAACCGCTTTTGTAGATATCGTATGTTTTTTCTATGTAGTCAGACATTCTTTTCTCTTCCTCTATTGATTGTTCTACTACACCGTAACCGGCTGCCCCAGTCAATATGAATAGAACCACTCCCCAAATGATTAACGTTTTCTTTTTTCTATTAAGAAAGATTAATAGGAAGATCCCCATCATTCCGTAAAAGGCCAAAATATCTCCTTCCCACAAGTAAGTCGAATGTAATAAACCTAATGTAAAAAGCAGTAAAAAACGTCTCCACAGGTGTCTTTTTACTTTTCCATTTTTGTTTTTGATAGATTCTGCTAGTTTAACTAGCGAATACCCGAATAAAAAAGTAAAAATGGGCATAAAACTTCCTTCTACAACAATTTTTAGAAAAGAATATAAACCTATATCTGTATTAGACAAAGAATAATAACTAATTTCATCTTTTCCCCAAATACCGTAATGAAAGATTAAAAGATTGGCCAATAATATACCCAACAAGCTTAATCCTCTTAAAGCATCTATAAAGCGTACCCTTTTTGTATGCACATGAATAACCTCCTAAAATTTTCGCCTTCTTAATTAGTATAAAATGGTAAGCTTATAATATATTGAAACCAACCTTAAAGAAACCTTAAATATTTTTAGGAGTGAGTTAATTATGAAAGATACTAATATTTTGATAGTTGAAGACGAGCTTGCCATCGCTGAAATGGTAGAAATCATATTAAGAAGAGAAGATTTTCGTCATATTGATATTTGTGAAACTTATCAGAAGGCCAGTAGTTATATTTCCACTAGTCTTTATGATTTATATATACTCGACATAATGCTTCCCGATGGAGTAGGACTTGATTTAGCTAAACAAATTCGCTTAAAATCCAATGCTCCTATATTTTTTCTAACAGCAAAAGAAAGCGATGCGGATAAAATAAGAGGATTTATGAATGGAGCTGATGATTACATAACCAAACCTTTTAATCCATTGGAGTTAGCGGCCCGAGTTAAAGCACATATGAAACGCTATACTTCTGGATTTAAACTTTCTGATGAAAAGATATATAAATTCGGCAATTTTATGTTGAATAAAAGTAGCGCAGAGCTAACTGTAAACGGAGAAAAAAGTATTGTTACGGGTAAACTATTTCATTTACTGCTTCTTTTTTGTGAAAATGCCGGACAGATTTTATCTAAGGAGCAAATTTTTCTTTCTATTTGGGGAGAAGACAGCTATATAGATGACAACACTATCATGGTACATATACGGAGACTCCGAGAGAAAATTGAACAAAATCCTAGTAATCCTCAACAGTTGGTAACGATTAGAGGGATTGGCTATAAGCTCGTAAATGAGGAGAAATAAGGTATGAGACTTTCGAGTAAACTATCACTACGATTTTTAATTTATTTTGTTGTATTCTATGCTGTATTATTTTTAGTGACATTTGGGATGTTCGCTTTGATCATTTACGATTTACTTTCTAAGGAAGTTATCTCGGATATTCGTGCATTGGATGCCTTTGAAATAGAAAGTGATATAAAAAAACAAAACGATGGCAGTTATATATTATCTGAGGACTTTGTAAATTTAGCTAAGCAAAACTCCGGCCATGTATACCTTGTAGACGAAGTAGGCAAAATTCTTGTAGCTACTGACCAAGAAAAACAGTCTTCACACTCTATTGAATGGACTGCCATACAGAAAAAAGATCATGTTGTTTGGGAGTTACCAGACCAGCTTTTCATGATTTTCATAGAAGACCATCCGGTAGAGTCGTTACTTGATAAGCTTTACATAAATAATGAAATTCAAATGAACGAGGAGCTAGAAAAAGAAATTTCAGCTGTAGATGCAGCCGTTGAAATATACAACTCCGGTGGGATAAGAGAAGAAATCATTTATGGAGATATACATAAAGCATTAAGTAGCATGGAAATAGTTACGAATAGTCAGGATTACTTTGAAAGAAAAGTAATTACAGCTTACGAAACGATGCAAAATGGTAAAGTCCTAGTTGTACGAATGCCTAATACGAATTATCGTCCCTTTGAGCCAGCCTTAGTAGACACTATTAAAAAGCTAGTGCTCTCTATTTTAGCATTCCACCTCTTTCTGTTCATTTTTACTATTCTTTTTTCTATCTGGCTTGGATATCGATTTGGTCGTCCTTTGCTCTACTTCTTACATAGAATTGAAAAATTAAGCGTAAAAGACTACGAATCACCAAATGATAAAAAATTGCGTTCGCCAAAATCCGGTAGATTTAAACGAAAATACCGTATATACGAGGAAGTGGATAAGTCACTAGCCAAATTAGCAAATACATTAAAAAGTAACGAAGAGAAGATAATAGAAACGGAAAAACTAAGAGAGGACTGGATTACTGGGCTTTCTCATGATTTAAAAACCCCTCTCAGTTCAATCTATGGATATTCTACCATGCTAGCTTCCTATGAATACTCCTGGTCGGCTGAAGAGGTACAACACTTTGCTAAAACCATGCAGGAAAAGTCTATTTACATGAATGCCTTAATCGAGGATTTGACCTATACTTACCAGTTGAAAAACGATGCAATTCAACTTAACAAAGAAAAATTAAATCTCTTAAAATTTTTAAGATCCTATGTTATCGCCAGTCATTGGAATGATGTTCAAGAACCTAGAGGGAATAAGGATCTTACTGTCTATTTAGATGCAAAGCTATTTGAACGGGTTCTCGATAATCTTGTAGGAAATGCAGTAAAACATACTCCTAATGGCACTAAGATATACTTGGAAATCTATGAAAAAGACAGCCTAGCCTGCCTCGCGATTCGAGATGAGGGCCCTGGTATTCCAAAGGTAGTTTTAGACAACTTGTTTAACCGTTACTATAGAGGAACAAATACTACCTCTGAAACTTCGGGAACTGGTCTTGGTTTAGCAATTACTAAACAGCTTATAGAAGCACATAACGGTACTATAAGGGTAGAATCATCAAACACCGGAACACTAGTGACTGTTATTCTTCCAAAGGAATAATAAAAAGCATTGGGAACTCCCCCAATGCTTTTTGGTATCTTTACAAAAATATAATAACCGCTAGTACTGCTGCTAAAACTATTCGATAAATAGCGAACGGTGTTAGTTTAACTTTATCAATTAGTTTCAAGAAGAAGCGAATTGATATTAAAGCAAATACAAATGCGCTGACAAAGCCTACTGCATAAAAGCCAAAATGATTCATCTCCACGTACTCCCAGTTTTTCAAAAGGGATAGAAAGCTTGCCCCTGCCATAATCGGCACAGCCATGATAAACGTAAAATCTGCTGCAGTTTTATGATTCATCCCTAATATTACGCCACCGGAAATCGTTGAACCAGAACGAGAAAATCCTGGCCACAATGATAGACATTGTATAAGACCTACAAGAATCGCTTGCTTATATGTAATCTTGTCTAGTGTGTTCGTTTTTGGATGTTTAGGTCCAAGTTTATCAGCAACAATCATAAGGATCGCACCTAGCACTAATCCTATTAATACAGTCTCTGTTGTAAATAAATGCTCATCGATGTAATCCTCAAACAATACACCTAGCACACCAGCAGGTATAAGCCCAACAATTACATGAGTTAGCTTTAACTGTCCGCCTTTAGGCGCATCCTTTATTTTATATAAGCCTATTAAACTCAATAATCTTTTCCAAAAGACAACGACTACAGCGAGGATTGACCCAAGCTGAATAACAATTTTGAATGTATTAGCTGAGTATTCTCCTAAAAAGTCTTTTGTTTGCAGCCACATATCATCCACGATAATCATATGACCAGTTGATGAAACCGGAGCAAACTCCGTCATACCTTCTACAAAACCTAATATTAATGCTTTAAATAATTCTAGAATTTCCATAAGATCTCCTTAGTCACGTTTTTTAAAATACCATACTAAAAATGCAATCCCTACTATTGCTATAAGAACATACACTATGTTCGAGTAGATATCCATATACCCTACGATATCCTCCCAGTTTTCACCTACTGCAGAACCTACTGAAACTAAAACCGTGTTCCAAATAAGTGTACCTAGTGTAGTAAATAGAAGGAACAGCCAAAATTTCATATTTGACATCCCTGCTGGAATAGAAATAAGGCTTCTCACCAATGGAATTAGTCGACCAAAAAATACAGCCCAAACGCCATATTTGTCAAACCAGGCATCCGCCTTATGAATATCTTTTATAGTAAGTCTCAAGAATTTACCGTACTTGTTCACAATCTTTTCTAAGCGCTCTACATCTAGTAATAGACCAATCCCATAAAGAATTGCCGCGCCAATTACCGACCCCGCAGTAGCTGCTAGAATAACACCTACCTTGGTCATCGAAGTTGTAGTTGTCATAAATCCTCCAAGCGTTAAAATAACCTCTGAAGGTATCGGCGGGAATACGTTCTCTAACAATATTAATAAAAATACGCCAAAATATCCAAACTGATTCATCCAGTCTGTAACCCATGCTTCCATTATACTTACACATCCTCTAACTTAATCTCTACCGACCATAACTCTGATTGACTACCTAGTCGAATCGGTGGTCCCCAAAATCCAAATCCGGAAGATACAATCGCATGCATATTTCCTTTTTTCCTATACCCGTAATCTAGCTCAAAAATTCTTTGGGTAAACATATGATTTGGCCACATTTGACCACGATGGGTATGACCCGACACGTGAAAGTCTACCTTCGCCCTCTCAGGGATGAGTAAATTAGACGGTGTATGATCCATTACAAACCATGGCAAATTGTTTTGTTTTGGTGCCAATTCGGATAGTTCTTTTCTGTTTCTATTCGTTAAGTCCTCACGTCCTGTCAAATAGAACGTGTCTGCCACCATGATTGTTTCATCTAATAGCATCTTTACATTGGAAGCTTCCATTTCCTCCACAAGTAATGGAATTTTCTTTCCATAGTATTCATGGTTTCCTAGCACCCCATAATTACCATACGTAGATTGAAGCTGCTTCATCACCTCGGACATGCCCTTTTTTACAAACCATATTGGGTCATCGTCCACTAAATCTCCAACTAGTAATACCAAATCTGGATTTTGTTCATTTGATTTTTTTACAAATCTTTGTAAATGCACTTTATTGGATAACAGACCAAGGTGAAAGTCAGATGCAACCACCACTTTTAGCTTGTCCACTGCCGCTCCTTTTTTAGGTATGGTAATAGTAAGTTTTCGGACTACTGGCGAGAAGGCATTATATGTTCCGAGCAACATGATCAAAACAAAGATTAGCAAAACGATTCCACCAATCAGCTTTAAATACTCTGGGAAAATCCACACGAGTATACTTGCAATCGGGAATAAAAGAATTCCATACTGCATGATTATAAGCCAATAAGAACCTATTATACTAAAAGTTCTTAGTCTGTGGTCAAGTCTTGCAATAATAATTGCATAAGCAACTAAAAACCAAATCCCCATGAAAATCCCAAGATTAATTGAGAAGAAAGCTTCTAACCATGTCCACACACTCCAACCAAAATAAAAAACAATTGCGGAATAAATAAGGATCGCTAACGTTATAAAGCCAATTTTTTTCATTTGAGTTCTCCATTTTGTCTTTTCCCATTAGTATAGCAGATTTGCGTAATTTACTCCTTCTCAGCCTTAAGACCGAGGAGAAAATCATGTTTAAGCCCGTTTAGCAAAACATAAGGAGTTGGTAAGCTATAGATACAGACGAGAGGAGGAACAAATATATGAAAAAATTTGGTTTAGTTACACTTGGGATAATTGCAGGAATTGTAGCATTGGTGAATCTTGGTCCGTTATTAGGATTAGGAATATCCGCATTGTTCGTCATTGCAGGTGTACATTTCTACTTAAAAAGCGATTCAAGCCTACTAAAAATCTTTTGGGCAACAGTCGGTATTATCGGTTTATTGACAGCGATTTCTAATATACCAGGATTCGTTGGTATCTTATCAATCGTAGCTTTATACTTCATCTGGAAAACTTGGAATAAGGAAGAGCTTTCACTATCAATACCAAAAAAAGATGATCCATTCGTTAATTTTGAAACACAGTGGAACGAACTTAATAAATAAGGAGGAAACAAACATGACATCATTACTACAACGACTAAAGTATTCAGTTAAGGCAGATTTACATCAACTATTTGATAAAAAAGAAGAAAAGAATCCAATCGCTATGCTCAATCAATACATTCGAGAAGCCGAGAAGCAAACAGAGCAAACCGGTAAATGGTTAGAGCGCCAAGGGAAATTAAAGCAAGAGCTGGAAAAAGAATTGGCTGAGACATTACAGATGGCTGAAAAACGCAAAAACCAAGTAGAACTAGCTACTGCTTCAGGTGAAGAAGATTTAATTTCCTTTGCACAGGCAGAGGTTGATGCCTACAACGAACGTGCAACAACTTTACAGACTAGCATTCACCAAACGATGGAGGAGCTTTTCGGGTTAGAGCGCAAATATGAAGAGATGAAGCACAAAGTGAAGGATATGAAGGTCCGCCAACTGCAGCTCATGGGCAAAGAAAATGTTACTCGTGCCCACCACCAAATGGATCAATTGTTAAAGCCTGAAGAAAAGCAGAAAGGATTCGGTACTTTTCAAGACATGGAACAATATATCGAACGCCTTGGACAAAAAATTGAAAAAGAGCATGAAATCACTTCTATGGAGCAACGTTTAGAACAATTAGAAAAAAATGAACAACCAAAGGCTGAAATTGTGTAATATATAGTAAAAGGTTGTCCTTATAGGACCAATGAGGGGAAGGCAAACGCCTTCTCCTTCTCATGCATTACTATGCGAAGAAGGGAGAATACAAGCATGAAAGAAAACCAAACAAACAAGCTAGCTTTTTTTCTTATTTGTTTTGTTTTTCTCATTTTTATAGAAGCTACTATATTTGGGAACGGCAATATTATATTAGTTCTTCTTGGCATAGGAATGATGTACTTTAGCTTACGGAAGCAATCGAAATATATGTTCTGGCTAGGATTTATATTTCTGATTTTAGCTATCTTTTCTATGTGGAGCCTACGATTGTTTTTAGTAGCTATCCTTGTCTATTCCCTTTATAAGCTTTGGAAAAACGAACCGATCAGCCAAGTGATTAAACCGTTTGGCAAGGTATATGAAGAAACGCCAAATAGTATTATTCAAAACAAGCTATTTTCAGCACAATCAACGCCATTTCAAGCCTATGAGTGGCAGGATGTTCACGTGCAAAGCTTTTACGGAGACTATGTAATTGATGTCACTGAGACAGTGCTACCAAAAGGCACTTCCCTTATTTCCATTCGACAATCTTTAGGGAAGGTTACAATACATGTTCCATACGAGATTCCAGTCCGCATACATTACACTACCGTAATTGGTGAAGCACGAATTCTTTCCCGCGGAGTTCAGCGTCTATGGAATCAGACTGTCCTTGTAAAGGACGGTTACCTCGATGAGGTTTCTCATCCAGCAGAGCTACTCATAACTGTATCCACATGGATTGGTGATGTTGAGGTGATCCGAAAATGAAAATACTTCTAGGGCAAGGAATCTCCCTCTTTTTCTATCTAGTTAGTATTATTGTGTTACTTTTATATGTTGTCTGGGGCTGGCCAAATGACGAAGATTGGTGGTCATTGTTAAACCAGACATATGCACAAATACCTCTAGGCGTGTGGATAATAATTGTGCTAGCTTTTATAAGCTTCGGGTTTTCATTGAACACACTTCAAAAGGTACGCGGTCAAGAAAAGAAAATAGAAACGAGCTTACGACCATTACTTGCAGAAACGTTTGAAACGAGCAAGAAAAAATATACACAGACCAAAAGAATGCAGGCAACTGTTACTCAACTAGAACAGCTAATCCTGACCCAACGAAAAACATTACAGCGTATAACAAATGAAAAGGCTGAAACACAGGACAGAATTATTCAGGAAAGACTAGTCCAAGAAAGACAAAGATTGGCTAGAGAGCTCCATGATTCCGTATCCCAGCAGCTTTTTGCAGCGTCCATGCTTCTATCTACCATGGTAGAAATAGAAGAATCTAAAAATGGAGAAGTCCCAAAAACCTTAATGCAAACAGAAAAAATCGTACAGCAGGCTCAATTAGAAATGCGCGCGCTACTTCTCCACCTACGCCCTGCAGCTTTACACAATAAAACCTTAAAGGAAGGCTTAGAGGAGTTACTTCAGGAGCTTCAAGAGAAAGTGTTTTTTACCATACACTACCGATTAGAAGAGGTTTCCTTGTCTAAGGGCGCCGAGGATCATTTATTCCGAATCGCACAGGAAACCTTATCAAATACACTAAGACATGCTAAAGCAACTGAAGTAGACATTCTCTTCGTTGAAAGAGACAATCTCGCTATTTTCCGTGTCCAGGATAATGGTGTTGGGTTTGAAGTAGGAGAAGGTAAAAATGGCTCTTATGGAATTCAAAGTGTTCGAGAACGAGCCGTCGAGATTGGTGCTACATGCAAAGTCGTATCCGTTCCCTCTCAAGGAACAATTGTAGAAGTGAAGCTGCCTATTGAAAGACCAGTAGTCCAGCCTGTAAATATAGATATTAAAAAGGCCACGGAGGAGTGAATAGAATGATTCGCATTTTGCTAGCCGATGACCATGAGATGGTCCGTATCGGCGTTTCAGCTTACTTACAAGCTCAACCAGATATGGAGGTTGTAGCTGAGGCAGTAAATGGACTAGAGGCAGTCGAATTGGCTCTCAAGCATCGACCTGACATTATTTTAATGGATATGGTCATGCCTATTATGAACGGGGCAGAGGCTACTCGGGAAATTATTAAAAAATGGCCTGAAGCCAAAGTGATGGTAGTCACTAGCTTTATCGATGACGACAAGGTGTATCCTGCTTTGGAAGCAGGAGCGATCAGCTATCTCTTGAAAACGTCCAAAGCCTCACATATTGCTGATTCAATTCGTAAAACTTTAAATGGTAATGCTGTTTTAGAGCCAGAGGTCACTAACAAGATGATGTTACGCATGCGACAAGGATCTGGTCGTTCATTACATGAAGATTTGACTGATCGTGAACTAGAGGTACTTCTTCTCATAGCCGAAGGCAAAACAAATCAGGATATTGCCGATACTTTATTTATTGCGCTCAAAACAGCAAAAACCCATGTCAGCAACATTTTGTCCAAGCTGGAGGTAAATGATCGTACTCAAGCTGTCATTTATGCCTACGAACATAAGTTAGTCTCTACAAAAAAATAACCAAACCTCCTCGGCTATCATATGCTAATGAAAAGACAGCCAAAGGATGATAGACAACATATGACTCCCAATAACAACGACAAACCTAGTGAGCAACCTAACCTTGGCGCTACCGTGGACTTCTTGGGCTCTGTCGTCATCACATTAGGTTTCCTCATTGGTACTATTGGAGAAGGTATCACCCTCCAAGAATCCTTAGAAGAAAAGAAATCTGAAAAAAACTCTAAGAACAATCAGAAACTGCAGCTCTCTCAAATAGAAAAAAAATTAGACCAAGTGATTAAAGAGCTAGAAGCATTAAAGAAAAGGAGATGATCCTAACCATCTAAGGGTCATCTCTTTTTGATGTTTTAGCGTATTTAAAACAATGCTATTATTTTTCGGAAATCACTCGTTGATAGTAGCGCTACTTTCTTATCATACGTATTAAACTTCTTAAGAAATTCAGGTTTCATTTGTTTTTCAAAGTATCTCGTCCATTGAAACATTTTTAGAAATATAGAAAAGGTTGGCTGGTAGTTAGCCTTTTCCAATCCAAGTGCCTGACGAGTAAACCTCTTTATAATTCGCCAATGTCTTATAGCTACTGGTACATCTAGAAATAAAATATGATCGGCTGCCTCTAAACCAGGGTCCGTCCAATCTATATGAACTCCTTCGATTACCCACTGCTCCAATTGAATTGCACTTTTAAGTAAATCATCTCGTTTTTCCACAGAATTTCTAATGTCTCCCTCAGGGCGTCTGGTCCAAACAAAGTTATCGGTTTCAAAGTGAGGAATATTATAGTGATTCGCTAGCTGACGAGCAAGGGTCGTTTTCCCACTTCCTACTGATCCCACAATATAAATTTTCATCTGTTACTCCATATTTGCTTGATTGATCGAATGAATGATTCCTGCATGAACGCCTTCATGCCAGACAATAAATTGCACAATTGCCTCTACAGTTTCCATGCTATGTAGATTTCCTATCTCTAACGTATCTATTAAATAATCTTGTAGTTTTGGTGCTAAAAGTGCTAACACACGGTCTAACTGGTCTTTTAAACTAACTACTAGTTCTTCTTTTGAAGGAGGGATCTCCTGCCAATCTTCCGGATCTGTGCCTGGTGCAAAAAAAGGTATCCATTCAGGATGTACAATACTGTAAGTCGGAATAGCTTTTTGAACCAAAATTTCCATTTGTACATAAACGTGCCCAACATTCCAACGAACGGTGTTAGAGAATCCTTTAGGCTTTATATCCCATTCATCTTCTCGGCATTGTTTGATTCTGCCTAGTGTATAGATTCTTGCAAAGTTTAGCTGGTATAAAGATTCTATTGTTCTCCACCCCTTTTTAATTTGAGTATATCATTTATGGGAAAATTCTGTCTCCTGATACTTGTTTTCTATTTTAGTAGATGATATGTTTTAAGAAAAAGGAGAGATTACTATAGACCACCCCCGTGTCATCCCCAAGCCGATTGAAGTATACAAACGATTCCTTCACCGACTACCTACTCAACATCCGCTCATACCTCATTTAGAAGACCGCATATACAATCTGGAAGCGGGTTATGCTGGTGAGAATTTTGTCGACAATTTTTTAAAGCAAATTGCCTTTTCTAAGCATTACGCTATTTTAAAGGATCTTCACCTTCCCATTTCCGACTCTGGTTATCTTCAATTAGATACGATAATCCTTACCCCGAAATACCTTGCCATTCTCGAAATCAAAAATATTCGAGGAAAGATCTCCTTCCAAAGAAATCCGGACCAACTTATACGTGAAATCGACGGTGAAATCACTGCCTTTAAATGTCCTGAGCAGCAGATCATACGCAACGCCCAAAAGCTAACATCACTATTAAATTCTCTCAAAATTCAGCTTCCATTGAAAAACTTTATCGTCTTCGCTTCCACTAAAACTATTGTTGCACAACCTCCCAAGCAAGTAAGAGCAGTCATGGGCTGCGACATTGCAACTCATATCAATTCACTGAACGTTCTCCCGGACGTCCTACCCGTAAACAAGTTTAAACATCTTCTAAATTATTTCACAATGAACGCCACCGAGTTTATACCAAAACCACTATCTCACATCTATCCTTTAAATTTGAAGGAGATAAAAAGAGGACTGCTATGCGCAAAATGCTTTCAATTTGTAGAAGGGAGCTGCTCCTCATGCGGTACCTTAAAAAAGACAATGCAACAGCAAGCATTAGAGGACTGGTTTTATTTGTATAAGGAAACAATCTCCAACAAAGAGTGCATGGAATTTTTAAATCTCAAAGACAAGCATGCTGCTTCCTATTTATTAAGGAACTCTAGATTATATCCCATTAATAATACGAAAAGTCGCTACTACGTCATCCAAAAGAAATAAAGATTCGCGAACGGGTAGTAGTTTGAGCGAAGATTAGGCAGGCTGTTCAGAGGGTTTGACATAGCAAGTCATAGTTTCAAACCATTCCCGTCCTGAGTCTCCTCCTGGAGATGGATTACGACAATCCGCGTCTCGTTTACTACAATCCAGCTCTACTTTACGACAATCAACTAGTTTTTTACTACAATCAATGATCAAACACTATTCCCGACTATGGATTACAACAATCACCTGCTCGTTTACGACAATCCAGCTCTACTTTAGAGAACGTATAAAATTTTGTGTAAATGACCATAACTTTCCTATAGGAGATGATCATTATGCAAAATTACGAAAA
>NZ_JABAFC010000034.1 GCF_012843435.1 Psychrobacillus sp. BL-248-WT-3 | reverse complement strand
CCCCTTAACGGATAAAGTAAGTATGTGTTTAGAATAAAGATAGTAATACATTTACACAAAATATTTTACATTCCCCACTTTTTGGTGTTTACGGGCTCTTCCACTCTTTATGGGACACTCTCATCCTTTTATGGGATACTTCTAACCTATTTACGGGCGCCTCTCGCTCATTTATGGGACACTTTTTGGAGTTTACGGGCGCTTCCACTCTTTATGGGACACTCTCATCCTTTTATAGGACACTTCTAACCTATTTACGGGCGCATTCCGCATGTTTATGGGCGGTTCAACATTCCCCCCTAGCCCATTCCCCTATGACTTGCCCAGTCTTTTATTCCAGCTGCCACCTCACCGCACAAAAAAAGCTACCAAATCAATTGGTAGCGGTTATTCGTTCTTATTTAATTACGCCTAGTTCTTTTCCTACTTTTTCATAGGTAGCGATGGCTTCGTCTAGCATTTCTTTTGTATGGGCTGCTGTTGGCATGTTGCGCACTCTGCCGGTTCCTTTTGGTACTGTTGGGAACACGATAGATTTTGCGTAGACACCTTCTTCAAACAGTCGTTTAGAGAATTGTTGCGTTAGCTTTTCGTCTCCGATGATGCATGGAGTGATTGGTGTTTCAGAATCACCGATGTTAAATCCAAGCTTCGATAGGCCAGATTTAAGGTAGTCTCCATTTTCCCATAGCTTGTCATGAAGCTCTGTAGAATCGATAATCATTTGGACTGCTGCAGTGATTGCTGCTACATCGCCAGGTGGTAAGGCTGTAGAAAATAGGAATGGACGTGAACGAACTTTTAACCAGTCGATTAAGTCCTTCTTCCCTGCAACGTATCCGCCAACTACTCCGATTGCTTTAGAAAGAGTACCGATTTGGAAATCAATTTCTTTTTCTAGTCCAAAGTGCTTCACTGTACCTTTACCCTTACCTGTCACACCAGAGCCATGTGCATCATCCACATAGGTGATTAGGTCAAACTCTTTTGCTATTTCTACTATTTCTGGAAGCTTCGCGATGTCACCATCCATAGAGAACACACCATCTGTAATGACCATTACTTTATTGTACTGGCCTGATTCTGTTGCTTCCTTTGCTTTCTTGCGAAGATCCTCCATGTCGGAATGATTAAATGGAATGATTTTAGCTTTTGAAAGTCGACAACCATCGATAATGGATGCGTGGTTTAATTGGTCAGATAGAATCGCGTCATTTTTATCCATTACGGCAGATATAGCAGCCATATTACAGTTAAAACCAGATTGATAAGAGATTGCTGCTTCTGTTCCCTTGAATTCAGCAAGCTTTTCCTCCAGCTTTACGTGTAGATCTAGCGTTCCGTTAATCGTACGTACCGCTCCTGCTCCAACACCATATTTATCTATCGTTACTTTTGCAATACGCTTCAACTCATCATTTGTAGCTAGTCCCAGGTAATTGTTTGAGGATAGATTGATTAGCTCGTTACCGCCAACTATAATTGTTGGTCCGTTCGCTCCCTCTACTGGATCGATTTCGTTATATAGACCTTGACTCTTTAGTTGCTCTAGGTTTTCTGTCAGAAAACTATTTAATACTTTAGACAAGTTCATCTTCCTTTCACACAAATATTCCACTTTATTTTACCATTGTTGTAGAAGAAAGACTAAGATATGTCCCTTTGAAAAATCCGTACTCCCCGCAAATAAAGAAAAGCGAGTAGGAAACCCTACTCACTCAACTGTTTCTAGCATTCTATCGTGAATCTCTCTCCATTTTTCCTCATCTATTGCAGAGTCGTAAAGCGATTTAATAAGCTTCGCCTCGGCAAAATAAGTACTGATGTAGTCTGTAGCAAGCTCCATTTCACTCGTATAAGCCTCTCGAATTTTCGTCAATTCCTCTTCACTCCATTTTGTTTGGTCAATATATGGGAAGAAATCAACAATGTCATCACCCTCGCGTTCTGGATCGTAGACATGAGGACTTGTTGCATCAACAATGCTCAATTGAAGCTCTGGAACCACAACCCCGTCAATACTATTTGCATCGAGTCCGCACCAAATGTATTGAACATCTAGTCCGTGCGATTTCGCTTCTTCTCCAAACTTTTTCATAAAGGAGGACTTTCCGCTCCCTGGCAGTCCCTTTATATACAAGCGGGTTTTTAAATTTTTGGAAATGGAAGCAAACGTATCTTTTGCTCCTAAAGGTGTGAGCGAACCCATTAAACGATGAGTCAGCTTAGGGTTTTTTTGAAGCTTTACGAATCCTATATGCTTCTTTTGAAGTTCCTCTAATAAAGAATTAATGCCGTTCCAATCCATCCCCGGCTGGATGAGCTGCTCCCAATCATCATGGATGAGCTTAGCTCTGGATAGTGCTTGCAAGCCCTTCGCTAGCCAAGCCTCTCCCTCAAGGTGCTTATCACGGACAACTAGTCCCACATCACGAAGTCTGTCCGGTTGATAGGCGTCATAGTAAGTTACCCATTCATGACCAGTCCCATAGAAGAAGGGATCAATAGTATTTGTTTGAAGATAAAGTGTTTTTGTATCCACAATATAAACAGCCTCTACTGCGTCCTCATCTAGCGGATCTAAAAACCATTCCATATCATTGCCTCTCCGTATCGCTGCGTATCCAATTTCCTTTAACGTATCTGAGAGTCTAGAACTTGCTGGCCCTTTAAAAAAATATACCTTTTTTGCTTCCTGAATGATCTCCTTATAGAAGTTTTTAACACCTTGTCCTGTATAAGATTTGCCCATAAAGTGCGTAATTGTTCCGTTCAAATAGTCATCCTTTCTATGGTTCATTCAATAGATAATGTATGCTCCGCTAATTTAAAATATGAAAAAGCGCTGAGAATCATATATGCTTCTCAGCGCTTTTGTTCATGAAGGGTAGTGTATAGCCACTTATCTTTAGTAAATATTTTTGTGAGGCGGGTAATGTGTAATGCACGAGCTGGCCAAGACCAAACGCAATAAGGATAGTCCCAATCCCCACCGGTCCACCAAGCAGCCAACCGGCAATAGCTACGATAACTTCAATGCCTGTCCGCACCTTCTTTAAGCTCCAATCTGTTTTGTCCATTATAAAAAGCATTAAAGAATCCCTTGGTCCAGCGCCAAGATTCGGTGATACATAAATCCCGATCCCGATGCTCATAACTATTACCCCTAATATAAATATCACTGCCTGACCCAAGAATTCTGTCGGATTAGGCAAAAGCCAATTAAACATATCGATGAATGATCCTACAAACAAGATATTAAGCCATGTACCTAATGCAGGAATTTTTTTAGTGCTGATCATTGTAATGAAAACAATTATAATGCCTGTCAAAATAGCCCATGTACCAATGGATAACCCTAAATGATTAAAAAGACCAACGTGTAAAACATCCCAAGGTCCTATACCAAACAAGTAGCCTTTAATAGTCATCGAAATTCCTAATGACATAATCGTTATGCCCACTATAAAAAAGGCCCAACGCAAACCAAGTTCCTTCATAATTCAGTCCTACTTTCCTTTAACGAAAAAACCATTCTCAACTAAACAGTTGGAATGGAATCATTTCTAACTATATCTATTATAATCGCTTGAAGGAAGAATGCTAGTCCATTTTGGAATTGGTAATTAAAGCCGTTTTGCCATTCGTCATGTGAAGTAAGTCAGCTAGTGTCACCTTCACCTGAAGCCCTATCCTGCCTCCACTAACAATGATATAGTCATTATTTTCTGCGCTACTGTCCACAATGGTTGGAAATAACTTTTTCATTCCGATGGGAGAGCAGCCTCCTCTTATGTATCCAGTCGTCGGGAGGAGATCCTTTAGATGTAGCAGCTCCACCTTTTTCTCTCCAACCTCCTTTGCCACTCTTTTGAAATGTAACTCCTGGTCCACAGGGATAATGCAGACATAATATTTGTTTGGTCCAGCTGTCAAAAGTAGTGTTTTATACACGACAAAAACGGGGTAGCCTATTTTATTTGCTACAGTTACCCCATCCACTTGATCGCCAGTCAGCTCATATTCAATTAATTCAAATGGTATTTTTTGCTGCTCCAGCATGCGGACAGCATTGGTTTTTTGTTTTTTAGCCATTCTATTACTCCTATGCTATCTGGAAAAAGCTCGGTTGTTGATCAGAAAAGCCATACATTTTTAAATGAACCTGATAAGAATATTTGGCAATTGCCTGCTCCTTTAACCGCTTCGCTTGTAGATTTTGCAAATCATCCTCCAAAACCTTTGGTGTTTGAAAATCTACCTGCATAGAGCGATTAAACACTTCAGACTCTATATCCTTTTGTCGTTGAACCTCTATCTTGATTTGTCTATTCGCCATTTCATTTAACGTAAGCTGGGCTTGCTCTTGTCTAATTTTCGAGGTTGCACTTGCAGCGACCAATAAATGCTGTGGCGTTTCAGGTGTTTCTGCAAGAGCTTGACTGCGAACTTTTTCCAATAGTTCTATTGTCTTTTCAGGTGTCGGTCCTCCTATGCTTTGTATGGGAATACCCGGCCCCTTAATATCCATTATAGATTGCTTTTCCATTTGCTGAAACTCACGAATAGCAGCAGAAAGCTCTGGTGTGTCTTTCTCTTTTTCTTTATTCCCCAGTAAAAGTTCTTCTAAATCATTTAAAGAGGGAGTTTTTGGCAGGAAATACTCTGCGTGCCTTCTATATGCCTGACCTGCATCTTTACGTTGTACTGCCTTTATACTAGCCGTAAAGTTAGACATCCCATTGCCAGTCGCTTTAACTAAGCTCATCCTAATCACCATCCCTTCCGTACCTTATTGTTCTTTATAGTTTAACTAATTTGTCAAAATAATTAAATAACCTTTAGTCATAAGTTGATATGAGGCATAATAATCAATTAAAAATTTATGTATTTTTCTATCAATTAGTATAAAATACCTAATTTTACGAATAAAAATAAGACAGCTATAAAAAGATATAGCTGTCTGGTAATTTTCCCTTTTTTTACGCGACCATTTGACGACAAATTTCAGCACATTTACGACAAGATTCTGCACATTTCTGACAGTGTTCATGATCGTGTTTGGCACACTCTTCACCACACGCATCACAAATTTGAGCACAAAGCTTACAAATTTCCTGCACAAACGGGCTATTTCTTGTCATCGCCTGGACTGCATATGCACAAATATCTGCACATTCACGATCTAAACGTATGCAACCTGCCATCATTTTTACATGATCTTCCTTGAGACAAGCGTCATAACAATGATTGCAAGCCTCTAGGCATTCTAAACACGCCTTTATACATTCTTCATACTTCGTATTCATCATTAGTCCTCCTCAAGTTTTACGTAACTTTTATTATTTTTCCCTAACAGTTAAGATTTAAACAATAGAGCTTTCGGTCACTTAGCTTCTGATAGTTCATCCTCTGTAACCCATTTATGATTCTTAACCTCAGTATCATCGGTAGTCGAAATGTAATCAATCATGTAAACTGTCGTGTCCTCAGACGATTCAATGATAGCCTCTGCTCCGTCCATTCCCTCCATGTGTTTAGCATTTAGTATCACATTAGAGCCAACTATTCCCTTGCCATCCGTAGCTTCTAATTCCTCATGTATTACCCATTTATGGTTCTCTACTTTTTTCCCATCCGTTGTAGACTCGTAAGTAACCGCATATACAGTTGTATCGAAGGCACCAACAATAGTAGCCTCTGCACCGTTCATACCTTCCATATGATCTGCTTCTATTATGGCCTTGCTTCCTACTTCAAATTTAGGGTTCTCCGCCTCAGCCAAGCCCTCCGGAATTACTCCACCGTCGTCCATATGATCCATATGAGCATGCTCCTGCTCTGTATTTGTGTCTTTTGCAGCTTCCTTACTATCATCACCACAGCCTGCCAGTAAAAATAATGAGCATAACCCTGTTATAGCTATCTTCTTCATCTATCTCGCTCCTCTTCATGCATAGTCTATATTTAATAGTATTTTTCTTATGTAAAGAAAACGACCGCCACTCAGCAGCCGTATTCCTTATTACTCTATTTATCCAATTTAACGCGTTGTAAACGTAAAGCGTTCAAAACTACCGAAACAGAACTAAATGCCATGGCTGCTCCAGCAACCCATGGTGCGAGCAATCCAACTGCTGCGATTGGGATCCCTAATACGTTATAAGCAAATGCCCAGAAAAGGTTTTGCTTTATATTTCTCATTGTTTTGCGACTCATTATAATAGCATCCGCAATACTGTTTAAATCTCCGCGAATTAATGTAATATCAGCTGCCTCCATGGCTACATCTGTTCCTGTGCCGATTGCCATTCCTATATTGGCAA
Organism: Psychrobacillus sp. BL-248-WT-3; assembly: GCF_012843435.1. Classification (GTDB taxonomy): domain Bacteria; phylum Bacillota; class Bacilli; order Bacillales_A; family Planococcaceae; genus Psychrobacillus. The sequence goes on along the minus strand of NZ_JABAFC010000034.1, from coordinate 34,077 downwards.
CTGCTAATGCAGGTGCATCATTGATGCCGTCTCCAACCATCGCTACTTTTTTCCCCAAGGATTGCAGCTTTTTAATTTCCTCAGCCTTGCCTTCAGGAAGCACCTCCGCTATAACATGGTCAATTCCAGCCTGTTTTCCTATTGCAGCAGCTGTTAGCTGATTATCCCCTGTGATCATCATGACCTCAATGTTCATATCCTTCAATCGTTGAATTGCCTGAATGGAAGATTCCTTAATGGTGTCAGCAACAGCTATCATACCAGCGTACTTCCCATCTATACTTGCGAGCATAGCTGTCTTTCCTTGTGCCTCTAGTGCCTCCATTTGATTAAGAATGGCCACTATTTGGACATTGTTTTGATTCATTAATTTTTTAGTTCCAACCAGTACTTCCTGATCATTGATCATTGCTTTTACACCGTAACCAGGAATTGCCTCGAAGGATGTGACTTGCTGCAGCGTTATTTCACGTCCTTTAATGCCATCCACAATCGCCTCTGCCAGAGGATGTTCAGACTGTTTTTCAGCAGCCCCGATATATGAAAGAAAGTCGAGTTCTTTTATACCCTCTGCCACCATTACATCTGTTAGCTTTGGCTTTCCATAAGTGACTGTGCCGGTTTTATCTACAACTACCGTGTCAATATGGTGTGTCGTTTCTAAATGTTCGCCACCCTTAAACAATATTCCAAACTCTGCAGCACGACCAGAGCCAGCCATTATCGAAGTGGGTGTTGCAAGGCCTAACGCACATGGACAGGCTATGACGAGTACCGCTATTAACGCTTCCAGTGCTGGCGTAATCTCTCCGGGATCGACGAGGAGGAACCAAATGAGAAATGTAACAATTGCAATTCCTACTACAATGGGAACGAAAATCCCCGAGATTTTATCTGCCAAACGCTGAATAGGAGCTTTTGATCCTTGAGCGTCCTCTACTACTTTAATAATTTGAGCAAGCGCGGTGTCTCTTCCAATTTTTGTTGCCTGCATTTGAATGGATCCGTTCTTATTGATAGTTGACCCAAACAATGAAGCTCCAGGTACTTTATCAACAGGTATACTCTCTCCGGTTAGCATGGATTCATCCACTGCACTATTTCCATCTATTACTATTCCATCGACCGGAATTTTCTCCCCGGGCTTCACAAGGATCGTGTCACCTACTAGCACTTCCTCAATGGGAACCATTAACTCAGAACCATCTCTTAGAACCAATGCTGTTTTCGCTTGCAGACCCATTAATTTTTTGATGGCCTCTGAAGAACGCCCCTTTGCCTTTGCTTCGAATAATTTCCCTAATAAAATAAGCGTAATAAGGACTGCACTTGTTTCAAAGTAAAGCTGAGCGGAATGGTGTTCACCGACCGTTATAATAGCTTGATAAACACTATAAAAATAAGCCGCCGATGTACCTAACACGACAAGGACATCCATATTAGCACTACCATTTTTCAATGCTTTGTAAGCACTAATATAAAACTGTCCCCCAATGATAAATTGAACAGGTGTTGCTAGTGCCATTTGCACCCACGGATTCATCAAAAATTCAGGTACATAAAGAAATGTTGTAAAAGAAAAATGACCGACCATCGTCCATAGAAGTGGCAAAGAAAATATCGCTGCAATAATAAACTTTGTCTTTTGCTTCTTGATTGCTTCCTCTCGGTAGTCAACCGTCTCTTTATCCTCAGATTTTATAATTGCCCCATACCCTAGCTTTTCTACCTTTTCGATAATGTCATTTACCGTAAGAGTGGAAGGGTTAAATTCTACAGTTGCTCGCTCCAGCGCTAGGTTCACATTGGCAGAGCTTACACCTTCTAATCTATTTAAACCTTTTTCAATACGGGCTGAGCATGCTGCACAAGTCATGCCGGTAATAGCAAATTCTTTTTTCTCTTTCACCACGCCATAACCAAGTGCCTCAATTTTTTTCTCAAAATCTTCTTCTGTTACTTTCTCCGGGTCATATTTAATGACAGATTTCTCTAGTGCCAAATTAACATTAGCTTCTTCTACACCATCCATTTTGTTAATAACCTTTTCAATTCTCGCAGAGCATGCTGCACAGGTCATACCTGTTATCTTGTAGCTGGTCTGCTTTATGTTGTTATCCATTTTCATTACCTCTCCTCACATACGGCTGGGGGGTATATTCAGATTAAATAAAGAGAGTGCTAATTAGCACCCTATCTATTATTGAACATCGTAGCCTTGCTCATCGATCGCATCTTTAATTTTAGCTAGAGTAACTTTATCTTCTTCATAGGAAACATCTACTTTACCTGATTCCAAATAGACTTTTACTTGCTCTACGCCATCAAGCTCACCTACACTAGTTTCTACTGACTTAACGCAATGTCCACATGACATACCTTTAACTTCTAATGTAACTTGATTTAACATTTCCATTCCTCCTATTTTCTCATTAGTTTTTGAATCGTCACAAGTAATTCATCTAATACTTCTTCATCGCCTTCTGCTAGCCTATCAGCTACGCAGCCTTTTAAATGCCCTTGCAAAAGAACTTTAGCGACGCTGTTTAAAGCCGACTGAGTTGCCGACAGCTGAGTTATAATATCATCACAATAGATATCCTTCTCAACCATTCCTTTAATACCCCGGATTTGACCTTCCACCCGATTCAGTCTATTGGTTAAATCTTTTTTTACATGCTCAGGATGGTGACTTTTCCTACAGGACAAATCAGTTGGTAATATTGTATTTTCCTCTATTACATTGTCCAAGTAACCAACCTCCTATTCTTATTTACAGTATATGATACCCTTTAGGGGTATGCAAATGAAATGATTTTAAATTTTCGAGAATAATAAATTCAAGTCGGATGAATAAAATGAAATAGAATAGTTCATGCTTCTAAAAAAGAAAAAGGAGAACAAAATGATAAACTTAAACGATTTTTATGTAGACATCCTTAATGACCTAGTAAAACAATTTAATGAACTCATACCTGAAAATGCACCTTATTCCTATTCCTCACAGGATGTTATTGAATTACTTATCATTCGTGAACATGTAAATAGCGAACTGAAATGACTAGACCTTGAAGAAGGTCTTTTTTGTGTTTTAATGAGCACTTTTTTTGTACAAAAAATGAGCTGGTCAAATATGATCCAACTCATCTTTTGTAGTTATTTATCGAATTTTATACCTTTTAATAAATCCGCAAATGCATTATTAATCGGTTCTTCTTCTTTGTTTTGCTTTTTCAAGTACTGCTGCACTGATTTTTTATCTACTTTACCGCCGCCTTCTTTTTTGCGACGAGCCTCAAAAGCAGATAGCTTCTCACGGTGACCACATTTACATACGAAGATTTGACCATCGCCTTCCCCGCGAAGCTCTAACTTTTTCTTACATTGTGGGCAACGAGCGTTAGTCACGCGTGCCACATTTTTACGGTGACCACATTCCCGATCTTGACACACAAGCATTTTACCTTTTTTGCCGTTCACTTCAAGCATAGGTTTTCCACAGTCAGGACAAGTTTTAGTGGATATATTGTCGTGCTTATATTTTTTATTACTGCCTTTAATATCAGAAACGATTTCTTTCGTATAGTTCTTCATTTCGGCTATGAAAACTTCTTTTTTCAATTTCCCTTTAGCGATTGCTTCCAGCTTTTGCTCCCACTCACCAGTTAATGTCGGAGATTTTAACTCTTCAGGCACTAGGTCAAGCAGCTGACGGCCTTTTGATGTAATATGAATATCCTTCCCACGCTTCTCAATTAAAAATGAGTTGAATAGCTTATCAATGATATCCGCACGAGTTGCAACTGTCCCTAGTCCACCAGTGGATTTTAACGTGTCCGCGAGCTGTTTATCCTGCGTTTCCATATATTTTGTAGGGTTTTCCATTGCAGTTAGTAACGTAGCTTCATTGAAACGTGCAGGTGGTTTTGTTTGACCAGACGTTTGAGCTATTAACTTAACATGTAAAGAATCTCCCTTTTCGATACGTGGTAAAATCTGTTCCTTTAAATCCTCCGTTGACTCATCTTCCATATGATTTTGATAAACTTCTTTCCAACCACTCACTAATATCGTTTTTCCTCTAGCTACAAAGTTCTCGTCACCAATTTTTGCACGCAACGTTAATTGTTCGTACTCAAATGCAGGGAACATCACCGCTAGGAAACGTTTTACAACTAAATCATAAATTTTACGTTCCTTATCATTGAAGGCAGAGAAGTTTACATAACCTTCCGTTGGTATAATTGCATGGTGATCCGATACCTTGCTGTCATCTACAAATGATTTAGAGGCCTTTATAGGCTTGCTTAAAATTTTATTTGCTAATGGTCGATACTCACCCACCGCGCAGGCTTTCAAACGTTCTGGGAGAGTGCTCACAATATCGGATGAGATAAAACGTGAATCTGTACGTGGATAAGTTAATACCTTGTGTTGCTCATACAGCTTTTGCATGATATTCAACGTATCTTTTGCAGAGTAGCCAAAGATTTTATTGGCATCACGTTGCAGCTCAGTTAAATCATACAGGCCAGGGGCGAATGACTTCTTCGGCTTTTTCTCAATTTCTGTTACGGTAGCGTTACCTTTACCAAGCTTTTTCACGATCACGTCTACTTTTTCTTTTTCAAAGCTACGACCATTTCCTTTTGCATCCTGCCAAGTAAGCTTTAAATTATCTACTGTTTGTGCTTCAATTCCATAGTAGGTTTGCGCTTTGAAATGCTTGATCTCATCCTCACGTTTTGCAATAATCGCCACTACTGGAGTCTGAACTCGTCCACAATTAAGCTGTGCATTAAATTTGGTAGATAGTGCACGGCTGGCATTAAGCCCAATGTACCAATCTGCCTCAGAACGGGCTACTGCAGAAGCATAAAGGTTTTCATATGCTTTACCTGGTTTTAAGTTTGCAAAGCCATCCTTGATCGCTTTATCTGTTACGGATGAAATCCAAAGACGTTTAACCGGCTTATTCACCTTTGCTTTAGCGATAATCCAGCGCGCAACTAGCTCGCCTTCTCGTCCAGCATCGGTAGCAATAATAATCTCATTAATATCACCACGTGTAAGCTGCGATTTAACAGCATTATATTGTTTACCTGATTGTTTAATCACAGTCAGTTTAAGGCTTTCTGGTAACATCGGTAAATCTTCTAAATTCCATGTTTTATATTTAACATCATAGCTTTCTGGGTCTGCTAATGTTACGAGGTGCCCTAGAGCCCAAGTCACTACATAATCTTTACCCTCTATATAGCCATTTCCTTTTTTGTCACATTTAAGTACTCTTGCAATATCTCTTGCCACAGATGGTTTTTCTGCTAATACTAAGCGTTTTGCCATTCCAAACATCCTTTCGTAAATCCCTATGAATAATATAGCATAGGTTTTCGTTAGATTCAGTTAGCAGCGCAAGATATGATCACACTTTACTCTTACGTTTCTTGGTTTTATCACCGTTCGTAGTAGTTTTATCACCGCTTAGCGAGATTTATCACCGTTCGCGCAGTTTTATCACCGCTCATCGAGATTTATCACCGTTCACAGTAGTTTTATCACCACTTAGCTTAAACTAACCCACAATAAAGGGATAATCTACCCAACACAGGTTGATTATCCCTTTTGATTAAACTAGCTTTTGTCCACAGTTCGGACAGAAGTTGGCACCTGTTGTTTTTTGTCCGCAGTTTGGACAGAAGTTTGGCATTTGACCATTGCTTGAGCTTCCATTGCTCGATTGGTTATTTTGTGATGAAGACTGACCTTGACCTTGGCTAGGGTTACTTTGGTTCATGTTTTTCATCATTTCATTTGCCATGTTCATACCCATCATCATTCCTGCCATATCTGAAGCTGCGCCTGATCCAGAAAGCTTTCCAGAGGCCATTGCATCTGTAACAGAAACCTGCTGATATTTAGAGAGATCTCCAATCATGCCATGAGAAGCATTTTTAGTAATCATATCTTGAATCTCCTTAGGATAATTAAAGCTCATAATATGGAAGCCAGTGATTTTCATCCCCATATCCATGATTTGCATGTCTAAATCGTCTTTAATACCGCTAGCTATATCTGAGGCATTAGCCTGAAGGTTGAACATATCTTTGCCTTCTTTGCTAATCCATTTCATTAATAGCTGATCTAAAACAGAGGTAATACGAATTTTAATATCCTCTACTAGATAGCTTGTGCGAACGCCAGCAATCTTGTCGATTAGGGCCATGTAGTCATTTACTTTAAAGTTGAATGTTCCGTTCGCTCGAATAGGCATTCCACCTGGCATCTGAGGCGTTGGAATATTAATTGGATTCTGTGTTCCCCATTTTACAGTAAATTCCTTCGTATTGACGAAAAGAACCTCCACGCGCATCCCACTATTAAATCCAAATCTAAACCCTTTTAATGTAGAAAGAAACGGTATGATTTGAGACTCAATATCATATTCGCCGTCGTCCTCGAAGACTCCTTCGATGCGTCCGCCATTGAAAAACACAGCGTCCTGACCAGGTCGAATGATTAGCTTACTCCCTTTCTTAATTTCTTCATTGCTCCACTTCCAAAAAATCATATCTTCTCTGAATTCTCGCCATTCCACCACATCTGAAAATTGATTTCTAAAAAAAGACATATCCTCATTCCCTTCATGATTAAGAAAGCTTTAAGCGTTAAAATTTCCCGCTGCTTCCGCTAAATGATCTACCACCACTTGTAACACCGCCACCACTGCTTCCTCCGCCATTATTATTGTTCGTAGGCTTCTTTACTTTGGAAACCGTTTGATTGACGAAGACATCACGCTTACTGTTTATTCTTGAATTATTTTCTTCAAAGTAGGTTCTACTATTTACTGTTACCTTACCTCCCGAGTTAAATGCCATCAGCCCAACAATTATACCTCCAAGAGCTAGAGAAGCTCCAAGCTGGAACCACCATTTGAAAAGGATACTTTCAGGATTTACACCAGGATTATATTCCATATATTTATCCGCGGTAAGGATAAAATTACTAAATGCATCGTAATAGCTTCCTGCAGATAACTCAGGCGTAATTTTATCTCTGAGTAGGTCCATTCTTTGATTATCAAGGTATTCCTCAGCTTTATCGAAGCCCCTCAATACAACATCTCTATTGACCATATCTATGCCTACTATGGCAGCACTGCCATTGTGCTTACCGTAGCCAATTCCTGTACGATCTGCAAAGTCTTCTACGTAAGTATCTAGTCCCTTATCATCTGCTCCATTAGTTGTAAGAAATACAAAATCTGTTTCGTTTTTCTCGCTATATTCGGATGATAGCTTCTCTAATGCGTCTATTTCGCTAGCAGTCAATAGCCCCGCCTCATCAAAAACGCGTTGCTTTGCGTCGGCTGCTTCAGTTAGTCCTATGGGAAGCAATAAAAGGAAAAATGCAATGAATAAAATAGAATACTTTTTCACCATAGAACACCACCAAGTGCAAAGGAAATGCCCTTCAGTATAATAAAGGACGCGGCAGCTATACCACTAAACCAGCCAGCAACCTTGCCCATACTAAGCGGTGGCTTTCCTACTACTTTTCCTGTCTGGCCATTCATAGCAAAAATATGCTCTTTATTGCCAAAATCATAATAAACCATCCAAACTGGCAAAAGGACATAGTGTGCCGTTTTCTTATTTGTATTAATTTGTTTATTTTTATATTGAACAGAGGAGTAACCAGCGACTGTAGAGCTAATATAATTGTCTATGTACGGCTGTACCTTCGTTTTAACTCTAGAGAATAGTTCCTGGTCTGTATAGTTGTATTTCTCCGCTATATAGCCTGCTAAATAAGGAGTTTTAAAATCCTTTAAATTGCTGTAATCATACGGCTCCAGCTTATCCATTAGCTCATCGTCCAGCTTTTCAGATGCATCAACAGGTACCTTTACATACCTAAGATCTAAATCTCGATATACATCATAGAACTTAGTTTCCGTATAAATATAGTCACCTCTTGTATAGGTTCTCACCTTTGTACCAACTGCATCGACTTTTGCCTTTGTATCTAAATCATACAGCCAAAAGGGCACATAGATCCCGGTGATTCCTTTTACTCTGTCCGCAGTCATAAATCCAGCAGGTGTTAGCCGACCGTTCTTACACCATTTACGAAATGCTTCCATCGCCTGTTCCTTATTAATGGTAAAGGGAATAACCTTAGCAGGAGCAAGATCACCGGACAATCTGTCCCCTAATACTACAGCCGCTCCACAAAAACTGCAGCTAGTGGCTGTCGTATCTGCCTCCGTGATAATAACAGCTCCACAGTTGTTGCAATTGTATTGCTTTGCTTCGTCCTCCTCAAATGTCGTCGTAATATATTCATCTGAGAAGTCCTCTATGTTATCCTTTCTACCACAGCTATTACAGGACAACATACCTGAAGTGCTGTCAAATTCCATATCAGATCCACAGTTTGGACATTTATAATGGATAACCATCTTTTCGCTCCTCGCCTTTTCGTACTATTTTTTAAATAGGCTGCAGCGTATGCCACAGCCTATTTATTGTGTCTACTCTATTCTTCTTTCGTTTGTAGCTGTTCCTTTAAAGCTGCCAGCTCATCATCTACGTTTAATTGAGCCTTCAGTGCAGAAAGTTCGTTTTCCACATTTGAATCTGTATCATACTTAGAAGCAAGATCCTCAATGTTTTCACCTGTGCCTTTGTTTAGCTCCGCCATTGCATTTGCTTCATCTAGCTCTTGGTTTATTCTAGCTTCCATTTTATCAAATGCAGACATTGAACGAGTTGCCCCTCCCACGGAAGTCGCAAATTCGTTAACCCTCTTCTGAGTTTTGGCTACAGAAGCTTTTCCTTTAAGAATGGATCTTCTAGATTCCAATTCTCCAATATCCTCTACTAGCTTATCGTGCATTTGTCTCATTTGAACCGTATTCGCGGAGGCTAATTCTTTTGCCGTATTTAAATCGGTTTCCTTCGCCGTGTATTCTGCCTTTTTATTCAGGAATTTTCTTGCATCCTCTTCATTACCAACTTCTAATGCCTTTATTGCATACTTTTGCATATTTGCGATATCTTTTTGACACTCCTCTAGCTCGCGTGTCGCACGTTTTTCAGCAGCCATAATTGTTGCTGTTTCAGATTTTACTTTACCAAGATCTCTATTTAGGTCGCGTAAGTATTGGTCAATCATTTTTTCTGGATCCTCTGCCTTATCCAATAAAGCATTGATGTTACTCGACATAATGTCACGGAATCTTCTTAAAATTTCCATTACGCACTCTCCCTTATCGTTTTATATTATAGTTTAACAATTGGATATAACTCCTACAACTGTAAGGGATTTCTGTTCTTATCACCATTTTAAATTGGAGCTACTTTAAGCTACCTTACCTATGAGTTATATCTTTTATACGAGAAAATGCAACCAAAGGTTTCATCCTATTTACAAATATAAAAAACCACTGAAGTTAAAAGTAACTTCAGTGGTTGAGAATTTTTTTACCTATTAGTAAGTAGTCCAACCGCCATCAGCTGTTACTACTACACCATTGATGAAGCTAGCATCTTCAGAGCCTAAGAAGATAGCAAGTTTTGCGATTTCTTCAGGTTGTCCAGCACGTGGGTTTAATGGCATACCTAGCTGTTGTTTTCCAGCTCCGTATGGGCTCACGTTGTTCATAGTGGAAGAGATATTTGTTATTACTGCACCTGGAGCAATTCCGTTGCAACGAATTCCTTTATCAGCAAACATGAATGCTGTGTTTTTCGTCAAACCAACAACTGCATGCTTAGAAGCTGTGTATGCTGCTCCAGCACGACCTCCATAAAGACCACCAGCAGAAATGTTGTTTACAATTACACCGCTTCCTTGTTTTAAGAAAAGGTCAGTTGCAATACGCATTGTTTTCATTGTTGCTGTAGTATTCACTGCAAATACCATATCCCAGCGTGCATCTGAAATTTCATTTACTGGCTCCATGCCATCCATAATTCCAGCGTTATTTACAAGGATATCTAGCTTGCCATACGTTTTAACCGTTTCATCAAATAAACGAGTAAGATCGTCGTCCTTAGTTACATTTGTGTCAATTGCAAAGGCAGTTCCACCATTAGCTATGATTGCTTCTGCAACCGCTTTCGCACCTTCTAAATTCATGTCCGATACGACAACTTTTGCACCTTCTGCTGCATAGCCTTCTGCGATTGCTTTACCCATACCGGATGCTGCTCCAGTTACGATAGCTACTTTGTCTTGTAATTTCATGATTTTTTCCTCCTTTAAGGATATTTTATTGTACACCTGTTCATTTAAAATTATACTTAATCTAACTACTTTTCACAAACAACACAAAATCTAAAAATGTACATTATAGGACGAAATCCAAAAATATGTTTATTATCATTTGGAGGAAAATAATGAAAACTGATTTACGGATTATAAAAACACAAGAAAGCCTGCGAAATGCACTTCTAATACTACTTAAAACTAAACCGTTAGAATCCATTAATATTGCTGAGCTTTGTCGGTGTGCCAAAATTAATAGAGGCACCTTTTACCTTCACTATCAAAATGTACATGGTGTTTTTGAAAGCTATTTCGAGGAAATCATAGACGATTTAAGAAAGTCTTACGAAGAGCCATATCATCAAACTGACTTTAATATACAAAATTTAAAATCCGATATGATTATTATCTTTCATCACGTAAAAAGGTATGAAGGGTTTTACCAAATCATTTTTGATGAAGCCAATCCCGTTAAGTACTATTACAAGTTATTTCACGCGATCCGAAAAATGATGAAGGAAATGACGATGAATTCCATCGACTACCTTCCAGATGAAAAAATGGAGTATTTTGTTAGCTACCAAACCAACGCCATTATGGGTATTTTAGTGGAATGGCATAGCAATCAATTTGCTACCTCTCCTGACGAGCTAAACGAGTATCTCTACTCTTTTTCCAATTCACTCAACTGGTTCCCGAATAAGCAAGGGGATGCAAACTAAATCATGCATGGGCTAAGAATTGGGAAAACTCGTTAAGCGGTGATAAATTCTGATCAACGGTGATAAGCCTCGCAACACTCCATACAAAAAAACGTCTGAGCGATAAACTCAGACGTTTTTTTATAAAATAATGAGTAGCCAAATATAGAGACCTACCAGCGTTATAAAAAGGGTTGGTACAGTAAGAACGATTCCTACTTTAAAGTAGGTGCCCCAGGAAACTTTTACTCCTTTTCTAGAGAGCACATGCAGCCATATCAATGTGGCAAGCGACCCAATTGGAGTAATTTTTGGTCCAAGATCAGAGCCTATAACGTTAGCATAAATAAGAGCTTCACGCATAATTCCAGTTGTGGATGTTTCCGCAATGGCTAACGCATCAATCATGACTGTCGGAAGGTTATTCATTACTGAAGAAAGTATAGCAGCTATAAAGCCCATCGATATTGTTCCAACAAAAAGACCCTGGTCTGCTGCTGACTGTATCACATCCGCTAAAATCGACGTCATCCCGACGTTTTGTAGTCCGTAGACAACAACGTACATTCCAATTGAAAAGAAAACAATATTCCAAGGTGCTCCCTTAATAATTTTACCGGTTTCAATTGAAGGGCTTCTTCTAGCCATAATTAAGAAGAAAATCGAAATAACTCCCACTACAAAGGAAACAGGTACTCCAATAAATTCGCTAGAGAAGTAGCCTATCAGTAAGATCGCTAATACATACCAGGATAGCTTGAACATTTTCACATCTTTTACTGCTTCCATCGGACTCTTCAAATCAGCGGTGTCATAATTTTTGGGAATACTTTTTCGGAAGAATAAATAAAGCACGATGATACTAGCTACCAATGAAAATAAGTTAGGCACAATCATTCTGGATGCATACTCCACAAATCCAATTCCGAAAAAGTCAGCAGATACAATGTTGACTAGATTACTTATGACAAATGGAAGTGACGTAGTATCTGCTATAAATCCACTCGCCATGATAAACGGAAAAACCATTTTTTCATTGAAGTTCAAGTTGCGTACCATCGCTAGAACAATTGGAGTTAAAATTAGTGCAGCTCCGTCATTCGCAAATAATGCGGAAACTACCGCACCTAAAATTGTTACAAAGATAAACATTCTTACTCCATTACCCTTTGCAGCCCTCGCTACATGGAGTGCGGACCACTCAAAAAATCCTATTTCATCTAAAATTAAAGAAATAATGATGATTCCTATAAACGCAAGAGTCGCATTCCATACAATACTCGTCACATCAAGTACATCGTGTACATCTACTACCCCTACTAGAAGAGCTACTAACGCTCCCCCACACGCAGACCAGCCAATGGATAAGTTTCTAGGCTGTAATATAACTAATGCGAGAGTGATAATAAAAATGATAATTGCTAATACAGTTGAAACCATAAAAACCCTCCACTACGAACGAATCAAATAATATTACTATAATCGGTTGAGTGGATATAGTAAATAGGTGCCTTCAACTTGTTGCCTATACTCTCACTTTATTCTGATGGATGCTGAGCGCTTTAAATAGTTCGGGTAAGCAACAAATGGTCATTCAATAGTTTGATTCTATTGAAGCAATAAATTAACACAAATAACTAGAGTTAACTAGAAATAAACAAAAAAAACTATAAACAACTTACAAAATTGTTTACAGTCTAATGTCTGTCTTCCCCATTACTAGAGTATAGGGAAAGCAATTAATTTATTCGAATCGTTGCCTCTTTTGTTAGGCTGTTGCTCATATCTGCATATAAAACAAATACGCGAGCAAGCTCCTTTAATCGAGCATGGACATCTTTATCAATGATTTTGTTGTTTTCATCAAAGTGACTCGTTTGCGTGTACACGTAGTTTGGAGTAACTAAGCATTTAAAATAATCTAGAATAGGCTTCAACTGGTTTTCAACCACTAGATGATGCTGAAATGTACCTCCGTTGGCTACGATTGAAACCGGCTTGTAACGCATAGATTTTGGATGCAAGAAGTCGAAGGTATTTTTTAATACGCCTGGAATAGATCCTTGAAAAATAGGCGTCGCAAAAATAAACCCGTCTGCTTGATCAAATTTACTAACCAATAGCTTCATATCATCGTTATATTGTTGAAATGGTCGCCCGTCCACAAATTGATGCTCATAATTAGAAAGCTTGATGATTTCCAATGTATAGTCTTTATTGATTTCTTCTATATATTCTTTCACTTGTTCTAATAATACACCTGTTTTTGTTCCGATAATTGTTCCGTCCACCAATAGAATTTTCACCTTAACAGAACCTCCTTTTTTCGTTCTTATTATATCAAAAAAATAGCTCCATTTTAGTAGAAAAGTTCCTGTTTGATGAAGTTCATCCTTTTGACTGAAATAGCTCCCTTCTGGGCTACACCCAGTATTATCCCTTTAAATACGGGATTACCTAGTTTAATGCAGTATATGCACTTCTTGCATGAACGACAATAGCATCTTTCTTACTTATCCTTTTTTTCCTTATCTACAAAAATACCTTCTCTTTTCTCCCAATTAAAAAGCTCTTCTCTAGAAATAGACTGCTCTTCCTTCACTTCGATTTGTTTAGCCTTTAAAATATCTATGTTTTGATAAATATTCACCTTATTCTTCTGATCATGAACGGCGTAATGATACATAGCAAAGGCGAGCTGGCGTCCTTCGACTGCCCTCATCTTTTTAAAGGGACCTGTCAGCACTGGGTTTAACACTTTAAATAAACCTTCGGATAGACGTTCGCCTAATCTAAATTCCTCTCTCCCACCTATTATTAGAGATGGTTTAAATATGGAGAGACTCGGCATGTTTAGTGCTATTAACTCTTCCTCTAGTTTGCCCTTTACCTGACTATAGAAAAAAGGAGACTTTTTGTTTGAACCAACTGCAGAAATAACATGAAAATTAGGTATACCTCTCTTTTTTGCTAGGGAAGCAATCTGTAGAGGGTACTCAAAATCCACTTTTTGAAAATTTTCTTTCGACTTAGCTTTTTTTATCGTAGTCCCTAAACAACAAAACAAGTCATCTGCAATATCTAGATCCTTTTCCTCCAGTTGCTCAAAATCCTTTACTCTTACGTCAAGCTTTGGATGATTAAAATCGGGTTTCCTTCTAGCAATAATTGAAATTGCTGTATATTCATCACTCTCACAGAGCTGCTTCACTAAAAATTGACCTGTAAAGCCCGTCGCTCCAACTACTATAGCTGTTCTTTTAGTCACTTTTATACCTCCTCTTAAATGTAGTCATCACTTTCCTAGCCAAATTGTCATATCCCCCTGCCCGTCCCCATACAATAGAAGGAATATGTCTGAAAGGAAGATGATGAAATTTGAAACTTGCTTATTTATTAAACACGCTGCCTCATCGTGGATTGTATCCTGCCGATCGTGCAAATAGCCTTCTTTCTGCAATGAAGATGAAGGAAAATAAAGTTTTTGTTCCTTCTTCTAATACAAGCCTCATTTACTACTTAGAAAAAAAGCAGATTAAACCTTTCTTGTATAAAACAAATGCTCAATTAGTAGCAGAGATGGACTCCTTCCAGCCGGATTGTATCATTCATGATAGTGGTAATTCTGAAAAAGATCTTATTAAAAGATTAAAAAAGGATAACCGATGCCTGGTTCATTTTGATGATCATGGAGATGGCGGATTACTCGCTGATATTGTCTTTCAGGCACTCTATGAAACTCCTAAAGAAGTTTCCAAGGAGAATTATGTATATGGGCCAACTGGCTACATTCCTGTACACAAGATCGTTTATAAAAATAATAACATGCCGGACTTGCCTCCGCATATAGTTGTCGCTTTTCCACATGAGGATCCCGAAAACTTAACGTACCGAACACTTCGGCATCTAGTACAGCTCCATATTCCATTGCGCATCAGTGTACTTGTGAATGATCAATATAAGCATGATGTAACGGAGCTAAAACGTTTCGCTCTCACAAGGAAATCTATCGGCATTATTAAAACGAATGAACCGGAAATTTATATTCCATTAAGCGATATCGTGATTAGCTCGGGATCCTATGTGCCTTATTTAGTTTCACAATTCCAGGTACCATGTATTGTCCTATGTGCGCATGAGGAAGAGGTTAACTACGGTTTTCCTACTGAGAAGCATGGTTTTACAAATCTGGGACTTGGAAGAAAGATAAAACAATCCTACTTGCAAAATGCAATAATGGAAATCATTCTTCACGAGAATCGCAAAAATGCCTACAAATATAAACAAAAGCAGCTAGATTTTAGCAATCACCTTACAGATGTAGTGGAACTCATAGAACAATTGATAGTCTCCAAAAAAGAGGAAGAAGAAATTGCGCATTAAGTTAATTTTTGTGCTACAATGAAGCAAAAAGCTGAAGGTGAACATTCATGACAAAACAACAGCTGCAGACACAAATTGCTGAGTTAAAAATGGACTATATTCGATTACAAGGTGACATGGAAAAGCTTGAATCAAATGGACATCCTACTCAAGTCGAGAATGCTGAGCGTAGACTAGCACAAATGGAAGAAGACCTTGCTAAACTAAACAAACAGCTCGCTGAACTGTAAAACGTATTTTTCTGTTTGCAGATAGGGGAAAGAGACGTATGGAAACCCGTCCTTTGGTAGGGTTGGAGTATGTTAACTGCCCCGTCTGTAATCTTTGCGATGCTTTTTTAAGCAAAGATACAGAGAAAATTATCGTTTTATCAGTTTTGCGAGCTTTCTTTTTGGAGGAAAAAATCATATGTTAAACGTAGTAAATTTGGGACATACATTCGGTGATCGTACATTATTTAAAGAGGTTTCATTTCGCTTAGTTGAGGGCGAACACGTAGGGCTAGTTGGGGCAAATGGTGTTGGAAAATCAACATTGATGAGCATTTTAACGGGAGAGATTATATATGACGAGGGTCGAGTAGAATGGCTTCCAGGTACGCATTATGGATATTTAGATCAGCATACACGCTTACAGCCAGGGCGTTCCATGTTTGATACACTTCGTGATGCCTTCTTACCTCTTTATAAAAAGGAAGAAGAGCTTAACGAGATTATTGGAAAAATGGGTGATGCTACACCTGAAGAGCTTGAAGTGTTACTCGAACAAATGGCAGAAATTCAAGATGCACTGGATGCTGGAGACTTCTATTCACTAGATATGAAGATCGAAGAGGTTGCTAGAGGACTTGGTCTAGATGCAATCGGACTAGACCGTCCAGTAGAGGCATTATCCGGTGGTCAGCGTACAAAGGTTTTACTTGCCAAGCTTTTATTGGAAAAGCCAAAAGTTCTTTTACTAGATGAGCCTACTAACTATTTAGATGAAGAGCATGTAAATTGGTTATCCAACTATCTTAAAAACTATCCACATGCATTCTTATTAATTTCTCATGATACAGAATTCATGAATGGAATTGTAGATGTCATTTTCCATTTAGAATTCTCGAAGCTTACACGCTACACAGCTTCCTATGAAAAATTCTTAGAGCTTGCGGAGCTAAATAAAAGACAGCATCTGGACGCTTATGAAAAACAACAGGATTTCATCAAAAAACAAGAGGAATTCATCGCTAAAAACAAAGCACGCTACTCTACAACTGGACGAGCTAAGTCTCGCCAAAAACAATTGGATCGCATTGAGCGTATTGACCGTCCTGAGACTGCAGCGAAGCCAGAGTTCGGCTTTAAGGAGTCTCGTAGCTCTGGGCGTTATGTCATTGAAGCGGAGCATTTAGAGATTGGTTACGACAAAGCACTTCTTCCCCCTTTAACGTTTACGATAGAGCGCGGAGAGAAAATTGCCCTTGTAGGGATGAATGGTATTGGTAAATCTACCTTACTAAAAACCATGCTAGGGAAAATCCCTCCAATTGGTGGAAAAGTAATCCGAGGCGACTTCCTCTTCCCTTCTTACTTTGAACAAGAAGTAAAAGCTGGTAACATTACACCAATTGAGTCTGTATGGGAAACTTATCCAAGCATGGAGCAAAGCCAGGTTCGAGCAGCATTGGCACGCACCGGACTTAAAAGTGAACACATTACTCGCCCTCTTTCCAGTTTAAGTGGTGGTGAGCAAGCGAAGGTTCGTTTATGTAAGCTAATGATGGAAGAAAGTAATTGGCTAATTTTCGATGAGCCAACTAACCATTTAGATATTCATGCAAAAGAAGAGTTGAAACGTGCAATGAAGGAATTCAAAGGCACAATTGTTCTTGTCAGCCATGAGCCTGAATTTTATGAGGGCTTAGCGACAAAGGTTTGGAACGTTGAAGAATGGTTCTCTACAGGGAAAGAAATTATTGAAGAGTAAAACTTTAACCTGATAAACATTAAAAAGCTGATCGTGAGAAGTATCGCGATCAGCTTTTTTGCATATTCTTTTGACTGGAAACGTTAGTTATTTCCCATATCGACAGTTAACTCTAAGTCTATCTCTTTTTTCATAGCATGCCATTTTGCTTGATATTTGGCTTTTGGAACCCCAAGATTTTGTTCATAACGGCACATCCAACAAGAACAATGAACCTTGCCTTTGTTAAACTTACCTCTTACGGGCAGAAATTTTTCTTCGTTGTCGTCCCAATTAAAAACGTTTCTTACGATTCCTATCTTTTTTTGAATGGCTCGCTCTCGCTGATGGCGAGTGTAAGATTTCGAACGATTTTTCATATTGTATCAGCTCCCTTGAGAAACCCGAGCTTGCAAGGTGCTTCAAGGAATGGCAATAGCGCACCCTACAAGCTCGGCATGTAGCTGAACAATTGGATTATATAATTCATAGTGTCTTACCCCTCTATTTTTTTACAATAATAGCATATCTCAAAGCAGAACACTAACAGCTATTTCTATAGCATATTGCATAGAAATTTTTTTGTTCATCGTGTATAAAGTTATAAAAGAGATTATTATTTAAGGAGATTAATACAGTGAAAACCAATGCTCTATTTTATAAAATACAAAAAAGAACTGTGACCACTAAGGACTATGTGAATTGGTCCCATAACTTATTAGCAAACGATATATCATCACCATCCGTAAATATAGTTTCTTCCATCTCATATAATGAGAGTATTTTCGAAGTGGAAGTTTATTTCAAAAGGGCTTTACAAGAGTTATCAATACAAGCACCAACCATTGAAACATGTACAAGAGATTATTTAGGTTATTTAGCAGCTAAAATACTAGAGGCTAATAGTCATTCTGCGATATTTGATTTAGCTTACATGATGTATCGGATTATTGCATCTGATTTAGATTATCCGGACGATTTGATGGAGTGGTATGAAGTAAGTGAGCTCATCGATCAGCTGCGCTATAGCGTTGAACCTACTGAGCTTAATGAAGAAGAAGTAATATCAAGGATTAAAATTGAGGCTAGCAATTATCCCGTTGAGCAAAATGTTCATACTTCCCAATCTACTAACAAAGACTAATTAAAATAGAAAAACGAACTTGGGTTTGCTATTCCAAGCTCGTTACCTTTTTATAAATATAAAGTACGTGTCTTATCGTTCTTCCCATTGAAGTCGCAGACTACTGCTACAAGCGTCACAAATTAAAAGATCATAATAATCGCCGCTTTTGTCATCGATTTCATTCAATTGAATTTATTGCCTAACTAAAAAAATACTAAAACGTGAAACCTTCATCAAGATTTCACGTCCTTATTTATACATATTTTACGCAAAAGCTAATGATTCTTTTGCTAGATCGTCATTCATAATCATTTCTTTTAGACGTTGTTTTGCTCGGAATAAGCGTGATTTTACAGTTCCTATAGACACTTTCATAACCTCTGCAATTTCATTTAGTGAAAATTGATGTACATAGAAATACATGACAGTCTTTTGATAAATAGCATCTAGTTCAGAAATCTTAGTGCGGACAATTTCACAAACGTCTTCTTTTTCTAGCTGCTCCTCTACTGATAAAACATCTGAAGCAATGAGGTCCAGCAATGAAATATCTAACTGATCAGGTTGATTTGCAACGTATTTACTGCGTCTTACTTGCTTACGGTAACGGTCGCGGAATGTATTCATACAAATAGTTGTTAACCATGCTTTTACGTGGTCTACTTCCTTCATATAAGACTCGTACCTTACAACTTTCATCCATACCTCTTGCATTAAATCTTCTGCTTCTACAGGGTTTTTAGTCAGTTTCAGACATAGGTAGTATATGTAACGGTTATATTCTTCATATATATTCTCAATTGTAATTTGCATTTTTAATATCCTCCGGTTGGCTTTTCTTATAACTATATAATGCCAAATCCTAACCTTACCCTCCATCGGATTCTCTTTCAGAAAAATTACAAACGTGTAAGAAACAAGAAAGGTATCATGTAGTAAAGTACGCATCAACCAACCTACACTATCTACTAGCGGCCAAAGCCAACCACTAACTTCCTAGGAGGAATATAATTTTGGAAAATGGAAAATTAATAACTTGGGAACCAATACAAAACAATCCATTTGACCGTTTTAAAGAACCAATGGACTTAGTATCCATGCATTATGATTTTGAAAAATTCGAATTAACATTCGCAACATGTACACTCAACAACCCTGTACAGGAATTTAAATTCACATATAAGCAAGACGAGAATTATTTTTATCCAGTTCGTCATTTTCGCATTTTGGAAGAACATATAAGATCGGATTTGGAAAACCTTTTTGGTGAAATTTACAAGGAAAGAAAAGACGCTGCTTTGCCAAATCACTTGTACGATTCTACTTTTTACAAAATAGAAAATTCAAGTTTTGAATCCTGGTATAAAAGTATTGACGGTAGTCTTCCGTTACCAGAAGATTCTACTCTTGAACATCACTTATATGTAACAGGCAATCATTTTATTGATGTATTAAGTGAAGTACAACCCACAATTACTAAAATAAAATAGATAATATAACCACTGTATACTTTTAGTTCGATCTATTGCATTGTCTTCTATAAAAAACCAATTAAAAATGGCACCTAAATAAAAAAACACAAGAGAATTTAATCCTCTTGTGTTTCGGTAGTATCTTCCTCTGAATCCTTTGTAATCGTTACTCGTACAATTCTATTGCGATCCATTTCGTTTATTTCTATATACAGGTTTTCAAAACGGAACTTTTCATTTTCTTCTGGTACATGACCGAGCTGTTCTAAAACGAGACCACCTATTGTATCATTTTCTGTTTCAATAGAAAGCTCGAACATTTCATTTAGGTCTTCAATTTCAAAACGTCCGGAGCATACCAGATGGTTTTGCGATTGTTCAAACAGAAGGATTTCTTCATCCTCATCCGTCTCATCCTCAATTTCTTGGCCAATCATTTCTTCTATTAAATCTTCATGCGTAACAATACCAAGTGTACCCCCGTATTCATCTAAAACGATGGCCATATGCTTCTTCTTGTTGAGCATCAACTTAAATACTTTTTCTACACTTAATGTTTGTACGACAAACAATGGTTCTTTATCAACAATTTCCTCTAGCGTAAGTGACGGTTCTATAGACCATTCTATTAGCATTCTCGAATAGAACATCCCAACAATCGTGTCTAAGCTCTCTTCATATATAGGATAGCGCGTATATGAGTGTTCTAAAATGATATCTCTTACTTCTTCGTAAGTAGCTTCTATTGGGATACCTACCACGTCTGTTCTATGTGTACAAAGAACATCCGAGACATCCTTATTTGGAAAGTCCAGAATTCCTCTAATTCTCTCCGACTCCTCTACCTCAAACGTACCATCACTTGAAGCAAGATCCACCATGGAAAGCAATTCTTCCTTCGTAATCATGGTTTCTTTTACTGCCCCATTAGATCCTATTCTGATGAGCATATTTGTAAATTCTGAAATCAAGATAGTAATAGGACGAAGAATTGCGACTAAGAAACGTATAAATGGTGCTACTATGTAAACAATCGTTTCAGAAAATGTTGCTGCAATGGTTTTCGGCAATACCTCACAAAATAATATTATAAATGCTGCCACAACTACAACGGACCAACCAATATGCCAATCATAGTGGTCTGCTATTAATATAGCTAATAACGTCATAGATGTATTAGCTACCGTGTTACCAATGAGAATCGTTATAATCATTCGGTCCGGCTTCATTAGCTGAGCAAGTAATTTAACTGCAGCAACCTCCCCTTGCTCTGCTTTCAGCTGGACCTTTGTCCTATTTACTGTCATTAAGGCTGTTTCACTTCCGGAAAGGAAAAAGGAAGCTACAATGGAAACAGCTAAAAGTACAAATTCTATGTACAATTTAAAATCCTCCTATTTATTCACGTTCATATATTTTAATTATAAATATAGCATACCGCGATTTAAGTTGTCGCAAAATTAACACAACTCCAAAAAACTAAGCGTAAGACTTTCCAAAGAAAAGGAATACTCTATCATTATACTCTATAATTATTTTTCCATGCCAATTAATGACCAAAAAATCACTCTCTATACTAGTAATTTAAAATTACTAGTATAGAGAGTGATTAAAGGCTAAGGAGAATCATGCATATATAGTTGCACCTAGATACACAAATGAAAGGCTTCCTATTCAAGTTACTTGTCTTTTAAATCGAAAAGTTAGATAACCCAAAATGGTTAGAATAATGCCTAAAGCCAGAGAGATATATAAACCTGTATTAAATGTAAAACCAGAATTAAATGTACGGGTAGCTATTTCTCCAGTGATAATTCTATGGATATCTGTATATACAAAAGGATTAAATTCAGAAGCAAGAATGTTCATCCCAATATAAGTGATCGCCCCTGACAAAACCATGGAAAGGCTCGCATTTTTTGTCAAAAGGGCAAATAAGAAATAGATCGAGTACATAAAGAATGAAAAAGCGATTAAGAATATGAAGACCTTCCAAAAATACTCTTGGAATTCTATAAAGTGAAATTGGTCTTCTCTAGCATTCAAGGAGTTACCAAAAATACTTGTTGATTTTGTGCCTTCATATACAAGGATTGGATTTTTCAAACTACCTAACCCTTTGGTGAAGAGGCTACAAACTAATGGTATTGCTAACATAAGGAGAGAAAAGATTAGTAGATACATGTATCCACTAATATATTTTGCGAAAAATAGTTTCATTCTAGAATAAGGCAATACTCTATAGAAATTCAGGCCCCTCTTCTTCTTGGTTGTTTCTGATGCAATGCTATTCCCAAAAATAAAGCAACCAATCAATACAACTGCAGGAATATAAAACAGCTGAATAAGTTGAACTAAGAAGGAAAAGCCTTCTTGACCATACCTTTTGGTCATAGTTTGATACTGTTCCAAAGACGTCCCAGTAAAATCATCATAGATTGTCGCAAGAAGAGGCTGAGATGTCATATTTTGAACAAAAGGCTTACTGTCAATATCCTTTAGCAGCTTTAATTCCTCGTAAGTGGCTCTTAATGTAAAATGAGAGACCAATTGTTCCTCAATGCCGTATGTTGCAGCCTCTGGATCTTCCACAAATATCTGTAAACTATCAATATCTTTTTCATGTAAGAACATCCAATCTTCTTGCTCATAGGCTTCTATCATTTTTTCATAGTTGGCAATGGACTCTAAATAGCGACTAATAAATGAATCCATCTCTTCCGCTTTTGCGGTATCTCCTGCCTCGATGGCCTTGTCTTTTTCTACTCTAGATTCATTTGCGAAATTTGTGAACATCTCAGGATAACTTTCTAGCCTGGTTATATTTCCTTCCTGAATCTCTTCAGCAACCGCATAGTTAAAGATATAAAGACCAACGGCAGCTAGAAAGGAGAGGAAAATCGAAACTAATGTCGTTTTCTTTTTAAGTACCTTTTTAGACTCAAATAAAAATCCTCTCAACTAAGTTCCTCTCCTTTTACTCATATATATAGCAACCAGGATTAAAATGACCGATACTCCTAATAAGAAACTTGCTCCAAAAAGTACCTTAGTTTTATCATTCAACACAGCGAGATCAATCATACCGTATGTAAATGGGTTTACCTGATAGACAAAACCATTCACCAATACGATGTAGTTCCCGATGTGTAAAAAGATGACAAGTAAATAACTTATGATTGTATTCCTTACTAAAAAACCCGTGAGAGTGATTAAGGCGACGGAAAAAATCATATAGACGAAACTATAGGAAATCGCTTCTTGGAGGTAATTGCCGGATGTAAGAAAATTTCCTTCGGTTGTAGTCAATGGATAAGAAAAACCATTTTCCATGTTGTCAGTAAATAGATAAGGAAGTAAAAAAGAAGTCAAAAACACGATGGACATCCAAAGTACACCTAATACAAAAAAGCTAACGAACTTATTCATTAAATAATAGGGTCTCGACAAGGGTAAAACATATACCATATGTATGTTTTTCTCCTCAAACTCTCTCGTAATGGATGTCCCAAGAATCAGTAAGAGAACCAAAAATCCAAAAGGATTTAATAGGAGAGAAACTACATTTTTCATAAAGAGGGATGTCTGAATGGAAAGGTTCAAATCCTCCTTTGGCAGTCCTTCCTTTAACAGCTCTTCATTGAGCGAAATAGTATCCAACATGTCTGCCTTACTCTGTCTGAAGTCACCATTCATATCTTGATAAGCGATCGCAGATTGATAGACTTTAATTTCTGTTGCCAATTCTACTTCCCATTTTTTGTCTTGTGCAGCTTGAATGAGTTCAGTTATTTCATCATATAAGTTTAGGGCAGCGTTTAATTTATTCTCCGCTTCTGGATCTGAGTCTGTTTCTAGTTCCTGTCTGTTTCGCTCGATTTCCTGAAACACATTGCCTCTATGTTCGGAGAATTGCTGTACCTTAGTGGCTACAACCAAATCTTGCTGAAGAACATTCCGAGTATATAATCCACAAATAAATAACACAGTTAAGAGAATGAAGATGGTAAATGCCTTTGCATGGAGTATTTTCTTGATCTCAAATAGGAATATTTTCACATTGAGCTCCTCACAGTCCAAATAATTCTTCATATAGTTTTTCTGAACCCGTTATTTCCTTTTCGATGTCGTAGATTTCTACTTGGTGTTCCTGAAGAATGCTTATTACTGTGGATAAGGACTGCTCTTTTAACTCAAATTTGAGTTTGTCGTGTTGTTCGCTGACTAAAAAGCCATTTTTACTAAGACAGGACTTCCCCTTTTGAGAATCCGACAAAGTGAGATAATAGGTAATGGATTCGTGGTCTGCCATATTGACTTGGAGTATTTTTTTGTCTTTTAAAAATAGGATTTGTTTGGTCACACGGTCTATTTCCGCAAGATTATGGGAGGAAAGAATAATAGTTGTACCCTTCTCTGCCAACTCTAGCAATATCTTTCGCATGAGAATGGCACTTGTCGGATCTAAACCATTTAATGGCTCGTCCAATAATAATAGCTTGGGCTTATTCACCAAAGCCATAGCTAGCAATAGGTGCTGCTTCATACCAAGAGAATAATTCCCCACTACCTTTTTTACATAATTGGTCATGCCCACATATTCCGCTACTTCATTTATTCGAGTTTTACTTATTTTATTTACCTCACATATGTATTTTAAGTGATCATAGCCTGTTAAATATTCGAACAGCACAGAATTGTCTTGTAGATAAGCAACCTCTTTGAACACTTTATAATCTTTATTTGATTTACCGACCAATTCTACGCTTCCTGAACTAGCGGAAAGTATGTTAGTAATAACATTTAAGAAAGTAGTTTTTCCCACTCCATTTGGTCCAACTAAGGCCCAAATTCCCGGCGAATCGATGGTTAAACTAATATCATCTAGTACTTTTTGTTTCTTATAACTTTTTGAAAGATTTTTAATCGCTAATCTAAACATTCTTTTCAATCCTCCTCCATAAATTACAGAATATTCCTTATTTTTAATCAATATAACATTATAAACTATATTTTTCAAATAAAGGTATGACATATATTTTTACGTTATAAAAAAAAGTCAAAACCCTATTAAATCAGGGTTTTGACTTTTTTCTTCTGTGGCTAAAAATGATAATCATCTTCCGAAATAACCATTTCCTTCGGGTCATACGGTTCAATGTGGACAAATGTAACGGCCTCACTGTTAAGAGATTGTATATGTTGTTCAATTTTATTAGAAATATCATGCGATCGGCGAACGTTTAAGTTTGGATTAACACTAATGGTTATATCAATTAGCATCATACCGCCATGTTGACGACCTCGAATTTCAGTAATTTCACGTACTTGTGGCATTCTTTCTATATCTGCACGGATTTTAGCTAAAAATTTACTGTCAAAGCCATCTGTTAATAAATATACAGCCTCTTTAAATATATCAATTGCAGTCTTAATAATTATAATACCGATGATAAAAGCTGTTATTGTATCAATAATCGGGAAGCCAATTATTGCTGCTACAATCCCAACAGCCGTTCCGATACTTACAAAAGCATCGGACCTATTATCAAAAGCAGCGGCCTTTACGGCTGTACTTTTAATCCTTTCAGCCAAATTGTAGTTATATTTGTAGACACCAAACATAATGACTGCGCTTATTAGGGCGACAAATATTGTTAGTATGTCGGGGGTTACTTCCACAGGATTAGTCATACTCTTTACCGCAGATATCAATACCTCGATTCCAACGTATATCATAATAAAGGAAGCAATTAGCGAGGCTATTGTTTCGGCACGAAAGTGGCCGTATCGGTGGTCATCATCTGGTGGTCGCTGTGAAATACGTAACCCGATTAACACTGCAACAGAAGCAATGATGTCTGTCGTATTATTAAGACCATCTGCCCTTAAGGCTTCTGAATTCCCTAGATATCCTGCTGTTAGTTTAAAAATACTTAGGACAATATAAGTCACTATCGATAAGTAAGCACCTTTTTCACCGGCGCGCAAGTTTGTGTAAAGCTCCAAAATGTTTCCCCTCCGCAACTTCCCTTAAAACACGAAAGAGGCTACCCATTGCCAACTGACAAATGGGTAACCTCTATACTGAGTTTTTTTATTATATCATTCATTTGATCTTAAAGAAAGATTTATACCGAACAGATTAGTAATTTAACTAGTCACTCTTCTAACTTTTATATCGCTTCTATATCAAAGTCTAATCGCTATTCCTCCACTTGTACGATGACATTAACTACCGAGGCATCATGGTCTTTGATACGTAGTGGTGCAGTGAAGGCAGAAATAAGTCTTTTGCCTATTAAAGGTTCAGGATTAATGTCTTCGTAAATAAGCATGGTCGGTTCTTTGTACCTTTCATGGTCTAAGAAAGCATGGTGGACGAAATAGCCATTCTCTTTTGCTTCTGTTAAGTTTTCAATGCTTAGCGTATCAATAGCGACTGCTTTACAGTTCGGCAATTTTGTCCGAATATATTCGGCTGCTTCTGGTGAGACAGTCGGAAAGTTATTAGCATATATTTCAAAGTCAGTCCCGCGGTGTTTCCAGTTTCCTGTATTAAAGATAAGAATATCAGCAGTCTTAAGATCTTCATATTTTTCAAGTAGCTCAATTGTTATAAAACCATTAGGGCCAACTGGACAATCAATTAATAGTGGATTTTCGTAAATGAAGTCTTCAATTGGAATAGCATCTATTCCCTTCCCATTATTTAAATGGTGATAAGGTGCATCTACATGGGTACCAGCATGAAGATACATGCTAAGAACGCTACCGTTCCAATCATCCCCTTTTTCCAAACGCTCTCTTGGCTCTAATTTAACTTCTGGTAAACCGGGATAAACAGGCATCCCTTCATAGATTGGATAACCAATTTCAACATATTTCTTCATTCCTATCCACTCCCTCTATCATTTTGATTTTTTTTGTAATAGCCTATCTTCTATTTGAGTTAATCGTAGTTAGTATTCTTTATACATAAGCTAAAAACCTTTATAATTTACATAGTGATTAATTCGTTAATCTCTATATTTAACAAACTTTTCTAATGATTTAGTTACCTTGAAATTGTGATATACTATTTTTACTAAACTATCTTTGGAAAGAAGGATAAATCTATGAGCCAAATAACTAATTTAGATAACTATTTTGCAGAAAAAAGAGAACAACATTTAGAAGAATTAAAAAAATTCCTTAGCATACCAAGTATTTCTTCCTTGTCAGAGCACAAAGCGGATATGCAAAAAGGTGCAGAATGGCTTGCAAACTCCTTTAAACAAGCGGGACTAGAAAATATTGTAATTGATGAAACGAAAGGTCATCCCGTAGTATATGCTGACTGGTTACATGCGGAAGACAAGCCAACGGTACTGATCTATGGACATTATGATGTTCAGCCTGTAGATCCATTAAACCTTTGGGAATCAGAGCCATTCAAGCCTGAGGTACGTGATAATAAGCTATATGCTCGTGGTGCCAGTGACGATAAAGGACAAGTTTTCATGCATGTCAAAGCTGTGGAAGCACTTCTCCAATTAGAAGGTTCACTACCAGTTAACGTGAAGTTTCTAATAGAAGGTGAAGAAGAGGTTGGTAGCCCTAACTTAGAGGAGTATATCGAGAATAATAAAGAAAAGCTGGCAGCAGATGTAATCGTTATTTCTGATACAGGAATGCAGGGACCTGGACAGCCTGCTGTATGCTACGGTCTACGCGGCCTATGTGGTGTACAAATTGATGTAAAAGGAGCTAAGGGTGACCTTCACTCTGGGCTTTATGGTGGAGGAGTACAAAACTCTATCCATGCATTAGTTTCTATTCTCGAATCTTTCCGCAGCGCAGAAGGTACAATCGAAGTGGAAGGCTTCTACGACAATGTTCGTCCATTAATGGATGAAGAACGTGAAGCATATGCGGCACTTGGCTTTAATGAAGAGGAATTAAAACAAGAGGTCGGTGTAGATGAGTTATTTGGAGAAAAGGGTTATACACATTTAGAACGAGTTTGGGCTCGTCCAACTCTTGAAATTAACGGGGTATTTGGTGGTTTTTCTGGGGAAGGCATTAAAACGGTTTTACCTAGCGAGGCAGGAGCTAAAATTACTTGTCGCTTAGTACCAGACCAAGATCCAGATGAAATAGTTGAAAAGCTGAAGGCTCATATTGAAAAGCATAAACCTGCAGGCGTGACCGTAACAGTAACTGAATTTGATAAAGGTAAACCTTTCATCACTCCTTTCGACCATCCGGCTATCCAGGCTGCAGGACGTAGCTATGAAAAAGTATATGCTGTCCCAACGGCTTATACACGCGGTGGTGGATCAATCCCAATCGTAGCAGCATTTGATGAAATTCTTGGACTTCCAGTAGTATTAATGGGCTTTGGATTATCCACTGAAAACTTCCATGCTCCTAATGAGCATTTCCATCTAGAAAATTTTGATAAAGGATTACGAGTTATTGGTGATTACTATAGTGAACTCGCTAGCCTATCAAAAGATGAATTAAAAAAATAAACAATAAAGCACATGAAGTCTTTTAGATTCATGTGCTTTTTATTATGTAATTACTGTATAATTCTTACAACAAGAGTTAATATTCCAATGAAAAGGTGGAGATGAATGAAAGACCAAGTGATCAAACTCATCACTAGAAAAGTTGTTACTACTCTTATCACTGTCATGCTTTTTGCTTTAAGCTTTTCTTCTTATGGCCTGATTGGCAACGATTCTCTTTCACCATATGATCGTGGAGAAGAATTTATCGGCTGGGCTATTCTAATATTTTACTACGGTGGTATCATCATTTTTATATACGGGACAGCCGTTTCTATTGTTTTAGAATTAATGCTAAGAAAAATATTACCCAAGTATAATTGGTTATATATTTTGTTACATGGCTTATTTGGTGGTATTTTCTTATTCCAGGATCTAGACATACTATTTTTAGGAATAGTTCCGGCCTTCCTATACGGCCTAGTGGATAGATGGCTATACACTCAAAATATGGATGGTCGCCATATTAAATTCGGACTTCTTATTCCGGTTGCCCTTACTCTAATACTATGGGGAAGTTTCTCCCTTTCATCTGAAACTCGGCCCCCTTTTACTAGTGAAGACGCGATTGAACGTGCAACATCTGGAGAAGATACTATTTCTAGTAACTTTCCAAAGGATAAAAAGAAATGGAATGGGGAAATTGAAGGCTTTCAGGTATCTAGAAAGTCCTCTGCAAGAAAAAGAGGTGATCATGAGTATATTGTTACCTTCACAGAAAGCTGGGAAAAGGGGTATTTGAACGGAACTTACAAAATTCATTATATAGTTGATCGAAACACAGTATCTCTTCATAGTGAAAGCGGCCTAGTTCCCCCCTACTATAAAAAATAAGGCAAGCAACATCAGGGATTCCCCTCTTTTTGCTTGCCTTTTGCATTTTATTTTTGATTTCCAAAGAATGTTACAACTTCATCAATACTCTTACGTGGTTTTGGTTGAGGTGCTTCATTGTAATAACCGACCTGGAACATGCTGATAATACGTTCTCCAGATTGAACTCCTAAAGCTTCACGGAACTTTGGATTGTCTAGGAATCCTGGTGTCTTCCAGCATGATCCAATACCTTTTTCCCAAGCTAGAAGTTGGATGTTCTGCACAAGCATACTAGCTGCTGCATAATCCTCTAAACGTTCCTTTTGACGTGCATCTTCCGGAACAATGACAAATAGGTATGCTCCAGGATTTTTAAATTTTTGCATTTGCTTCTCTAGAGCATCCTCTGAAAGCTCTTTCCATTTTGGAATGCCATATTCTTTTAGCAGCTCATGCAATTCTGTTAAACCTTCTTCGCCGCATGCTGCGATAAAACGCCATGGCTGTCTCATCTGATGATTTGGAGCCCAAAGAGCATCCTCCATAATAGATACTAATGTATCTCGATCAACTAGCTCTCCATTAAATAATTTAATAGATCTTCTTTGGATAATTGCGTCACGTACTGATAATGATTGTTCCGTCATATTAACACCCTCTTAATTGTCAGTCTTTTTTATCCTTCTAATCATACCAATTTCTATGAAACTTTAAAAGTCTTCCGTTACTACTAGAATTATGTATGCAGCAGGTATACTTAGTGTAAAATATAGTATAAATAGGAAACATTACAAATGTTATTTTGAGGTGATCTGTTGGTTCTCTACTGGATTTTCAGCTATTTTGTCGGCAACATTCTTACAGCCTGGTGGATTGGCAAATGGAAGAAAACTGATCTTCGGCACATGAGAAGTGGGAACCTCGGTGCTAGAAATGCAGGCGCTGTTCTAGGTAAGACTGCCTTCATCTTAACCTTTCTTGGAGATGCTTTAAAAGGGATTCTCGTACTTTATATTGGACATTATTTAAATTTTTCGATTTTGGTTATTTCGATTGCAGCATTCTTCGTCATCATAGGGCACCTATATCCTATTTGGTTAAAAGGAAAAGGAAGCAAAGGAATAGCTACGTTCATTGGGGTATCATTAGCACTTAATCCATTTTTATTTGGAATGCTAGCTATTATTTTTTTATTTTTCTTAGGTCTTTCCAGAAGTGCAACCTTAAGCATGATTTTCGCCTTCTGTGCATATGGTGTTTTATGCTTAGTTATACCTGAATACCGAGAGCTTGCCCCCTTGTCTCTAGCTATTGCCATTATTCTTTTCCGTCATCGGTTTGATATAGTTGATTCCTGGAATGAACGTTGGTGGAGCAAGTCAAAAGAAACTAACAACTAGTCAATATAACACTTACATTTGAATATGCTACATTATTATCGTAAATATATATAGATAGGATGTACAGAATGATTCCACATAAAATTGCATGGGTTATTGATAGCAGCGCATATATAAATAATTATTTACAAGAACATCCCGATGTCTTTACAGTTCCGATTAATATACATTTCGGTACGGAGCAGTTTGTAGATGGTGTAGACTTAACGTCTGATCAGTTATACGAACGAATTCGTAATGGTGCGGATTCTATAAAAACCTCCCAGCCATCAGCAGGTGAGTTTGCTCAGCTTTACTCGAAGTTAAGTAAAGAGTACGAATCCATCATCGCCATACATGTATCAAATAGTTTAAGCGGGACCCTTTCATCGTCTGTTGCCGGAGCACAAATTGCTCAAGTGCAAGTAGATTGTATAGACTCCCTATCACTTTCTGCTGGAATTACTGGTTTAGTTGAAAAGGGTATTAAACTACAACATGAGGGACTGCCCTATACCGAAATAGTGGAACACCTAAAATCAGAGGCTACTAAGTTTAAAAACTACATCTTAATCGGTAATCTTACTCAGCTATATAAAGGTGGACGTTTAAGTAGCGCCCAATTTTACTTAGGCAGTCTCTTAAAAATAAAACCAGTTATCCAAATAAATAATATGGGACAGCTACAGGAGCTAGATAAGGTACGCTCCCATAAAAGAGCAATTCAATATTTAGTGGATAAAGTTGTAGACTCTGTTGAAAATGATGGTATCGAGACTGTTTATATTATGCATGCCAACGCTCTTGGGCAAGCGGAAAGCTTAAAAGAAACTATTTTGCTTTCTTGTCCAATTTTAGATGTAACCATAGGTGAGATAAGCACCTCTCTTGCAGTACATGCAGGTGAGGATACAATAGCAGTCCTATGGTATTTGCCTTAAGTAAGAAAGACATTTTAAACATCAATGCTCCCGAGTAGGTTCGGGAGCTTTTATTGTTCTGGTATGCGTAATTTACTTAAAAATCATCCTTTACATGAAAGAATACATACTTCGTATTAGGGGTGTACGCATAGGAATCCTGATATTCCCAATATCTATTTCTACTGTTGTTTGTATGAGCATTCACGTACGGCACCCCGTCTTCAACCCTTGTAACAATTGTAGAATGATCCCACCTTCCATCCCCTTGGAAATCATAAAAGATTAAATCTCCTATTGTTAGCTGGCTTGCGGAATTAACCTGTGTTGCCTGCAATCCAATTGTAGATCCAGCTAAGTACCACCGTAACGAATGGGGTGTCGTCCAGCTTAAGCTCCATGAATTGTTACTTAACCACCACCCTTTTTCCCTATTTGCCTGCCCTCTCATAGGGGCCCCGCCTGCCAATAAACATTGTGAAATATAATTTGTACAATCCACATCAAATATAGGGAAATTAGGATTATAGCTGTTCCACCATTGATCCGCATAATGAATGGCAGCGTTTCTATTATATTTTGCCATTTTTACCACCTCCTCCTATCTTGTTTATATGTATTTAAGAAGAATATATGCTAGTATGAAGTTAACTGAACAATCTTTTATCTTTTATTCTATATTTTTGGGAAAGGAAGTTGGCTGATGCGACAACATGCAGAAAAGGAAATCTTAGTGCCGACTTTGCTCTGCGATGATAAGGGAAATTTAAATCCGAAGGCAATTGGATTCGCTAGAAGACCTATAATTGAAAGTAATCTTAAAGGTCACTATATGCGAAAGAAAAAATGGAATTATTGGTGCATCTTTGGAGATGAAGTCTTATTTTCAGTAACTATTAGTCATTTAGATTATGCTGCTGTCTGTTTTGTTTATTTCCTAAATTATGAGACGCAACGCTTTGTCGAAAGAACGGTAACTATTCCTTTAGGTACAAAGGTGAAAATGCCAACTAATGTACTGGAAAGCGTTCGATTACAGTCTGAGGAAATGTCCATTCAGCTCCTATATCTTCAAAACGAAACTCATATGACAGTTACAGTTCCAGATTTTGATGGAGAAGTTTTGCATGCTGATTTGGTTATTTCTCATCCACCAGATGAGGATTCTTTAAATGTGGTTATTCCATGGAACCGAACTCAATTCCAATTTACTGCGAAGCATCACCTCCTTCCTGCTAAAGGCTTTGTGAAGATGGGTAGTTCCTCTTATTCCTTTCAAGGCGAAGATAACTTTGCAGTACTCGACTATGGAAGAGGCGTTTGGCCTCGCGAGGCAATTTGGAACTGGGGCTTTGCATCTCAACGTGTAGGGGCAAGAAAAATTGGGCTTAACTTTGGAGGTAAATGGACAGATGGCACTGGGATGACAGAAAATGCTGTTATTGTAGACGGTCATTTGTCAAAGATTCATGAGGATTTAGTGTTTCAGTATCAAAATACTGATTTCATGGTCCCTTGGAAAATTAAGACTAAGTTTTCTAAAGACGTTGATCTCACCTTCACTCCTTTCTTCCATCGAGTAGCGAAGACAGATGTTAAGTTGGTTTCCTCGGAAGTAAATCAGATGATGGGGTATTATAATGGCAAGATTCATTTAGAAGACGGAACTATTCTAACGATCCAGCAGATGTTAGGATGTATTGAAGAGCACAAGGCTAAATGGTAAAAAACTTTTCTTTCAGATCAAAAAAGTAGACCATTTTATTTTAAGTAGTTCAGCTAATGGAGAAAACTCGAGCTATCCATAGTAATAACATTTAAATAATAACAAATAAAAACGCTTGGACATATCCAAGCGTTTTTATAGTGATTTATTGAACTTCGTTTGCTAGTTTAATTAATTCATCAATTTCTAATTTGTATTCTCCTAATTCAGTTGTATTACCATTAATAAAGTAAATATATCGAGCAAGAAACCCATCTTCTGTTTCCCACCATAAAGATTGGGAAGTTTCCCCCTCTTCATAAAATGCGAGTACACCATTTTCAAGTTTGTATTCTGTCATGTTATCATTAGATACTTTTTCGGGTTTTTCTAATACTTTACTGAGGATATAGTTGATTTGTTGAGTAGTTTCAATGTTACGATAATGAAAAATAAATTGATGAAGGAAGTCTGGAGCTTCTAAATCAATATTCGTAGAAACATCATTTACTTCAAAAGGAAATTGTGTAGGTTCTTTAAATTCATACCTAATTGTGTCAACCTTCAGCTCGGGATTCTGGTTGCAAGCATTTAAGAAAACAAAAGCAGAACATAGTAAAATTAATAATTTTATTTTCATTTTTTCTCCTTTTCATTAAGATGGAAGTATCTACGATTTTATCATATAATTCACTTTTTATTATTAAGAAAAAATAGAGACTGGGACAAAACCATCCTCTTAAATGAAAAAGCCGATGAAATTTTACAATAAGTAAAATTTCACCGGCTTTA
>NZ_JABAFC010000033.1 GCF_012843435.1 Psychrobacillus sp. BL-248-WT-3 | reverse complement strand
GGGAGGGTACGTCATCATAAGTTCTGCAGAGAAACAGAGTGCATCCAAGAATAGTATATTTATGGAATTTTTAACCAAGATTTTTAGCGGAGCACAGCCTTCGTTTCCAATATTTTTAATAAGTGGTTTAATAAGGGCGCAAAAGATCAGTTAGACGAGTTAAAAAAATTTTTTTCACTTTAAAATACGTAATGAAACCATTGGTACGACTACATTTTAAGAGGGAGTCGCCGCCTGCCGCTTCAATCAACAGGAGAATATGTTGTATGGGAATGGTAAATCACTAATTTATGAAAGTGATTCTAAAAAATATAAATGAATGAATAAATTTCTCTTCTTCCTAAAATAAGCTCAGGGTTAAATGAGCTCAAGGTGAGTGACTTACAATTAACTTTTGACCATTCAAGGTAAACACATAAATTATCCTCTAGAAGAAAATGGCTATGTTAAAAAATTCATGTCGTAATTTTTAGTTCATAATCTTTTCAGTACATGTAATTTCTATTGTATTATTCATAGGGTCTAAAATAGGAAAACTCCAATATCCCTTCCATATGGGCTTATTGTAATATTTTGTTATATCATTTTTTAATACAGAATTTACAATTTTTTTATAATTATCTTTATCACATTCTAACGACCAACCTATCCTTGGTTCTGTTCCACCTTTCCATCCTGGTTGAATGGAAAACTTGCTTGATGGTGGGTTAAATTCTTCATTGTAATCAATACTTAATTGGTGTTCACCAATTTTAAAACCTATGGAACCTTTATCATCCCATATGAGTATTAACTGAAGTATGTCTGAGTAAAACCACTTCATTTTCTCCAAGTCGTTACAAAATATATATGTAAATCCCCATCGCTTTGCTATAATTACCCCCCCATTCTATTTTCGTTCCTTTTCCACTAAGCTGTCCATTTAGTAAATAGGTTCAACAAAAGGGGTATTAATCCCTTCTTGGAAGACCGCCTAAATGAAATAAGAAAAGTAAAAACATCGTGATGATGTTTTTTATTGAGTGTAGAAACTGAGCACATCAAAGTTTCAATTTCCTGTAGTTCAACCGATGAATCCATCACGAAGGATTGTAATATTAGACAAATAAGACCCTGAAAACCTTATGTTAGTAAAGTTATCAGGGTCTTATCAATTTCGAGAAAGATTTTACTGTTATTCTGTGATTACTTCATAAATTAAAGGCGGTGCATCTTTTTGTGCTGCTTCAATTTGGATGTTTTTGTGCAATTTATTGACAACATCTTGGATATCTTCAGAGTTAGCATGGATGGTAGCTAGTGATTCGCCTTTTTCTACACGATCTCCTACCTTTTTGTTAAGGATAATTCCTACTGCTAAATCGATTTCTGACTCTTTCGTTGCTCTGCCAGCTCCTAGTAACATAGCTGCAGTACCAATTTCATCCGCTTCCATATAAGTTACGTAGCCTGCTTCCTTAGCAGTTAATTCTGTAACAAAAGCAGCCTTAGGTAGCAAATCAGTGTTATCGACTACATTTTCATTTCCGCCTTGCCATTTGATGAATTGCTTAAAGATTTCTAAAGCAGATCCATCGTCGATTACCTTTTTCAGCATTGCTCGAGCTTCTTCTAACGTCTCTGCTTTTTCTCCAACGACAACCATTTGACTACCTAAAGTTAAGCACAGTTCCGTTAAATCCTCTGGGCCATTTCCTTTAAGCGTATCAATCGCTTCCTGTACCTCTAGAGCGTTTCCGATTGCTCGGCCTAGTGGTTGACTCATGTCAGAAATAATTGCCATTGTTTGACGTCCAACACTATTACCGATTTGCACCATAGCTTTTGCTAGGTTACGAGCATCTTCAGCCGTTTTCATGAATGCTCCATCACCAGTTTTAACGTCAAGCACAATTGCACCAGCACCTGCTGCAATTTTTTTACTCATTATAGAGCTTGCAATAAGCGGAATGCTATTAACTGTTGACGTTACATCTCTAAGTGCATACAGTTTTTTATCTGCTGGAGTCAAGTTACCGCTTTGACCGATTACAGCCACTTTTATTTCATTTACTTGTTTTACAAATTGCTCAGAAGATAATTCTACGTGGAAGCCTTCAATTGCTTCTAGCTTGTCTATTGTTCCACCAGTGTGACCTAAACCGCGTCCACTCATTTTTGCTACTGGAACGCCACAAGCAGCTACTAGAGGTCCTAAAACTAAAGTAGTTGTGTCGCCTACCCCACCAGTAGAATGCTTATCAACTTTTACACCCTCGATCGCTGATAGGTCAATTTGTTCTCCTGAGTTAACCATAGCCATCGTTAGGTTGGCACGTTCCTCATCATTCATATCTTTGAAGTAGATTGCCATTAGTAATGCACTAGCTTGATAATCAGGAATAGAACCGTTTGTATAGCCATCAATAAAGAAACTAATTTCCTCTTTTGTTAGAGCATGGCCATCTCTTTTCTTTTCAATAATGTCATTCATTCTCATTTTCATACACGTCCTTTATTTTAATAAAGATAGGAAGCTTTCACCAAATGCAGTTGGCTTTACATCAAAATTATCTGCAATTGTTGCTCCTATATCTGCAAATGTCATACGTAAAGGCAATTCTTTAATTTCTGTAAATCTAGGTGAATAAACAGTTAATGGAACAAATTCACGCGTATGGTCTGTTCCTGGCATTGTAGGGTCGTTTCCGTGATCAGCTGTAATGATTAATAAATCATCACTTGTTAGCTTAGGAAGCGCTTCCTTCAAGCGAGCATCGAACTCTTCTAGAGCCTTACCGTAGCCAATTGGATCTCTGCGGTGACCATATAAAGCATCGAAGTCTACTAGGTTTAAGAAACTAATACCTGTAAAGTCTTTATCCAACGTTACGATAAATTTGTCCATACCATCCATGTTATCTTTTGTTCTAACTGTGGAAGTAATACCTTCCCCATTAAAAATGTCATTAATTTTACCAATCGCCATTACTTCTAAACCAGCATCTTGCAATTCATTCATTGCTGTACGAGCGAACGGTTTTAGAGCATAGTCATGACGATTTGAAGTACGAACAAAGCTTCCTGGCTCTCCAATAAATGGACGTGCAATGATACGACCAACTAAAAATTCAGGAGACAACGTCAATTCTCTTGCGATTTCACAAATTCGGTATAATTCTTCTAATGGAACCACTTCTTCGTGTGCAGCAATTTGAAGAACTGGATCAGCGGAAGTATAAACGATTATTGCTCCCGTTTTCATATGCTCTTCCCCTAGCTCGTCTAAAATCTCTGTACCACTCGCTGGCTTGTTACCAATTACCTTACGCCCTGTTTTCTCCTCTAAAGCAGTGATAAGCTCTTCAGGAAATCCGTTTGGATATACTTTAAATGGTTTGTCGATATTTAACCCCATAATCTCCCAGTGGCCAGTCATCGTATCTTTACCGACAGAAGCTTCTTGCATCTTCCCGTAATAAGCTGTTGGTTGATCTGCTGGAGCAATACCTTTAATAGCTTCAATATTTCCTAGCCCTAGCTTTTGCATTTCTGGCATTTTCAATCCATTCATTTTTTCTGCAATGTGTCCAAGTGTATGTGAGCCAACGTCACCGAAGGCTGCAGCATCTGGTGCTTCACCAATTCCGACAGAGTCCATCACAATGACATGTATACGTTTAAATTTTCCCATAATTTCTACCTCCTACTTGTTCTTTATTAGTGTACCAAAAAATCTCCGAAAATAAATGTCAGACCTCTGACATTATGCACGAGGATGGTATTGTTTGTAAACTTCTTTTAATCGCTTTTTACTTACGTGGGTGTAAATCTGTGTCGTAGAGATGTCAGCATGTCCTAACATTTCCTGAACAGCTCTTAGATCTGCCCCATTCTCAATCAAGTGAGTGGCAAAAGAATGCCGTAAAATATGTGGTGTAATTTCTTTTTTAATGCCAGCAGCAAGGACATGCTTGTTTAGTAATTTCCATATTCCCTGTCTTGTTAAACGTTTCCCTCTTTGATTGATAAAAATAGCATCTGTACGTTCTTTTTTGAGTAGTGCAGGTCGTGCATGTTCGATATAATTGCTACAGGCACGCAATGCTGCTCCACCAAGTGGAATAATACGTTCCTTCCCTCCCTTACCAAACACACGGACAAATCCCATCGACAAATGTAAATCCTCTAAATTTAAATTTAGACACTCACTTATACGCATACCACTTGCATACATAAGTTCAAACATTGCGAGGTCTCTCACTCCCTGGGGCTTGGACACATCAATGCTCGCTAAAAGGGTGTTCAACTCCTCAACTGACAAAAAGTTCGGTAGCTTCTGCTCTAGTTGAGGAAGCTCTAAATGAATAGTAGGGTCGGTTGTTGTCACTTTATCCCGCAACAAAAACTGATGAAAGGAACGGATAGACGAAATATGTCGAGAAACTGTTCGAGCTGATTTGCCTTGTTCCTTTAAATCTCTTAAATGTAAAATGATATGATGCCGTTCAACGACTGATAAACTACTTAATTGCTGTATGGTAAATATAGACTTTAAATATTCCGTTAAATCATTTTTATAGGAAACTAATGTATTCTCTGCTAGCTGTCGTTCTATGCGGAGGAAATGCAAATAATCTTCTAAATGAAGCAGACCCTCTTTCATCAAAAAACCTCCTATTAAATAATTATGCAATTAAAAAAAGGATAGCATATTTTAGCTATCCTTTTTGGTTATTTATCTTGGCAACGATGGCAGATCCCATGGAACGTTAAACGATGATCTTTTATAATAAAATTCCATCTTTTTTCCACGATTGCCTCTACATCCTCTAGCAAGTCCTCTTGAATTTCATCCACAGCTCCGCATTCGATACATACAAGATGATGATGAAAATGTGCAGCGCCTTCTTGTCTTAAGTCATAGCGTGATACGCCATCTCCAAATTGAATTTTATCTACTACATTCAATTCATTTAATAACTCTAATGTTCGATAAACAGTCGCTAGTCCTATATCAGGTGATTTTTCTCTAACTAGTAGAAAAACATCCTCCGCACTCAAATGATCTTCTTCATTTTCAAGCAATACTCGAACTGTCGCTTCACGCTGTGGCGTCAGTTTATAGCCCGCACCAGATAATTGTTTTTTAATACGATCAATACGGCTCTCCATATGACGCCTCCTTAACTACCACTATTATAACAAGAAGTGTTTTCTCATTACAAGAGATTCACATAATAATAATTATTAATAAATACTAATTATTAAATACGATAAATGGTAAAAGAATAAACTCTATTATAATAGTAATTATATAGAAGCCAAGTGTAAAGAGATTTACTCTTCTTGCCAATGCAAGTAATAGGATACAGTAGACGAGTTGAAATGGGAACCACCAAAATACATACGGAAAAGTACTTTCTTGAGTTTGCAGCAAAAAACTGGAACAGAATCCATAAAAGGTAATTTTGAATGCGCAAATGACTAAGATGAATCTTTGTAAGTAGCGATGCTGATAAAACAAGAAAAAAACGACCGCAATCATCAAGTGAGGAAAAATCGTCTCTAGGAAACTAGGTGGCCCTTCCAATAAGACTCGTGCATCCAAAAGGTTGATAATCCACTGCTGCTG
This sequence comes from Psychrobacillus sp. BL-248-WT-3, assembly GCF_012843435.1. Classification (GTDB taxonomy): domain Bacteria; phylum Bacillota; class Bacilli; order Bacillales_A; family Planococcaceae; genus Psychrobacillus. Next base: position 35,801 of record NZ_JABAFC010000033.1, on the reverse strand, counting down.
TTCTGGTGAGCTACGTTCAAAAAGTATTAATCCTCCTATAAAACTAACTACTAGTACACAAAAAGATACGAAAATAGTATAAGACTGGTTCAACTTGGAATCCCCCCTATCTATTTTCATCTTATGCTTGTACTAGGTTCAAACATGCTTATTTTAAATAATCTTTTAACCAAATATACGCGAAAGCTGTTTTTGCATCAAAGATCTGTTGAGAGATTACCATTTGTTCCATATCTTCAAGACTGACATGCAATAATTCAACGAACTCATCCTCGTCTAAATCAGCTGGATTCTCCATTTTCACAATATTTTCAGCCAAGTAAAGGTGTATAATCTCATCAGCAAATCCAGGTGAGGTTGCAAAAGATTGTATATACTTCAGATTACTACAAGTATAGCCTGTCTCCTCTTCAAGCTCTCGCATTGCTGTAAGCTCTGGGGCCTCATTTGGCTCAATTTTACCAGCCGGTATTTCAATAATAGAGCGTTCCAGTGCTTTTCTATACTGTTCTACTAAAATTATTTTTTTATCGTCAGTTACAGCTATTACTGCAACTGCTCCCGGGTGCTTCACAATCTCTCTTTTACCTTGCTTCCCATTCGGTAAAAGAACATCATCTACCTGTAATGTAATAATTCGACCAGTATATTTTAAATCAGTTGTAACTGTTTTTTCTTCAAATTTTTTCATTAATTTTCTTCCTCTCATTTGAATCTATCTAATTCTCATTGTACCATGTAGGAAAGGAAGTGATAATCTTGGAAAAAAGACAATTAGGAAAAAGTGAAATCTCTATTTCAGAAATCGGACTTGGTTGTATGTCACTACCCACAAACATTACAGAAGCCGAAAAGATTATTCAAACGGCTATGGAACATGGTATTACGTATTATGACACGGCAGATTTGTATGACCGTGGAGAAAACGAAAAGATTCTAGGTACTCTTCTTAAACCTCATCGTCAGGACATAGTTATTGCCTCTAAGGTCGGTAATCGACTAAACGAAAATGGTGATGGCTGGCATTGGGATGCCTCAAAAGAATGGATTCAAACGGCGATACATGAATCCCTAAAACGCCTTCAAACAGATTATATTGATGTGTACCAGCTACACGGCGGGACAATGGATGACAATGTGGATGAAGTGATCGATACGATGGAATCTTTAAAAAAGGAAGGCCTAATTAGAGAATACGGCATCTCTTCTATCAGACCGAATGTTATTAACCGCTTCCTACAAAAAAGCAATGCAGTATCGGTTATGATGCAATATAGCTTGCTAGATAGAAGACCAGAGGAGTGGTTACACTTACTGGAACAAAACAGGACTACCCTGCTTAGTAGAGGCTCGCTTGCAAAAGGTATGCTGACCGAAGATGAAGGGCTTATTCGTGCTAAAAAAGCGGGCGACTACCTCTCTTATACAAACAAGGAGCTACTAGACACGATAGGGGAACTAAAGTCTTTAGATGCATCACTAACTAGCATAGCTCTTCACTATGTCCTGCAAAGTGGTGCTGCAATCGTTGGAGCAAGCTCATCTGAACAATTAATGGAGACAATTGAAGCGTATCAAGCTAAGATACCTGATGAATTACTAGCAAAAGCTTCTGAAATAACTAAAATATCTACTTATACAGAGCATCGAATATAAAAATAGCAATAGACTCCTTGAATTTGTTCAAATCAAGGAGCTTTTCTTATGAAAAGGAGGATTATCGTAAATAGTTAGTTGATTGTCGTAAAATAGCTTCTGATTGTAGTAAACTACTTGGTCATTGTCGTAATCTAGTAGGTTATTTTAGTAATCCTTATTTTTTCTGCAAAAAGCTCTTTGTCATATCTACACGTTCTTGGACTGTATAATCTCCTTCTATCCGCAAAACCGGACAAGTCAATGTCGTCAACCATTCTTCATGTAAAGCTTTACTTCTCACTTCCATTCCTGCATGATCATATAGCCCAGCCCACTCCATAAACTCCTTGTATTGTTCGTGCTTGGGTCCACCTGCTAAAATATCATTTCCGTATCTTTGAAACTCTCTTTTTTCAAGTCTTTCTAATCTAATATTCGGTGGTATCCATAAAAAAATGACCACATCAAAATAAGTTTTTAAATCTTCTCCCCAACCACATACTGCTCCAGATAAGATTGAATTTCCATGTGAGTTTAAATCTCTTTCCAGGAGGTCTTTTCTTTCTTCCAGTTCTCTTATCTCTGTATATTTTGTTAACCAAAAATAATCATCTGTGTCCAAATGGGTCCAGCAAATTTCATCGGATAATGCTTTCGCTAAGGTAGTTGTTCCAGATCCAGAAGCACCAAATATATGTATTTTCACTAGTTTTGTCCCCCATAACATAGTATAACGGCTCTTTAATTAGTTCTATAAGTAATTGGATGAGAAAGTAGAATTTAATTAGTTATTTTCCCACTAAAATGCCCACCTTCATAAACACCCTCTTTCCATAAAACATTTCCATTACTATCAAATGCTTCGATTTTCAATGGGTCGGGTTCCCCAGCATCTGCTTCTTCTAAAGCATCAAAGGTAACAAACCAACATCTTAATCCTTCAGAAATCTCAACAATTGTAGCTCCCTTCTCTATTGTTTTTTGCTTCACAAGCACGGTTGTAATTTGATCATTTGTGATAATTCCTCCAAACAATGTTAAAGGTACTTTTGGATTATTAAACATTACCCAGTCCATACCGTCACCAGGATCTATCTCACCGTTTCCAGTATGTGTCCAATATTCATCAACCGACTTTTTATATCCAGTACGGAATCCTGTTTCATCTTCATAAAACACAACTTCATAATCTTCCTTTTGCAGTTTATCCAATATCTCAGTTGAATTTGGATGTGGAACGCTTTCTATAAAGTCCTCCGTACTATTTATGCTAAAAGTATATGAGCAGCCTGTCTGTAGCAGTAACACTATAAAAACCAAAAGTAATTTTTTCTTCATTAATCATTCCCCCTTTGCTATATGAAAGTATAATAACTTTCTCGTCATAAATTTACGTATATCTAAAATTTTAGTTTCAAAATATTCAATAAATAAATGAGAGTTCTGCATTAGAAAGTTAAATTTCTTAAACGAAGTCAATATTTGTTTATTTCTAAAGCTTTTTAAAGTTATTGGTTAATTTTGATTAAAACTTCTTTTTTTAAAGTGATTGTAAACATTACAGAAGTGACATTCAAATGACTATTAAGAACATAAATTTTGTTTATGCAAGTAAATTTATAAGCACTTTATCGATGAATTAAAGCCGTTCCCATTTATTGATTGGAGCACCAGACGGCGACATAAGCAGGGATGAGTGAGACACATAAGCCATCACAGCCACACACGTAAGCGATGGGTGATGGATTATCGCTCACTCCGCGAAAAAGCGTCCGGCTGGTGTGAAAAATCAATTCTACTTTCTGACTTAAAGATTCCTTGCAACATTAATCAACCATACCCTTTTACATAGCTATTTCAAAAAAAAGCAGCACCAAAGTCTTTAAATGACTTTTGGAGCTGCTCTCTTTTTATATTATTTCCATTCTCTTTCTGTGTAACCCTTTGCCTTAATTCCTTCGTTCGTTTCCTTAATAATTTGTTCTCCTCCACGTTTCATGTATTCCTCAACCAAGCTATCCCATTCAGAGATTGGTCTTTGGCCAGCAATCATTTTTGCTTGCTCGTTCATGATGAATTGTGTTAAATCAGTGCCTTTCTCCTGATTTGTTGGAGACATTACTCCGTATGAAGGATCTACATAAAGCTTGTTAGATTCAAACATTTCCTGAAGAGATTGAACCATTTCCTTCATTTCTGGCATTTTGTAATCATCTGCATATGTGATATTTGCATCTTCTGGTACTTGCTCACGATTGTCTAAGAAGTAAGTCGAAGGTGAAAGTCCATCAGATGAGAAGTTTGGCAATTGAACTGCCTGCCCATTTTCCATGTTATACCCTTTTCCTTCTCCACCTAAATAGAAATCAAAATCAGCGTTATCCGGATTTTTTGTATCCCTTGGGTAATATGTTTTACCAAAGTCAACCATTTCTAAAGCACGGAAAATCTTACCTTCGTCTCCAGCCATGTTAGCATTTAAAGCTAAAATACCTGAATAACCAGATCCAATAGTGAAGCCCTTGGATTTATCTGGAGCCTCAAAAGGAGGTATTGCTATTAAATGTGCATCTGGATTTGCTGCTAAAAGACCTTCGAAATAGGCTTCAGACATACCTGAAACTCCCCCAACAAAGATTCCAGCTTTTCCAGAGTAAAACTCCGTGTTCGTGCTAGCCCAATCAAGAACTGCAAAATCCTTCGTCATCGCTCCTTCTTTATAAAGGTTAGCAAAAAATTGGATCAAGTCTTTTCTACCGTCAGAAATAATTCCTGGGATGTAATTTCCTTCTTTATCTTGGTGATACCAAGCGTTAAAGTCCCAGTAAGTTCCCATATTAAAGTTCGGGTTAATATTTTCACCAATTGCAACGCCGTAAGTATCATCTTTTCCATTACCATCTGGATCTTCCTTCGTAAAAGCTATCGCTACCTTCTCCAGTTCCTCATAAGAAGTAGGAACTTCTAAACCAAGCTTATCTAACCAATCCTTACGAATAACTGGTGTTACAGGGTACGGTTGAGAGTAACGTGGAATACCATAGATCTTCCCGTTCACTTTAAAAGAGTTGTAAACGTATTCTGGGATTTTCCCTAGTGTGTCATAATGCTTAAGATAATCATCTAAAGGCAGGAATGCTCCCTGTTCTGCCCATTGATAAAAACGAGTGTCTGTTCCTGGAAATCCGATTAGGTCTGGCATAGATCCAGAAGCAACTATAGCAGACGACTTTTCAATATAGTCTCCCTGAGGAATAATTTCCGGCTTATAGTCCACGTTAAAGCGTTCATTTATCATATCAAGACCCGGGCTTTTCAGTGGTGGTGGATCACCGAAACGAAATGTCATTCCCGTAATCGTGTACTTTTCTGTATGATCAAACGGATCTACTGCCGGTTCCTCTTTGTTTGGTTCTGCACTATTTGTCTCTTTTTCCGGCTCTTTCGCTGGTTCAGTTTGGGCATTTTCATCGGTACAAGCTACTAAAATTAGACCAATGATAAGAATTAGAAAACCATAAAACCACTGCTTACTTCTCACATTAACCCCTCCATTACTATTTTGTCTGGTGTAAATAAATTCTCGATGTCCATTGCGATAGAAAGTCACCCCTTAACAGATCCAAGCATCACTCCTTTAGCAAAGTGTTTTTGTAAGAATGGATAGACGATTAAAATCGGTAAAGTAGCTAACAATATAGCAGCCATCTGAACGGTTTCAGGAGGTGGAAGATTTTCCAGCATTGCTGCATGCCCCCCTAGTGCCGCATTAGGCTCATTGACTATTACAATTTGCCTTAAAATTACTTGAATCGGCCATTTTGCAGGATCATTTAAATATAGAACCCCTGAGAAATAACTGTTCCAATGACCTACTGCGTAAAATAAACCGAATGCTGCCAAGGCTGGCTTCGACAAAGGTAAAATAATGCGAGTAAATATTTGGATATCGTTTGCACCGTCTATTAATGCCGCCTCTGTCAGTTCCTCTGGAATTCCTTTAAAAAACTGTGTAATAATGATCAGATTAAATGGACTAATCGCCACAGGAATTATAAGAGCCCATAAGGAATTTAATAATCCCGTTTCCTTTACAATAATATAGGTAGGGATCATCCCTGCTGAAAATAGCATCGTAAACAATACTAGAAAAAGAATTGTTCGTTGCCCTAAAATATTTCTAGTTAGCGAGTAAGCCATCGTCGTAGTAAAAAATAGATTTACTAATGTTCCAACGACAGTAATATAGACCGTTACGAACAACGAACGAATAAATTGATCAGAGCCTAATATATACGTATAAGCATCAGTCACCCATTCCTTTGGCCATAACAAGAAATCACTATTTAATACATCACTAACACTAGAAAACGAAACCGAGAAAATATATAGAAAAGGAAAAAGCATGGCTGCTGCTATAATCAAGAGAACTGTACCATTGAAAAAATCCATTACTTTTTCCCCTGAAGACCTAAACATGAACATACCCCCTTCCAGACGAGAGTCTCCCATAAAGACATGTCATCTTGAATCTTTCAATCTTTCATATGGTCAATATAGACCTTCCTCACCAAATCGTTTAGCAAGCCTATTTGCAAGAACCACTAAAATCAAGCCAATTATTCCTTTAAATAGACCAACAGCGGTTGCAAAACTAAAATTCGCCTGCTGTATTCCTTTAAAATAAACATACGTATCGAGAACATTACCCGATTCCATATTAAAAGGATTTAGCATTAGAAAGATTTGTTCAAAACCACTATCCATCACGTTTCCTAAACGAAGGATTAATAAAATAACAATCGTACTTTTTAATGCAGGCAATGTTATATGCCAAATTTGTCTCATGCGACTCGCACCATCCATGACAGCTGCCTCATATAGATGAGGGCTGATGCCGGATAAGGCAGCTAGAAACAATATAGTACCCCATCCAGACTCCTTCCAGATGACCTGCAATACAACAATCGGTTTAAACAGTGCCGGATCCGTTAGAAAAGGTATAGGATTCATATCTAGAAAAGATCCAAGAAAGTTATTTATTAAACCTTCACTTCGTAGAAAGATAACAGTTATTCCAACTACCACAACCCAAGAAAGAAAGTGAGGCATATATACAACAGACTGCAGAAATCGTTTATACATTTGGTTTCTTAACTCATTCAGCATAAGTGCTAAAATAATGGAAATAGGAAATGCAAAAATAATTTGTAACATGGAAATCTGAAGTGTATTCCAAATTACTTGTATAACCTCCGAGTCTTCAAAAATGGATTGAAAATGTTTTAATCCAACCCAAGGGCTCTTAAGAAATCCTTGGAATGGACTATAATCTTTAAATGCTAACAATAATCCAATCATCGGAATATATCGATAGATTAAAAAGTAAAGGGCACCTGGCAAAAGAAGTAGCAATAGATACCGATCCCGCCACAGTTTTTGCTTAATAGAATTTTTATTTGGGGGCTTTGGTTTTTCCTTGACGTGAGCTAATGTCGGAACAACTGTCTCAGCGTCTTTATTTTGAGTAACAATAACTTATTTCCCCTTTCCTTGAAGCTTTTTGCCAATTTATTTACCTGTATAATACCTGTATTTATATTACCAATTTTAGTTTAATTTTTACATTTATTCAATATTTTTCTAAAATTATTTATTTCTTATATTCAATGGGCTCTTGCTGTTTTGATTCAATAATTTTAAACAGTTTATTGGATAGAAATATTAAAGTAACGCCTATTAAACTTCCGCTATAAAAAGGTATGAGTCCAGGAATTTTCATGACTAAATAATAGGGGAAATAAAAACCTAAAACCATGAACACCGCAAACAAAGGATGGGCCAAAACGATATAAATACAATCCTTAAAATACTGGGAAAGCTTCATCTGATAACCGACATAAAGTGGAAAAGCATACAATAAAGCGATCAAATAAATTACACCTAATATAAAGAAGAAAAATGATGCTATTAAGGCTGCTATATTTGGCAGGCTACGAAAAAACTGCAAATCTACGAAAAGAATAACGCCTATAATCAGCCAAATATAACCATAGATATTAGATTTTAATAATTCTTTTCTATATATATCATTGAAGTAACGAAAGGTTTTTATATCCTCTTCACCATAGCTCCATTTGCGTATAACCGATAGCATAGCAACTGTAGCTGGGAAAAAACCTACAACGCCTAGACCTAAGATGATTCCGCCTAACCAAAGGATATTTATATAGGCAAGCCGCATTCCCCAGTCCATATATCGATATAGCGTTCCTCTCCAGCCTGTCAGCTCCATACCATTCACCTCTTGTTTATCTAACCTTTTAAAGATTCAATCTTCTCCATCTAAAATCTTCAACAATCTCTTATTTATTTCTTATTACTTTATGAATTCAATTAGAGAATCATACTTTTATACAATAGAATTCATATTCTCAGGCTAGTCGCTTAGAATTTCAATTCATCTCTTATACCAATAAATGATTATTTACCTTTAAAACTACTTAATCTTATTCTAAAAGCTGTTGTATTCTTTGGCATGTTTCCTCTGGTTTCTCCATATTTGCCCATAAAAAATGCATTTCTCGTTCAATTAACTCAAATTCTTCAATCGTTAGGTGTAAATCCTTGATCGTTTTAGCGACTGGCATCGTTTCAATAAAGGCATTGTAATGCTCTGGATGAATATCAGGCTGGAGGAGTCTATTGTCTTCTGCAACCTTTCGCAGCATTGGAATCGTACATCCATTTTTCTTTATCAATATTTGCGCCTCTTCACTAACCATAAAATCGATCAGTGCATGTGCGGCTGGCTTATTTGGACTATCTACATGGACACCAAGTGCCCCTCCAAGTAAAAGTGTGCCTGCATCTTTATTTTTAGGCGGTGGAATTACATCCCATTGTATCTTATGGTCTCTGAATTCATTCATAAAATAATAGGTAGTTAAGATCATCGCTGCCCCTTCTCGCATAAACAGGTTCTCAGCGAGGTCGTTGCTACCATGTGAAAAAATAGGGGATACCTGATGTTTGTACATTAAATCAACACAAAACTCTAACGCTTCTATATTTTCCTTACTGTTCATCACCGGCTTAGTTCCTGTGGAATCCTTAAAGCTTCCTTTATTTTGTAATAGAAAAACTGGCCATCTGTTAGTCGAGGACGAAAAACAAAAACCATACTCATTCACTAAATTATCCTCATTTAGATCATTTGTTGTTTTTCGGGACACCTCTAACAGATCATTCCAATCTTTTATATGAAAATCGTTTAGAACGCCTGCTTTTTCAAATATCCGTTTGTTGTAGCAAATCATTACTGGCGAGAAAACAAACGGGGTTACATGCATTTTGTTTTCCGTTGAAAACATTTGAAAAACTTGGTGATAACTATCCTTCATCGGATCTATATGCGCTGGTAAATAGGGTTCTATAAGATCTAAGTGATCCTTCTCCATCAGCTGTCTATAATGATAGTCTGAAACTATAAAAACGTCCGGGCCAGAACCGTGTTTAAATGACTGCATAAGGTTATAAACGTACTGATCATTTGGTAAAATTTCAAGATTTATCTTAATATAAGGATTCAATTGTTCAAATCTCTGAATGATTAGATTAATAATCTCAATCTCATAGGAGTTAGAAAACCAACCGAGCGTTAAAGTTTGCTTTTGTGTGTCGTCAGGCAAGGTTACCCGGTTTCCCTTTCCTGCTATTTTTTCTATAAGCCCTTCTTCCACTAGCTCTGCTAACGCTTTTCTTATGGAAACTCGACTAAGCGCATATTCTTTACTTAATGTATTTTCTGGCAATATAAATTCCCCAGGTTTAATCTTCCCTGTAATAATCTCTTGTTTTACCTCATGGATAAACTTGTTATAACGACTTTCAAAGTCACTTTGTCGTTTTATCATGCATACAACTCCCCTGCCAAAATTGGCGCTATATAAAGATATGAATCTATCATAACATGTGCAAGGTTGGTAGTTTTATTTCATTAACCATTTATCTAAAAATAAATAAGCTGCTTGCCTAATTTCATAGGGAAAGTCATGACCCGAGTTCCCTATTAATGTTTGGATTTTTTCTGTACAATCCATCCAATTATACAATGAATTTAGTTCAAAAAGTCCTTCAGCAGCTGGTTTCCAATGGGGGAATATAGAATCATTTTGCCCCATCCATAGAAAAAAAGGAGTAGGTGCTACTAATGCAGCTATTTCAGTAAATTCAAAAGGAACCTTATCATCATTTATGTAGTTACTTAACTGAGGGATATGACTAAACCAATCTCGTTTTCCCCAACGATGTAACTCCGGATCTCCTGCAAATGTTGAAAATCCACAACTACATACTACTGCCTTTATTCTACGGTCTACGCCAGCTAAAAAGTAACCGTTGTAGCCTCCAAGTGAGTGTCCGATTAACCCTATTTTATCGCTGTCTACACAATTTAAGCTCTCTAATAAACTTATTCCTTGCTGATGATCCACAATCATTTTGGCTACTGCAGACCAGTTCGGATGTGCGGCGTCAAAGCTTGCTGTCTGAAAAGGCTTTTCGTCCTGTCGCACCCGTTCTCCAGCTGTTATCGTATCCGGGGCAAGTACTACATAGCCTCTCTTAGCAAGCTCAAGTCCATATTGTCTGTTTTGCCGTCCCTCTGTTGTACTTACATCATCCTTCCCGTTGTCGCTCGTTGGATGAAGCGCAATAACGGAGGGATAATGTTTGTGACTAGAGTTCAAAACCTCTATGGCGTCGTCTTTAGTAGAACCTTTTTTGCTGTTACTTGCTTTCGGTATTAGCAGGTTTGCTGGAACCGTATCGTTGAAAACAGTGTCGTACTTTATCTTAAATAAATAGTAGTCCTCATACGACTCCCAAGAGATTATATCAAAATTTATTTGTACTAAAGGTGGGAGCCCACCAATACATTGTAGCCAAGTTTTTTCGATTGCATCTCTTTTGTTCTCCCAATCTCTTTTACGTTCCATTAATCGCAAAAGAGAAGGCGCACCCTGTTGATGTAAAGTGGACAATGCATACATTTCTTCACCCCATCATTCTATAATTACACTATATAAATGACTGTCACTACCATAGTAAACTCTTCCATTAAATAGAACAGTACCACTGCTCGCTTTAGCTACTAACCCTTTTTTAAGTATTGGTTCGGGGCATGGTTTCTTAACATCAATCGCAATAAGTGCGTCTGACATAAGACAGTAAAGCGTGTGATTAGGCTCGTCATAAACAAAGCCTGAACGAATCGGTTCCCCATAACTGGATAGATCTTTTCCGGAAAGAATAGTATTCATTTCAGTATCCCATATAAAGTACATTCCTAGCCCAGTAACACCATGCACCCGATTATACATATCTGTATAAATAGCAATAATTTCTCGTGTCCCTTTAAAGGGTACGAAACTGCATTTTAGTTGCATGGTTGTTCGATCAAGCACATATAAGCGTGCATCCTGTTCTTTTGATACTGCTCCCCCAGGTGCCTCTACACTTGTGCCCCCTATAATATCTCCGTTACTGAGCTCACTAAGACAAATAGTACTGTGAAAGGGTAATATATCTTCATTGCGTATTACGACCTGCTTTTCTGTATCCATATTATAAATTGCCAAGGCACCACCAACTAGTCCATAGCCCGGAAACCCACCCCATATGACTTCTTTCGTTCCACTCAAGGCAAGGGCACAGCGAGGTCGATGAATCTGATCCTCTTCTAAAACTAAACGAGGAATAGAAGATTGCTGATCTAAATCGTGAACATATAGCTTTCCACCTGCGTATGCCACTCCCACTAACAGATTTTCATGGGAAGCATAGGCACAAATATTTCCTCCCCCTCCCTTTTCTAGTGCTCCAAAATTTTGAAGAGAGTTTTTGGTTGGAACATACCGAAAAAATTGTAGAGGGTGCATGGACGTACCATAGATATATCCGTCTGGAGCGAGAAAAAGACTTGAAAGCTCCGCTCCCTCCGAATGGTATACTAAATGAATCGTTTTCTGTATCCCACTATCCTTATGACTAATTTGAACAAGCCCTTCAGATAAGCTGTAGTGCTCAATCTGATAATTTGATTCATCTGGAATGTGGACTTTTTGAAATCCTGTTCCTACAAAACTAGAAGGTGCAACGTCCGCTGCTGGATTACATTCTCCCTGAGAAAACTTTAGCCACTGAGAGGCCGTTAACACATTCTTTAAGTCGGATGCCTCTATGTGTCCATAGACAGTACCATCGGTTCCAAGATATAAATAGCCTGCTCCCTTCTGCCTTTGATGAGAGGAAAGCAAACTCTTTTTCTGGCCAGTTATTAAATGGTAGGCTATTATATCTCTTTTCTCAGTTCCAATTCCCATATAAGCCCATCCGTGCGTATCAAGAGCTACTGTTCCTGGATATTTTTCCTCGGCATGCATAGAGCCGTAATCTGCAACATGCTGCGATTTGCTATCATAGGAAAGCAAGTGACAGTGAGGGTATGTAGTGAAATAAATCATTCCCTCACTGTCCTCTGCAAAGCTAAAACCGACTATTTCCTCACCGTTCTCTATTACTTGATAATCCACAAAGCACTCTTTGAAAGGGTCTAACACGAGCAGCATCTTACCTGCCCCCGTATAAAATAAGCCTCCACTACTAAAAGAGGCAAAAGGGTATTCCTTATTTGCTAGTGGAAAGGAAACTTGCTTGCTTGTTCCCTTTTCTAAATCGACTATTAATACAAATCCTTTGGCTGCAATTACAAATCTACTCTCTTCTTCCTTCGTACATATAGCAGCTGTTCGCTCCTCCTCCGCGACAACCGGAGTTCCATGATCTATAAGTTCGTTATACATATAGGCTCTCCTTTAGACGCAATAATGGGCAGCTACCTTGTTTAAGGCAGTAATCATATCCTCTATATCATGATCACTAAAAAACTCATTTATATCTAACCGTATCGCTGTCTTCAAAATTTCTTCTGCATTTGGACAGCTACCAGCTTCATAACTATATTCGCCTAGACTAAATGGATATTCGCTATTTAAGTATGCCTGTTTTTGTTGGAATAGGCTTTGTGCATATAACACTTGTGAAATGTACCCTGGTGAATTAGGAATACCCTCTGCTGTAAGTGCATCTGAGAACTCTTCACGGGTGCAGCTTAACACATCTAAATCGAGCGTTAGCATATAAAACCAGTAGCTGCACCATCCGCCAGCTGTTATTTTCATTGGCCGTATACCCTTAGCGTTCTGTAATCCACTACTCAATCGTTCTCCAAGCTCATTTCTTCGCGTGCATATCCATTCCAGTTTTTTTAACTGAGCAATACCAACAGCACCTTGAAGTTCTGTCATGCGATAGTTAGGTGCCAGATAGAGAATATCTTTTACAACTTCCTTGTCATGTCTTTTATAGTTTTTATCTGCAAATGCATGAGTGGTAAAGTAATCTTCCTCATCTCCAGAATTTACAGTAACAATCCCGCCATCGCCTGTTGATATATGCTTAAAGTCGTTTGTACTAAAGCATCCATAATCACCAATTGTGCCAGTTAAGTGCCCTTTGTAAGTAGTGAGATAGCTTTGGGCACAATCCTCTATCACTTTTACATTGTATTTTCTAGCCAGTTCCATTATGGAATCCATGTCGCATGGGTTTCCAGCAAGATGAACAACAATAATCGCCTTTGTTTTAGGTGAGATTACCTTTTCAATGGCTTCAGCAGTCATGTTATAGCTATTTGGCTCTAAATCGGCAAATATAGGAATGGCGTTCTGATATAAGATACCTATTACAGTACCCTGGTCTGTAATTGGGCTAGTTATGACCTCGTCACCGACTGTAACACCCGCTGCTCCTAGAGCAACATGCAGCGCAGCAGTTCCTGATGAGGTAGCCACACTATACTTCACATGATATAAATCATTAAAATCTGCTAAAAACTTCTTAACCTTGCTACCGAAATGATAAAAGAGTGTATTTTGCTCTAGTGCCCCTAGTAGCTCCGTTGCTTCCTCTGCACCAAAGCGTTTCCCAGTTCCGAATGGAGTCGTTTTAACCTTTTGCCCACCTAAAATCGCTAAAGTATTGTTTATCATTTTTTAGACCCTCCAACTTTACGCTTCCTTTAAAAGGTGATTCGTAACAGAAACCATCTTACAGTTCAGCCCAAAACGTTTGACCGTTTGTGCACCTTCTTCTGAAACAGGCATTAGAATAACGAGCTTATCGTCAATCGAATTTTCATTAAGTACCACACCATTCTCTTCAGATACATCTATAATTTTAACCTGGCGTCTCGCTCTCTCCCAATCATTAATTTGCTTACTAGTCCAAAACGAGAAGCCTTGCTGCCTTGCCATACGGATTAGTTGAATAATCGCTTCGCGTACTGGCGGTTGCTGATAGATGTGTATTTGATGAAATAGGAAATGAGCAACTCCATTCACTCGTTTGACTCCTTCCAAAAATGGTTCGATAACCGTCGCATCCGCTAACGTATTATGGTTCAAGTCTTGGGTCAGAAAACCAATCTCTAGCACATCATACATTCGATTTTTTTCATCGGCCCAAGCGATAGGGAAATAAGGCTGACACGTGCCAAATAAGAAGCCTATGTTTCCTCTTTTGCTAGGACCTCTCGATTGATCAGCCTGTATTCCATATTTCTCACACCAAGTAAAAAATTCTCCCCAGCCTTCAAACCTCGTATAGTGATTTTTATTGGACGTCACTTGTTCTATACCCACTGTCTGCTGCAACCAAGTAAGCTGTGCATGAAAGGCACTTTCTGACCAAATTCCATTATCTGATTCTAATGCATTATAGTGTAGAGCTAGCTCATGCCCATCTGCCTTGATTTGATTGTAAATAGAAGGATTATATCCAGGCACAATCATACACCAAGTCGATTGCACGCCTTCTTCCTTTAGGGTATCTAACGTTATTTGTGCTGATTCGTCCACGTTCAAGTCACTATCATGAGAGATTAAAGCAACATGTTCTACTCCTGCTGGCCAATAATCAATGAAAGGAAGCGTAAGATTTTTATCGAGAGCACACTTTACCAAATGCTCTATTAACGCTTCTCTCCATAAATCAGCATACGGATGGGGAAAATAAGGCATACCTGTTTCAGTAACCGTTCGGTCTAGGTCCCAATCGAGCATAAAGCCGTCGTCCGCCTTTAATATCTCCTCATCCAAGTTTGCACTTCCGTCGGGAGCAGGAACTCCGTCTTCTGTTATAGGAGCAGTACCTTGCTGTAAGCCTACAATTGTTTGGGGAATAGAGACGGCCCAGCGTTCAATAGTCCCTTTTCCATATTTAATTTGAAGCAGGGCATCTCCATTGCCCTCTAGTAACGCTCCAAATTGTTGGATCTCTAACTGATCTCCAAAATAGACCCATGGATCCGCGTGTAAATAACGAAGAGACGTTGACTGGTTAAGAAAAGAAGAAAGCTCTGCATAGCCTATAGCAGGAATAGAATGAGAACTGAAGCCTAACCTTTCTTTTAGACAATGAAGATTGCCATATGAAATTACTGTACCTCCATTTTCTACATAATCTAAAATTTTAGTTTTAGCAGCTTCTGTATTAGGGCAACAAGCCACAATCATTAAATCAAAGGAGTCAAGCTCCTCGATTGAATCTATTTTTTTATAAGGCAGTCTTACATGATCAAGAATCTCTTCCAAATAGCGGTCAAATACATTTTCCCCTTTCTTCCACTGTTTTTCGGTTTCCTCTCTATCTAAAAGAACCCCCACTTTTGCCATCCTCATTTAACGGTCACTCCTCTATAAAAAAGACATGTATATTACCTGTCTATAATATTGTTATGATAATCATAGTATAACTGGGTATTTTTATCAATTAGTTATTTGAAAATTTTACATTTTATAAACTTTTAGAGGAGCACGGGTTTTACAGGTTGTTTTACATGCACATAAAAAAGCTTGGAAATATATCTCCAAGCTTAATAAGTTTTAATGCTTTATTTTTTGCTTAACTGAAAGTTCATAATCGATAAGAAATTCGAACTCAGTAGTTCTCCGCTACGGTGGCCGCTTTCTTGGGGTACGCCTCGAGCCTGTAGTCCCTCTCACGCACTTGGCGGCGAGGAGTCGCTGCTTTTTCTACGAACAATGAGATTGTCTTACAAGAATCAGCTGGCTTCTTAAACAAATAAAACGTGAAATCAAACTACAGATTTCACATTTCTTTCATTTACCTTTCTCTCATCCTCATTCACTTATAATATTCAACGCACCATGCTATAGCATAAGCAATGCTTGAAGTTGCTATTGTTCCTGCAAATAAATAGATAGGAAATGCAGGATGTAAATAAATGTAATTTGTAGAAAGAACCATAATCAACATTGCAGTAATTGCACTCAATGTAAAAGCAACATGAGAAGCTCTGGATGCTTTATTGGTGATGCTCAGCTCCCGTTCATCTCCATCTTGAAATTCTCCAAACTTCAAAAGTATGTCTGCCCGTTTTTTTGACTTCAATCTTAGAGACAGAATTGATTGAAGTATCATTAATAAAATACTGAGGATAAATGGCCACCAACTAAATTTTACATCCACGTTTATAACTTCACCGTTTGATAACCCTCTATCAAATTCATCCATCAACCAGATGTTTTCATAAGCAAATCCCATTGCAAATGCAAGCACCCCTATAATAATGATTTTGCTGATACTTTCAAATAGAACAATCTTCATTTGTCATCCCCCTTGAAAAAGATTTTTTCAATTGGCTCCTGAAACACTTCCGCTATATTCATCGCGAGTAACAGCGATGGCACATAGGTTCCTTTCTCAAGCGAGACAATAGTCTGACGCGTTACACCTACTTTTTCTGATAAGTCCTTTTGTGTAAGGTTAGACCTTGCTCTCAGTTCTTTTAAACGATTCTTTATCCCCATTTATTACCTCCACTGTTTGTTAATTACCTTCAATGTAAAGTAAACCAGACATAAAGTAAAGTATTTCTTACATTAAAGTGAAGATAAATATAAGTTCATATAATCAATTTCTAGTTCATCAGTGAAAAAACTTTAGTCCTCTGAAGTAAATTACCTGGTCAGTATCGTTGTAAATTTTCACTCATTATGATTCAAAAATGGCCCCTAAAATTTTGCTGTCTGCAAAATTCTAGGGGCCATTCATTTTTTTTAGAACTTAGAACCACCAAAGCCATACTCATCGAGCAATTCTTCGAAGGATTTGTTTTTTTCTTTTTGTTTCTTTTCAAAAGCAAGCTGTGCCTGTCTTTCTTCTTCCTTCTCTTGCTCAGCTGTTACTAATTGCTTCTTAGTTTCTTTTAACTTAGCAAGCACATCCATAGAAAGCTGATCTGAAAGAGAATTCCCATCTTCTTTTACAGCTGAAGATTTAAAGTTAGGCTGTTGCTGTCTTTTTTGTTTCTTCTTAGCCAATATTATTCACCTACTTTATGAGCGTTTCACAATAGTGGCTACTCCTTGTCCTCCACCTATGCAAAGTGTCGCAAGCCCCGTTTTAGCATCTCTTTTCTCCATTTCATGAAGTAAAGTAACGAAAATTCGAGCACCACTTGCACCGATTGGATGACCTAAAGCAATTGCTCCACCATTTACATTTAGTATATCATGATTGAAGGCAAGCTCTCTATCTACTGCTATAGATTGAGCAGCGAAAGCTTCATTTGCTTCAATTAGCTCGATTTCACTTAAGGATAGTTTTGATTTATTCAACACTTTTTTCACTGCTTCCACAGGTCCAATTCCCATCACGCTTGGATCTACTCCAGCAGATGCATTAGCAAGAATTGTAGCTAATGGTTTTAAGCCTAGTTCCTCAGCCTTTTGTTTGGACATTACGACAACAGCTGCTGCGCCGTCGTTAATACCCGAAGCATTTCCAGCCGTAACTGAACCGTCCTTTTTAAAAGCAGGACGCAAACCAGCTAGCTTTTCCTCTGTTGACCCTTTTTTCGGATATTCATCCTTATCAAAGATAACAGGCTCGCCTTTTCTTTGAGGAATCTCAACAGGAACTATTTCATCCTTAAACTTGCCAGTCTCTACAGCTTCTGCTGCTCTTGCTTGAGACCGAGCAGAAAATTTGTCCTGCTCCTCACGTGAAATGTCATAGCGGTCACAAAGATTTTCTGCCGTTATTCCCATATGGTAATCGTTAAAAGCACACCATAAACCATCAGAAACCATACTGTCTACTACTTTTTGATCGCCCATTCGGAACCCTTCTCTAGCATTTTTTAATAGATATGGAGCTTGACTCATATTCTCCATACCACCAGCAACAACTATATCTGCATCTCCAGCAATAATCGCTTGTGTTGCCAAATGTATTGCTTTAAGACCTGAACCACATACTTTATTTATAGTTAAAGCCGAAACGGATTGTGGTAAACCTGCTTGTATAGAAGCCTGTCTAGCAGGGTTTTGTCCAAGACCAGCCTGAAGCACATTCCCCATGATTACTTCATCCACTGATTCCTTAGAAACTCCAGCTTTTTCTAAAGCCTTATCAATTACAATTGCTCCAAGCTTTGTTGCCGGAACATCCTTTAGTGCACCTTGAAAAGAACCAATAGCAGTTCTAACTGCACTTACGATTACAACTTCATTTGTCACGTGAATTTCCTCCTTCATATCCCCTATTTTCAATAAAACTATGAAACAAAAATTTTAAAATTTGCTTGTTCAACCAACCTTTCTTTACAATAAAAGAGGGAGGGATGAATATGTATAGTTTACCAAAAAAAGTGACAATTATCGAGGTAGGTCCACGGGATGGTCTACAAAATGAAAAAAATGTAGTACCAACTGACGTAAAGCTGTTATTTATCGAGCAACTTCAAAAAGCCGGTGTAGAGGAAATGGAACTAAGCTCCTTTGTGTCACCTAAATGGGTACCACAAATGAGTGATGCAAAAGAAATTGTTACAAATGTGAAAAAAGTGGGTAGACAATTTGTACTAACACCAAACAAAAAAGGAATAGACCTAGCATTGGAAAATGGAGCTAAAAGTGTCGCTGTTTTTGTAGGCGTTTCAGATAGCTTTAATAAAAAAAATATTAACAAAACTACTAGAGAAAGTATGAATGAATTAAAGCCTCTTGTAGAAAAATTAATAGAAGACGGATATTTTGTCCGTGCATGTATTTCCACTGCTTTTTATTGTCCTTTTGAGGGTGCAGTCGATCCGGAAAAAGTAACTGAACTATGTAAGGAATTTGTGTCATGGGGTGTACAAGAGCTTAGCGTGGCGGACACTATTGGAATGGCGAATCCAAAAGAAAGCTACGCACTTTTCCATACGTTAATAAATGAGTTTCCTCATACATTAATTACTGCCCATTTTCATGATACTCGCAAAATGGGTATTGCCAATATATTTGCAGCGTTACAAGCAGGTGTATCTCGATTTGATACTTCGGCTGGTGGTTTAGGAGGTTGTCCTTTTGCGCCGGGTGCAACAGGCAATGTAGCAACTGAGGATGTCGTGAATATGCTACATAAAATGGATATTACCACCAATATCGACATAGATGAATTATTAAACGCTGTCGACATAATTTCTCCTTATGTGTCCAGACCAATTGAAACAGGTATGTATAAACTATTTAAAAGCAAGTAGGTGTTGACCTTGAGAAAAAGAGTAATTGTTTGGACGAGTATTTTTACAAGTATTATTTCTGCTGTTGCTACTATATTCGGCTTTTTTCTTACAAACAAACTTATGTATATGAAGAAAAAAGAAGATGATTTTATTTATAACCGGGAGCTTACATCCAAACGATTTGATGAAGCTTGGTATACAGCAGTAAATAAATTAGAGCGATGGATCCCCTCGAAAAACGGATACTCACTTAAAGCGATTTTCATCGAGCCATTAGAAACGAGTAACTACGTTATTATTTGTCATGGCGTTACAGAGAACAAGATCAATTCACTTAGATTTGTTAGGATGTTTGAACGACTGGGATTTAATAGTGTTGTATATGACCACCGTAGACATGGGGATTCTGGTGGAAAAACGACAAGCTTCGGTTACTATGAAAAAATGGATTTACAGGCTATTGTGGAAGCCGTTAGAGAAAGGGCAGGTGAAAATGCAGTTATTGGTATACATGGAGAATCCATGGGCGCAGCCACCACCCTTCTCTATGCTGGTTCCATTGTGGATGATGCAGATTTCTATATCTCCGATTGTGCATTTTCCAACTTTGAAGAGCAAGTGTATCACATTATGACTCAAACAACCCCTCTTCGTTCAAGCTTAGCAATCCGATTTGCAAATTTTTTCTTAAAGTTTCGAGATGGGTACACCCTGAATTTGGTATCCCCCATTGATGTAGTAGACAAAATTGAAAAGCCTGTCCTATTTATTCATAGCCTGGAGGACGATTTTATACTACCGAAAATGACTGAGGACTTATATGAAAAGAAAAGAGGTCCAAAGATGTTAAAGCTATTTGATATTGGGGCTCATGCTAAATCGTTTAATGAGAACAGCAAGGAATATGAGGAAATCGTCTCAGATTTCTTAAAGCAATATGACCTGCTAGGAGAAGAGAATCCGATACAAACTTTTACGAATAACTGATTCTAAATATTTCTAACAGATAAAGAAGATGACCTTTAATACTTGGGTCATCTTCTTTTAATGTAGCTGGATCTTAACGCTCATTTCATGGAAAACGTCCGCTAGAAGCTTTGAAATCATTTCCATTTGGTTTTTAGATAGTATAAGAAAAATATTCTATTTTAACAATGTAATAAAAGGAGTTATATCAATTGGGGATTTTGCATTAATAAGACGAGGATTATATATGGAAAATAAATTAAAGTTATTAGAACATGTTCGCTCGACAGCTCAGTTCGGGATAGAATATACACATAATCCGTATGATATTGAAAGGTATGAAATGATGCAGAGTACTTTGAATTAGCGAAATTAAGAAAAGCATTATTGGATTTGTAAATAACGTTCGACATTACTCGATACGCAGAGTAACACCTTTACTACAATGAACCCAATTGAATGCTTCTATATTAAGAGTTTAAGATTATACTTGAGTACCTAGATGTACCCGTATTAATCAAAAAATATATTTTCAAAGGATTCGGATTCATTCATATAAATTTTATACATAAAGTACATCAAAATAATAACAGCAAAAAGTAAAGATGATTCGCAAATGTGGTCCTCAGTGAGTATAGTTGTTTTAAGCGTGAATTCATTTGGTTTAATAGTAGCGATATGAATTTGATTTATTTTCACTTCTATCTCGTTGCTCCAATTTTCCTCAATTCGTATGTCTTGTTCATCAATATTTCCTATAACACAAAAGTAGAGTAGGCTATTCCCTTGCTTATCTTTCAAAAAATAGGTCTTCTCTTCTGTTTCAATGATGTATGTAGCAACTAGAAAGTTTTTGATATTTCGTTTTTTAATCCCGATCTTAACTTCGGATCCCTTGTGAGCAGTAAATGACACTACACTTCCCTTTTCACATCTTAAAATATCTGCTTCTTCAATGGTTCCAACACTTTCTTTCTCCCTGTTTTCCACTTGAATAACATTCTTTTTTTTCATGTATAACACATCAGTGAATTGATATTGTTTCATTTGTATCTCACCTTTCTCAGTGGCTTATTCATAGTTATACATTTTTTATATCCCTCACTCTAATACTTATTACGATTTAAGCAATATTAAGTTTCAACTACAATATTCTATAATTTGGCCCGATTGTTCATAAAAAAAGACTATAGACAACTCAAATATAAATGAGTTGTCTATAGTCAGAAAGCACTTTGCTAAGTGTCTTTATTATTTATTTTGCATTTTATTCATTTGGTTCATCATTTGTTTCACTTGTTTTTCGGATGGTTTACGACCCATCTGTGCCATCATCATACGTAGCATTTGTTCGTTGATTGGTGGATTTTCTTTCAAATATTTCATCATATATTGACGTGCTGCAAAAAATCCAATTACAACACCACCGATTAAAGCAACAATTACTATAACAACCCATATCCAAGTATCCAATGTTTTTCCTCCTTTACCAACTTCTCTACGTGTACAAGACACCAATTGAAATTATACTATAAATTGGCTAGGCATTCTATATAATTTCTTTTAAAAAATAGCAATTCGAATACTTTTAAGACCAAGTATTCGAATTGCACATAAGAATATTATTTTTGTAGTAAGTTTTTCATTTTAGAAACAACATTTTCTACATTAAATCCGTATTCTTTCATAACGATTTCACCAGGAGCACTTGCACCGAATGTATCGATTGCAATTACGTCCCCTTCGAATCCAACATAACGATGCCAACCAAGAGAAGATCCCATCTCAATCGCAAGACGTTTTGTTAAATTAGAAGGTAGTACTGCATTTTTATATGCCGCATCTTGTTTTTCAAATCTATCCCATGAAGGCATAGAAACTACAGAAACTTGAATTCCTTCTGCCGCTAAAGCTTTTTGAGCTTCTACTGCTAGTCCAACCTCTGAACCTGTTGCAAGTAAGATACCTTCTGCATTTTCTGCTGGAGAAACGACATAAGCACCTTTTGCAACTCCCTCACTTGCTTGTTCCACAGAACCTTTTAGTGTTGGTAGATTTTGACGTGATAGAACTAATACAGTCGGTTGATCTTTAGAAGAAACAGCTAGCTTCCATGCTTCAGCAGTTTCGTTCGAATCAGCTGGTCGTATAACTGATAGACCTGGCATCGCTCTTAGTGATGCTAAGTGCTCAACTGGCTCATGAGTTGGACCATCTTCTCCTACTGCAATACTGTCATGTGTAAATACATAAGTAACTGGTAATCCCATTAAGGCAGATAGACGAATTGCTGGTCGAACATAATCACTAAATACGAAGAATGTACCGCCAAATACATGAAGACCACCATGTAATGCCATACCGTTAAGTGCAGCTCCCATTGCAAATTCACGTACTCCAAACCAGATGTTTTTGCCTGCATAGTTTTCAGCAGAGAAATCGCCAGCATTTTTAATAGTAGTTTTGTTAGAACCAGCTAAGTCAGCACTTCCTCCAAAGAAAGAAGGTAGATTCTGAGCAATTGCGTTAATTGCTTCTCCTGAAGCAGCACGACTTGCCTGTGAAGAACCTTCTTCATATGATTTAAGAGCATCTGCAAAGTTTGCAGGCATTTCTCCTTTAATCGCTTGATTTAAAGTTGCTGCTAATTCTGGGAATTCTTTTTCATATGCTGCAAATTTATCATTCCAAGATGCTTCTTCTTGAACGCCTTGACGTTCTGCAGCTTCCTTGAAAGTCTCGTATACTTCCTCTGGAACATAGAAATCTTCCTCGAATAACCATTTATACTCTGCTTTAGCTAAAAGAGATTCTTCTTTTCCAAGTGGCATACCATGCGCATCTGCTTTACCTGATCGGTTTGGAGAACCAAAACCAATTACTGTTTTAACTTCGATGATTGTTGGTTTATCATTTTGTGATTTAGCTTTATCGATAGCAGCAGAAATAGCTTCGATGTCATTTCCATCTTCTACGTATATATGATTCCATCCATAAGATTCAAAACGCTTAGCTATATTTTCAGAGAAAGATTTATGTAAATCTCCATCTAATGAAATATCATTACTATCATACAATACGATTAATTTATCTAACTTCAAGTGGCCTGCTAGTGAAATAGCTTCAGCAGCTACACCTTCCATTAAATCCCCATCGCCACATAACGCGTACGTATAGTGATCAACAACAGAGTGTCCTTCTTTATTATAAGTGGCAGCTAAATGAGCCTCGGCCATTGCCATACCTACAGCCATACCAATTCCTTGTCCTAATGGACCAGTAGTTGCTTCTACCCCAGCAGTGTGGCGGAATTCTGGATGTCCGGGAGTTTTAGAGTTCCACTGTCTGAAGTTTTTAATCTCTTCCATTGGAAGATCATATCCGCCAAGATGTAGCAAGCTGTATAACAGCATAGAGCCATGACCAGCAGATAAAACAAAGCGGTCGCGGTTAAACCAATTAGGGTTGCTCGGGTTGTGGCGTAAATGTTTTGTCCATAACGTATAAGCCATTGGTGCAGCCCCCATTGGAAGACCAGGGTGACCAGAGTTTGCTTTATCGATTGCATCGATAGAAAGAGTACGTATAGTCGTAATTGCTAATAAATCTGATTGTAATGACATGAATGACATCCTCTCGAACAAATTTTTTTCTATATTATTAGTGTAGACAACAATCTCTGTATTATCAAGGTTTCTAAAATGATTAGTTAATTCAGAAATTTACCCTTTTTTGCTTGCTGAACCTTTTCTGGCGTTACATCATTTCCAGAAGGGTCAATAACTTTCACATGTTCAATTGTATCTCTCATCGTCGCTCTAAACGTTTCCAAATATTCTTTGCGTAGTGCACTTTGTTCTTTTGCCTCTTCAATAGATAATCCACTAGACTTAGATTTCTTTGACAGCTCGTTTATACGTGCTAATTTTTCTTTACTTAACATTTAATTTCATCCTTTCAGCTATCTCTTATATAAAGGTATGAAAAAAACACACGAAGTGCAAGTCTTTACTCTTCGTGTGCTTCTTTATATTCAATATATCTTCTATGTACGGTAGCTTTACTTATATGAAATCCTAACCCTTTGAGAGTGGATGTAATTTCCTCATAAGTTAGTCCTGCATTTCTTAACCGGACTATTTCATCAACCGGTATATCTATACGATCTCTTCCTTCAGGATTCCCTCGAGTTTTTAAATTTTTTTCTGGCTTATAACCTTGCGAGATTGCTCGTTTCATCCCACGTTTAATTTTGGCGTTGTGAATTTTGCGTTGATACTCCTCAACTAGGGCAAGAATTTCTAAAAGCATAGAATCCATTTCATTAAGGTTTAATATCCCTTTATCTTGCAATGTAAATACTGTAGTATTCGTTTTCTGCAGCATATGAAGGACTGCCATTCTCCCATTTCCTCTGCCGATTCTAGTTTCATCTTGGACAAATACAGCTTTAATATCATTTTCCTTCACATAATTAAGCATTTCTAGTAGGCCATCTCTCTCCACATCGTACCCACTATGCTGGTCTAAGAATACTTGAGAAACCTCATAACCTTGTTTTGTTGCAAAATCTACTAACTCTTCTTCTTGTCTCTCTAGTGAAGTTTCTTGAGTAGACTTGTCTGTACTTACCCGACAATAAATAACTGATTTCATTCTCCTGCTACCTCTGTTCCATAATTTAAGTGATAGTTCTCACTTACCTTTGGAATTACTATAACATCTCCTGGTTTAATAGAGGTATCATATAAATTATTCATTTCGATAACTTTACTTATCCAGTCTTCTTTTGAATCTTTTATTCCATATTTACTAGCAAGTCCCCAAAGGGAATCTCCTTGTTCTATATGAATTTCGTAATCTTTTTCTGCCGAGATTGTATGTGTAATAGCCATAGTTGTTATGAAAATTAGATTAAGTCCTAAAAATAACGCTAAAAAATAATTGTTTTTTACCCAATTCATGTTAAAACCTCCAAATAAGAATGTTTGTTCGTATCTATAATTTAATACTAATGCGAACATTTGTTTTTGTCAACATATTTTAGAACCTATGTTTGCATATTGTATAGGACACTGTTATACTATTAACAAGTATTAATATAGTAGGTAATTTATTACTAAAAGAGGTGAACTCATTGAAGAAAGCGTCGAAAAGACAGGAAGATATTTTAGCTTTTATAAAAGAAGAGGTTCGTAAAAAAGGCTATCCACCTTCCGTACGTGAAATTGGCGAGGCTGTTGGACTTGCCTCAAGCTCTACAGTGCATGGTCACTTAGCAAGATTAGAGAGTAAAGGGTTAATTCGGAGAGATCCTACAAAACCACGCGCTATTGAAATATTGGACGGTTTGGAAGTTTCTGTGGAAAGACAGGGTGTTGTGCATGTACCTTTGGTTGGTAAAGTTACTGCCGGTATGCCTATAACAGCTATTGAAAATGTTGAAGAATTCTTTCCTTTACCTGAAACGTTTGGTACATCGGACGACCATCTATTCATGTTAGAAATTATGGGTGACAGTATGATTGAAGCTGGAATCTTGAATGGAGATTATGTTGTGGTTAAACAACAACAATCTGCTAATAATGGGGATATTGTAGTTGCAATGACTGAGGACGACGAAGCTACTGTGAAACGGTTCTTTAAAGAAAAAACATATTTTAGATTACAACCAGAAAACTCGACTATGGACCCTATTATTGTGAACCAAGTTTCGATTTTAGGAAAAGTAGTTGGAGTTTACCGACATATCCACTAATAATCTCTTGACTTATTTCCGTATCATAGTATGATTACGTAGAGCCGATATCATATCTAAACTAGAAAGTGGACATTTCTGTTTAGATCATCGAAAAACCCCTTCACATTTATATGTGAGGGGGTTTTGTTTTTACTAATAATTTCTTATCTTGCTTTTACACCTTAAGTCTACACTTTCCCCTCGTCTTTTTATGAAAGAACTTAACAAAGAGAATCATAATCTACTAACCGTGGAAAGGAAGATCCAAATTGCAATTTCCTTATCGTAACGATTTTCGAAAAACCTTAATACCTTACCTTAAAAATTTGTCTGAAGAAAATTGGGTGAAAGTTCACCCTAATTACTCTAATAATGTAGCCTGGGTAGTATCTCATATAGCCACCAGTGAGGATTTCTGGATCAATGAAATAGCTTTTAAAAAGAAACCTAAAGTTACTGTTGATGCTTATTCACCACCTCGAGAAATCTTAACAGCTTACGAGGAAATCAGAATGGAAACTGATTTTATTCTTAACTCTTTGGATGTTTTACAATTTGACCAGCTTATAGACGTGCCATCATTTTCAGATGGGTGGATCCCTCCATCAGTTCCGACAATTCGTTGGGTATTTCAGCATGTGTATGGTCATGAGGCCTACCATATTGGTCAACTAGCTGTGATTGCCCATCTGAACCAATTTGAAAAACCATTATTCTAACAACTATTACATACATTTCTACTGAAAAATATTAAATACTCTATTTTTCATTTATTTTATACAATTTTCTCCTTTTTTGGTTTTTCTTCTTAAGGTGAAGGGTAAAGTTTTATAGTTCAAGAAAAACCTTCCATCCATGTGTGTTATAACCCAAAGAAAAGGAGAGAAAATATGAGGAAAGGACTAAAATTATTATTTTTACTTTCGTGCACTATTTACTTAGTTGCCTGTAATTCAAATGAAGAGGTTACTCCCCCAATAGCTGACAAGGAAAAACGACCAATAGAACTTAAAGCTAGTAAGACAGAGGCAGAAATGGTATCTACTAAAGTACCTGAAAATTTTAAAGATCGAGAAGCTGTTGAAACGTATGTCACGGAAGTTAGGGAAATTTATATGGAGACTACTAATTTAGGAGCTCAGTGGGATGCTCTAAGAATAGGCTCCTCCACAGGAGAGGTAACTCCTCCTGAATTCGCTGAAGTAATCAGAACAGATTTGTTACCCCAAAACATGGCTATTATTGAAGTAATTGAAGCAATAGTCCCTCCGAATGATGAAATTGCTCGTACCCATGAACTTTTCATAGACGCAATCAATAAACAGCATATAGCATTTAGTGAGGTTGCTACTGCTATGGACACATACGATTCCAATAAAATGACTAAGGCGAACGAAATTTTGAGTGAGGTAAGAAAACTTGATCGCGAATTTGGAAGAGAGATGGAGAATTTACTACTTGAATATAATATAGATTGATTTGTAAAAAAATCACATACACCAAAAGACATTAAGATGGCATGATATATTCATGTCCATCTTTTTTTATTTCCAAAGAACCTCCTTCCCTTTTTCATAACATCTGAGTGAATATATTTCTGACAGACGCTTTCAGTTGTTCAGGTTAAGCCATCATCCTGATGTCGTGACCTGCCGCTACAATCACTTATTTGTAAATGTTAGCGTTTAATCAGGATTTTGCTATTTAAGAAAATACTCATCTTTATATTTTTATATCCCCTTAAAACACCCTATTACCAACACACAAAAGCTATTTTACAAGCGATCATTAACCAAATAGCAGTGACTTCATTTTTTCATCTGAATATATTAAGTAAGTGATTTTTTATTCATCGAAAATAAAAAGAAATCAGCTTAGGAAGGTCTTAGTATGTCCTTCACTGGTATCGCATTTGTTAGCCCGTTTAAAAGATGTATGAAAGATCCGTGTACTAAAAATATAGTACTTTCCAATTACAGGAAGGGGTTAATAAAATGAAGAAATGGTTCATGATAGGGTTAATTTCCCTTATTCTAGGAGTGACTGCCTGTTCTCCATCTTCAAAGGAAGCAAAGCCCGAGAAGGAAACGGTGGAAGTCGTCAAAAAGGAAGAAGAGTCTGAAACTAAAGTAGAAAAAGAAGTTACGAAGGAAGAAGAAAAAACAGAAGTTGTGACAGCCGACAAGGAATTGATACAGTATTATGTTGATGATGTACGAGACGCTTATATGCAGGTATCTGACTTAGCGGTACAGTGGGATGAACTTAGAATGGGTGCATCAAATGGTGAAATCGATAGCTATACATTTGCTACTGCCATTTATGAAGAAATACTGCCCCAAAATATGTTTGTACTAGAAAACATAGAAGCAATCATTCCCCCTAATGATGATATTGCAGCTACCCATGAGTTACTAATAGATGCCATTAGCAAGCAACACATTGCATTTAGTGAGGTTGCTGCAGGCATGGATGCCAACGATCCCGATAAAATCACAAAAGCAAATGAAATTTTAAATGAAGTACGAAAATTGGATCGTGAGTTCGGCAGAAAAATGGAGACACTCATCAAGGAATATGGAATAGATTAATATAGCTATAACAAAGAAAGAACATAAAAAATGGGCTGGTAAACATTTTGCCAAGCTCATTTTTTAATAATAAGGTTTAAATAAACTGATTATAGCCATTAAAACTAGTATCAAAGAGATCATCATAAATGTATAACCCATAAATGCTTTGTTCTCTTTTTTTAAATCGTTTAACCCTAATAGAAAACAATTTGCACCTATGAACAACGCCATAAAAGGTAATAAATTCAGTTCGGTTAGTAAATCTAAAACTCCAAATACAATTGCACATACCAACAAGGTTACTCTTATTTTTTCTAAATCAATGCACCTCTTCATTTGTCGCATTCCTGATGAACCTTTTACACCACCTGCTGCAATATCTATTACGCATAATATTTATAGTGGAATGTATCTTTCTCCCCCTAATCTATAGAAGTAGACACTTCATATATCCCCTGTAAAAAAATCACCAAAATAATTTTATTCTCGGCACGTCTTCATACACTATTCTCCTTTCTAACAATGAACTCCTTTATCTTTCCTTTTTTAGTAATTAAATCTCTATCATAACTCATAAAAAATAACATTATTGGGCAACCTCTTAATGTTTAAACAAATCTTTTCTTATGATTGGTGGAGAAATATATGGGAAAGTCAAAAAAGCCGTTTTATAAAAAGTGGTGGTTCTGGGTAATCGTCATTATTATAATCATTGTATTAACTACAGGTGGCGGAGATGAAGACGCTACAAATGATACCGCAACCGATCAAACTACAAACAAAACGGATGATACCACTACCTCTGACAAACCTACAGAGGAAAAGGAGGAAACCAAAAAGAAGGATGACGGGAAGATTAAATCGGGGACTTACAAGGTTGGGACCGATATTCCAGCTGGAGAATATATAGTGTTTGCAAAAGGCTACACGTATATCGAGAGCTCTAAAGATAGCTCCGGAGCATTGGAAAGTATTATTTTCAACGATAACTTAAGTAAGGGTGCAAATTCCTATGTGACTCTTAAAGATGGGGAATATTTTAAATTCCAGGATGGAGAAATGTATGCGGTAGACCAGGCACCTTCAGTTATTCCAGAAGACAATGTCTACACGGATGGTATGTATAAGATTGGAAAAGATCTCCCTGCAGGAGAATATAAGATCACTTTAGGTACAGATTCTGAATTAGGTTATTACGAAGTATCTAAGAGCAGCTCTCATCAGCTGGAAGATATCGTAACGAATGAAAATGTACAAGCTGATACTTATTTAACTGTTTCAGATGGTCAGTATTTGAAGCTGCAAGGTGTAACCATTAATACAAAGTAGAGGAAGAAAAGCGTGGAGTAAATATACCCCGCGCTTTTTCTTTTTGATGCATCCTTCTTATTTTACTCTTAATACTTGACCAACATAAATCGTATAATTGGAGTCTAGACCATTCCAATCTTTTATCTGCAGAACTGTACTACCGTATCTTTGGCTAAGTCCATAGACAGTGTCTCCGCTTACAACCGTGTGATAAACAGCTGTAGCCTTTTTAGGAAGCCCAAAGGACTTTACGATACCATTTACATGACCTCTAGCTAAAGATTCAATGAAAGAGGAAGTCTTGAGCTTAGCTGCATCGTTGGCATTATCAATAAACCCGTTTTCTGTAAGAATCGAAGGCATATTCGATTCACGTAGGACATGGAAATTAGCTGTTTTCTTTCCTCTATCCGAAAAATTGACAAGCTTCAATATTTCAGAGTGAATATTCGTTTGATACGTAGTAGTAGGAGAGCCGCTACCTGGATATATATAATCCTCATAGCCTGTCCCACCTCCAGCATTAATATGAATTGAAACAAAATAATCGGCTCCCCAAGCATTTGCTTGGTTCGTGCGCTCCTGTAAAGACAAAAATGAATCTCCCGTCCGACTCATCAAAATACTTACGTTGTTGTATTCTGCCAAAAGGATATTTTTTACACGTGTCGCAATTTGCAGCGTTAAATTTTTCTCCTGTAAGCCATTCCCCACTGCTCCTGGATCTGTTCCTCCATGACCTGGATCAATAAAAATTTTTACCATAATCAATCACCTCTTCTAATTTTTTTGTTTTTTATCAAAGACATTTTTTCTTACTTTTTACTACACCAATGGAATCACCCCTTTCAATAAAAAGAGCCACCCATAGAGGGCAGCTCAATTTGGTTTTCTATATGTTAATGCTCTTTTACTATCAGATAAATGCTGTGTCGTAGGATCTTGTACCAACCCAATCATAGAAAACAGACCAAACACTACATTTACAACCGCTAGCATCCACGTCTCTAGTTCATGAGATAAAGTATATTCTGTAATCTTTAGGTGTTTGAAAGCAATAAGCAAGAGCTCTGTTAAAATAAACAATTGGGATAGGAAGCCCATGACCCAAATCTTATTTTGCAAACGAACCTTCCAGTTAATGTTCATACATTTGCCACCTCCTGTATAAGCGACAATTCTTCGATTCGTCTGTTCGCTAGTTTATTACCTTCCTCTATTCGAGTTAATCTTTCCGATAAACTCTCCCGTTGCGTTTCCAACGCCTTTATTTCTCTTTGAATTACCTCCACTCCCCTGCTGATCGTATCGAGCTTTGTTTCAATCACCGCAGTTCTAGCAGCCTCCGCCTTCACATCCTTGTCTCTGTTGCGGCTATAAGTGAGTAATCCTACAAGAAAACCTAATACTGTACATCCCATCCCGATAAATAATTCCATTCCCTCACTCCTTTTGGGGAAAGAAAAAGAACGTTCTCAAAATAGGAACGTCCTTTTTGTTTCTCCGTTATTTTTTTATCTCTTCCTAATTTATATTAAAACATATTAATATCGAAAATTTGTGCCATCAATGTGCCATCTTTTGTGGAAGGATTTCAAAAAAATTTCTATATCAGAAAGCAGAATTGATTTCCGCGCCAGCCGGACGCTTTTTCGTGGGGTGAGCGTTAAGCCATCACCCGTC
This sequence comes from Psychrobacillus sp. BL-248-WT-3, assembly GCF_012843435.1. Classification (GTDB taxonomy): domain Bacteria; phylum Bacillota; class Bacilli; order Bacillales_A; family Planococcaceae; genus Psychrobacillus. Next base: position 4,234 of record NZ_JABAFC010000033.1, on the reverse strand, counting down.
GCTTACGCGCGCGGATGTGATGTCTTAACTGTCTCACTCATCCCACAGGAGTCGCCGTCTTTCGCTCCAATCAATAAATGGGGAACGCAAGCTTCATTCATAGAATCCATTTATAAAATTATCTTACATAAAAAGAAAAGAATAGCTTACTCTGATCACATTTGAATTGTACCTTTGTACTGGTTACGGTCATGATAAAAGCAAAATTTTTAGTCAAAATTCAACAGGATAATTATTTCTAAAAATCTATCATCCCCCAAAGGATTTTTGTCAAATATTCTATAGGTTATATTAAATCATACTTTAAACAAAATAGTGTGCCTTAAAAGTGCCATTCTAATTCTCCTTTTAATACACTCAACTCATTATTTAAACTCTCCCTTTTTTCTTTCCATACAACTATGTCCATAGCTATTGCAAGCTTCTGAAAGGCAGATGCTTTAATACGGTAATACTGACGATGAGACAGATGTAGTTCGGTGTAAACTTCATAATCATATACCTCTTCCTTACCAAAATATTTCATCGTGATGATCGATCTTTCTTTATAGGATAATTTATTAACCGCACTTATTGTTTTCTCCATCACTTTTTCTCTTTTTCTTGCATAATCAACATTTTTCAAAGCAGATTTTTCTGTGGATGAACCATTAAAACCACCTGAGGGAGGGACTAGAGAATACTGAGTTGTGATAGTAGGCATTTTATCGAGAGAAGATTGAAGCATATACATCCTGAATTCTGCAATAGAACATTCTACTGCCTTTTTGGTCTTTTTAGAATCTATTTGTGAGTTCATATTAAATACCCTCCTTTAAAATAGTAAAAGCATTTTTCCCATTTGACCCCGAGGGGCAAGGCGATGAAGCTAGACAATAAAAAAAGACACAAAACTTGGATTCAAGTTTGTGTCCTGGTTATTCCAGTAACGATTATATTCTTTTAGTTGATTGAATCTCAATATGGGTAGGCTTTCCATTTTGCCATGTGATAATTTGTTTACCGAACCCATATTGTGGGGTTTCCACTAACTTCATCTTTCCGTCCTTAATCAGACATACGGCTTGTTCCACTTGACTCTTCTCTTCATTTTTCATACATATCTCCTCCCTTCCTCTAACTATGGCAGGCTTATAAACAATGATTTTATTCAAAGATTCTTATTACCATCGACTAAACATACTTGCTAGCAGGCTTTTATGGTAGTGATTAAATTTGGCCTCCCCCGACTGTTCCTTTACTTTAAGATATTCCTCATACCCCCTACTTTTTGAAACGACAAACCACATTTCATAAGGATCCTTCAGCTTCCCATCATTGAAATACCATACATCTAACAAATAGGCGTCTTGCTTCATATTATTTCTCCCTTCATTAAAGTAACCATTTTGGTGACTTTAACTTAAAATTTTTTATTTTGCTACTTACCAAATTGCTTAATCGAACTTGTGGAAATAATATATCACCATATTGGTTACTTGTAAATGGTAGAATAGCATTACTTATAAATTTAATTCCCATTTTGGTGACTTTATTATATAATTGAATAATCACTAATGCAGGAGGAAAAACAGAATATGGAACTGACTAATTACGTAGGAGAACAGATTAAAAAATGGCGCATCATGAGAAATATGAACCAAGAAGAATTGGCTGAAAAGTTGCATACGACAAAACAAACTATTTCCCGTTACGAAAAAGGAGAAAGGAAGGCCAATCAAGAAATACTATATGAGCTAGCTAAAATCTTAAATGTGTCCATTAATGAGTTTTTCCCACCATTGGAATCTAAAAAAGAAAAAAACATCGTAACCATAGCTGCGCATATAGATGAGGATGTCACTGAGGAAGAGATGGAAGATATTAAAAAATATATTGAGTTTATCAAGTCCCAAAGAAAATAAATTCTCTTATTATAGGGGTGTATTTGCATGAGTTATGAAAAGCTTTTGATGGAATATCCACAAATCTGCATTATAGAAAAGGATTTGCCAAAAGGACTTTCAGGGCTATACTATGACAATAATATTGAAATTAATAAGTCACAGTCCTCCTATGAAAAACATTGCATATTGGCTGAAGAGCTTGGTCATTATGAAACAACTGTTGGGAACATTACGGATTTAAATAATACTAACAATCAAAAGCATGAGCTAATTGCAAGAAGATGGGGGTACGAAAAAATAGTCTCTCTCGATCATCTAGTCGAATGTTATCTTCACGGGTATACGACTGCAGAAGAAATTTGCTTACATCTTGAGATTACTCCAAGCTTTTTAAATGATGCATTAAAGGTTTATAAGCAGCGTTATGGGATTTCCATACACTATAAAAATTATGAATTGTTTTTTGACCCTTTAAATATCATAAAGAAATGATTGTATAACACTACTAACGTGAACCCATGTAAGGAGGAGGCTTCCTATGAACTTGAAAAGTATTATCGGAATGTGTGTAAGCTTCATTTTATTGGTCAATTTGTTCATTTATATATTTATCAGAAAGGCGATCATGCTAGCTGATTTTCCTATTAACTACAAAATGCATGAATTGGACTCCTTTTTCTTTTTAATTTTACTTACTTCCTTCGTTCTAGTCGTCTTCTTATTATTTTCGGATAAATTCCTAAAAATAAACTTAGGCATTGTAGCTTTGATAACAGCCTATAGAACTTTTATATATTTTAAACATAAGACCTCATTTAATAGTCCTATGACTAATGATTTAAATGAATATCTAATTTGGATGTTTTTATTTCCGCTAATCATTGGCCTTGTTCTTTTAATTACTAACAATCGACCTAAGGTAACATAATTTTATCTATTTACTGACAGCCATATTTCTGTAACGAGTTATATTGAACTGCTCTTCACATTTTCCATCCAAATAGATTGAGCAAAGGAGTTTAAATCTCCCACGTAGCGGTTTACTCCATCTACGTGATAAAAGGTACTTGTTTGATCGAAGTTATATGAGGATTTGCATGTAGAAAATAAATATATACTTTTTCCCAAGGCTAAGGCTATCCCCATCTCTATGTGGCTACCCTTTCCAGCTGGAAGTATCACAATCAGTACCTCAGATTCACTTACAGCCTTCATCTCTTTTTTACCGATATCAGCGAGACACGCATATAACTCCGCTTTTTGATTTTCAGTCCAATCGTATGTATGGTTCCATCCTTTTTGTCTAAGTAATTTTGCCAGCTCCCTTACTTGCCGGACATTCTGAAAGCTTGAAGCAATATAAAAGTTCATGTATGCCCCTCCCCTATGTATTACCAAGGTATAATTTCTAGTAATGGCCATTTTTCTTTCCATTTCGTCGATTTGCTCTCATAAATCTCTTGAGCAACTAATAGTTTGTTAGGTCTAACAACCATCGAGAACAAATCATTAAAACCATACGGAGAATATATGGTGTACAATCCATTATGCTCTAACCTAACCCCTATAGCAGTCGCTGTCGTCGGCCAGCTGTCAATTGCTGTCTCAATCGACATATATGGTTTAATAGGAAATCCAAATTTACTTTCATACCAAAAATGTACTCTTGCTTGATTTTTTACGTCTAACTTAAAAGAAAAATCACCAAGAATTCTCTCTAATTCTTTCTTTAGCTTTGTTTCATGATGTACATCTAAATTATATTTATCGTAATATACAATGTCGATGTCTGAAATTCCATACTCCAGTGGATATCCTGATATTTCGTTCCATATAGTATTTGTAACACTACCTGCTCCCACATAATATTCAAATGGCGGATCTAATTGCATGAGAGCTCTCAATACACTACACTACTCATAGATTTGCTTTTTTTTAGTGTTTCTAACAATCTATCCTCATACAAAAGGTTTCCTCCCATTTTAATCATTCATAGTCCAAACTCTATATAAAATTTTATCGTTTACATTTATTTTATCTCTGTGCACAGCAACCTTCACATTTAGGTAATCAGCCCATTTTGGTAGAAGTTCACTGAGACTAGCGGTCACCTTTTCATCGGGAGTGGCATATCCAACATTCTTTTTATTTACTAAGCAATCCAAGAAATCTACATACAATGAATCGGACCACTCGTATACTTCCATTTCCATATCGAAAATCCTATTATCCTCCGCGTATTGACCATTTATCCATTGTATTTCCATTCCCATCCCCCTCGTATATTAGTAATAAGAGCTCTTTCCGATAGAATTTCCAGTTGATCCGGACAGCTGGAGGATCTGTTG
>NZ_JABAFC010000032.1 GCF_012843435.1 Psychrobacillus sp. BL-248-WT-3 | reverse complement strand
TATTTTCGTAATTTTGCATAATGATCATCTCCTATAGGAAAGTTATGGTCATTTACACAAAATTTTATACGTTCTCATAAGAAGAGTCTAAGTGTCCCATAAAGCGTAGAAGGTGTCCCATAAACTAGCGGGAAGTGTCCTATAAAAGGTGATAAGTCGCCCATAAAGAGGGTTGCGCCCATAAGAAGGGCCTAAGTGTCCCATAAAAAGGAGCAATCCGCCCATAAAGCCAAATCTCTCCCCATAGAAGGTGTTTATGTGATGGCCCCCTACAATCCTAAGTGTTTCAAACAATTAGCTATAAAAAAAGTATCCAACCTAGAAAGGTCGGATACTTTATGAACAACTTTAAATGTTACGATTTAACATTCTTAGTCCATTTAAAATAACTAGAATGGTGCTTCCTTCATGTCCAATGACACCCATAGGCAAGTCTACTACTTGCAAAAAGTTGGAGATGATCAGAAGAGCGATTACTGTGATAGAAAAGAAAATGTTCTGTTTGACGATTCGTTGCATTTTTCGAGACATTTTCACAGCGTATGCTATTTTGCTTAAATCATTTTTCATTAGAATGACATCGGCAGTTTCTAATGCTACGTCTGTTCCTTCACCCATTGCAAATCCAGTTGTTGCTGTTGCCAAGGCAGGCGCATCGTTAATCCCATCGCCTACCATTCCAACAAATTTATGCTCTGCTAAAAGCTCCTTCATGTGTTGTACTTTAGTTTCTGGGAGACACTCCGCAATATACTGGTCAATTCCTGCTTCTTTAGCAATTACATTTGCCGTTTTTTCATTGTCCCCAGTTAGCATGACTGTTTTAATACCTAGTGATTGTAACAGCTTAATAGCTTCTTTAGCTTCCTCTCGAACTGTATCCTTCAAAGCAGCTGCGGCAGCTATTCCTTTACTATCACGCATAAATATTACAGTCTTTCCTTCCTCCGCTAGAGCAGCCGCAACTCCTCCTTGGAATGCAAAAGCCTCGTCTTTGTTTACAAACTCAGGTTTACCGACTAAGATTTCTTCGTCATTTATAGTAGCCTTTAGCCCAAATCCTGGTTTGTCTTCAATAGGAATAATTGGTAGCTGGCTGATTCCTTCCGCAAATGCGAATGTAGAAATTGCTTGAGCTAACGGGTGATTCGATTGTGATTCGATGGTAGCAAGCAATTTAAGTGCTGATAGTCGGTCTAAGTCATCTCGTACAAAGAAGTCTGTCACTACTGGCTTACCTTGAGTTAAGGTACCTGTTTTATCTAGAGCTATAGCTTTCATTTCACTTATATTTTCTAAGTGCATTCCACCCTTAAACAAAATGCCGCTTTTTGCACCGTTTGAAATTGCTGCTAGCGTAGCTGGCATGATGGATGCTACAAGGGCACAAGGGGAAGCAACTACTAATAAAACCATTGCTCGATAAAAAGTAGTGGTCCAATCCCAGTCAAGTAAGTAATGAGGGAGAACCATCATCACTGCAACAGCAATTAAAACTACTTTTACATAAGATCCTTCAAATCGTTCGATAAATTGTTGGGCTGGAGATTTTTCATCTTGAGCCGTTTGGACAAGATCGATTATTTTTTGAAACAAGGAATTTTCATTGGTTTTAGTCATTTCCATCGTAATCGCACCACTTAAATTTACTGTACCAGCAAAAAGTGTATCGTTCGGCTTCTTGGAAAGGGGGAGAGACTCACCACTTATAGCTGCTTCATCAACTGATGTTAAGCCATTAATGACGATACCGTCAGCAGGAATTCTTTCTCCTGGTTTCACAACAAGCTTGTCACCGAGTATTAAATCCTTTATAGATACGCGTGTAGTACTTCCATCTGCTTGAAGCTTCCATGCTTCCTCAGGTTGGAGTTCCATTAACGAAGAGATTTCTTTTTTGCTTTTATTCATTGTATACGTTTCTAAGGCACCACTTACTGCGAATATAAAAATGAGAATCGCACCTTCAGTCCAGTAACCAATTATGGATGAACCAATGGCTGCAAGAATCATTAGCATTTCTACATTTAATTCTTTTTCTTTTATCGTTGCTTCAATACCTTCTTTAGCCTTAGCAAATCCACCAATTAAAAAAGCTAACAGGTAGAAGATGATGGAGGCCATTTCAAAACCTGAATTGCCTATAAGCCAAGCGATTAATATTAAAAGACCAGAAAATAGTGCTGCAACTAGTTCTATATGGGGCATTACTTTAGATAAAAATGTATTTTTTTCTTCTATAGTTGACATTTAAATCCTCCTCTTGATATTGATTTTCATTATTATTTCTCTCTAAAATAAAGGAAAACTGGATTTTCACTAAGGAAAACCCAGTTAATTAAATTAAGTATTACTTTATAATTATTATAATCTAGAGAAATTTAACTGTCAACCATTTGATTTAAGCGAATACTGGTTCCTTGTACAAGGCTAATTTCTCTAATGAGGATTTATCTACATCTGCGTGAAGACTATTGCCGTGAGAGTCCATTGTAACAACAGCTGTGAAGTTTTCTACACGTAAATGCCACATTGCTTCAGGAATTCCAAATTCCATCAGATCAACACCTTCTACGTCTTTAATACAGTCTGCATAGTATTGAGCCGCACCGCCGATTGCGTTTAAATAAACACCACCATGCTCATGAAGGGCTGCTAGTGTTTTTGGTCCCATTCCACCTTTACCTATAACTGCGCGTATGCCAAACTTTTTCATAATGTCACCTTGATATGGCTCTTCGCGAATAGAGGTGGTAGGGCCTGCAGCACGGACATGCCATTTTCCAGCCTCGTCCTTCTGCATAACTGGACCACAATGATAAATAATATGGCCATCTAAATCAACTGGAGCATCGTGGCTCATTAAATGATGGTGGATAGCATCACGCCCTGTGTACATACGTCCAGTGATAGAAACAACATCGCCTACTTGAAGTGAGCGAATTTGTTCTTCTGTAATAGGAGCAGAAAGCTCGACCACTCTTTTTGGTGTTTCATTTTGAGCTTCATCTTTAAACTCAATTTTTTCACCATCTTGGTAATGCCATTCTGTAATATCTCCAGTAGAAGGATCAATATTGATGGCCATACGGCGATAAGCCCAGCAATTGTATGCTACTGATACATAGAAGCTTGCAGGAATACGGTGCATGACACCAATCTTACAACCTAGTAGAGTTGCCTCCCCACCAAAGCCCATTGTTCCAATTCCTAACGTATTCGCTTTTTCTACGATATAAGCTTCTAGTTTTGCTAAATCTTCATTTGGATTTATATCATCTACAGAGCGGAATAACTGCTCCTTTGCTAAATCGTATCCTGAAGAACGATCTCCACCAATTCCGACGCCTATAAAGCCTGCTGAGCAGCCTTGACCTTGAGCTTGATACACTGAATGCAGAATACATTTACGTATACCATCCAAGTCTCTCCCTGCACGACCAAGCCCCTCTAATTCAGTAGGTAGGCTATATTGTATGTTTTTGTTTTCACATCCGCCACCCTTAAGGATCAGCTTCATTTCTATGTAATTTTTTTCCCATTGTTCAAACTTAACTACTGGAACACCTTCTCCTAAGTTATCTCCACTGTTTTTTCCAGTTATAGAGTCTACAGAGTTAGGACGTAGCTTAGCGTCTTTTGTAGCAGCAACAATAGCTCGTTTAATAGCTTCCTTAATTTCTAGTTGGTTCACCCCAACTGGAGTTTTTACCTTGAAGGTAGGTAGTCCAGTGTCCTGGCAAATTGGAGAAATATTTTCATCTGCCATTTGAATATTATTTGTAATGGTATCTAAGCTCATTGCAGCGCGAGTGCCTTCATTTTCAGCAGCCTTTGCTTTTTGAATGGCTCTTCTTACATCCTTAGGTAAGTTGGTAGAAGTCTCGGTGATCAGTTCATAGATACTTTTCTCTAATTGTCTCATTTGCATTTAGTTATGCCCCTTTAAATGTAGTTACAAACATTAACAAGTATACTATTTTACAAGAATGAAAAAAAGAGCAGTATAAAAGGCATCAGAAATATAATTTTCCGATGCCTTTAAATACTACTCCTTAGAGTCTTTAAATTGTTCCATTTTTAGTTCTAAGTCATCCATCATTTGAATAAGTCTGTCTATATCTTCTAAATTAGTCGTCTCAGGTTCAATAGAATCAAGTACTTCTAAAAACATTTGAAGTCGGTCTTTTAAATAAGATACTTGTTGTTCTGAATTTGATATTTGTTTGCCCACAGAAAAACACCTCACTTTATAAGATAAGAATATAACAAGATGAACTTAAAAGATAGGTAAAAAGAGTTATTTTATAAATTAGTGTATTTAAAATATTTACACTATTCAGTTTATATGATAAAGTAACATTAAGTTATACGAAAGGAGGCCGTAGTGAAGAGTCGAAAACCAATTAACCATTTGAAGGAGGCGGTTCAGACATTTCACCGGCAAAATAGCCGCAAATGCAGTTATGAATACTCACAAGGATATAAGTAATATATAAAGGCTCAGTCAATCTTAAACGATATTGACTGGGCCTTTTGTTGTTTATAGAAAAGCTAATTTTTGTTATGATAACCTGTATGAAAATTAAATAGTGAAGAGGTTATCTTATGCAACAATTTACAGCTACAGAGAGCAGACGATTTAAAATTTTAGTTATTATTGTTTCAATTTCAGGTTTTTCTCAAGGAATGCTTTTACCACTAATCTCTGTAATTTTTGAGCAGGATGGGGTAAGCGCTACATTAAATGGGTTAAGTGCTACAGGTTTATACATAGGTACTTTATTAATATCACCTTTCATTGAGCTTCCCTTACGGAAATACGGATATAAGCCGATGATTGTAGTCGGTGGTCTTATAGTTATCGTTTCACTTCTACTTTTTCCTTTATGGAAAAGTGTTGCATTTTGGTTTGTCCTTCGGCTGTTAATAGGAATTGGTGATCATGCTCTTCATTTTTCTACTCAAACATGGATAACAAGTTTTTCTCCTCAGCATCGTTTGGGAAGAAATATAGCCATCTATGGATTATCTTTTGGAGTTGGCTTTGCAGTTGGTCCTTTGTTCGTTCAATTGGTAGAAATTTTTGAAGGACTTCCTTTTATCGTTTCTGGACTTTTATGTTTATGTGCATGGGTATTGGTGTTTTTTATAAAGAATGAGAAGCCCGAAGCCTTTTCCTCTTCAAACTCCGCAAATGGAACTTGGAAACGATTTGGTGCAGCCTTTGGAGTAGCATGGATAGCTTTTATCCCTCCGTTTAGCTATGGCTTTTTAGAATCATCTTTAAATGCGATCTATCCTGTATATGCGCTACGAAATTCGATAGAAATTAGTGATCTATCGTATATTCTAGCTGCATTTTCTATTGGTGGTGTAGTCTCTCAATTACCGCTTGGTATGCTGAGTGACCGCCTTGGAAGAAGACAGGTGCTATATAGTATGCTTGGATTGGGTGCTATCACATTCGGATTAGCCAGCTTTTTTGAGGCTTCTGCTATAATTGTAGGTACATTTTTCTTCATAGCAGGAACTTTTGTAGGTTCTACTTTTTCTCTTGGAATTGCATATATGACCGACCTCACACCAAAAGAGCTTTTACCAACAGGTAATTTAATTTGTGGTATATTTTTTAGCTTAGGAAGTCTATCAGGTCCTTTCTTTGGTGGGTTGTTCATTCAATTATTTGAGGGAGTCAGCTTTTTGTTACTTATTTCGCTACTATTAGGCGTAATGGCTATCATTATATTTTTTACTAAAACTAATCGTTCCAATACAGTATAACCAATTTCAAAAAATGGATTCAGACCACCAAAGTTCACGGAGCTATGGTGGTCTAATTTTATTTATTATTCTAACTTCTCCCAATTCTATTGACATTCAAGTTTCATTTATTATAATTGTAAAGCTTCATTTACATTTGATTTTTAAAGAAAAGGAGAACAATTTATGTGGTTTATATTTGCTCTAGTAACTGCCCTTGCATGGGGAGGAGCAGACTTATTTTATAAAAAGGGAACAGACCCTAAGGATAAATTTAGTCATCTTAAAATAGTTGTTATGGTAGGCTTGGTTATGGGAATCCACGGAACATTTTATATGCTCTTAAAGGGTATTCAATTTGATCCAATGGATATGTTGTTATACTTACCTGTGTCGGCCCTTTACATATTGTCAATGGCTATTGGTTATATAGGATTGAGATATTTAGAATTATCAATAGCATCGCCTGTTCAAAACTCATCCGGAGCTATTACAACCATTCTATTATTTATCTTCTTTACGCATTCGTTAAGTGCATTAGAAATAATTTCAATTATTATCATTACTCTAGGAGTAATTGGACTTGCCGTCTTTGAAAAACAAATGGAAAAACAAGTGCTTCAAGCAAACCCTAAGACGATAGATACGAAATACACGATTGGTTTTATGGCTATTATTTTCCCAATCTTATATGCCTTGATTGATGGGCTAGGCACTTTTGCAGATGCTGTGTATTTAGATGAGCTTAGTCTAATAGGAGAGGATGCAGCTCTACTTGCTTATGAGTTTACATTCTTTATTTGTGCTGTTGTTGCTTTTGTCTACCTAAAAGCTATTAAGAAGGTTCCATTTAATATATTTAAAGAGCGAGATAAAACAAGCGCTGCCATTTTAGAAACAATAGGTCAATTCTTTTATGTATTTGCTATGTCTTCAAATGCAATTATTGCAGCACCAATCATTGCTTCATATAGTATTTTTTCAGTACTACTCTCCAGAATCTTTTTGAAGGAGAAGCTCACGAAAAAGCAATATGCTGTAATTATTGTAGTGATTGTCGGAATTGCACTATTAGGAATTGCAGATGAACTATAAAAGATGCTAGGACAAGACTAAAAAAACACTATTTTTCTCATCGAGAAAATAGTGTTTTTTTGCATAAAGAAAATTGATTTCCATTCCGGGTACGCTTTCCGGGGGCACGGCTCGAGTCTGTAGTCTCTCACTCGTGCTGTTCCCCCAGGAGTCGCCCCTTCACTGCAATCAATTTAAAGATTATCAGATGCTTACTAGGGATAAAAGCTACTTGTTTTTGAAAATTACGCTTATGTCCCAGCCTCGTTTGTTTGTATTACGGTTTTAAAACAAATTTAATGCTTTCTTCTTCATGGTCATGGAATATTTTATATGCTTCACTAGCCTGCTCAAGTGGAACGCTATGTGTAATGATTTGTGTAGGGTCAACGTCACCTTTTGTAATCATTTCATATATCTTTGGCATATAGTGTACTACAGGCGCTTGTCCTGTTTTAATATTAATATTTCGCTCGAAAATATTTCCAAGAGGGAACATATTGTAATTCGATCCATATACACCGGTTAATTGAATTGTACCAAATTTACGTACAGCATCAATTCCAATATCAAGGGCACTTAAAGTACCACCTTGGAGTTTTAGTTTTTGCCCAACTTTTTCTAATGTAGACATTTTACCATCCATACCTACACAGTCGATTACAACATCTACACCACCATTTGTGATTTCTCGAATATATTTTCCCATGTGATCATACTCTTCAAAGTTATACGCTTCAACTTTATTCATCTTTACAGCATGATTCAAACGATATGGTAAATGATCGACAGCTATAACACGCTTAGCACCTTTCATCCAAGCAAACTTCTGTACCATTAATCCGATAGGTCCTGATCCTAAAACAGCGACCGTATCGCCTTCTTTCATACCTGAATGCTCTACGCTCCAGTAAGCTGTAGGTAGAACATCTGAGAGAAATAATAATGATTCATCCTCTAGCTCACAAGACTCAGGTATTTTAAATGGTAAATAATTTCCGTATGGTACGCGTAAATACTCTGCTTGACCTCCAGGATAGTCACCGTATCGTTCTGTAAATCCAAAGTATGCTCCGGAATCTATTACCGGATTTTCATTGGAATTGTCACACTGACTTTCCATTTCATTTTGACAATAAAAGCATTCACCACAGGAAATGTTAAAAGGAATTACAACGCGGTCACCCTTTTTAACTTTTGTAACAGAGGGGCCAACTTCTTCAACTATTCCCATTGGTTCGTGACCAATTACATAATCCTTACGAGCTGGCACTGCACCTCTGTAAATATGTAAATCGGACCCGCAAATAGCTGTAGTAGTAATACGCACGACAATATCATCGCTTTTTTCAATTTTTGCATCTGGTACTTCTTTTACTTGAACATCTTTTGCACCTTGATAAGTAACAGCCTTCAAATGATCTCCTCCTATTAATAAGTACTTTTTCTATAATAATTATTACCCTAAGTAAGGTAAAAAAACTCTTTTTTGAAAGAATCAGTCTTTTATTATTTTGTTAAGAGTATCTTCTTTTCCATTCTCATTATTAGGTAAAATGGATAACTCTCCGTTTGGCTCCAAAATGACAGCACGGACTTCTTCCATAGATAAATTACTTTCTAAACGAACAGCTTGAATCATTTCATCTTTACGAATTCGTTCCTTCTCCATCGTTTTAACGAAAAAATTACCATTGTAAAAGAGTAATGCTGGATCGCTAGTAACTACATCATCAAATGTATTACTTTTCCTACTACTAAAAGAAAAAATCCATTGTAAAGCTACCAATACAAATAATGCAGCTATCCCATCAAAAATGGAAATCTTACTATCGAGCATGATAGTAGCTAATACGGATCCAATAGAAACAGTAATAACAAGATCAAAAGCATTTAGCTGAGCAAGTGACCGTTTACCAGCTACCCTTAATAAGATAATCAAGAAAATATAAGCCATTATGCCTAACAAGAATATTCGTCCAATTTCCATCCAGTTTAAATCAAACAATTATTAGCCTCCTAAAAATGTTTATTTTTCTTTACCACCATCTATATAAATAAAACATGAAGAATGCTAACAACTTAAAGAATAGGAGTGGATTCATGAAAAAATTTTATATGTTTTTGTTAATTTTAATACTTTCCTGTATATTAGCGGCATGTAGTCAGAAAGAGAATAGTACCAAAACTGAAACTGATATAACGGAGGAAGTAAATGAGGAACACGACCACAATCACGATGATCACGAGGGCCATGACCACGAAGAAGATATTGTTGAATTAGATTATAAAAAATTAGATGAAGCAATTGCAAAAGTCCTAAATGAGATTCCGAGCTTCTCAGTTCAAAGTGAAATAGAGAGAGGTACAAAAGAAGATCTTGCTAACTATTTTAATGCAGATAAAATGGAGTTTCGCTTAAAGGTAGAGCGTGTTATAGGCAATCAGGAGTATAATAGTGAAGAACTAAAGGCATATGCCGAATACTATGTGGAAGAGAACTTATTAGCAATTGATATCGCTAAGAAAAAGTATAATATTGAAGTTACTAAATCAGAGGTAACAAGTTTTATAGAGGAAAATGTAAAAGCTGTAGTGCCAGAAGAGAAGAAGCTATATGCGAATAGTATAGGGATCACTTTAGAGGAACTAGACAACGTTTTTGATAGGGACATCTATATAATGGACGTGCTATGGTCTAAGCTTACTCCCATACTAATGGAAAAGCATCCCCAGGCTGTTGGGGAAAGCGAAGTAGAATATATGAATAGACTCACGAATGACTTCTATGATGTATAAGAGAATACTAATTGAGTCAATTTCGCAATTACTTGAGTTTTATATGAATAAGTAGAATTGATTTCCGCTCTGGCGGACGCTTCTTCGCGGGGAAGGGGGAGCGATAAGCCATCACCCATAGCTTACGCTCGTATTGTGATGGGTTATCTGTTTCACTCATCCCCTAAAACTCACTGAAATCGGGACAATCCAAACAGAGAGAATTTATAAATGAATTTACTCAGTTGAATAATCGCACTCGACGACAGAAATGGTAATGGGGTAAGTCTGTCTCTTTTAGTAGGTTAATAATTCTTCTTTTGAAACAATACGCCACTCATTTGCTGCAAGTTTGTCTATATAGTCATTGATACAAATTTCCTCTAAATTACTTGCAAGTGGATGTAGAGATACATAGCATTCATTTGTCTCATAATTTATAGTAACTTTCACAACCTCATATCCATTATGAAATCTTGCGTCAAATCCAGGGTCATCAATTATATCTCCTTTAACAGGTCGAATCGTTGATTCAAATGTTTTCATTACCATTTGAGTCCTATTATTTTCTATTTGTTCTTTCGAAGATGTTAGAAAAATGAGCATTTTAATTTTCATTGTTTATCTCCCTTAAATCAATTAATTTGTTATTTATAGTTTGTATCATGTCACCAAAAAGTTCCCTCATAAAAAATATAAAACTAAGCTCTCAAACCTATTTTTCGTAAGCTTTTTTAGAGGATAAATAATTCTATAGCGCTTCATCTTTTTCCAACTTCATAGAAGGATGACAGTGACAGTCAATTGTATGGTCATTGATCATTCCAACTGCCTGCATATACGAATAACAGACTTTACTTCCTACAAATACAAAGCCATCCTTTTTAAGACGCTTACTCATTGTATCGCTTAGCTCATTGAAGATAGGGACTTCATTTATAGAAGTCCAATGATTGAGGATAGGGGTTCCATTTACAAAACTCCAAATGTAATTAGAAAAAGATCCATGTTCTTTTTGAATTCGGAGGAATGCATGTGCATTTGTCAACACACTAAGTATTTTTAAACGATTTCGGACGATCCCGCTGTCTTCTCGGAGAGATTGAATTTTATCCTCAGTGTATTGAATGATTTTATGAGCATCAAAGTGATCAAATGCTTGACGATAATTATCTCGTTTCTGTAGAATTGTCCACCAACTCAAACCAGCTTGAGCTCCTTCTAAGCATAACATCTCAAATAATAGCCTATCCTCATAAATAGGAACGCCCCATTCATTGTCATGATAGTCTAAGTATAAAGGATCTTTTCCAACCACCCACGCACATCTAGTAACCAATGTCATCAACCTTTCTAAAAGGGAACGTATATTCTATTTTTATTGTAAGGTAAATTCAGAAAAATAGCAATATATATAGACTAGAGTGTATATGAAAAAAGCCTTTTGAAATAGCTTTGTTAAAGTTAATAGTTGATTTTGATTAAAGAATTCTTTTTTATGTGACTATAAACATTACAAAAGTGATGATTCAAATGACTATTAAGAACATAAGTAGGTTATAAATTAGGGGGAGTGACAGTTTTTGGCTTAGTTTAGGAGTGTAAATTTATAAAGCACCAGACGGCGACTCCTACTAGATGTGGGAAACAGATCAGACAAAACAACCACGCGCTTTCCTCGGGGTGATGGCTGATTGCTTACTCCAAGGAAAGAGCCCGGCTGGTGCGAAAAATCAATTCTACTTTCTCATTTAGTGATTTCTTTGCACCATAAATCAGCCCAACCCTATAACATAGCCTTTGAAAAAAAGAGCTTCGAAAATTCTACTGTTCGTAGTATTTTCAAAGCTCTTGTTATTCCATATTATCGATCTTTATCTTCATCGCCCCAGCACTCTACTTCTCCAATGTCAGGAACATTTTTCTTGTAGAATACAGGATCTAAACCTTTTTTACGTTGTGATACATAATCATTAATAACACGTTTAGCAATCTTCCAAAGCATTAAAATAGCTAACAGGTTAATGATTGCCATTACAGCCATAAAGAGATCCGCTAAGTCCCAAACTAACTGAACTTTTGCAACAGAACCAAACATAACGAAAGCCACTACTAGCACACGGAAAATAAGCAGCATAGTTTTAGATTCCTTGATAAAACCGATGTTCGTTTCCCCGTAGTAGTAATTCCCTATTACTGAGCTGAAGGCAAACATGAATATAGCTATAGCTAAAAATGTACCTGCCCAGCCACCTAAATTATCAACTAAAGAAACTTGTGTCAGGTTGACCGAGGCAGCTTCTGAATGAAGGTACGCATCGCTCATTAAAACAATAGCAGCAGTTGATGTACAAACAATGATTGTATCGATAAATACACCGAGTGTTTGAATAAGCCCTTGTTTTACAGGGTGAGTTACTGACGCAGTAGCAGCTGCGTTTGGCGCAGAACCCATACCAGCTTCATTTGAGAATAACCCTCGTTTAATCCCATTCATGATAGCAGCTCCGACCATACCAGCAAAAGCCTCTTCGAAGCCAAAAGCAGATTTGAATATAAGGATGAATACATTTGGTAGCTCACTAATATTCAAAAATACTACAAGAAGAGCAACTGCAATATATGCTATTGCCATAACTGGTACTAAAATTTGCGTAACGCTAACTATACGTTTAAGACCACCAAAAACAATGACAGCAGTAATAATAGATAAAATAACTCCAACTACTACTCGGCTTGATCCGAAGCTTTCTTCAAATGCAATAGTAATTGTATTAGCTTGTACCGCGTTGAATACAAAGCCATAGGTGAGGGAGATAACCACTGCAAAGAGAATTCCCATCCACCGCTTGTTTAAGCCTTTTTCCATGTAATAGGCTGGACCACCGCGATACATTCTACCATCTTTTACTTTATATACTTGTGCTAAAGTGCTTTCAATTAAAGAAGATGCTCCACCGATAATAGCGATCATCCACATCCAAAAAATAGCTCCAGGACCACCAAGTGCAATAGCCGTTGCAACCCCAGCAATGTTACCAGTCCCTATGCGAGAGGCAGCTGATATTGTAAATGCCTGAAAGGAGGAAACACCTTTTTTTCCTGTACTATCGATCGTGGCTTTTTCCGAAACAACACGGAACATTTCTGGTATTAATCTAATCTGAATAAATCTAGTTTTTATTGTAAAAAACAATCCCACTCCTACTAAGAGTACGATCAGGATGTAGGAATATAAAGCATTATTCACATCCTGTAACATGCTTTCAAACAAATCCATTATTAATTCCTCCTAAAAATCGGTAACGCTTATTATGTAATCTTGATATATAGATTGCTTTTATTACGCTATTCTATAACACCTCACAAGAATAAAGTGAAATGTGCTGGATAAATAAATAGAGCTGGTTTATAAAAACCAACTCTTTATTTACTAACTGCAATATTACAATTACTAATAATTTTATAACAAAAAAATCAAAGAGGAAAGCGTAAATATATTATATGTACAGGAGATATAAAAAAATATGGATAAAAAGATAGCTCTTTTTATCCATAAATTAGTTAAAGAGGAGATAGCTCTGCTCTTTCCTTATCTGTAAATACACGAGAATGAATATGAAATGAAATTCCTTCTGTACTTTCAAGAGAAAAGGCAGCTCCCATGCCATCAACAACATCTAATATTAGCTGTGTATGCTGCCAATAAGTATAGTGGGACTGATGCATATAATATGGTGCATTTCCAACAGTACCAAGAAGCAAGTCACGACTTCCTATATAGAAGTCACCTTGCTTATAGCACATTGGAGCAGAACCATCGCAGCAGCCAGCAGACTGTACGAACATAATTGCCCCATGCTTTGCCTCAAGCTCTTGAATTAGATCAAGAGCTTTATCCGTTGCTACGATGCGTTCTACCATTCTGTCATCTCATTTCTAACTTCTTAGAAGAAGCCCATTGCAGATTTATTGTAGCTTACTAACATACATTTTGTTTGTTGGTAATGCTCAAGCATCATTAAGTGGTTTTCGCGACCGATACCTGATTGTTTGTAACCGCCAAATGCAGCATGTGCTGGGTATTGGTGATATGTGTTTGTCCAAACACGACCTGCTTGGATTGCACGACCTGCACGGTAAGCAGTGTCAATGTTACGAGACCAAACACCAGCTCCTAAACCAAACTCAGAATCGTTAGCAATTTCCATTGCTTCGTCAAAGTCTTTGAATGTTGTAACAGAAAGTACTGGTCCAAAGATTTCTTCTTGGAAAATACGCATTTTGTTGTCGCCTTTAAATACTGTTGGAGCAATATAGTAACCGCCTTCGTGGTCACCTTCTAATTTATTTTGAGTTCCACCGATTAACAATTCAGCGCCTTCTTCTTTACCTATTTCGATATAAGAAAGAATTTTTTGTAATTGTTGGTTAGAAGCTTGAGCACCCATCATAACTTCTGTATCAAGTGGGTTACCAATTTTAATTGCTTTAATGCGTTCTAATGCACGCTCCATGAATTTTTCATAGATTGATTCTTGAACAAGTGCACGAGATGGACAAGTACAAATTTCACCTGAGTTAAGTGCGAATAATACTAAACCTTCGATTGCTTTGTCTAAGTACTCATCATCTGCATCCATAACATCCTCGAAGAATACGTTAGGTGATTTACCACCAAGCTCTAATGTTACAGGGATAATATTTTCAGTTGCATATTGCATGATCAAACGACCAACACCAGTAGAACCAGTGAATGCTACTTTTTGAATACGTGGGTTAGTTGCAAGTGGTTTCCCAACTTCTGCACCGAAACCGTTTACAACGTTTAAAACGCCTTTTGGTAAAATATCTTGAATAAGCTCTAAAAGGACCATTAATGAAGCAGGTGTTTGTTCAGCAGGCTTCATAACGATTGTATTACCAGCAGCTAAAGCTGGAGCGATTTTCCAAACAGCCATTAATAATGGGAAGTTCCAAGGAATAATTTGTCCAACTACACCGATTGGCTCGTGGAAGTGGTATGCTACAGTATCGTTATCGATCTGGCTGATTCTACCTTCTTGAGCACGGATAGCTCCTGCAAAATAACGGAAGTGGTCAATTGCTAGTGGGATGTCAGCATTCAATGTTTCACGAACTGCTTTACCATTGTCCCAAGTTTCAGCAACTGCAATTTTTTCTAGGTTTTGTTCCATGCGATCTGCAATTTTGTTTAAAATAATTGCGCGATAAGCTACAGATGTTTGAGCCCAAGCACCTTTAGCAGCATGAGCAGCATCTAATGCAAGCTCAATGTCAGCTTCAGTGGAGCGAGCTGCTTGAGTAAATACTTTACCGGTAAGTGGTGAAACTACATCAAAGTACTCTCCATTAACTGGAGCTACCCATTCTCCACCGATAAAGTTATCATAACGTTCTTTAAAATCAACTACTGCACCAGCAGTATTAGGATTAGCATAAATCATATATCTTACCCCCAAATTTTTATAGTGCGATTTGCTAGACGTCAGACGACGTTGTAGCAATAATCAAATCATGCACCAATTAAAAAAAGAATGCAAGATGAATTTTCAATTTTTATTCACATTTTAAAATAAAAGTTTCTTTTTAATATTGAAAATATACAATTGGTTTTATTACTACAAATTGCCATAAGTAGTTGGTCTATAACAAGATTAAGCTAATAAGATAAGGGAGAGTATATGTGTTTTATAACAGTTGAAAAATGAATATACATGTATTTTTATACAGTTTAATTAATTCCTAATGCTGTTTCTAATGAGCCTATGAATCATTCCATAAAGTAGGTTTTTTTCCTCTAGTCGAGCGTTCGCCCATTTCATAAGATCAACAACAGCCACCTTGGCACAAATATTTTATTCTTTTGAGAAGTGAGAGACATAACTAGTCTCACAATTTAAAAAACGTGAAATCGAATATTTCCGATTTCACGTTTTCATTTATAGAGCAAGTCCATAAACTTTCTACTTTAGTTGTTTGAAGAGGAGGTGGAGACTACTGCAGGAATAGCGTGAGCGTAAAAGCCTAAGCAGGAGCAAGCCGAGGAGATTGAAGCTTCGCCCCCTGCAACTCGAAAACAATTACAGATCACTGGAATAGAAGCTCCGAAAACTTTACCAGGTCGTAAAATGTTCGAGGCTGTTTCTTTTCGGAGAGTGTTGTCCGTACCCCAATAGTTAACCTCTATATTTAATAGCTAATCCCTTTAAGAAATTCCGGGCAAATTTATCGCCACATTCTTTATAGTTACGGTGGCCTTCCTTGCGTAGGATGGCACTTAGTTCGCTTTTCGTGATAGCCACTCTAGCTTCCTCCAAGATATCAATCATGTCCTCACTTGTTAAAGTAAGTGCAATCTTTACTTTTTTTAGAAGCATGTTATTAACACTTTCTGTACTACCAGATGTAGAGGGAGGGGCCACTGGTTGTCCTGGCTTTGGCTCCTGGGGTCCTCTTTTAAAAGTAATAAGACCATTTAAAAAGGCTTCTAACGTTTTATTGTTGCACTTGATTTGATTGTCATCATCCTCAATATCATCTTCATATTCATTATCAAAGTGATCCTTGGATTTAGTTAAAAGCTTCAACACATCTTCTTTTGAAATTTCTATACCACCAAGCTTAAAGATTTCTACCATTTCTTTGTTCTTGATATCTAAAGCGTATCGCAAACGTATTAATATGTCGTTATTTTCCATTTTATATGAATCCTCCTAGCAATATCAAAATACATCCTCAGTTATGTAATAGCCTTCCCGGTAAAGGGATAAACGATTAGAAGAAAATCCGAAAATCATTCAGATTCTCGGATCCTTCTTACATAATGTGCAATTATTTAAGTGTAAGTAGTGTAACTACTTCAATATGGGCTGTTTGAGGGAACATGTCCACGGGCTGCATATATTGAACATCATAAAGCTTCGTTAGCTCCTGCAGATCCTTTGCAAGAGTTGAAGGGTTACAGGAAGTATAAACAAAGCGTTTTGGTTTTATCTCTAATACTGTTTTTAGTAGTTCCTCGTCTAAACCAGTTCTAGGAGGATCTACTGTTAGCACGTCAGGTACAAAGCCTTCACTCTGCCATTGCTTCAACCATTTCTTTGCAGTGCCATGAACATACTTTGTGTTATCAAAGCCGTTGCGTTTCGCATTTTTCTTAGCGTCCTTAATGGACTCTTCGATAATATCCATACCACGAACCTCTTTAGCATTTTTAGCTAACCAAAGTCCGATTGTCCCGACACCACAATAAGCATCAACGACAGTTTCCTTACCAGTTAATTCGGCTGCCTTTTCAATTTCATCATATAAATGCTCAGTTTGTTCCGGATTTAGCTGGAAGAAGGCGCGAGCCGATAGGTCAAAAGCTAATTCTCCAAGCTTCTCATGAATAATTTCTTTACCAAATAAATTAAAAGTTGTGTCACCGAATACTAACGATGTTTTTCCAGGATTAATATTTTGGCTAATGGATACGATATTAGAATCGATTTTACGAATCATTTGTACAAGGTCTTCTTTGTTGGGCATTTTCTTTTGTGTTGTAACTAATGTTACTTGAATTTGTCCAGTTTTCATCCCAGTTCTCACAACAATAGTACGAACAATACCTTGAGGATTTTTCTCGTCATATATAGGTATTTTAAGCTCTTTTAAGTAGGCTTTAATTTCATTTGTAATCTTAGTGGTAGCAGGATGTTGAACCATACATTCATTAATATCAATTAACTTGTTAGATCCTTCTGCATATAAACCAGCAATTACATCATTACCAAGCTGTCTTGTTTGGAATTGGCTTTTGTTTCGATACAGCCAAGGATTTTCCATTCCAAGTGTAGGTTTTACCTCAATTGACGGAGCAAGGTCTCTCACATAACGCTCAAGGGCTTGAATGACTATGTCTCTTTTTTCAATAAGCTCTCGTTCATAGGTCATATGTTGAAGCTGGCAACCTCCACATGCCTCATAAACAGGGCATGGTGGTTTTACTCTGTCTGGAGAAGCTTGACGAATTTTTTTTATCGTTGCTTCCGCATACTTTGGATTTACAGTAGTTACTTCAGCAGTTACTACCTCTCCAGGAAGTGCTCCCTTAACGAAAACTACATTTCGTTTAAAGAAGCCAACTCCTTCTCCATTAATACCAAGTCTTTTTATAGTAAGTGGAAATTGTTGTCCCACCTGTATTGCTGTTTGTTCTTTCATTATTTCCTTCACGTCCTTTATCAACCAATAAAACAGTATAACTTTTTTATGGGGTTGGTTGCAAGCAAAAGGTGCCAGTTAAAAAACTGGCACCTTAGTTACATTATATCTATTATAAAGGAAATTACTGTGGAAGAGAATACTCAGGTATATCCAATTTGGATATATTGAGGTCATTGATCTTTCCAAAGGAATATCCGCGTTTTTTCGCTTCTTTGATAAATGCCGGAAGACCCTCAGCATTGTCAGGTGAAACCGTGTGCATAAGAATAATAGCGCCAGGATGGATTTGTGTAATAAGCTCATTATAAGCATATTGTCCACCCTTTTTTTGATCCCTATGCCAGTCGATAAAAGCAACAGACCAGAAAAAATGCTGGTGACCAATTTCGTTTGCAGCTGCTAGCACATCTTCATCAAAGATTCCTTCCGGTGGTCTCGTGACAGTTGTTCTTTCTAAAGAAGTGAGCTCTTTTAGTCGGTTATCAAATTTTTGTAATTCCTTTTTTATTTCATCCTTTGACAGCTTAGCTAGGTTTGGATGTCCATAGGAATGGTTACCTATTTGATGTCCGTCTTCAATCATCCGTTTTACTAGTGGTGTGGCACTTTCGAGGTAATGACCAGTTAAAAAGAAGGTGGCGCTAATGTTCTCTTTCTTTAATGTATCTAAAATGCTTTCCGTATAGCCGTTTTCATAGCCATTATCAAATGTCAGGTAAATAACCTTTTTGTTAGCTGGCCCTTTATAAATGGCTCCATGCTTTTCTAATAATGCATCCAGCTCTGCTCCGGCCTCTGGTGGTACCTCATCTCTGGCTTTTTTAAAACCCCAGTGAATTTCTTTTGCTTCCGCGGTAAATGGCTCATAGGAAAAGCCGAGGCTTATAATAAAGGCTGCTATAATAATTCCTATTACATGATGCTTCCACATGATTTTTGCTCCTTTTTAATATATATTTGCATAAAAAAATGCAATCAACTTAAAAGTAGATTGCACTTGGGTTTGATATTTATTCATTTTTGCTCGTTGGTTAGTTTTACTATATGAAGCAATATCATAATTCCCTTTTAGAAAAGGTTATATTAAAGGATAGGGTGAGCAATAAGCCATCGTCTGTGGAAATTGGCTCGATTACTGACTATATATATTAGTCAATGCGCTCGTAAGTTCTGGGTATTTAAAGGAAAAGCCATTAGCTATTAATACGTCTGGAACTACTTTTTGCCCTTCTAAGACAAGCTGACTTTTTTCACCAAGCACTAGCCTCAAAGCAAATGCAGGTACTGGGAAGTAATGAGGTTTATTTAATACTTTAGCCAATGTTTTACTAAATTCATCCATCCTTCGAGGATCTGGTGCAACTATATTAAAAGGTCCTTGAATATTATTTTCAATAGCGTAAAACAGGGAACTAGCAACATCTTGGATATGAACCCATGACATCCAATTATCTCCCTTTCCAATTGGACCACCTACAAACATTTTATAAGGTAATGCCATTAAGGGAAGTGCTCCTTCTTTTCTATCTAATATAATCCCAAATCGACCTAAAGCTACGCGGACTCCAAGCTGCTCTGCAGTTAATGCCTTTTGCTCCCAATCTGCAACTGTTTTGGCTAGAATATCATGACCCTGTTGTGTTGATTGTTCATTATAAACTTCTGTATTGGAAGCTGGATAAATTCCAATAGCACTTGCATTGATCAAAACTTCGGGTTTTTTCTTTAATACTTGGATAATACGTATGACTTCATCAGTAGCTTCCATCCTACTATCATAAATTTTTGCTTTTTGCTTTTCTGTCCATCTACCGTTGTTTATAGATTCTCCAGCAAGATTTACTATTGCATCAATACCTTCTAAATATACCTCAGGTTTAGAATTATTTGTAAGCCAGTTAATATAAGTAACATTGTTTGCTGAGTGCGAGCTCGACCGTGATAAAATAATAGCCTCATGTCCCTTTTGCTGCAGTAGCTCAGTCAAAGCCCTACCTACAAAACCAGTTCCACCAGTAATTGCTACTCTCATCGAAATCAGCCTCCTTAACACAATAATACCAGTTCAATCATTTATCACATATTAATTTTTACGCTATAATTAAGGAAAGCGAATGGAGAGATTAACAAAATGCCGGTTATTACAAAAATAGGACGTCAAAAAAAAAATAATGAACGGTATAATTTATATTTAGATGAAAAGTATGCCTTTAGTGTGGATGAGGCAGTACTGATAAAATATCAGCTTACAAAGGGTAAGGTAATAGAGGCCTTTACCTTAGATGAAATTGTTTTTGATGATGAAGTAAGAAAAGCATATAATAAGGCGATTAATTATTTGAGCTTTCGGATGAGAAGTGAGCATGAGGTAAAGCAAAAATTACTACAAAGTGAGTTTGGAGAAGCGGTCATTTTAGAGGCAATTCGAAAGCTATATGAGCATGGATTTTTGAATGATGCTAGCTTTACGAAGGCTTTAGTAGAAACTCAAAAAAATAGCAGTAAAAAAGGCCCTGCTGCAATTAGACAGGAGCTCAAAAAGAAGGGAATAGAAAAAGAGCTTCAAGAGGAAGTACTTGCCGCTTACTCGGAGGAAGAACAAGTTTCTATTGCTAAAACACTTACAGAAAAAATTATCAATCAAAACCAAAATAAGACTCCACGCCAAATTAAACAAAAGGTCCAGGAGAATCTTCAAAGAAAAGGGTATAACTTTGGCATCATTTCTCAGGCAATCGAATCTTTTGATTTAGAGAAAAAGGAAGACGAATGGCTTGAAATAATTGCTGCACAAGGAGAAAAGATTTGGAGAAAGTATTCTGCAAAATATAGCGGCTATGATCTGAAAAATCGTGTGAAACAGGCCCTTTATATAAAAGGTTTCCCGTCAGAGCACATAGATATGTATATAGAAAATAAGGAGCTGGAATTACAAAATGAGCAATAAAAAATATAGTCAGATGACGGAGCAAGAGCTTAGAACTGAAATTGCTAACCTAAAGGAAAAAGCAAGAAAGGCTGAGCAACTAGGCATTGTTAATGAGTATGCAGTATATGAACGAAAAGCAATGATGGCTCAGTCATTTCTAACAGATGTAAATTCTATAAAACCTGGTGAAATGTATAGAATTAGCGGTGATCCTGGGATGTTTTTTCAAGTCGAATACTTAAAGGGAAAATTTGCTTGGGGCTACCGTTTAGGTGGAGACAAGTACGAGGAAGCATTACCAATTTCTATACTACAGCCGTTAGAGGAGGGAAAATAATATGGAAACTAAAATAAATGAATTAACAGAGTTATTACTTGAAAAAAACGACAAGCTTTCCTTTGAAAAGGCAAGAGCATGGATTGAATTACTTTGGTCTGACTTCGAATCATCCTATGCACGTGCAGGCTATGAATATAAAGGTGCTGCAGTAACAGAGATGGTTATTAAAAAGTGGATAGATGGATATGGTGAACAACTACACGAGTTTGCGGGTACTAACGAAAAGTACAAGCATTTATTGGAAACAGACTAAACGCTAGGAATTTAAATTCCTAGCGTCTCTGTTTAATGTGGTAAAAAGTCTAATTTTTTTCTTAGCTTATCTTCGCTGAAAATCCAACCAGTGTAAGAGTTGATGATATTAAGGTCTTCATCCAAATGTACAACTGCTACAAAAGGATAGTAATCATTACTTCTGTAACGCAGATCGATTAACCGAACCTCATGGATATGATCGAATTGAGTTATTTCCCATCTGTAAATAGGGGAGAACGAAGTAAAGGCACTTAGATTTGTATCCTTTAAGGCAGCTTTTACTAAAGGAGAGTCTGGAATTTCCTCTCGTTCAAACTTGTCGTATATCGTTATGGAACGCCCGTATGCTCGGCCAACGTAATGATGCGTCTCGGAGCTTGCGGCAATCCTCCATTGAAAAAACTTAATAGTTGGAGCCACAATAATTTCTGTGGTATCCGGAATTGTTTTTCTCACGCTATTTTTAACCGCACTTTGGACTGCAAAGCGTAGTATATAATAAATGGCGATAATAGCGTACATGGTTAGGAATGTAGGTACTGGGTTAAAGCCAAACATCCATAGTAATAATCCTAATACATGAAAGCCAAAGATAATCGGATCAAATGTATTAATGACACCTAGTGCAACCCATTTCTTAGAAAAGGGTCGTAATGCCTGGGTACCATAGGAATTAAATATATCCACGAAAACATGAAGAAATACTGCTAAAAATGTCCAAAGCCAAAGATGAAGCCAGTTCACCTCTGGAATAATTAGCCACAATACTCCAGATATAAGTAACGGCCATAGTAAAACGGCTGGAATAGAATGAGTTATACCACGATGATGACGTATGTATATGGCATTATTTTTTAATTTTAGAACAGTATCTATATCAGGGGCTTGAGAACCAATGATAGTACCTGCAATAACAGCAGTAGTAGTCAAAGAACTACTTGTAACGACAGGATCTGCCATTGCCAAACCACCAAGTGCAATACCCATGACTATATGTGTGCCTGTATCCATGTGTGACCAGCTCCTTTTAAGGAAACAAGTTATCTTAATCATAAGATAAAGTATATAAATTAACAAAGCAATTATTAGTGTTATACCCTATTATCGCATACAATAATCGCCAGAAAGGATTCTAACTGTGAACGAATTATACAATAAGCAAATGAGCGAGGCATTAGTTTCCTGGTTTTTAGAAGAAAAACGTGATTTACCGTGGAGAAAAACCACGGATCCCTATAAAATTTGGGTTTCCGAAGTAATGTTACAGCAAACAAAAGTTGATACAGTTATCCCTTATTATGAGAGATTTGTCTCTAAATATCCCTCGCTTGAATCTCTTGCAGAAGCTAATGAGGGAGAATTGCTAAAAGAGTGGGAAGGTCTGGGCTATTATTCTAGAGCACGCAATCTCCAAGCTGGAGTAAAAGAAGTTGTAGAACAATACGATAGCATCATACCGAACAACCGAAAGGAAATATCTAAGCTAAGAGGCGTTGGACCATATACGGCTGGAGCGGTGCTAAGTATTGCTTATGGTGTTCCAGAGCATGCTGTAGACGGGAATGTTATGAGAGTATTATCTCGGATTTTACTGATAAAAGAGGATATTGCTAAACCAAAGACGAAAAAGATATTTGAAGATGCCGTGATGAGCTTGATGTATGAGGAAAATCCCTCTGCCTTTAACCAAGGTTTAATGGAACTTGGTGCTATTATATGCACTCCAAAAAAGCCGAAATGTTTACTTTGTCCAGTAAGAGAATTTTGTTCAGCATTTTATGAAGGAGTTCAAGAAGAGCTTCCGGTTAAAACAATTAACAAAAAGACAAAATTACATAAAATGAAGGCAATAGTGATCCAACGAGATGACGGTAAGATTCTTTTAGAGAAGCGACCTTCTAAAGGTTTACTTGCTAATATGTGGCAATTTCCAATGGTTGAGCTTCCAACAGCGACTCACACTGTTGAAGAGGTAGTGGAGTTGGACTATGGAATAGAAATTCAAAAAGGAAATGAATTACTTTCTTTTAAGCATGTTTTTTCACATCTAGTATGGGAAGTTGAAAGTTTTGAAGCAAAGCTTATAAATGAAAAAAAATTATCCTTGAATAGCCAGTGGTATTCTATAGAAGAAGTGAACAATCAACCTATGCCTATTCCAGTATTAAAAATATGGAATGCGTGGAAGGAAAGGAAGAACATCACATGACAAATCCAGTAGCATTAGTAACAGGCAGTAGCAGAGGACTAGGAAAAGCAATTGCCATTGAGCTTGCAAAAAGTGGTTATGATATTGTAGTGAACTATGCTCGCAGTAAAACGGCTGCATTAGAAACGGTTTCAGAAATAGAGGCATTAGGACAAAAAGCTTTACTTGTTCGTGCAAATGTTGGTGATGTAGAAAAGCTTCGGGCAATGTTTCAAACGATAAAAGAGGAGTTCGGTCGTTTAGATATTTTCGTGAGTAATGCTGCATCCGGTGTTCTTCGACCAATCATGGAGCTCGAGGAGTCTCATTGGGACTGGACGATGAACATTAACGCAAAAGCAATGCTTTTTGGAGCACAGGAAGCGGCAAAGCTAATGCCGAGTGGCGGGAAGATATTAGGCATCAGTTCATTAGGGTCTATTCGATATTTGGAAAACTATACGACAGTAGGAGTTTCTAAAGCTGCTATTGAATCCATTACAAGATATTTGGCGGTAGAGCTAGCAGAAAAAGGGATTGCCGTTAATACTGTTTCTGGTGGAGCATTAGATACTGATGCTTTAAAGCATTTCCCAAATAGAGAACAATTATTAGAGGATGCGCGTGTAAATACTCCGGCAGGACGAATGGTTGAAATTGAGGATATGGTAAAAACAGCTATGTTCCTGCTTTCAGATGATGCCAGCATGATCCGAGGACAAACTATCATTGTAGATGGCGGCCGTTCGATTAAAATGTAGTTTTCATAAATAATAATTTCTTTTTAAAGAGCAATACAATGTTAAAGATGAATGTTTGACATTAATTAATAAAAAATTAAACTAAATAAAAATACGGCAATCCCAAATAATATCGAGGTTGCCGTATTTGTTTAATTTTCATTATCATTCTTTATGAGTTAATTTCATAAATAGAAATTTATGTATGAAATAAATATGTTCACATTTATTGATTGGAGCGACAGACGGCGACTCCTGTGGGATGAGTGAGACAGTTAAGACATCACAACCACGCGCGTAAGCGATGGGTGATGGCTTAACGCTCACCCCACGGAAAGCGTCCGGCTGGCGTGGAAATCAATTCTACATTCTGACTTAGAGATTTGGTAGCATATATCAACCCTATTCTTTAACATGCCCCAAATTTTCCTTGTCTGTGCTTCAATAAATGATTTCAAATTAACCAAAACACACAAATTTATTTTTTATGAATATTATCTCCGAAAGTGCACAAGATATATTTTGTACGGAGGTGAAATCCATGAAAAAGAATAACAGTCAATCATCAAACAGAAGTCAAGAATTTGCTTCAGAAACTGTAATTCGACAAGTTAAAGAGCAAAACCGTCAAGCTGAAATGAAAAAACAACAAGCAAGCGGGAAGTTTTCAAAAAGTTCTTATAACCCATCAAAATAACATGGATTCACCAAAAATCAGCGAGAGCATTTTGCTCTCGCTGATTTTTTTACTACAGTTTTTTCCTATGGATTGCTATAATATGAAAATAAGTATAATATTCAATTTTGCGCTTGATGAAAAGGTGGCTAAATCATGGCGATTCCAACAGAAGGAGAAATTATTCAAATTCACAGCTACAAGCATAATGGCCGTATCCACCGTGTCTGGCAGGAAACGATGGTTTTAAAGGGGACCAAGAATATTGTAATAGGAGCGAACGAACGAACTCTTGTAATTGAATCAGATGGAAGAACCTGGATTACTAGAGAACCGTCAATCTGTTACTTTCACGCTGAACATTGGTTTAACATTATTTGTATGCTAAGAGAAGACGGTGTGTATTATTACATTAATATTAGTTCGCCATTTGTCTATAACAATAAAATTCTGAAATATATTGATTATGATCTAGATGTGAAGGTTTTCCCAGACATGACCTACACAATTTTGGATGAAGATGAATACGAACAGCACAAAAGGGAAATGAATTATCCAAATGAAATGGATTCTATTCTTGATCGAAATATAGAAAAACTTATTTCTTGGATTAAACAAAGAAGAGGTCCATTTGCCCCGGACTTTATCGAGGCTTGGACAAGTCGTTATCATTTTTATAAACAGCTGAACGAGTAGTAGGAGAACCTGTTGAATTTGCAACAGGTTCTTCCGTTTTAAGAAAGGAAGTAGTTTTATGAGCACCATGAAAAGATATATGGAATTCGTAAAACCTTATAATTGGCAAATCTTTTTAACGATTATTATAGGGGTTATTAAATTCGCAATTCCATTGTTTATACCCATTCTGATTAAAATTGTCGTAGATGATATTATCGGTGGGGATATGGCAACAGATGAAAAAA
Organism: Psychrobacillus sp. BL-248-WT-3; assembly: GCF_012843435.1. Taxonomy (GTDB): domain Bacteria; phylum Bacillota; class Bacilli; order Bacillales_A; family Planococcaceae; genus Psychrobacillus. The sequence goes on along the minus strand of NZ_JABAFC010000032.1, from coordinate 16,010 downwards.
TTCAACAACTTGTTTATTGGTTAGGTGGAACCGCATTAGTGTTTCTAATCGTTCGACCGCCAATTGAGTATTATCGACAATATTTAGCACAATTAGTCAGTAATAAAATTTTGTATGATATCCGTCAAAAGCTATACATACATCTTCAAAAGCTAAGCTTAAAGTATTATTCAAACACGCGAGCTGGAGAGGTCATTTCTCGAGTCATCAATGACGTAGAGCAAACGAAAAATTTTGTCATGATTGGCTTGATGAATGTTTGGCTCGACTTAGCTACAATTCTTATAGCTATTGGAATAATGCTTACGATGAATGTAAAACTTACACTTGTAACTTTAATCGCGTTCCCATTTTACGCATTCAGTGTAAAGTACTTTTTCGGAAAGCTTCGAGACTTAACTAGAAAGAGATCGCAAGCATTAGCTAGAGTACAAAGCTATCTTCATGAACGTGTACAAGGCATGAGTATTATTAAAACCTTTACGCTCGAAAAGCATGAACAAAAGCTGTTCAATGAGACGAATGGAGAATTTCTGGATAAGGCCGTGGACCAAACGATATGGAATGCAAAAGCGTTTGCGGTCGTTAATACAATTACCGATATAGCACCACTGTTAGTTATTGCCTACGCAGGATATGAAGCAATTCATGGAAGACTATCTGTTGGGACAATGGCTGCTTTCATCGCCTACATAGAGCGATTATATAGCCCTTTAAGAAGATTAGTTAATTCATCCACGACATTAACGCAATCTTTCGCGTCGATGGACAGAGTATTTGAGCTGATGGATGAAAAATACGATATTATTGATAAGCCTGGAGCGAAAAATTTAGGAAATACTTTTGGGGAAGTTACCTTTTCAAATGTCTCCTTCCAATATGAAAAAGGTGGACAAACAATCCTTAACAATATAAATCTCCAAGTCAATAGTGGAGAAACAGTTGCTTTTGTAGGTATGAGTGGTGGAGGGAAATCCACCATCATTAGTTTGATTCCCCGCTTCTATGATGTATCTGATGGCAGTGTGAAAATTGACGGCAAAGATGTTCGCGATGTAACGATTGAATCACTGAGACAACAAATAGGAATTGTGCTTCAAGATAATATTTTGTTTAGTGACTCAGTCAAATCGAATATTTTAATGGGTAAACCAGGAGCTAGTGATGAAGAAGTAATAGAGGCTGCAAAAGCAGCTAATGCACACGATTTCATTATGGAGCTACCTGAAGGATATGAAACAAAGGTTGGGGAGCGAGGAGTTAAGCTCTCTGGAGGTCAAAAGCAACGTGTAGCAATAGCACGTGTATTTTTGAAAAATCCTACAATATTAGTTCTAGATGAGGCTACTTCAGCATTAGATTTAGAAAGCGAATCATTAATCCAAGATTCCTTGGAGCGTTTAGCTCAAAATCGGACAACGATTATTGTAGCGCATAGACTTTCCACTATAACGCATGCAGATAAAATATGTGTAATAGAAAATGGAGAGCTAGCAGAAGAAGGTTCTCATTCTGAACTCATGAAGAGTAAAGGTGTATATTATAATTTATTTCAAATACAACAACTAGATACTGTGGACTAACACACACACCCTATAAGGCGATTCTGTTCTTATTGGGTGTTTTTATTTACCTATTTTACAAAAAGTTGAAATATGACAAATGTTTCAAAAAATATAAAAAGTATTGCATAAAAAGTATGTATGTGTAAAATATCAATATGAACAAATATAAAGAAAATTTTAAATAATCTCGTAAAAAAGGAGAATTATCATGGAACAAGGAAAAAAAGTGCTAGAAGTAAAAGGGCTTCAAACTTCCTTTTTTACAGATGACGGTGTCATTCCATCTGTCGATTATGTAGATTTCCATGTTAGAGAAGGGGAAATTTTAGGCATCGTTGGCGAATCTGGCTGTGGTAAAAGTGTTACCTCTCTATCTATCATGGGGCTAGTTCCTAGTCCACCGGGAAAAATCACCAATGGAGAAATCCTTTTTAAAGGTAAGGATTTAACAACCTTCTCGGAAAAAGAGATGCGGAAAATAAGAGGAAATGAGATTGCAATGATCTTTCAGGAGCCAATGACCTCTTTAAATCCATTATTTACAATTGGTAATCAGCTGATAGAAGCAATAACCCTACATAAAAAGGATTGGAGCAAGAAGCAGGCTAAGGATAGAGCGATTGAGATGCTAAAGCTTGTTGGACTTCCGAGAGCAGAGGCACTTATGAAGGATTACCCACACCAGCTCTCTGGAGGGATGCGTCAGAGAGTCATGATTGCGATGGCCCTTGTATGTGACCCAGAAGTATTGATAGCTGATGAGCCAACGACGGCATTGGATGTAACCATTCAAGCTCAAATTTTAAAGTTAATGAGAGATTTGAATAAAAGGTTAAACACAGCAGTGCTGTTAATCACTCATGATCTTGGAGTAGTAGCAGAGACATGCGAACGAGTAGTGGTTATGTATGCAGGTAAAGTAGTAGAAGAGGGACTAGTGGAAACAATCTTTAAAGATCCACAGCACCCCTATACAAAAGGACTGCTAGCATCAGTTCCTGATATGAGATATAAAAAGCAACGATTATATTCTATACCAGGTAATGTGCCGAAGCCTGGAACTATAACGACGGGCTGTCGGTTTGCAGCTAGATGTGAATTTGCGTTCGAACGCTGTACTCAGGAAAATCCTCCTCTGTATGAAACATCGGAGGGACATAAAACAAGATGTTTCTTATATGATCCGAAGGAGGTAACAGATTATGACAGAGCCACTGTTAAAAGTTGACGGGCTTAAAAAGTACTTTCCAATCCGTTCTGGTGTTTTGTCCAAAAAAGTCGGCTACGTTAAAGCTGTAGATGATATATCCTTCTTTGTAAATGAAGGAGAAACTCTAGGGATAGTTGGAGAATCCGGCTGTGGTAAATCTACTACCGGAAGAATGCTTATGAGATTACTAGAACCTACAGAAGGTAAAGTGACCTTTGAAGGGAAAGAATTAACATCAATCTCTGACTCTGCTATGCGTAAGGTGAGAAGAGATATCCAAATGGTGTTTCAGGATCCTTATGCATCATTAAATCCTCGGCACACGGTTGAGAAAATTTTAATGGAGCCACTGATTGTTCATAATATTGGAGATCCAAAAACTCGCAAACAAAAAGTTCATGAATTTTTGGAGATTGTAGGATTGAGCAGTTATCATGCAAAACGATATCCTCATCAGTTCAGCGGAGGGCAAAGACAGCGTATTGGTATTGCGAGAGCTCTTATGACTAATCCAAAGCTGATTATAGCAGACGAGCCAGTTTCAGCGCTTGATGTATCTATTCAAGCTCAAGTTTTAAATCTGATGCAGGATTTGCAAAAAGAATTGAAACTAACCTATATATTTATCGCTCATGACCTAGGGGTAGTACGCCACATCAGCGACCGGGTTGGAGTTATGTACTTAGGCAGGATGGTCGAGCTTGCACCTAGTGAAAGTTTGTACGCGGAGCCGCTCCATCCCTATACAAAAGCACTTCTTTCTGCTGTACCAGTACCTGATCCACAATTTCAAAGGGAACAAATAATATTAGAGGGAGATATCCCAAGCCCTTCTAACCCGCCTACAGGTTGTACATTCCATACACGTTGTCCTTTTAAAATGGATGTATGTACAACCGTTAAACCGAAGCTTGAGGAAGTTAAGAACAGTCATTTTGTTGCCTGCCATCTATATAACGAGGCAGTACAGCATTGATAATATAAATTTGGAGGGGTCCATGTGAGAAAAAAGAAATTATTGTCATTTATGTTTTTAATGATACTTGCGGTATTTACAATTGTTGCATGTTCAAGTGATGAATCTGATGGGGATAAAAAAGGAGAATCGTCATCATCAGAGAATAAAACATTGGTATTTGGTCGTGGAGGAGACTCCGTGTCTCTAGATCCGGCTACAGTTACAGATGGTGAATCTTTCAAGGTAACACAAAACCTTTTCGAAACACTATTAAACTTTGGCGAGGAAGATACAACTATTCAGCCAGGACTTGCTAAAGAGTGGGAAACATCTGAAGATGGATTAACGTATACATTTACTTTAGAAGAAGGAATTAAATTCCATGATGGAACTGACTTTAATGCTGAGGCAGTCGTGAAAAACTTTGAACGCTGGGCTAACGGATCAGAGGAAAAATTCTATTACTACGGTTCTATGTTCGGCGGTTATGCTGGTGACGAAGGCCATGTAATTGAATCTGTTACAGCTGATGGTGACAACAAGGTAGTGTTTAAGCTTAAACGCCCTCAAGCACCATTCTTAAAAAATATTGCAATGAGTCCATTTGGTATTGCTAGTCCAACAGCATTTGAAAAAGATGAAAAAGCATTCGGTGACAATCCAGTAGGAACTGGTCCATTCAAATTCGTAGAGTGGAAACGTAATGCTACTATTACAATCGAAAAATATGAAGATTACTGGATTGATGGTATGCCTAAGCTTGATAAAGTTGTATTCAAAGCAGTACCAGATAATGCAGGTCGTCTTAATGAACTACTATCTGGAACGATCGACTTAGCTGATGGTGTAAACCCATCCGATCGTTCTACAATAGAAGGTGACTCTGCTCTTCAATTGTATGAGCGTCCTTCTATGAATGTTGGTTACTTAGGACTGACGACTACAAGACCACCGTTTGACAATGTAAAGGTACGTCAAGCAATGAACTATGCAATCGATAAGCAAGCAATTGTAGATGCTTTCTTTGAAGGTGGAGCAGAGGTAGCTAAAAACCCGATTCCGTCATCTATTAGTGGATACAATGATGATATTGCTGGATATGAATATAATCCAGAAAAGGCAAAAGAACTTTTAGCAGAAGCAGGGTTTGCAGATGGTTTTGAAATGGAACTATGGGCAATGCCAGTTCCAAGACCATATATGCCAGATGGAGCTAAAGTTGCAGAAGCGATTAAAAATAATTTAGAAAAAGTAGGCATCAATGCTAAAATCGTTTCTTATGAGTGGGCTACTTACTTAGAAAAAGCTCGTTTAGGAGAAGCAGATGCTTTCTTACTTGGATGGACTGGTGATAATGGAGACGCAGATAACTTCCTTTATGTTTTACTAGACCAAGATAATATTGGAAGCAATAACTATACGTACTATAGTAGCGACCCATTACATGAGATTCTTATCGAAGCACAATCAGAAGTAGATGAAAACAAACGTATTGAGCTATACAAACAAGCACAAGAAATAATATTTGAAGATGCACCATGGGTACCACTTGCTCACTCAACACCATTATTAGCTGGTAAAGCAGAATTGACTGGATTTACACCACATCCAACAGGTTCAGACAAACTAGGGAACGTTGACTTTAAGTAAGGAATAGAGTGGAGGGGGTCTTTATGGATTCCCTCCTCTTTTAAAGATAAGGTAATTTCATATTTTAGAATAAAGAGGGTGAAGAAACATGCTTCACTATATTGGAAAGAGGCTGCTACAGCTTATACCGGTATTGCTTGGTATGACTTTTTTAGTTTTTATGATTATACGTGCAATTCCTGGTGATCCAGCACAGGTTATTTTAGGACAATTAGCTTCTAAGGAAGCAATTGAGTCACTAAGAGCAAGCCTAGGCTTAGATAATCCCTGGTACGTGCAATATTTTGATTACTTATTTGGATTACTTCAAGGAGATCTTGGGGAGTCGATGCGAACTGTTCAGCCAGTGGCTACCGAAATTTGGCCATACCTTGCTGCTACGTTTGAGCTAGCTTTCTTCGCAATCCTAATAGCTGTTGTAATAGGAGTGAATGCAGGAATTATATCTGCATGGTTTCAAAACTCATGGTTTGATTACTTAGCGATGGTAATAGCTTTGATAGGGGTGTCCATGCCAATCTTTTGGTTAGGGCTTATGGAGCAATGGATTTTTTCTGTAGAATTACAGTGGCTTCCACCAGGTGGAAGAGACGATGCAAGAGATCCAGTTTCGGCAGTAACAAACTTATATGTGATTGATACGATTATGAATGGTCGTTTTGATCAGCTTGGTGACGTGCTTAAACATTTAATATTACCTAGCATTGCTTTGGCAACAATTCCAATGGCCATTATCGCTCGTATGACAAGATCTAGTATGCTTGAAGTTATGAGAGCAGATTATGTACGAACAGCAAGAGCTAAAGGACAAAAAATGTTTTGGGTAGTATACAAGCATTCATTGAAAAATGCTATCATCCCAGTTTTAACAGTAGTGGGGCTTCAAATGGGATTACTTTTAGGAGGCGCTATTTTAACTGAAACTATCTTTGGATGGCCAGGAATTGGTCGATACATTTATGATGCTATTCAGTATCGTGACTACCCCGTTATACAATCTGGAATATTAGTAGTTGCTTTTATATTCGTTATGATTAATTTATTGGTTGATATTTTATACGGATTAATTGATCCACGCATCAAGTATGACTAAAAGGAGAGATGATGATGACCCAAATGGTTCCAAAAGCACCGGATAATTTATTGGCTACCGAAAAGGACATATCAGCTGGTCCTTGGAAAGAAGCGTGGAGAGGTTTCCGTAAAAACAAAGTGGCGCTTATTGGCACTTTTATCGTATTGTTCTTTATAGTAGTAGCGTTGATAGGGCCTTTTCTGGTCCCGCAGGGCATTGATGAACAATCCATTTCAGACAAACGACTCCTACCGCCGTCTAGCCAATATTGGTTTGGCACAGATGATTTTGGTAGAGATATTTTTTCACGAATTGTCCATGGGGCAAGAATTTCTTTATGGGTAGGTTTTTTCTCTGTAATTGGTTCTGTCATTGTAGGGAGTATATTGGGGATTATAGCAGGCTATTATGGAAAATGGGTTGATATGATCATATCTCGCCTATTTGATATTCTTCTTGCTTTTCCAAGTATTCTATTAGCAATTGCAGTCGTGTCTGTGCTAGGACCATCTCTGCAAAATGCTTTAATTGCGATAGCAATTATCAACATCCCTAACTTTGGACGTTTGATAAGATCAAAAGTGTTAAGTATAAAAGAAGAGGAATACATAACCTCCGCCAAGGCAATTGGTATGAAGGATGTTCGTATCCTTTTTTCGCACATCTTACCTAACTCTATGGCACCTGTAATCGTAGCAGGCACATTGGCCATAGCATCGGCTATTATAGAAGCTGCTGCATTAGGATTTCTTGGATTAGGGGCCCAGGCTCCAACTCCAGAATGGGGTAAAATGCTGGCGGATGCTCGAAATCACCTAAGAACTGCTCCGTGGACAATGATTTTCCCTGGGCTTGCAATCATGCTGACAGTTTTAGGCTTTAACCTGATGGGCGATGGGCTTCGAGATGCACTGGATCCTCGGATGAAAAATTAAGATAGAAACAAAGCTCCAAAAATAAAAAGTGAAATCGTTTAGGCGATTTCACTTTTTTTGACGAACATGGCGAGTATACCTAAAGAAAGAGAAATCTGAAATAGAGCCTTTTAATGAATGAAACCCTGAGCATTCACATTATGTAAATGTTCAGGGTTTCATTTTTTCTGTGAGTCTTAATCGATTTAGTATGTTTCTTCAATTTGAACGGTTAATTCATTACTATGGAAGTTCTGATACGAGGTAATCAGTCTATCCACATGCTCCAGCTGTTCCTCATACTTTAATATAGAGGATAGTAGATGGAGAAGGTGGTAGGTAGAAAATTCCTCATCTATTTGTGTTATCGCAATCTGCTGAACAAAAATATTCATAACCTCTTGCCTTTGGATAAATGCGTCGGGACCATGCAGCTCTGTATGGTCTGTTTTTAGCTTACCAATAAACTTGAGGTGGAGCTGTTCATGGTAAGTTAAAAGCAGATCAAGTCTTTCCGTGATCATCATTCTAAAATGCTCAGGAAGATCATTTAGTTCATTTTCATGAAGGTGTAATCTATTCAATACTTCTAGGCTATTATGGGAGATTTCGATAAGCTCTCGGTAAACGACGGCTTTTCTGCCCTTTGAATGGGTAGCCTTTTTGGTATAAACTCTTTCCTCTTTAAAAAAGGAGTATATTTGGTCAATACGTTCTAATCTATCCTTCAGCTGCGTAATAGCTTGTTTGGTAGATTGATGGTCACCAGCATTTCTAGAAGCAATCCGAATCCATCTAATTATTTCGTCCTGTGTATAATGGATGGAGTTAAAAAGCTTTGTCTCAAACTTTGGTGGGATAAATACAAGATTTACGATAAAGGCCGAAATCACTCCAACAAGAATCGTGCAAAAACGAATTAATGCAAAGGTTAAAAACTCGTCGCTTTGAATCTCCATAATAGCTATTACAGTTACTAATGCTAAGGAAACCGTTTTTTCTAATTTAAACTTTAGCATGATAGAAATAGCCACAATTGCTGCGAATCCAACGGCAATAATATGGTTTCCAAATACTAATGCAAACAAGACGGCGATGGCTGCTCCAATTAGATTAGACTGTATTTGTTCAATTACGGTTAAGTAAGACCTATAGATAGATGGTTGAAGTGCAAAAATAGCGGCTATTCCTGCAAAGACAGGATTAGGAAGCTGAAGTAATTCAGCTATAAATAAGGCAAATACTATAGCGACTCCAGTCTTAAAAATACGTGCTCCTAATTTCATTCCATCCTATCCCTTCGTTAACGGTTATTTCATTGAATTATTTAATTGGGCAAAAGCATAATTGACCGCTTTAATTGTCTCTACTATATCATGTTCTGTATGGGCGGTAGTAATAAACCAAGCTTCATACTTAGAAGGAGCCAAGTTAATGCCTTGTTCAAGCATAAGCTTAAAGAATTTAGCGAACATTTCACCATCACTAGCCTCTGCTTGCTCGTAGTTTTCTACTTTAACATCGGTAAAATAAACAGAAAGTGCACCTTTTATGCGATTGATTGTAATCGTAATATTATTTTCCTTAGCAGCATCCAAAATTCCTGCCTCTAACAGTGCACCTAGTCTATCTAGTTCTTCGTATAAACCAGGAGCTTGAAGTACTTCTAAACAAGCGATGCCTGCTTGCATGGACGCCGGATTACCTGCCATCGTTCCAGCCTGATAGGCAGGTCCAAGTGGTGCCACCTGCTCCATAATTTCTTTTTTGCCACCATATGCACCGATTGGAAGACCTCCACCAATAATTTTTCCTAATGCGGTTAAGTCTGGTGTGTGACCAAGTAAAGTAGATGCCGCTCCATAGTGGAATCGGAACGCAGTAATTACCTCATCATAAATCACAAGAGCTCCTTTAGCTTTAGCGATTTCATGAACTAAAGATAAAAACCCTTCATTAGGCTCCACCATTCCAAAGTTTCCTACGATTGGTTCAACTAATATACATGCTAGTTCTTCTCCCCATTTTTCCATCGCATCCTTGTAGGCTTGAGGATCATTGAACGGAATCGTGATAACCTCTTTTGCGATAGATTGTGGCACGCCTGCAGAATCTGGAGTTCCAAGAGTAGCAGGACCTGAACCTGCAGCTACTAACACTAAATCAGAGTGCCCGTGATAACAGCCAGCAAACTTCATTACCTTTGTTCTTCCGGTATATGCACGAGCTACACGTATAGTAGTCATCACTGCTTCCGTCCCTGAATTCACAAAGCGAACCTTATCCATAGAAGGGATTGCATCTTTTAGCATTTTAGCAAAAACCACTTCATGCTTTGTAGGGGTACCATATAATAGACCCGTTTGTGCTGCTTTTGTAATAGCTTCAGTTATGTGCGGGTGGGCATGACCGGTAATGATAGGGCCATAAGCTGCTAGGTAATCGATATATTTATTGCCGTCCACATCATAGAAGTATGCACCTTCCGCTCTTTCCATGACAACGGGTGCTCCGCCACCAACGGCTTTATAGGAACGTGAAGGACTATTTACCCCGCCAACTATATGTTCTAATGCTTGTACTTGAATTTGTTCAGATTGTGTATGTTTCAAATGTATTACCTCCATTATAAATGTATGTAAGATGAAAATTATAACTTGTCTATCCTAAAACTTCTAGTAATAGTTGGGTATTTTTATATTTTAGACAAAAAAGAGGAAAAAGGCTAAAGAAATTGAACATACTTATAAAGTTAGTTACGATATAACTAATTAATCGAGGAGGGATATTGATGGAAAAATTAGAAGGAATGGTTGCCCCAAAGTTTTCATTAAAAAATGAAAAGGGTGAAATTATATCGCTGGATGACTTTGCTGGAAAACAGTATGTTGTTCTGTACTTTTACCCTAAAGACTCTACACCTGGGTGTACTACAGAGGCTTGTGAATTCAGAGACGCAAATGCTGATTTTTCGGATTTAAATGCAGTTATTCTGGGAGTAAGTGCAGATGATGAGAAGGCGCACACTAAGTTTATAGAGAAGCATGGACTTCCGTTTTCATTATTAATAGATGATACTCATGAAATTTCTGAGGCTTACGGTGTTTGGAAATTGAAGAAAAACTTCGGAAAAGAATATATGGGTATCGAACGAACAACCTTTTTAATAGATCCAACCGGAACTGTTGTGAAGGAATGGAGAAAAGTTAAAGTAAAAGATCATGTAGAAGAAGTGTTACATACATTAAAATCCATAATCAAAGATGGTGAATGATTGATGAAAGTACTTTTTTCTTTTTTACCAAAGGAAGAGCAACAGTTAAGATTAACCAATCAGTTTCCACAAATAGCTTTTATCTTTCAAAAGGGATTAAATGAAAAAAAGTTAGAAACTGCCGATATTGTTGTCACATATGGAGAAGACCTGAAAGCCTTCCATATAAACAGTGCAAAAGAGCTGAAGTGGATTATGGTTGCCTCTGCAGGCTTAGAAAAGATGCCTTTAAAGGAAATAGCAGACCGCAATATTTTACTCACAAATGTTAGAGGGATCCATAAAACTCCGATGGCTGAATCCGTTTTAGCTCATATACTTTCTATAAAGAAATCGTTGCCAGTAGTCGCAGAAAATCAACGCAATGCAAATTGGTCAAAAAGAGTTCCTTCTTCGGAGCTTTTAGGCTCGACTGCCTTAATATTAGGGCCAGGAGCAATAGGTGGAGAAGTGGGAAGATTATTGCAGGCCTTTGGGGTTAGGACAATCGGTTGTAATCGAAGTGGAAATACTGCTTCCTACATGGACGAGATGATATCTTTTGGGTCTTTAAAAGAAGTGCTACCTCAAGCAGATATAGTAGTATCTATTCTGCCAAGTACGGAGGAAACAAGAGGGCTGCTGACATATAAGCATTTTCAGTCTATGAAAGAGAGTGCTATTTTTATGAATTACGGACGCGGAGATTTAGTGAAAGAACTGGACCTATTAAAAGCACTAGAAGACAAATGCATTGCTTACGCAGTGTTAGATGTGTTCGAGCAGGAACCGTTAGAAAGTGACCATCCTTTTTGGCGTATGCCAAATGTGATTGTTTCCCCACACATTTCTAGTCATTCCTCACAATACGTAGTGAGAGCGCTTGAAATTTTCTCTAGAAATTTAGTGGCGTTTCTAAAACAAGAGAATGATATTGAGAATGTAATAGATGCTACACGAGGATACTAAAAATGTATAATACTATGTTAATAGCCGAAAAATTTGACATTAAGGACAGTTCCTCTTTATAATAATTATAAACTTATCATTTAATAATGATTATAAAGAGAGGTGCATAGCGATGACGGAAGTACATTTAAGAGACGCTTTAGATACATTGAAATCAACCGGTGTACGTATAACGCCTCAACGCCATGCGATTCTGGAATTTATTATTCAATCTATGTCCCATCCCACCGCGGACGATATATATAAAGCGCTTGAAAGTAAATTTCCTAGCATGAGCGTTGCCACAGTCTATAACAACTTACGTGTGTTTAGAGAAGCTGGCCTAGTAAAGGAATTAACATATGGTGATAATTCAAGCCGTTTTGATTTTATCACAAATGATCACTACCATATGATTTGTAACTCTTGTGGTAAAATAGTTGACTTCCATTATCCAGGATTAGATGAAGTAGAGCATCTTGCCTCTCACTTGACCGGATATGATGTTAGCTCTCACCGAATGGAGATCTACGGTACGTGTCCTACCTGTAAAGAACAAGCAACTAAAGTCCAATAAGAAAAACCGAGCGTTTATTCGCTCGGTTTTTCTTATGGTTAAATTTTAAATTGATAAATTAATTCTTCTAATTCTACTGCTTTTTGGGTTAGGTCCTGTGCTACACTGTTAATCTCCTGCATGGTTGCTGTCTGTTCCTCGACAGCCGCTGAAATCATTGTAGTTTGCGAAGAAGCTTCAATAGTTTGATTTACAATTTCAGCTACAGATGCAGCTACTTCTTCTGCGCTAGCAGCAATTTCCTCCGAGGTTGCTGAAATATCTTCAATCTGATAGGAAACTTGCTCAATTGAGGATGCAATTGATTGGAAAGAAATATTCGCTTCATTTATTACCTTTACACCTTCTTCTGTATTATGAAGACCTATTAGAACAGACTCTTCAACATTTCTTGTGTCCTTTTGAATTTCTGTAATAAGGGCTACTATCTGATTTGCTGAATACTTGGATTCCTCCGCTAGCTTCCTTACTTCATCGGCGACTACCGCAAATCCTTTCCCGTGTTCTCCTGCTCGAGCAGCTTCAATAGCTGCATTTAAGGCTAGTAAGTTTGTTTGTTCAGAAATCCCAGTAATAACCTTAGTAATATTCTCAATTTCAATAGACTTAACACTTAATTTTTTTATTAACTGATTTGTTTCGCTAGAGGAGTTATAAATTTGATTCATTTGTCCTTTTGCTGTTTTTAAAACTTCTTCACCTTTGCTAGCAAACTCTAAGGTGTTGGTTGCATTGCTCTGTAAAACCTGTGTAGCTTCAGCAATACGCTGAACTCCTGCAGCAGTTTCATCCATTGCAGTAGCACTATCTTTTGCTGATATAGATGCAATGTGGGCACCTTCAGATGTCATTTCCACTCGCTTTGCTACATCGGTAGATGCAGCGGTAACTTCTTCTGTGCTAGCTGAAAGTTCCTCGGAAACACTAGACAAATGGTTTGCATTTTCATGTAAGCTAATAATTAGATCTTTTAGATTTGCTTTCATTTTATTAAAGGACCTAGCTACATCGCCTATTTCATCCTTTACTTGATTGTTAATATCAGATGCTGTTAAGTCACCATTTGATATAATTTCAGTTGCAACTACTAGGTGTTTTAGACGGTTAGTAATAGATCTTTTTATAAATAAGGAAATACCTATTGTAAGCAAGATACTTACGACCAGTATAGCTAGTCCTATTCGAATTGTATTTTTAACGATTTCCTTAGTTTCAGCAGTAATAATCTTTAATTGATCTTTTTGATATTCATTGATTTCGAGAGCTACAGCTAATATACCCTCATTTGCAAGATGTGCTTCATTATTAACCACCTGCAATGCTCTATCCTTATTACCGGAATTTAAATTGGTCAAAACTTCATCGGCAGCATCATTAAATGCATCATTATGTTTATTAATCTCACTTAAATAGGTTTTCATAGTTTCAGATGAGGCGAGCTTATCTAATTTTAGAATAGCCTCATCAAGCAAATCTTGGTGTAGAATTAGTGCTTCTTTTGTTTGCTCAGTGTTATTTAAAATCATACTCCTTAAGTAAAGACCTTGCATACCAAGTTCTATTTGAATCTCATCTGATAAAATTTGTTGCTGAACACGGTTGTCCAATGCGTAATCAAACTTATCCTCTATAGTTAGCAATTGGAGAAGAGTGACTACTACTGAGATAAGTAGTAAAGAGAAAATAGACAGTAATGAAAAATTCAATTTCTTTCTGATAGACATATTGTTGCACTCCCTTCTTTATAACTTAAGTCTAAAGTAGGTGTGATTGTAGGTCAAATGAAATATTATTGTCTTTTTTTGATAAAAAATATTGAAGTTGCCTTTTGGATAATTTGCGTAATGCTATGTATGCTCAGAGGATATTTACTCTCATAGTAGCTTGACATGGGGAATTTAAACCTTAAGTTATCTTACTTTATAGGAACTATGTTAATATAAAAAAGCACTTTGCCTAAAAGCAAAGTGCAGAAATTTATTTCTTTCTATTGTAGCTAACATCAAATTCTTCGCCTTCAAGAGTAGGATCTAATGTAAGTGGTTCTTTACAATACATACACATATCTACTCTACCTAAAACTTTCGTATGTTTTCCGCAATTGGGGCAGACTACTTGAACGGCTCTAGTAGATAGTAAACCTATCCAGCCATAAACAACTGTACTTCCTATAATAGAAAGTAACCCAAGTGTCATGAAAATAGTTACTAGGATTGGGTTTTCTCTGAAAAATATAGCGCCGTACATAATGATAAAGCCAAAGAAAATTAAGCCAAGCGCAAAGGAACGGATTCGATTTATTTTGTTTTTATAGGGTTTCATATTTTTACCTCCTAATTGTACATACACTATAACATATTTTTATATAAAGGAATGTCCTAAAAGTTTAAAGAGGAAATATCAAATAATTGTCGAAGAATAATACATAAGTTTAAAAAGGAGGCTTTCACATTGGAAGCATTGTTAAGACCTATTTATCAAGAAAGAGCAAGTGATTCAAATACTTTAGGCATCATATTGATAGAAAAAATAGAAGAGGTCAGTCCAATTACGGATACCTTTGACTCTATACTATTTATAATAACAAAAGATTCCTCTAATCCTGTTTTTACAAAGCATTATACGTATAGCGACAAAAAAGCTGCCCTGCATATAATTACAGAAAAACAAATACGAAAATGGTTTATAGTTGGAGCCAACCCTAAGCTAGTAGATTGGATGATCAACGGCCGAGTTGTTTTTGATAGAAATGAATATGTAGAAAACCTAAAAAGGGAACTACAAGAGTTTCCGATAAATGGTCGGAACGTAAGGATGGGAATTGAATTTGCTAAGTTAAGTAGAAGTTATATGCAAGCAAAGGTGTTCTTTGAGCAACTAAATTATCTAGATGCTTATACTCATATTGTAAACTCACTTCATCATTTAGCGAGATTAGCTATTATTGAAAAGGGAATGCACCCAGAGGTTATGGTGTGGAAGCAAGTAAAGCAATTAGATCCTTCTATATATAAATTGTACGATGAGCTAGTATCAAGTCGAGAAACATTAGAGAAGAGATTAGAACTATTATTTTTAGCTAGCGATTTTCTAATTCATTCTAGAACAAAGGATGGGGCACGTCATATAGTAGAAGTACTTTCTACTAAAGAGTATTGGACCATTCAAGAGATTCATGAACAAGAGGAATTGAAAAACTATTCTGTAGACCTAGAAGTATTTATAGAATTCTTAGTGGACAAAGGGTTAATTATAGTCGAAAAACAACCGACGAAAAGTAGCCATATCGAGCATAGATACTACAAAGTTAAAGGGTGAAAATGAGTCAACAAAAAACGTTTTAAAAAAATACTCGTTTTTTGTTGACATATGTATTAATTGTGCGGTATTATAATAAGCGTCGTCAAAAACGAATTAAAAAACAGCAGAAACTTAATAAAAAATGTTTTTTAAAAAACTTCTTGACTAGCCGGTTGAATGGTGATAAATTAGAGAAGTCGCAAAAAACGACAACGCAAAAATGAACATTGAAAACTGAACATGCAAAACGTTAAGACATACAGCATCAACAAGTTTCGGCTTGATTGACGCAAAACAATTTTTGACATCATTTAATGATGATGCCAGCGAAACAAAATGAGCTTTTAAACTAGTTCTATTTAGAGGGTTTCGAGACACGAGCAGTGCTAGGAAACGAAGGAGTGAGTGATGGAGCGTACTAACGCACGTGACCGATTGAACGACTGAAGTTGACGACGCAATGCGACGTGTATCGGAAGCCGACTATTATGGAGAGTTTGATCCTGGCTCAGGACGAACGCTGGCGGCGTGCCTAATACATGCAAGTCGAGCGGATGATG
>NZ_JABAFC010000031.1 GCF_012843435.1 Psychrobacillus sp. BL-248-WT-3 | reverse complement strand
CCCCTTAACGGATAAAGTAAGTATGTGTTTAGAATAAAGATAGTAATACATTTACACAAAATATTTTACATTCCCCTTTAGGTGCGCTTTTACTTTGTTTAGGTGGCACTTCTTTACTTTTACGTGTGGTTTCCATGATTAGGCGAAAATTTCTACTTTTTAGGTATCACTCTTCTACGCTCTAGGTGCGCTTTTGCTCCGATTAGGTGTCGCTTTCTCTACTTTTACGTGCGGATACCCCTGATTAAGTGTCTCGTGTCTACCTGTACCAGGCAATTATCCGTTATACGTGCCTCCTCGCATTTTCCCATTTGCCTGTCGGGGCAGAACAGGCGCCTCCGCTTTTCTTGATGTCTAGCTCCTGCGCCTTGCCCCTCAGGGTCAAATGGGAAAATACTGCGGTGGCTGAGGAGCTGCCTCCTCGCATTTTCCCATTTGCCTGTCGGGGCAGAACAGGCGCCTCCGCTTTTCTCTGTTGTCTAGCTTCAGTGCCTTGCCCCTCGGGGTCAAATGAAGAAAATCTCCGGTGGCTGAGGAGCTGCCTCCTCGCTTTTCTTCATTTGCCTGTCGGGGCAGAACAGGCACTTACTCTTTTCTTAATGTTATTTCTTATTTTTTTCATTTCATTTTAGATAAGTTTGTATTACAAAACGAATACAAAATAGGTTTTTGTCATTATTTTTTTCCCTATAAATGCCCCTTACTACCCACAAAGTATTGAAACATACGTAAAATTCCATTATGTTACAAATGGCAATTGTGCTATTTTCCATTATAATAACGTAGAGCAAGTGAAATGGAGGAAGACATATGTTGTCAAATTCACATATCGGTATTGATTTAGGAACTGCTAATACTTTAGTTTATACAAAAAATAAGGGATTACTTATAGATGAGCCAACTGTGGTGGCAGTAAACACAAAAACAAAAGAAATAATTGCCTTTGGATCAGAGGCCAAAAAGATGATAGGTAAAACACCAACATCTATTGAAGTAGTTAGACCTCTAAAAGATGGCGTGATCGCAGACTTTGATGTTACTACCCAGTTGTTAAAACTTATTATGCAAAAAGCTAGCAAAAAACTTGGTACTTCTTTACGTAAGCCTACTGTGATTGTGTGCACACCTTCAGGAGCAACTTCTGTAGAACGCCGTGCCATCCAAGATGCGGTACGTCAAAGTGGCGCTAAAGAAGTGCAGCTAATGGAAGAACCTGTTGCCGCTGCAATTGGTGCTGGGTTGCCAGTCAATGAGCCAGTAGCAAGCATGATTGTTGATATCGGTGGAGGTACTACAGAGGTAGGGATTATCTCATACGGAGGTGTAGTCGCGTCTAGTACTGTGAAAGCTGCAGGAGATCGAATGGACGAGGCAATTATCCACTATGTACGTAAAGAGTTTAATGTGATAATTGGTGAGCCTACAGCAGAATTGATAAAAACGACTATAGGGTATGCCCTTGTTCCTCATACAGAAGAAGTAATGGAAGTGCGAGGAAGAGATGTAGTGACGGGGTTACCAAAAATAGTGAAACTATCTTCTACTCAAATACAGGGAGTTTTAAAAGAATCATTAGAGACAATTCTAGAAGCAATTCGTGCGACACTAGAAATTTGTCCTCCTGAGCTTTCAGGAGATATCGTAGACCATGGTGTTATATTGACTGGTGGCGGAGCGTTGCTAAAAGGATTAAAGGAATGGCTTAGCGGTGTAATTGAAGTACCTGTCCACCTTGCACCAGAACCATTACAGTCAGTTGTAATCGGTACAGGGAAGTCTTTCTTTATCCATGATCGCAAAAGAAACATTGCAAGATAATTTCTTTAAACAAATATTAAGTAAATTTCTTCTTTTTCGTATAAAATATATTAAGAAGGAGGAATTACTATGCCAAGTTTAAACGACATACTAACCTATAACAAATCATTTGTAGAAAACAAGCTGTATGAACCTTATGTAACTACTAAGTTTCCTGATAAGCGAATAGTTATTCTTACTTGTATGGATACACGTTTAGTAGAAATGCTTCCTAAATCAATGAATCTTAAAAACGGAGATGTAAAAATCGTTAAAAGTGCAGGGGCTGTTATTAACCATCCATTTGGTGGTATTATGCGCAGCTTGATCGTTGCAGTTTACGAGCTTCAAGCAGATGAGATTTATGTAATTGGTCACCACGATTGTGGAATGAGCTCCATTCAAACAGATAAAATTCTTGAAAAAATGACAGCTCGTGGAGTAAATCCTTCCACTTTTGATGTACTGAAAAACTCAGGTATTGAAGTGGAAGAATGGCTTGAAGGGTTTTCAGACGTGAAAGAAAGTGTCTTACATAGTGTGGAAATGATACGTAACCATCCGTTGATGATTTCTGAAATTCCAGTTCATGGACTAATTATCGATCCTCACACGGGACGACTTGATTTGGTAACAGACGGTAAAATCGACAAAAAATAATGTATTTCCCGGGAAATCGCCAATTTTTTTGAGCTTGCTTATGGTTAACGCCATGGCAAGCTCTTTTTTTGCTATTTGGTGTTAAGAGCAACCTACCTAACCTTCTGTCCACCACATAATACAAAAAACCTGTTGATAAACTAAGTTTACCAACAGACTCATTTATAGCCCCTATTATTCTCCTCTTAAAGTGGAATACATATAGTGATCTTCCCATTTCCCATTAATGAATAATAGCTTACGCAGCAATCCCTCACGAACAAACTTGTTATTCTCTAGCACTTTGATAGAGCCAAAATTTCTAGGGGATACATAAGCTTCTATTCGATTTAATTGAACGTCATTAAAGCCAAATTGCTTTACTAGTCGAACAGCCTCAGACGCAATTCCTTTACCAATTTGCTTCTGGTCAACCGAATAGCCAATTAAACCACTAGAAAACGGCATTCTTTTCAGGCTATAAAGTGAAATGCTGCCTATCAAAACATCTCGTTCATGAGAAAAAATACCAAAGCTATATTCCCTTTTTTCCTGCATGAGCATGATTGATTCACGAATCTTCTCTCTTTGGACGCTAGCAGTATAATATTCTTCTTGGTGTAATGGTTCGAAAACAGACCAGTACAACTTGTTGTCATAGACTAAATTTGCAAGAGCAGGTGCATCCTTTACATTTAAAGTCCTTAAGTAACAACTTGCTCCTTCTAGATAAATCAAGTACCGTCACCCTTTAGTGTTAGTTAATTGCAAAAACTCCTCAACATCTTGAATGCAAAGGTCAATTCCCTTCTTCCAAAACGCTTCTTTCGTTATATCCTCTTGTAAATGTTTCATCGCTAAATCCTCTACAGACATTACTGCTGTGTCCTGTAATAAAGCAATATACTTCTCCTCAAAACCAGATCCTTCTTCTTTTGCCTTTGAATATATACTTAAAGAAAATAAGTAGCCAAAGGTATAAGGGAAATTATAAAAAGGAACTCCTGTAATATAGAAGTGGAGCTTAGATGCCCAAAAATGCGGATGTACCGTGTCTAAAGCATCCCCATAGGCTTCTCTCTGTGCTACTTCCATTAGCTCGTTTAACCGGTTTGCAGAAACAATGCCGTCTTTTCGTTCCTCATAAAATCTAGTTTCAAACAAGAAGCGGGCGTGAATGTTCATAAAGAAAGCAACACTGCGTTGAATTTTATCCTCCAACAAAGCAATTTTCTCTTCTTTGGACTTTGCTTCGCGAACAGAGGCATCCGCCACTATCATTTCTGCAAAGGTAGATGCAGTTTCTGCTACTCCCATTGCATATCTCCGGTTCATCCAATGCACTGGTCTTAAAGCATATGAGTGGAATGCATGACCTAATTCATGAGCAAGTGTAGAAACATTTGACATGGAACCACTATAAGTCATAAATATACGGGATTCCTCTGATACAGGCATTCCTGTACAAAAGCCACCCGGTCTCTTATTTGGACGATCCTCTGCTTCAATCCATCCATTTTCAAAAGCATTTCTTGAAAAGGCTTCTAGCTTCGGTCCAAACTCTTTAAAATGCTTTAGGATAAATTCCGCTCCTTGTTGGAACTCCATTTTTTCGGTAGACGTACTGATAGGTGCATCTAAATTATACCAATGCATCGCTTTTTCGCCTAGCATCTCCGATTTCCTATTTAAATATTCCACAAATGGTGCTTTATTTTTAGAGATTGCTCCCCACATTGCATCCAATGTATCTTGTTTCATACGATTGATGGCAAGAGGTTCTTCTAAGACAGATTCCCAGCCTCTTTTTTTATACGTAGCCAGACGGAAGCCAGCTAAATGATTAAGCGTTTTCGCAAAAACTTCTTCTTTTTCAGTCCATACACTTTCTAACGCTTCAAAGGAATTTTTACGAATTTCAGCATTATCACTCGAGCTTAAGTTATCAGCTTGTCCTACCGAAAGTATTCTTTCTTCCCCATCGATAGTCATTTTTATATGGATGTCCCCTACAAGCATGTTATATAGTTGGCCCCATGCATCATAACCGTCTACTTCTAAGGTAGTTATTAAATCCTCTTCTTTTTCGGAAAGCATTTTACTCGCTTGCTCTCTCCATTCATTTAATATAAATTTAAATGGGGTTAATTCGTCCGTATTTAAAAGCTCTTCCCATACGGTAGATTCTGTCTTGCTAAGCGCTTGTTGTATTGTAATCATTAACGAAGATAACCTTGCATACAATGAACCAACCTCGCCTTGTAAAAGCGTCGCTTTTTTATCTGTTGTATCTTGAGCTAGATAGCAGCCAATAACTGCCCCTGCTTCTGCTAAATGGACAGCTACATCTTTTAGTTCCTCGATTATTTGCCTAATTTGGTTAGACTCTTGAGCTGAGGCTGGGACAACTATTTCCTTAACATTTATTTCAAATTTTCCTAGTTTTTCCTTAACTTTATCTAGATGCTCCCGTAATTCAGAGGAGCTGCTACCACCACGGAAAAATCGATCTAAATCCCAGACGATTGGATAATTTTGTTTTAACATCTGAATATTCCCCCTATTTTAAAAACTTTTACATTTTTCATTATATCATGAATTACTTTCCTAATTATTCATTTTTTTGTCACATAATTTCTATAATTGAATTTGTGTGCTCTTAGATTGAAAGGTATACTTATTAAATATAGAAGGAGGCGAATCTTTTGGTCAAAATAATCCTTTTGATTTGCGGTTATCTCGCAACAATCCTTGTAAATATACTTGCTAATACGTTACCTATTAATGGTCAAACGACTGGGGAAATCTCTGCTAGAATTCCAGCCCTCTTTACACCTGCTGGTTATGTATTTTCCATCTGGATTGTTATTTATATACTATTAGCATTTTGGATATGGAATATTATAAGAGAATATAGAATTGAACATAAGATTCCCTTACAAAGAGTAGTATTATTTCTAGCAACGTGCCTATTTAATATTTCTTGGATTCTACTATGGCATTATGAGCATTTTAGCTACGCTTTAATTACAATACTAGCGCTGCTTTGGTCCTTATTCCTTTTATATTTAACTTACTCAAGTAGTGAATCCAATTGGAAAAGAAGAATACCTATTTCCATTTACCTAGGATGGATTTTTGTAGCCACTATAGCAAATCTTGATTATGTTTTAACATATTATGAGTTTAGCGGCTTTGGAATAACTACTTCTTTATGGGTCGTTATATTCCTAACGTTAGCTACTGCAATTGCCTTACACTTTAGATATCATTATGATGACCGAGCAATCGTTCTAGTCTTTATATGGGCTTTCATTGGAATCGCTGTACGTCATAATGTAAACGAATTATTAATATCTGCAGCCTCCCTCTTCCTAAGCACAGTCTTAGTGGTTGGAATACTATTTATAAAAAAAACGCCAACGAAAAATTAAATTTCGTTAGCGTTTTTTATTTAATCTATTTTAGTTAAAATAATTGGTTGGTCTTTTGTAACGATCACCGTATGCTCGATTTGAGCAACTAAGGATTTATCTGGAGTGACAAATGTCCAGCCATCACCTGATTCAACGATATGTTCTGCCTTTTCGGAAATGAAAGGCTCCACTGCTAGAACCATTCCTTCTTTTAAGATTGTTGACTCCCATGCATCATAATAATTCAACACATGCTGAGGTGCTTCATGCAAGGACTTCCCAATACCGTGACCAGTAAGATTCATGATGACATGTAAACCGTTTTCTTTTGCTTCTCTTTCCACTGCCTTACCTATTTGGTTAAGACGAGAACCTGCTTTTACTTTAGTCATAGCACGATTAAATGCACTTTCTGCTACCCGACAAAGTTTTTCCTTATCCTCGTAGCCATCTCCTACTACAAACGAGATACCAGTATCTGCGAAGAAACCTTCATATGAACCGGAAACATCAATATTAACAAGGTCTCCCTCTTTAATCACTCGAGAGCCTGGAATTCCATGTGCAACCTCTTCATTTACACTTATACAAGTATACCCCGGGAAATCATACTCTCCCATTGGGCCGGAAACAGCGCCTTTATCTTTAAATAATTTACCGCCAATTTCATCAAGTTCTTTAGTAGTCACGCCTGGTTTTGTTGCTGCCTTCATTGCATCTCTTACCTCAGCTACAATGTGACCAATTTTTTTTAACATTTCTAATTCTTCATTTGTCTTTACTATCATCTTTACAAGATCCCTTCTTCACTTAGATGTATGAATATCATATCATATATCTTATGACTTCGGGAGTAATAGGCGCGGGGCTTTTACGAATAGGATCGAACAGATAAAAGCTGCAAATAGAAATACAGGTATCATATAAGTAGAATTATAAACTAATGAATATACGATAACATTTTGGCCCTCAGCAAATTCCCCAAAGAATAATATCCCCGATAATACGTGGGCTAAATAACGTAAAAATGAAGCAATTAAAGCACCCAGCACAACCGCTATTGTCATTTTCATCTTATTTTGATGTTGATATGCTTTAATATATGCTGGTCTTAATAATCCTGCAAGCCCTGCAACCATAAATGCTATAAAATAATCAATACCTACTTGCATAATTACTATTTCAAATGATAAGGGTGCTGGATAAAAGCGTCCTGTCACAACCTGCAACAGCCCTATTAAAAAGCCGGTCACTACGCCTGCCACTATGCCTCGACGAAAGGCAATTAATATGATTGGAACGAGAACAAATGTAACACTGCCTCCCTGTGGCATACCAAAACCAATTAAATCTAATACATAGCCTAATGCTGCAAAAATAGCAATCTCTACGAGTAACACAACACGTTGATTTCTCATTGTAATCCCCTTTTTTGACCACAAAAAAACGCCGAAGGGACAGAGCCAGACATCGCGCGATTGCCAGTTTCCATCCACATCCCTACGCAAGTATGAACTTACAGGTTCTAAGGGTACTATCTCAGCCGCTTTGTAGCGACGCCCCTTGTGGTTTCGAATTTATTTTATTTGAGTTCATTGTAGCCGATAGGTGTTTAGAATGCAACCCCGATTGGTATTATATAATAATACAAATTTATTATTAGGGGTGTAATAATTGATTAATTTACTAACAGATCTAATTAAAATAAAGAGTGATAATTTGGAAGGTGCAAATGAGGCACTGCAATACTGTAAGAATTGGCTAGAAAAAAGAGGCGTTAAAACAAAAACGTATGAGCTAAACAACAAACAAATGCTTGTAGCTGAAATTGGAACAGGTGAAGAAACAATCATATGGAACGGACATATAGACGTAGTTCCAGGGAACCCAGAGCAATTTGAACCGAAAATTGTAGAAGACCGACTATATGGGCGTGGCTCAGCTGATATGAAGGCTGGTGTTGCTGCAATGATGGAAGCTTTCGCGGTTCTTTCAGAAAAACAAGATTTACTTACCAAAAAAGTACAGCTACACATAGCTACCGATGAAGAAACAGGAGGAAAAACATCCAAGCACTTAGTTGAACAAGGTTATCATGGTGATTTTGTTATTTGCGGTGAGCCAACTCATGTTAACATCGGACTCCAAGCAAAAGGTATTTTACAATGGGATGTTCACCTAAAAGGTAAATCTGCTCATGGCAGCCGTCCGTGGGAAGGAGTAAATGCAATTGAAAAAGCCATGTTATTTGACCAAGACTTAAGAAAATGCTCGTTCATGCAGGCTAGTAATGAATATTATGAATATCCTTCTCTAAATTTGGCAAAAATAGAAGGAGGAGACCGATATAATATGGTACCAGACGAATGTATCATAAGTTATTCTTTAAGATTTGTTCCTGGACAAGACGTCGAGGAAATCTCCAAAGAGTTAAGAAGCCTTTTAGAGAAATACCCTGGCAGTGAAATACATTTCCAAGGTCATACTCCAGCTATCACTAATAAAGAAGATGATAAGTATATCCAGAAGCTTTTAGCTACTTGTAACGCTATCAGACAAACCCCAACTACCCTATTCGGACAGCATGGTGCTGCAGATACTCGTTATTATGCAGCGAAGGGTGCGGTAGCCATAGAGTTCGGGCCAAGCGGCTCTGATTGGCACGGGGATCAGGAATCGGTTTCTATTTCATCCGTTGAGGAATATAAAGACATACTTGTTAAGTTTGTCTTAGACTAATTAAAAAAGTAGCGAGAATATGTGAGGAGACCATGTATGGATACCAATAAAATTTTAAGTGCATCAACCTATTTTTCTATTTTATTTGCTCCCTTTATTCTTCCAATAATTGTTTACTTCCTTACGACAGATAAAGGGGTAAAATACCATGCAAAAAGGTCTTTAATCTCACATATTATTCCTACTATTTTCTTTGTGTTTCTTATGTTAGCAGTATTTGCAAACTTTTCCCCACTTAGTTATTCAGGCGACACAACAAACATGTGGTCTAGCATGACTACAGCATTAATTTTTATAGGCTTATATACGTTGATTAATATAGTTCTGTTCATTTGGAACATTGTCCAGGGAATCAAGGTATTACGTCATGATGTTTAATTGCTTCTAAAATGGGAATAAGATAAGTATAGAAAAGCAAGGAGCGGATTGATTATGAAAGTAGGCAGATTAGTTAAGTCAGCTATTAAATGGGCACCAGTAGTATATCCAATTGTTCGTAAAGTCTTAAAATCGAAAAAAACAGTAAAGCGCTGAACTTTTTACGCTAAAGCTATATAAAAGAAATTAAAGACTAAAGACAAACTCAAAGATCTTTCAGTTTGTCTTTAGTCTTTTACTATTTGCTAAAAAAGAACCCCCAATTTTATGAACCATAAAATTGGGGGTTCTTGAAGTTCTCAGCTAAGTTGATTGCTCATAACCCTTTTGAGCAATGTGTTTTATGATAAAATACGTTGCAAGACCATAGCTATATAATTACCGTTTGTAAACGATAGATAGCGATTAATTGGCAGTGCATTTGCTTGCGTTTGCGTTGAACCATTATTACTTTGGTTTCTATTTTCTATAAGCTCTTCAAAGGTTAACGGATTAGGCTTAGGCAATTCGTGCTCATACACAAGCATACGGGAGTTGTACTTACTAAAGAATGAGTTAGCCATTTGACGGTAGCCTTCTAGTGTAGGATGAACATCACCAACACTTGGTACTAATTTTTTTTCTTTCCCATCGAATGACTCTTCCACTGAGATATAAGTTGCTCCATTTTGCTCTGCTACAGTTTGTAGAATCGTATGTAGCTTATCTAACTCTTTGCCGACACCTTCTTTTTGAGACTCATGCACATGAGGATATGCAAAATAGTATCCCATCACATATATTTTAGCCTTGGGTGCAGTAGCTTGAACTTCTTTTATGATTTCTTGCATATTTTTTCTAACATTATTTAGTGCAAAATTGGCGGAAACTTGCGAGTAAGCGACCATCCCACTTGCAGGCTTAACCTGAACTAGCCTTAACAAATCGTTAGCCCCTGCAGAGATAGTAACAAGTGTGGCATTTGCCAGAAGATCCTTCGCTTCAGTTGACTGAACGGTTTTCAAGACATCACTAGTTGTATATCCTGGAAATGCTAGTGCTTTAGAGTAGAATCCAAGCAGATTGGCCCTCTTCAACTCTTGTGAAATTAAGTCGGTATATCCTGCATCAATTGCCATATTTGGTGTTTGACCCGCGGCAAGTGAATCACCTAAAGGAATATAAACCTCTGGCGACTTTGCCTCTACTGAATACACAGGAGATAAAATTAAAAGAATCATAAGTAAACTTATCCATCTTTTCACTGAAGATCAGCTCCTTAAAATGCCCATGCACCTTTAATAAAGATTGGTTCCTTCGTTCCATCTGCTAATTCGCCTGTTATATCCATACCTGCGCTTCCAATCATAAAGTCCTCATGGACGATAGAAGTGTTAATACCCATTTTTTCTAATTCCTCTGCTGTTAAACCTCTAGCTCCCTCTACACAAGTCGGGTATGCTTCTCCGATAGCAAAGTGATTTGAGGCATTTTCATCAAACAAAGTGTTGAAAAACAATACATTAGATGCTGAAATAGGAGATTCATGTGGTACCAATGCGATTTCACCTAAATATTTTGCGCCCTCATCCGTTTGAATCAGCTCTTGCAGAAGCTTCTCACCAGAAGCTGCCTGAACCTTAACAATCTCACCATCTTTAAATGTCAATTTGAAGCCATCAATCACGTTCCCTTGGTAGACAAAAGGCTTAGTATTGCTTACAAAACCGTTCACACCAGTTTTGAGTGGCGCAGTGTAAACCTCCTCAGTAGGCATATTAGCGATAAATGGTACTGCTTGAGCGTTTTTACTAGCTCCAGATTGCCAGATGTGTTCTTTTGGCAATTCCACTTCAATATCTGTACCTTCTGCCTTGTAATGCAGTTTTTTATATCTTTTCTCATTCAATAATGTTGCACGTGACTCTAAATTGTTAATATGCTCCTGCCATTGCTGAACCGCAGTTCCTTTTCCAATGCGCACTACTTTGAAAATAAGCTCCCATAATGCATCCATTTGTTCTGTTTCGTCTAGGTTAGGAAATACCTTTGCTGCCCATTTTTTAGAAGGCATTGCTACAATCGACCAAGTGATCACATCATTCATTACAGCCTTGCGGTAATTTTCTAATGCCTTACCTGAAGCCTTTTGATAGTTCGAAATACGATCTATAGCCACTCCCTCTAGCAAATCTGGATTATCTGCATCAATCCATAACAAGGCACCTTTTTTTTCAATTAATTCATCTCGCTGCGCAACCACCCATTTTGGTACTTCATGAAATGCTTCATCAGGTGCCATATCATAAAACAATCTAGCATTTACTTCATCTGTATAATTGACCTCAACCCTTTTTGCTCCTGCTTCATATGCCTTTTTAACAATAAGTCTGGTAAAATCAATCGTATCTGTAGTGGTATTAATTAAAAGCGGTTGTCCCTTTTGAATGTTCAAGCCAACCTTAACTACTAACTCAGCATATTCCTCAAGATTTTGTTGGAACCCCATTACTTACTTCCCCTTTTTATCGATCGTTTTGGATGAACCTTCTATTAATTCACCACGATACCATATTTTTTGAACGGCTTTACCCGGAATCTCTTTTGTCCATTTTTTATAGGTTTTTTCATCGTTATATGATAAAAGTGTTAAAACTTCTCCATTTTTGCCTGCTCGTCCCGTACGTCCTGAACGATGTAGATACTGCTCAATAGAATGTGGAACATCTACATGAATGACGTGTGTAAGTCCAGAAATATCTAATCCTCTAGCTGCAACATCCGTCGCTATTAAGATACTCACTTTACCATTTTTAAAATCATCTAATGCTTTTTTACGTTCCTCTTTTTTCATTTCCGAATGCAAGGAAACGATAGGTGCATCTCTGTAGGAGAGCTTATAATCCTTCATTAGCAGCTGATCTAAGCTGTTCACAAATGCTAGCCCTCTCATGCCTGGTAAGTGAGACAGCTTTCTTAAAAGCTCTGTTTTGTCTCTCGTTTCTGTTTTAACAAAGCTATGGATGACTTCGCCTTTAGCTGGCACTTCCTCAGCTGTCACATGGATTCGGACAGGGTCCTTCATCATACGCTCTGCAACTAGCTCTATTTCCTCCGTGATTGTAGCTGATGTTACGACAAGCTGTCTTTCAACAGTTGCATCTATTAAACCCTTTACAGTTGTACGATGTTCTCTGCTTAGGAGCTGGTCTCCTTCGTCTAATACGATGGTATTAATTTCATGCATTTTCAGCTTTTTCACTTTGACAAGCTCCTGCAGCCTACCTGGTGTCCCAACTACAATATTTGGCTTTTTCTTTAATCCTTCAATTTGACGATTAATATTCGCTCCACCGATTAATTGAGCTACAGAGACACCCGTTCCTGTAGACCATTCTCTAAATACCTCTACAATTTGCATCCCTAATTCTTGTGAAGGGACTACGACTAGCGCTTGTATCTGTTTCTTAGAAGGATCAACCTTTTGTAGTAAAGGAAGAACGTAAGCCAATGTCTTACCTGTTCCTGTTGGGGACTCTGCTACTATATCTGAACCGTTAAGCATATGCGGGATTAGTTGGGTTTGGATAGGCATTTCAAATGCAAATTCAGCCTCTGCCCATTTTTTTTGTAATGTTTCATTTAAATTCTGTATAACTGTCAAGTTTTTCTCCACCTCATCTGTGTTTGAATCAAGTGTACCACATTTTTATTATCGACCATTAGCCATATAAGTAGATTAATGCAATTAAAAAAAGTGCCTTTTAATAGGCACTAATTTGTTTGTTTCTCATCATTTATATATTGCTTCATTAATTGATAAAAATTCAGTTCATATAATTGTTTTCCATCAATTTTAAAAACACCTTTGTTTACTAAATCCTCTATAATATTGTCTCTTCTTTTTTCTGTTTGTGTGTCCTTCTGTATCATCATTCTTGATGTCTCCTTGCTTTATACTGTCCGATTCATATTTACCCAAACCGGAACCATTATAAACTCGTAGGTTGATTTTTTTTGAACACCCTACAAAAAGCAGGAAATTTCCTTTTAATAATTAGATAAAAGATATAACCTACTAGTGCTCCTAAGCTATTTAACCAAAGGTCATCTACATCACTACTTCTATTTTGTGGAATCTGTACGATTTCTATAAATAGCGAAATAAAGAAGCCAATGAGTACAGGAAAGGGGAAAATCTCCATACGCCTAAAAAGAAGTGGAAAAAGAAAGCCTATTGGTACAAACAAAACTATATTGCCAAGGAAGTTAATATAAAAGGGTTCCCAATACCCTAAGTAAATAATAGCGTTCCAAGTTTCCTCTATTACTCGAAATAATTCTAAGTTAATACTATGCACATATGCTTGCTCCTCTTCAGGCTTAGGAACAATTGTCTGCGAAAATAATCCCACTAATACTGCAATTAGAAATAGCACGCCCAGCTCATATAACCCTTCCCTTAAATGAAAACCTCGTCGTTTCCATCGAATGAGCCGCCAAATAATAAGGACCGGTAAAAAAATCATAATAGCATAAAGCATCTCATCTAAATAATCTATAATCACTGGCATCTAATCACCTTCCAATAACTCTTTTAAAAATTTCTCCCGGTGATCTAGAAAATATTTAGTTGTTTGATAATGTGCTGTTTGTTCATATTCGACTTCTTCAATATGTCCAGCATCAAAGCTATAAATTGTTGCCTCTGGAAAGCCTAAAATAATAGGAGAATGTGTAGCTATGATAAATTGGCAATCCTCTTCTTGTATTAAGTCATGCATTATCTTTAAAAAGGCCAACTGTCTTTGAGGGGAAAGTGCTGCTTCTGGCTCGTCCAATAAATAAATAGCTCTTCCATTAAAACGATGTAAAAATAAGGATAGAAATGATTCACCATGTGATTGTTCATGAAGTGATTTCCCTCCATAGGATCCAATACTTCCACTTTCCATCACATGAGAAGCAAATTGGTAGAATGTCTCTGCACGTAAAAAGAAGCCGTTCGTCGCCTTTGGCATCCAAGAGAGCTTCAAATGTTTTCCTAATGCACTCTCTGCAGCATCTACCTCATAGTAGTTGTTTCGGCCACCACCTGCTGTATTAAACTCACATTGATCTGCAATTGCTTCTAATAGAGTCGATTTTCCTGTGCCATTTTCACCTACAAAGAAGGTGACGCTATTGGTCAATTCAAGTTCCCTAAAATTCTGGATTGTAGGTATAGTAAATGGATATTCATCCTTTGATATTTCTTGATCCGTTCTAATCATTATTCTTTTTAAAAACATATGAAACTCCTTTCATTCATATAATTACTATTATGTTTGAAAGGTTGTGAACAGTGGATTTTCCAGTTTGCGTTACAAACAAAAACATTACCCATTCAAAACCTAACATTTCTGTTAATTATCCTCATATTACTAACTTACCTCATTCTTTAACAGAAAAAAAGATTAATGGAGATATTGTTTCTCTTTTAAATAACCTCCTTATTGAACAGGGCTTTTACAATGAATCATTAGTGGAGATGGTAGGAACTTATGAAATTAAGACAAACGAGCGAAATATTTTAAGCTTAAGCCTTACCGTTTATTCCTTTACAGGCGGTGCTCATGGTTTAACTATTACTAAGTCCCTAACCTTCGATGTTATGACTGGAAAGCAATATTCATTAAAGGACTTGTTTAACCCAAATAGTAATTATGTAGAGAAGCTATCTCAAATTATTTCGATGAAAATAGAAGCTTGGGAGGTTCCTCTTTTGGAGGATTTTACTACTATCAGACCAGACCAGGATTACTATCTGGCCGATCATACTATCGTCATTTATTTTCAACTCTACGAGATTACCCCTTATGTATATGGATTTCCTTACTTTCCGATTCCTATTAAATCAATAGAAGATATTATTCGTACAGATGGCCCGCTCAATACATTATTAACATTTTAGCTAACGCTAGTGACATATCTCCCTTTACTGAGGTAAAGTAATAAGTAAGTTAGTGGAGGGGGTACATAGATGAAGAAAAAAGCTGTATTTTTTGATTTGGACGACACCTTACTATGGGACAAGAAAAGCGTAGAAACGGCTTTTCAGAAAACCTGTGATTATGCTGCTGCAAAGGCTAGCGTAAATTCCAAAGAGCTCGAAAAATCCGTTCGTGACTCGGCAAGCCAGTTATATGATTCATATGAAACACGTCCATTCACCCAAATGATTGGTATTAATCCTTTTGAGGGACTATGGGGCACATTTGATGATCCAGGAGAAGATTTTCAAAAGATGAAGCTACTAATCGCTGACTATCAACAACATGCATGGACACAAGGCTTACAAAAGCTTGGCGTCGAGGACGAGACCCTTGGAAAGGAACTAGCAAGTTATTTTCCACGTATGCGCAAGGAAAGTCCTTTTGTATATGAAGAAACATTTGAAGTACTAGACAAATTAAAGAATAACTATACGCTACTACTAATGACAAATGGCTCACCAAGCCTGCAAAACACAAAGCTTGAAATTACTCCAGAAATTTCACCATACTTTGATCATATTATAATCTCTGGGGCATTCGGAAAAGGAAAACCAGATCCATCTATTTTTGAGCATGCCCTTGAGCTTGTTTCAGTTAGCAAGGAAGAAGTATTAATGGTTGGAGACAATTTAATGACCGATATCCTTGGAGCATCTCGTGCGGGTATTCAATCCGTATGGATCAATCGAGAAGCTAAGCCGGTATCGGAGGAAATTCAGCCTACGTATACTATTAAAAGTTTACATGATCTACTTAATATATTAGAACAATAATTATATAATTTTAAATTAGGCAAGAATGCTGTTAAATCAGCACTCTTGCCTTTTAACAGTTTGCTTATATAACGCTACTACAAAAAAATTATTTCAGAATACTCCACTCGTTTATTTTCAGGTAAACCTTTGAATTGGATATTTATGTTAAAATAAGAATTATGGTCATAAAAAGAGTATATCCTCGAAAAGGAGACGGGTATTATTTTGAAGAAGATAGTTGGAGCTGTAGTACTTACTTTTACATTGCCAATCGTTGCATTTGTAATATTTATTTATTATGTTTTATACACTTGGGAAATGGAAAACCAAGGAGAGTTTAGAGATTATGATAAAGGAGTTACTATAGAGGTTAATAATTTGAGTAATCAAGATCTATCTAATTTAATTTTTTCATATAGTGCCACTTACGGAGGCTTTGATGAGGTCGGGACGATAAAAAGTCTTAAAGCTGGAGAGTCAGCCCAAATTACTGGAAGCAGCAAAGAGATTAAATCAAGTGATACAAGTTTATATTTACATTATTACATTGATAACGGTGGAAAAGCGGAAGAGAGTTTAGCTTATTATAAAACAAGAGAACCATCAAAAGCAGTAGTTGTTTTAACGATACATGAAGTAGAACCCATTGGATTTTTAAAGTTCGAATTTAGTGGATACGATGGCTGGTCGCGATATGGTCCCATTAAAGTTAACTATGAATAAATAAAGTTAAGATGAAATTTTTCAAGTAAAAATCTTAGGTATGTTGCTGAAAAACTTCACAGGAGGTAATGAAATGGATGCTTTGATGTTAGAAGGATGGACTCCTATATTGCTTAGCGGAATTGTGTTTGCAATTGGGATGTTTATAACATCTCGTAAAGTTTCAAGAAAATCTTTATTTTCCACTTCTACTGTACTAAGTATGATTTGCATTGGGGGTAATTATTTTTAGCGTAATTGGAGTTGGTGGTTGGGAAGGCATGGGAATCGGATTATTTACAATTAGTATATTAATAGGAATATGGGTAGGTACTGGTATTGGATTTATTTCAGGGAGTTCAAATTAATAAAGTAGAATTTATTCTCCTCCCTCTTTTGTGAGGTGAGCAATAAGCCTTCCCCATCGTTTACGTCGATGGCTCTCTACTTATTGCCCCTTCTATTTGGAATGTCACGTTGAAGCTTGGAACGGTTCCCTTTATTCAAACTCGATTTGTATCATCACAATCTCTGAGCGTGTACCAATCCGAATCGGCGGACCCCAAAAGCCAAAACCGGATGTCACAACAGAATGCATCGTTTCCTTTTGCAGATAACCCCAATCATTTTCATAAATAGCACCAGTAATTAAATTGCCTGGGAAGACTTGTCCCCCATGCGTATGACCTGACACCATCAAGTCAATGCCTTGCTGCTGTGCTATATCAAGCTCATATGGCTGGTGATCCAATAAAATAGTTGGATTTGAAAGGTTCACATCATTCATCAGTGAATCTAAAGGTAACCTGTCCTTGTCGATGCGGTCTTTTCGGCCAATGAGCGTAAATTTTCCTTGAACCTCTACTATATCATCGTAAAGTATATTGATTCCGCTGTTCTCCAATGCATCTATTATTTCTTGCATGGTACCGTCATGCCTATCATGGTTGCCGAGAGAAGCATAAACCCCATAAGGTGCATGAAGCTTAGATAATATCTGATCTATTCTCTGATCAAGAAATGGTTGAATATCATCATCAAAGAGATCACCAGGTAGTAAGATTATATCTGGATTGAGTGCATTGATTTCCTTAACTAACCGCTCAGCGTGACTTTTACCAGACAGCAAACCAAAGTGTGTATCTGCTGCCAATGCAATATGAAGACCATCCAGATTTGAGGAGCCTTTAGCTATCTTAATATCATAGCTACGAACAATGGGACTGTATGCGTTATATGTGCCGTATGCAAGAAAAAAAACAACTAGACCCAAGGTGACGAAACCAGCCCACTTTTGTGTACTGTGTCTCGGTAGCCTGGTATAACGTAATAGGATAACTGTTATATGAGCAAGAGGAACTAATAGCAACAGTAAATAAAAGCAGGCCATCCAGTAAGCACCCACAATATTTATAAAGGTGATTCCCGATGTAAAACCGACAATTAAAGAGCTGGCTGCCAGTACTACGATGAAGCTGTAAAGTAATTTGAAGCGGCGACTTGACGATTCCGGACGGAGCCAGCGATATCCCCGCCAGCCAATATAATAGACGAGACCGCCATAAAGCAGCAATGTGATGATGATAATTAGGATGACCATATGTATGAGCTAGACTCCTTTTTATTATGTCAGATTTAGAACTTATCTCCTCTATGAAATAGAGTATCTACCCAAGAAGGCAAGTTTAATATTCCTTGTGAGAAAGTTAGTTTGAGGCAGACCTTCAACACGTATAATAATTTTAACATAAATATCCAATAAAAAATCACCTCTTTAGAAGACCTCGAGAGATGATTTTTCAATTTTAAACTAAGCTTTTAAATTTTCACTTATAAATCTATAGGTGTTGCATCGAATATATCTGCTAGTCCTTTTAGTTTCTCAATGCCTTTACCCTCTATATGCTTGTCGATTGTAAGCATCATGATTGCATCACCGCCTACTTCAGAACGTCCCACCTGCATCGTTGCAATATTCACGCCTTCCTCTGCAAGCAGCATACCTACACGCCCAATTGCACCTGGCTGGTCTTTATGGCGAATAAATAGTAAATATCCGTTAGGGACCACATCTACGATAAAGTCATCCACTCGAACGATTCGTCCGCCCAGTCCATTCAATAATGTCCCAGACACTTTTCGTGATTCAGTAGCAGTTTTTACTTCCACTGTAATTAGACTTGTAAATCCTTTAGAGTTTGTCGTTTTTAATTCATTAATAGAAATGCCAAGACGATCAGCAAGGAATTTTGCGTTCACATCGTTTACAGACTCGCCTAACTTGCTTTTTAGGAAGCCCTTAACTGCGTTTCGAGATAATGGGCGTGTATCAAAATTAGAAAGCTCGCCAGCGTAGGTAATATTTATTTCTTCTGGAGGTCCCTCCACTAAATCGCTCAAGAAGGATCCAAGCTGTTCGACCAGGTTGAAATATGGTTCAATTTTTGCCAATATGTCCTTCGGTACTGAAGAAAGGTTAACTGGATTTTTTACGACTCCTTCTGTTAAAAAGCTCACTACATCGAATGACACGTCAATCGCTACTATTTCTTGTGCTTCTACTGTGCTAGCCCCTAAATGTGGGGTAGCAATAACCTGTGGCAATGTTAACAGCTTATGCTCTACGAATGGTTCTTCTTCAAACACATCTAGTGCTGCCCCAGCCACCTTGCCCGAAACAATTGCATCATATAAAGCATCCTCATCGATAATTCCGCCGCGGGCACAGTTAATGATTTGTACACCGTCCTTCATTTTTTCAAATGCGTCCTTATTAATTAAGTGGCGTGTTTCTTTAAGTAAAGGAGTATGTATAGTGATGAAATCTGCTGCTTTAATAACATCCTCCACTGTACCAAATTGTACTCCAAGCTTCTCTGCTTTTTCAGGAGTTAAGAAAGGATCGTATGCAATTACGTTCATTCGTTGACCCTTTGCACGAACTGCAACCTCTTGACCGATTCGACCAAATCCAACGACACCCAATGTTTTATTCTTTACCTCTACTCCAATATACGTTTTGCGATCCCATTTTTTATTTTTTAAGGAATGGAATGCTTGCGGAATTTTTCGAGCAAGCGACATTAACATTGCAATAGTATGCTCAGCAGCAGAGTTGGTGTTGCCATCCGGTGCATTAACAACAATGATTCCACGCTCTGTTGCTGCAGGAAGATCGATATTATCTACTCCAACTCCAGCTCTGCCTATAATTTTTAGGTTCGTTGCCTTTTCAATAATTTCCCGAGTAACCTGAGTTTGACTTCGCACAAGCAAAGCATCGAATTCTCCAATTTTTTCTGCCAGCTGATCAGGGGTTAGATCTGTATCTACTACTATATTAAATCCCTCTGCCTCCCTTAAAGGGAAAATACCATCCTCGCTAAGTGGGTCGCTAATTAGTATATTGTAAGTCATCATTCATCTGCTCCTTCTCATTAAGTTTTACTTATGCTAAATAAACTCGTTGCGCCGCTGCTGTTCCTTTTCCAAGCTCAATATCCTTACCTAGTTTTTTTAGAGCTATCTCTATCGCACTAATGATCTGCAGCTGATCTGCTGGAGAGCAATAGCCCATATGCCCAATTCGGAAGATTTTGCCCGTTAAATGCTGCTGGCCGCCTGCTATGGATATCGCGAATTCATTCTTCAGAATCTTACGGAACTCTTCTGCATCAAAATCCTCTGGCTGAACAGCCGTAACAGTTGGGGAAGCATCCTCATCTGTTGTCAGTAATGGAATGTCTAGTGCTTTAAACGCTGCACGAGTCATATTTTTCATTAGCTCATGGCGAGCATATACGTTTTCAAGACCTTCTGTCTCCAATAAGTTCAGCACCTGCTCAAGTCCAAATAATAATGATAAGGCGGGAGTAAACGGTGTAGTATCTTTTAGTAAATTATCTCTATATTTTTTTAGGTTCAAATAAAATCTAGGCTGATCGTTTTCTTCGATCACTTTCCAAGCTTTTGCACTAGCAGCGACGAACGTTAAACCTGCAGGAAGCATGAATGCCTTCTGAGAACCAGTGACCATTACATCGATTCCCCACTCATCCATTTTTGTTTCTACTCCTGCCACACATGAAACTCCATCTACTACGATTAAAGCCTCTGACACCTCTTGTACGGCTAAAGCTAGCTGATCAATTGGATTTAAAACTCCAGTGGATGTCTCACAATAAGTAGAAAATACTGCTTTTACTTGTGGATGCTTTACTAGAAATGCCTTAACTTCTTGTGGATCTAATGCCTTGCCCCATTCAGTACTTAATACGTGTGTTTTAATATGATAGGCCTCACAAATCTTAGTGAAACGATCTCCAAACGCACCTGTTACTACAACAAGCACTTCTTCCCCTGGCTTTACGACATTCACAACTGCCGTTTCTAAACCTGCAGTCCCACTCCCAGCAATAATGGCAACCTCTTGGTCTGTACCAAACACTTTCTTCAAACCAGGGGTAATACGCTTAAGCATATCTGAGGTTTCTTTTCCTCTATGACCAATCATTGATTGATTCATCGCTCGTTGCACACTCGGTGGAATTGGACTTGGTCCTGGAATACGTAAAATGGTTTGATCTTGAAGCATACAAATCTCCTCCTTATTTTGGAAAAACAAAAAAGCCCTTCGTCCCCTACATTAATGTAAGGGGCGAAGAGCTAAAATAACTCACGCGGTACCACCCAAATTTACTGCAAACATACTGCAGCCTCTTAAGTCATATGCTTAACGCGCATTCACGGATGAGCCTACTGACTTCAGCCCACCGATTCAAGAGTGCTACCTCACATACGAAACCACTGATTTGCACCAACCATCAGCTCTCTGTAGATTTACAAAATGTAAAGCTTATCTCTGTCAAAATCGTTTATCACTTATTGAATTATCCCTATCATACGCAGGATATTTTTAGTTGTCAATATAGTTTGAAAACTTGAAAACGCTATCATTTTATTACATCGTATATAAACGTTGATATTATGCTATTTTAAAAAATTAAAAATATTTATTATTCGTATATAAAATGATTCAAGATGGACAATCCGTTGTTTTATTTAATTAATTAACCTAATTACGAACAATAATATAATTAATCACAGAATCATACACTTATATGAAATATTTTTTATTAAATATTGACTAACGTATTGACGAATATGATTAATATTTGTACACTGTATAAAATCATTTGTTTTTCCCATAAATACAATTAATCGAAAATAGTAAGGATTTGATGAGATGATCGTAAGTAAATTTGGAGGAACATCGGTAGCGAGCGCAGAACAAATTAAAAAGGTTGCTGAAATCGTAAAGGCTAATTCTAAAAGAAAATACGTAGTCGTTTCAGCACCAGGCAAACGTTTTGAACAAGATAAAAAAGTGACCGATTTATTAATAAACCTAGGCAACGCTGCCTTACATGGTGAAAATGTAGAGCCTAGCCTTGAGGCTGTGTTAAATCGCTACAAGGAAATTGCTCTAGGTTTAGACTTAGATTTACTCATTTGTGATGTAATTGAAGAGGATTTACGTTCAAGGCTATCTATGAAACAAGAAAATCATAGTTTATTTATGGATTCCTTAAAAGCAAGCGGAGAGGATAATAATGCGAAGCTTATTTCTACTTATTTCACAAGCATCGGAATTCCAGCTAGATACATGTGTCCTAAGTCAGCAGGTCTGTTAATAAATGACTTACCCGAGCGGGCAATGGCACTCCCGGAGGCTTATCAAAACCTCCATACGAGTCTAAAAAATACTAGTGAAGTGATTGTTTTCCCTGGATTTTTTGGTTATACAAAAAAGGGCTTACTACGGACTTTTGATAGAGGTGGATCAGATATAACCGGATCCATATTAGCAGCCTCTATTCAAGCTGAGCTTTACGAAAACTTTACCGACGTGGATTCTGTTTTTTGTGCAAATCCGAAAGTAGTTAACTGTCCTGTGGAAATAGAGGAAATCACATACCGAGAAATGCGTGAGCTTTCGTATGCCGGTTTCTCTGTATTCCACGATGAAGCATTAATGCCGGTATACAAGGCTAAAATTCCGGTATGCATTAAAAACACGAATAACCCCTCTGCACCTGGCACCAAGATTGTCTCATCCAGAAAAGTGAATCGAAGACCTATAACTGGGATTTCAGCTGATAGTGGATTCTCTATACTATACGTCAGTAAGTATTTGATGAACCGAGAGATCGGTTTTGGCCGCAAGCTACTTCAAATTCTAGAGGAAGAGCATATTTCCTATGAGCATACTCCTTCAGGTTTAGATGATATATCTGTGATTTTTCGAAGCCACCAGCTAACACCCGAAAAAGAGGACAGAATAGTAAAGAGGGTTAAGGAGGAATTACACGCAGAAGATGCCCATTTCCGACATGAGTTCTCCATGATTGTAGTCGTTGGAGAGGGCATGAACAATAGCACCGGCCTAGCAGCTAGAGCTGCCACAGCCATTGCTCGAACTGGAGCTAACATTGAAATGATTAACCAAGGATCGTCAGAGGTCAGCCTTTCCTTTGGTGTTCATCAAAGCAATGAAAACAAAATTCTTCGAGAACTTTATCAGGAGTTTTTTGCTCCTGTGATAGTATGATGTGACTTCCTAGAAATTTCAAAAGTCTCAGAAATTTTACCATTCGTAAAATTTCTGAGACTTTTTTATTATGACTATGTTAAAGATATGGTTAGATTTTTGTAGGGCAGAATTGTGTTAAATGTTACATTTAAACTCACGTGAGAAGGTAGTTTAAGAAGGAATCTAGTTCGAAATAGAGAATATAAAGGTATGACATCTATAAGGGGTGGGTATAGTGACTCAAAACGAATATGAATGGGTTAGACAGACTCGAATGACACTTCTTGACTTTTGTAGTGAACTAGATCCAAGTGACTTTACTCAAGAAAATAACTTTGGTTGGCAAAGTGTAAGAGACACGCTGGTTCACATAGCAGACTGTTATCATGCTTGGCTTGGCTCATTTGTTTTATTGAAAACAAAGAAACCTCTCACTTCAAAGGAAAAACTGTTGGAACTCGGTTGGAATGAAATAAAAGTACACTTTGAACAAGTAGATTCTTATGTAAATGAGGTATTTGAAGTATTCGCACAACAAATGGATAAGCCGATTAAGAGGCAGATTCCTTGGAGAGAAGGAGGAGAACCGATATCAATGACACCTCGTAAATTGCTCATGCATACAATCACTCATGAATTCCATCACAAAGGACAGATTATGGCTATGGCACGCCAGATGGGGTATGAACCTCCTAATACAGATGTGTTAGGAACAGTAGATTAGAGGCGATTATATGTGGTACTTTCTAATAGTATGCTTTAGAAAACATGACCCTCATTTCGGTTGTCTGTTGTTATGTCCAAAACATTAACTTTGCTCCATTAAGAATCGTATCCAATATACAAATATAGATTTAGAGAAAAAACAAGTTACAGGGGAATAAAATATGGCTATGTTAAAGGGTAGGGTTGATTTATGATGCAAAGAAATCTTAAATCAGAGAGTAGAATTGATTTCCGCCCCAGCCGGACGCTTTCCTCGGGGTGAGCGATAAGCCATCACCCATCGCTTACGCGCGTGGTTGTGATGTCTTATCTGTCTCACTCATCCCGTAGGAGTCGCCGTCTGGTGCTCCAATCAATAAATGGGAACAGCTTTGGCATCATAAAGCGCTAATAAATTTACTCGCATAAACAAAGCTAAAAACTGTCACCAACCCCAATTTCATCATCTATTTATGTTCTTAATAGCCATTTGAAAGTTTCTTATTATAATGTTTACAGTCACTATTAAAAAATTTTATTTAATTGCCAGTGTTTCTGATACAGATTTTCCTCGTTCTAGAAAAATTTACGACAATGACCCCATAATTTACTACAATCCATCTTTACTTTACGACAATCAACCAATAGATTACTACAATCACTCAGCAACTCTTTCGTTCTAGAAAAATTTACGACAATGACACCATAATTTACTACAATCCAGCCTTACTTTACGACAATCAACCCGTAGATTACTACAATCCACAAGTCGCTCTCTCTTTCTAGCGACTTATTAGCATTGCTGGATTTCTTTACTTTCCTCTTTGTATACTAGACCCTCCTCCAAGTACACCTTTAGGAGTGTTAAAGTTTCTCCCCAGCCAACTGCACAGTTTAGGCAGGCCTTTATATCGTTGTCTGAATTGGAATAGCCTGTTTCCTTAAATACAACAAGTGTCCCATCTCGATAAGGTTCTAATTTAAATTCAATTGTTGTAACACTTTCTCCTGGAGTCCATTGAAAAATGAAGGATTTATTCGGAATGGTCTCCAATATCTTACCGCCATCCACTAAATCCTTTTTGTCCTTACCTAAGCCAGTCCATTTCAAACGTATCTCACCAGTTCCATCTGACTCTTGATGTATTGATGTTTGATCAGTAAACCAAGCGTTCCATCCTTCTGCCGTTGTTAGTGTATCAAATACTCTAACAATACTTTCCTTAATGTATACTTGATGATCGATTTCTGGCATCG
Organism: Psychrobacillus sp. BL-248-WT-3; assembly: GCF_012843435.1. GTDB lineage: Bacteria > Bacillota > Bacilli > Bacillales_A > Planococcaceae > Psychrobacillus. The sequence continues at coordinate 17,523 of NZ_JABAFC010000031.1, read as the reverse complement.
GTATTCCTCCTATAAAGGTTGTAATTGGCTAAGTCCTGAATGTTTTTCATAAGAAATTATAGTCATGTTATCGTTAATCTTTTTCTGTTCTCCTGTACGTACATAGCCCATTTTTTCATATAAATAGCAGTTTTTTTCTTCTTGGAGAATGGTATCGAGCTCCCAGCTAGTCACTTCAGGATAGATCATTTCTAGCCGTGTCATTACCTGTTGAGCCAAACCCTTTCCTTGAAAGCTTTCTAATATATTGATCATATGCAAACGCATTGTTTGCGATGATTTTTTGTACACATGTACACTACCTGCTAATTCATCCTCTACTATAATTTTATAAAAGATACCTTGATGCAAGCGTTCTTGAAATCGTTCAAAGGTTTGTAATACAGGAGTAGTTTGATGATCCTCATATTTTTTATAAAGTGGCAGGAATACTTGTTTTTGAATTTCATATAGCACTTGCGCATCTTCTATTGTTGCTTTTCTTAAGCTAATTTTTGATGCTATTATGTCAAATACATTGTCTAATATATGATAAGCAATAAACTCTCCAAGCTTCACCATTTCTTTTATTTCCTGAATCGTTGCCCATTTAGCATCTGCCACTTCTTCATATTGAAGCTTTAAATCCTCTTTCTCTACATTTTGTTTTATTAAATAATTATCATCGAAGCCTCGTAAGAATTTAACTGTGAATAAAACCTCTGCTTGCTCCATATTTATATCAATTCCCAGCTCTTCCTTTGTTTCACGGACCGCAGCCATTTCTGAGGTCTCTCCAGTTAATACAGATCCTGCAGCGGCACAATCCCACATATTTGGCCAGCCTGTTTTCCAAGCCTGACGTTTTTGTATTAAAAGCTGTCCTTCATCATTCATGATCCAAACATGGACAACTTCATGAAAGACCCCCTCTTCCATTTCTTCTCCACGGATATGAGTTTTTCCTGTTTTCTCTCTGTAATGATTAAACGTATCCCATACTTCCATTTTCCCACCAGCCTTGTCATTGTTTAGAATAGTTTATCATAAATCTATTGACCTTCAATAAAAAATATGATATATTATAGGTTGTTAACAATTTAGGTAGAACATAAAAAAGAAATTTGGCATTCTACAAACGTGTTTTTGAACATACTTATTCACACTGGAGCGATTATAGGGTCGCAAGGACGTAAAAGAAGGTAGGGTTTACGTTGCTTAGGTTAGAAGACAACCAGTGGAACAATTTACCGCGGCATTGAAAGCTTAAACCTTTCATGGAAATTATTCACCGAACATTCGGGATGAAATTTAAAAATTCAAAGATTATGTTTTACCTCATACAAATCAAGGGCTGGTCTCCAATGGAGATCAGCCCTTGTCCAATTTATTGGAGAATATAAAGTTACCCCGATGTATCTCTAATACGTCGGGGCTGTTTTTATAATTCGCTACTTTTCGCTAGACTATTTTGTCTTTTGTAGTATTCCTTAAACGTTAGTAGATAGATAAATCCGCTGAGTAATGCCAAAACAGCAAGTAGAACAAACGTCCACGTGAAGCCAACCCATGTGACAAGCGGCAGAACAAGCGGTGCTATCGTTCTCCCTATAGTATATCTTAAGCTAGCGGCCGCAAAGTACTGTCCACGCATATCCTCTGGTGCTAGCTTAGATACAAAGCTTTCCTGCAATCCTACTGTTGCTAGTTCTCCTAAAGTAAATACAGCCATAGCAAACACGAATACCCAGAAGTTAGCCGTCATAGGGAAGATGAGCATGGCAATCGCATATAAGAGCGACGACAAGAAGAATACTTTGTGCTCCGGATACTTCGTCATCCAACGAGTGACAAACACGGTGAAAATAACTACTAATAAGCCGTTTTCAGATAAAAGTATACCGAAGGAGCCTGCTCCAGTTACCGCCCATTCACGACCAAATAGGTTGCCAAGAACTTGAACATCAATTGCTTCCTTCATATAGACAGGAATTAGCATATCCAACTGCATATATGTCTGGGCTAGCAAGATTCCCGCAATGATAAATAGGAAAAATACTTTGTCCTTAACAATTAGTCCATATGCTTTTATTTGATTAATAACTACTTGAACCCAACCGTTTCCACCACTTTCTTTTAATTGCTGCTTTACCTCATCTGGTAATGTTTCCTCTGTTAGGAAACGTAGTGCTAATCCTACTAGACAGAAGATAACGCCTGATATTAGAAGCAATAAGAAACGATGGTTAAAGAATAAAACAGCTCCCACTATAGGTCCAATGACAACCGAAATATTAATAGATGTATAAAATACAGAAAATACCGTACTTCTATCCTTTTCTGGCACAACATCAGCAACAATTGCCTGACTTGCAGGGTGATAAAATGATCCGCACATACCCGCTATCGTAAATGCGACAAAGCTAAGCATTGGTGAATCATACCAAGGAGAATTAGCAAAGGCAAATAAAATAAAAGCAAAACCTTCTGCGGTTGCAGAGAAAAATAACATCGTCCTTCTACCGAATCGATCCGCACAATAACCCCCGATTAAATTTGCTCCAACAGAAAACACTTGGGATAAGACCAGCAATACCCCTGCCATACTAGCCCCGAATTCATCTGCAAAATAGATAGCTAAAAACGGAAAGACCATCCAAAAGCTTAAATTACTAAAAAATTCACCAAACAAACGAACCTGTAAACTACGATTCCAATCTCTAATTCTCATGATGTTGACCTCACCTAGTATTATTCTTGCAAATCCATATATTATTTCGACTTACGTAATAGTTATTTAAATAGTACTATAGTATAAAAAAAGAACTCTCAAAAAAAGTCGTAAACCCTAGGCTGGGTTTACGACTTTTGACTTTAACTAATCAGTCCCTATATGTAACTGCAGTACCTGTAGCTACACACATCATCATGCCCTCACGGATTGTTTCAAAGTCTAAATCTACACCAATTACAGCATTAGCTCCAAGCTTACTAGCAAGAGTCTTCATATCCTCTATAGCTATTTCTCGGCCTTGAGATAGCTTATTTTCATAAGCAGAGCTTCTTCCTCCTACTATATCTGTTACTGAGGCAAAAAGATCTCGTACAACATTTGCTCCCATAATAGCTTCTCCAGACACGATGCCGTGATATGTTTCAATTGTCTTTCCCTCAATGGTAGGCGTTGTAGTTACTAACATAAACATTCCTCCAATAATTGTAGTTACCTTTATCATACAACACTATCAGTTTATAAGCATTTATTATTCTGAATCTACTGTTTTTTCTTTCTAGTAGGTAGCATATTGAACAATATATTCAATACGATTGCCGTGAAGCTTCCCGCTACAATACCATTACTTGTTAAGATTCGGACACTCTCTGGTAAGGATATGAATAAGTCAGGAACAACCGTCACACCTAGACCTATACCAATGGAGCACGCGATGATCATAGCGTTATCAGGTGAATTCGAATCGGAAATAATGGTGCTTAGCATTTTAATTCCTTGTGAGATTATCATCCCAAACATTGCAATCATCGCCCCGCCTAGGACAGCCTCTGGAATGATTGTAGTAAGTGAAGATATCTTTGGGATAAACCCTAGAAATATTAGCATACCTCCCGCAATATAAATAACCTTGCGTGTTTTAACCCCAGAAATCTGCATGAGTCCTACATTTTGTGAAAATGTAGTATATGGGAATGAGTTAAAGAATCCACCTAATACCACTGCAATCCCTTCAGCTCGGTAACCTTTTGTTAAATCTTTCTTCTCTATTTTTTTCCCAAGCATATCCCCAAGTGCAAAATATACCCCTGTTGATTCTACTAACGAAACGATAGCTACTAGAGTCATCGTAAGAATAGGAGACCATTCAAATGTAGGCATTCCAAAATACAAAGGCTGAATCATATGAAAAACGTCTGCTTCTTTCACAGCGGTAAAATCTAAAATACCCATAAAATAAGCAGCAACCGTTCCACCAATAATACCTATTAATATAGAAATAGCTTTAACGAATCCTGTGGAAAATCTGTATAGTAAAACGATAAAAATTAGCGTACCAAATGACAATAATACGTTTTGAATAGAACCGAAATCTTCTGCACCTTGTCCTCCACCCATGTTATTAATAGCAACAGGAATTAGAGTAATTCCAATAATAGTAACAACTGAGCCGGTTACTACTGGTGGGAAAAATCGAACTAACTTACCAAAAAAACCACTGATCAAAATAACAATAATACCAGAAACAATAATTGCTCCGTAAATAGCAGATATTCCATAATCCCCACCGATTGCAATCATTGGTCCCACTGCTGTAAATGTACATCCTAAAACTACTGGTAAACCAATCCCAAAAAATCTATTGCTCATTACCTGTAAAATAGTTGCAACTCCGGACATTAAAATATCGATTGCAACTAAATAGGTTAACTCCTCTGAGCTGAGCCCAAGAGCCCCTCCTACTATAAGAGGTACAATAACTGCTCCTGCATACATTGCTAATACGTGCTGTAAGCCAAGTGTGGTGTTTTTAAATATATTATTCATATGTAGGTGCACCTTCTAAAAATTCTACTTTGCCATCTTCCAAGGATTGAATAATGGCTAGTGATTCTACGCGAATACCTTTTTCGCGAATCAATTTCCCACCAGGCTGGAAACCTTTTTCAATAACAATACCTACACCAGCAGTAGTAGCTCCTGCTTGCTCGATAATTTCAAGTAATCCAAGGACAGCTTGTCCATTTGCTAGGAAGTCATCGATGATTAATACAGTTTCTCCTTCTTGCAGGAAATCTTTTGAGACAGAAATATCGCTAGTAATATTTTTTGTAAAGGAATGTACCTGTGACGTCAATAAGTTTTCAGACAGAGTTACAGATTTGCTTTTCCTCGCAAATACAACAGGAACCCCAAGTTCAAGGCCCGCAAACATAGAAGGTGCAATCCCAGAAGACTCAATCGTCAAGATTTTTGTTATTCCCGCTTCCTTATAACGATTGGCTATTTCTTCACCAATAGCCTTAATCACAACAGGATCAATTTGATGATTTAAAAAAGCATCCACCTTTAAAACGTCCTTTGATAAAACCTTGCCTACTTCTACAATTTTATCCTTTAATAACTTCACTTGGATTCCTTCTTTCCTCATATTTGGATACAAAAAAACTCGAATGACAAAGCCCCACCCTAAGAGTGGAGCAATGGCATTCGAGTTATAAATCGAATAATAAAATAAATGGTACACAAAGTGTCCCAATCATTTAACCATGCCACTCATAGTCGACTTCTTTACGGTAAGTCGGTAGAAACTTGCAGGCCATATCCCTGCTATTATACGAGTATACGAAATTTGATTGTTCTCATTATAGCACGGTAAAATTCTTTTACAATAATGAGTGTAAAAGTTCAATCATTCTTAAAATTCTGTTCATAATCATTATTATTACAGGTGTCTATGCTTTCTTTGGTTCTTCTTCTAATCTTTATCATAAAAAAAGGAACACCATAAGCGATGTCCTTGAAAATAAATTTATATGATAGGGAAACTATTCTTCTCTTGGCTTTACAGACCCCTGCATTATATCCATTTGCATCAACCTGGATAGCATCACATCCAAATTATTCAGCAACTTCTCGGCAGTGATGTTCAACTCGTTAAAAGAGTACTCTGGCCGGCCATGCATTCCATAACTATAGGTTTGCTGTGTTCCATACATTTGATGCTCATTCTTTGATAATTCTCTTCGTTGAAACGAGACAGTTAGCTCATCTATACCCACAAAGTATCTATGGGTTGCTATATCCCTATAATCTTTTAATAATCTTATATCTTCGTGGATGGTATCAGCATAAGCAATGGACAAAATACCTGCTACTTCATTAATTTCCTCATGTGACAGCCATCCCGCCTTCTCAACACGAGACTCTAAAGCAAGCATAATTGTTCTGTAATCAACACGCCTTACATTTGAAACCAATTCTCGTTGAGCGAGCTCATTAATCATAACAGCCACATAATCTAAGAGAGAGATAATTCTTGGAATGACAGTTCGAAAATAATAATTCTTCACTTCGAATTTCCAATAGTTGCTCCAGCCAATGTCACCTTTCCCTCTTAGTTCGGCTTCAATTTTATAAGCAGCTTGAGCATAGTAGTGGGTCTTCACAAGCTCACGAAATGCTTCAGAAATGGAATAGAGATAGCCTTGACATAACATTTCTTTCACTGGTGCCAGGCCCTCCATTGCTATTTCATATTGTAAGGTTTTAAACTTAGAAGTAAGCAGCATTACAGAATACTCTTTATGCCACTTTAACAAATAAGGCTGCATCTTTTTCATATCTTCATTTAATAATTGTTCATCCATGTATTACACCCCCTGTCCCAAGTTTAGCATAGGGGTATTATAGTAGGTTGAAAACCAACTGTATGATTGAAAATAATACAGTCAGAAATTCAGAACCTCTATAGAATTATCTTAATATAAAAGGAAATATTAGTTGTTCGGAGTGAAGGCGGCGACTCCTAGGGGACAAGCGCGTGGGAGAGACTACAGGCTCGACCCGTGCCCCCAGGAAAGCGTCCGCCGTAGCGGAGAACAACTGCTCCGAAGTAGGCATAAAAATAAAGCAGTTCAAATTTTGAGGTGGGTTTTGACCCATGCTCTTTACTAGTTTGGATTATTTATAAGATGATTTTAATGTTTTGAAGGCCTCTATAAAATAAGCAGGATTTTCTTTAATGTTGTAGGAAAAGACACCTTGATTGGTATGCAGATATAGTATTCCTGCTCCATACGAAAAGGGCTTATAGGATATATCATGAACATTTTGAAACTTAAATTGATGTTGAGCCGAGACAATTGCCATTCCGTCCATCTGCAGAGTAAAGCTAGACTCTATATGCTGCATCTGAAAATAGAAATCGATTTCTCTCTTAACTTCGATATAAATGATAGTATATTCACTCAAAATGGCACCTCCTATAACACTTAATAGTGTAACATGTTTTTATATAATCATTAAACCATAAGGAGTGATGTCGTTTGATAAGAGCAGTGCTTTTTGATTTAGATGGGACTTTGTTAAACAGAGAGGAATCTTTAAAGAAATTTATTAGCTGGCAATATAATATGCTCCACACTCATTTAGGTCATATTCCAAAGGAAAAATTCTGTAGTCGTTTTATAGAGTTAGATGATCGAGGCTATAAGTGGAAGGATTTTGTTTATAAAACCCTAATACAAGAATTTAACATAAAGGATATAACAGAAATGGAATTATTAAATCATTACATAACCAACTTCCATTCGTATTGTGTACCATTTTCAAATCTATTATCCATGCTGGCTCAATTAAAAAAACTGTCCCTGTCGCTTGGAATGATCAGCAACGGAAAAGGACAGTTTCAAATGGACAACATTGTTTCTTTAGGAATCAGACCCTATTTTAAAACTATATTAATCTCAGAGTGGGAGGACATGAAAAAACCAGACCCTCGGATCTTTGAAAAGGCTCTTAGACAGCTTAATGTTAACGCTGAAGAAGCTGTCTATATAGGCGATCATCCTATAAATGACATAACTGCCGCCAAAAATGTTGGACTTCATACGATATGGAAAAGAGACATGTATTGGCCTGACGCTAATGCCGACTACACGATAGACAATTTGGATGAAATTCCGTTTCTTCTAAACAAAATTAGATAAGCTTGCTAAATTCTTTAGTCTGATGCTCCAGTTTTTCAGAAGCAGTTGAAATATCCTTAAACTCTTCTAGTGCAGTTCTTATTTCCTCTTGGCTTTTTTCGATAACCGTCTGCGAGTGACTATTGCTCGCAGTTACCTTATCAACTTGTTTAGCTATTCCTTCAATATTCTCTCTTACTTCTACGATTGAAGCCTCGACTCTACCAGCCAGCTTACGCACTTCTTGAGCGACAACGTTGAATCCACGGCCGTGCTCTCCAGCTCGTGCTGCCTCAATAGCAGCATTTAATGCTAGTAAGTTCGTTTGTGCTGCAATCTCTCTGATAGTTTGAACAATCCCTTTAACTGAATCTGCCTGTTTTTGAAGGCTTTCTAATGTATTTGTATTTTCTCTAGAACCAGCAGCAATTTCATCTATTCTTTCTAGAAGGTCTTCGCTTCTTTTAATCCCCACTTCGGCACGATTACTCAATTCTTCAGACATATGATTTAATTCTTCTGTAACACCCATTAGAATTTGATGACGTCCCGTTACGTTAGTAGCGACTTTGGTAACCCCAAGCACCTTGCCGTTCCCCCCAAAAATAGGCATATAAGAAGCTTCTAAAAACACACTATTGCCATGTTTATCTTTTCTTTCTACCTTATCGAAAAATGACTTACCCGCAAACAGATCCTTCCAAAGCTTTTCGTATGCCGGGCTGTTCACAAAATCTGGAAAACAGAATTCTCTGTGATGCATGCCTTTTACTTCACTTACAGTATAGTTAAGTTCTTTTGCAAAATTTTCATTAACATACGCCACACGACGGTTCATATCAAAACGAATAATCGCCAAGTTTTTTTCTAGCGCCTCTACCACGGTCATATCATTAACTTCTTCTGTTTGTATGTAACTCATTTTTCTTCCCCCACGCCCTTTTAATTGGGTGTATATTTTTCTAAATCTAGTATCGTTTCTCTTCCTAACACTAGCTTGGCTAGCTCTGAACCAACAAATGGCCCAGCCGTTAAACCAGATGCCCCAAGACCGTTCGCAAAATAAAAACCGTTCTGTCCCTCCAGCTTACCAAACACAGGTAGAAAATCTGGAGTATACGGACGAAAGCCTACTCTTACTTCCTTTATTTTCTCATCTTTTAGGCTTTTTGCAATACTTATTGCATTATCAAGCAGTTCTTTTTTCCCTTCCTCAGTCACTTGAGAATCATACCCAGTATTTTCTTCATAGGTAGATCCGGCAACCACTTTCCCATTTTCAAAAGATAGCATATATTGATTAGTTGGAGGTAGGACTACTGGCCATTCCCCCGTAGACATATCATTCTCCAATTGAAAATGCATTATTTGAGCCTTCTGAAAGGTCACGTTTAGATCTAAGCCTAACGTGGATGGAATCTCATTCCCCCAAGCACCAGCCGTTAATATAACAGCCTCTGCATCTGTCCGTACTCCATCGATCCATAATTCATTGTTCTTCCAGACAGCTTCTCCATACACTATCTCTGCGCCTAGCTTTTTAGCTCCATTGATCAGAGCATCCCTCATAGCCTTGCCATCTACCCTTGCTCCCCCTTCTACGAAAAGAGCATGCCATTCACCTGAAATAATAGGAAACTTTTCTTTCGTTTCTTCGGGAGAAAGGATTTTTAGCTCTCCTATTTCTGGAGCATCCATTCTTTTTTCCAACGCTCTCTCTAACATCTTTCGCAGCTTCTTTTCATCATTCTGTAAAGCAATCGCACCTACCTGCTTATACCCGGTAGCATTTTCCCCTAATTCCTCTAGCTCTGCTACTAGTTGCTTATAGTATTTGGCACCATTTTTTACAAGCTCATACCATTTCTTATTTCTCCTTTGGGAAATCCAGGGACATATTATACCCGCTGCTGCAGCGGAAGCTTGCCCCTTGTCCTGGCGATCCACCAAAGTTACTTTCACACCAAACTTTGCGAGATGAAAAGCGGTAGAAGCACCTAAGATTCCACCGCCTACTACTACATAAGAAGACATCTATCACTCAACTCCACTATCTATAATCGAAAACTTAACTTCCTCACAATTAATCTCTGCCATTGCCCCATATGGAATGACAAACTTAGGCTCTGTATGACCAAAGTTTAAATTATATAAAACTGGCAATTCATTTAATCCAAGCTCATGTAAAATGGTAGCAATGGATTCTTTGTATTCTTCATAATACTTTTCGTGCTGAGGCTTTGCAAAAATAATACCGTTTACCTCTTGTAGTATTCCTTGGGTTCCGTAATTTCTTAGCCAATATTCAATGTTAGCTGGAATAGGAAGATCCTCTGACGTTTCGAAAAACAATATGGAATCCTTAAAATATGCTTTATCTGGCCAAAGTGAGGTACCTTTCGCAAACTCCAACACTTCAATACATCCACCAATTAGTCTTCCTTGTGCAATGCCTTTTCCCTGTAGCAATTCATATCCTTTATTATCTTCATTCATTTCTCGGCTGATGTGCTTATTTTCAATAACCCATTCTAATCTTTGACTAGTCCAGACTGGTGACGGTTTAATTTCACCAATCACTTCATTAGAGAAAAGTGTTTTTTTAATCGACTCCACGGTATACTCATGCATCTGCACATTCTCTGCAAAGTCAGTTAGAATAGCTGGGCCATAAAAGGAAGAAATACCAGCCTTATGGCAAAATAAATGCGTAATAGTAGCATCTGAAAACCCTATAAAAACTTTAGGATTCTCGCGGATTACATCAAAGTCTATGTAAGGGAGTAATCGTATGCTCTCACTACCTCCGATATTGGATACTATCCCCTTAATAGAAGGATCCTTAAAGGCATTCATCAAATCCTCAGCTCGAGCCTGAGGGTTTTCATATAAATAAGCTGCTCCCTTTAAGCTATTTGGCATAGCTACTACCTCTAAACCAAATACATTTTTTAATCTTTCCACCCCTTGCTCATATCTCCACCTTAATTCAGGCTCACCTGCTCCGCCCCACGACAAACTAATTGTTGCGACTTTATCTCCACGTTGAAGCATTTTAGGTTTTGTTAACATGATCCTATCCCCCCCTTCCTTTATTATAATTCAAACCCCATCATTTGGATGCCTATTCTTTTTGCTAAATGGGTATAAGAAGATAGAAGACATGAAATAGGTGGTGTGGAGCATGAAATATAAAGGTCGTGCACGTAGTTCGAATGTAGAAGATCGTCGCGGTATGAGTGGCGGTAAAGCAATAGCTGGCATTGGTGGCGGCTTTGGTTTAATCATTATACTTCTAGTTACGCTGCTCGGAGGAAATCCCGAGGAGCTCTTAGGAAGTTTAAATGGAAATGAAGCAACTACTAGCTCTGTCCCTTATGAGGAAACGGCAGAGGAACAAGAACTCGTCGAATTTGTTTCAGTCGTTTTAGCAGACACAGAAAAGGTGTGGACGAAAATTTTTCAAGAAAATGGACTTACATATGAGGAACCAACACTTGTTTTATACACAAATAGTATAAATTCTGCATGTGGTACAGCTGGTGCTTCTGTAGGACCGTTTTACTGTCCAGGAGATCAAAAGCTTTACATAGACTTGAGTTTTTATAAGGAGCTCCAAACACAGTTCGAGGCTCCAGGGGATTTTGCTATGGCATACGTCATAGCTCATGAGGTTGGTCATCATGTACAAACCCTATTAGGAAAAAGCAACGAGTTAGCTTCCCTAAGACAACAGTTAAGCGAAGAGGAATACAATCAATATTCTGTTCGCTTTGAGCTACAAGCTGATTATTATTCTGGAGTTTGGGCAAAGCATGCGCAAGGAATGGACTTATTGGAGGAAGGTGACTTAGAGGAAGCACTAACAGCTGCAAGTGCTGTTGGAGACGACACTATTCAGAAGAAAGCCCGAGGCTATGTGGTACCGGAAAGCTTTACTCACGGTACGTCGGAACAACGGAAGCAATGGTTTTATAAAGGCTTTGAAAACGGAACTATTAAAGGCGGAGACACATTTAATATTAAAAACCCATAAATAACTACCTAAGCCCAATAGCTATGATGCATTGGGTTTTTATTTGTAAAGAAAAGCATTATAAAAATATGTTGACACTATTTAGAATATTTATTGACCACCTTTCTCCCTAATTCTATAATAAAACAAATTGCCAAATGGAAGAAGGTTATAAAAATGATGATACCTTTTACGAAAATGCATGGCTGTGGAAACGATTATATTTATATCAATTGCTTTGAGAATGAAATAGAAAATCCTGAATTGTTAAGCAAGAAAGTATCCGACCGTCATTTCGGTATTGGTGGAGACGGTATTGTTTTAATCTGTCCTTCTGAAGTGGCTGATGCTAAAATGCGAATGTTTAATATAGATGGAAGTGAAGGAAAAATGTGCGGTAATGCCATTCGCTGTGTAGCTAAATATATATATGACAACGACATTGTCCCAAAAGAGATTTTAAAAATAGAAACACTAAGCGGGGTTAAAATAATTGAATTGCATATAGAAAATGGTGTGATGCATTCTGCCACTGTGGATATGGGGCAAGCAATATTGGACCCTGCTGAAATCCCTGTGGATCTACGCGGTAACCAATCTGAAGGGTTTGTGTTCCCTCTTACTATCGATAATGAGACCTATGCTATTACCCCAGTATCTATGGGTAATCCACATGGAGTAATATTTACTAATGACGTACTTTCATTAGATCTTCCCACTATTGGGCCTAAATTCGAGCATCATCCTATGTTTCCAGCCGGTGTAAATACGGAATTCATTGAAATTGAAAATAGGAATTCACTTAAAATGCGTGTTTGGGAACGAGGAAGCGGTGAAACATTGGCTTGTGGAACCGGAGCTTGTGCTGCAGTGGTTGCCTCCGTATTAAATGGTTACTGCGAGAAGAATACCGATGTGATTGTAAAGCTCCTTGGTGGAGAGCTCATCATTCGCTATACAGAGGACACAGTTTATATGACAGGTCCTGCGACTACCGTCTTTACAGGTCTTATAGAACTCTCATAGCCACAACATACTATATATAAATTAGTAAAAAATAGACTTATAACCTAATAAGTTTCATCTAACCACGAAATTTAACAGAAAATACTGTCAATTGTAACGATAATGGAAATTCATTGTAATCAACCTGTAACATTTAACTGCTACTATATGTTTAGACTAAATAGCAGGGGGATAGTGTATTTGAAGAGAATCTTAGGAACACTTATCATAACGATTGTACTATTGGTCAGCGGAGTAAATGTTGCTTTTGCCGCAACCACGACTCACTCAGTAAAAAAAGGAGAAACTTTATATACGATTTCTAAAACGTACAAAGTTTCCGTTAACAACTTAAAAACATGGAATAAATTAACTACAGATAAGATTAAGCCTAATCAAAAACTAACTATTGCTGCTCCAGCAAAAAAAGAAAAATCTAAAACACCATCTAGATCTAACGACAAAGTAACAAAAGAAATTACCGTTTCAGCAAGTGCATTTACTGCAAACTGTAATGGCTGCTCTGGTATCACTAGCTCTGGTATTAATCTAAAGAAAAATCCAGATGTAAAAGTAATAGCTGTTGACCCAAGTATTATTCCAATTGGGACAAAAGTACACGTAGAAGGCTACGGTTATGCAATCGCAGGCGATACGGGAGGAGCAATTAAAGGCAACAAAATTGATGTATTTTTCCCTACTAAGAACGAGGCTTACAAATGGGGACGCAAAAATGTAACGGTTAAAATATTGGAATAGGATTTAAAAAGCATTGAATAGCGTTGACTACAGACACTCAAAGAGATTTGAACGTGTTTGTAGTCTTTTTTATGTCTATGTTAAAGGTAAAAGTTGATTTTAAATACACATAAAAAATGAGCTAGGATATTTTCTCCTGGCTCATTTTACTTTAATATTATTTTTGACTAACGCACCCTTTATCCAATTTTCTTCTGATTAACTTCTAGTATTTTCTTTAAGGTAGAATGAATATTTTGGAGGCTAATTAAAATAAATCCAAGCATAATAAATGTCACTATTTCCCCTGTAAATATTGAGACTATCGCTATTATTAAAGCATATATCCCATATAGGTAGCCTTTCATTTTATATCACCTCGCCAGTTAAACATTCCAATTATTTTAAAACTTTTTCTTAAACTAAAATACCGTGTGAGTTTAAGTGTAACATTCTTTTTTCGGTTACTTCTACCATTGTGAACAATCAAATTTATTTATTATGGATTCCCTAAATTCATTCAGTAACCCTTAGCTTTTCCTCTATTCTCTCTAGAACTTTTTCAAAATAATCTAATGGATGAGGCACAAAGTTGCCCTTACCTACATTTTTTTCTATACTACACCTTACTCCTTGCTCGTTGATCAATATTCCTTCTATCTTAATAGATTCTACGTTACCTTTCCATAACCCCATAAAAGAAGAAAACTCAGTTCTAACAATTCCCGCTACCTCTTCTGTTTGTAATGTAAATGCATCCCATGTAGGAGTAGCTTTATAAACAAAGTTATGAGCAAACTCCTTATCGATTAACTCCTCTGAGATAATCGTGTAGCCTATTACCCCTAAGGACTCCAGCTCCCTAAAAGCCACTTCGATCCCTAGTTCCTCTTCTACCTCTCTTACCCCGTCTTCTACTGATTCTATTGATAACAGATGACCAGCTGCCGTAATATCCAATAAGCTTGGGTAATCTTTTTTCTTATCACTCCTTAGCTGGAGATAGATGTAATCCACTCCTTCTTCTCTACAGACAATCCAGCAATGAAAGGTTTCATGCCAAAGTCCTAACCTATGTATTTCCTCACGAGTAGCCACTCCCGTAACATTTCCTCTATGGTCGAACGTTTTCAGCATTTCCATGTGAAGACCCCTTTTAAAATAATCATTTTTTATTCTATATGTTGTTTGAGTTGAATATATTTAAATATTGCAGTCATATAAAACTCGTAGAAAGAAAATAGGTGATTCCAATATGATAAAGCTTCTATTATCCTTCAGTCTGACATTACTAGTTTTTATTCTACCATTTCCATCGGTTAGTCTCGCTACTGAAAGCAATTCATCTGTGGATCATACAGTTGTAGAAAAACATATTAACAGATTATTAAATAAGAAAATAGAAGATAGCCGTCCTCCCGTCCCACCCTCACCAAAGAAAGCTAACGTTTACTTAACCTTTGATGATGGGCCAAATAAGTTTACAACTATTAACCTTCAAACCCTTAAGCAATACGAGGTTAGTGGCACATTCTTTTTTTTAGGAAAGCATATGAAGGAACATGAATCCATTGTGAAAGCTGTAGCAAAAAATGGGCATTATATTGGGACTCATAGCATGACGCATGACAAGACTAAGGTTTACAAAAACGCAGAAGCCTTTATACAAGAAATTAATAGCGGGGTTAGCCTGATCGAGCAGATGACGGGGCACAATCCAAGGCTGATTCGTGTACCTTACGGAAGCAAGCCACATGTAACAACAGCCATGCAGGACAAACTTATTAAACAAGACTATAAGCTTTGGGATTGGGATGTGGACTCTAACGACTGGAGATACACTGATAAGCAGTATAAAGAAATTGTTAAAAACGTTCAGTTGGAAACAGAGAAAGCGTACAAATCGGGTGACAAAGACATTATTATACTCCTTCATGATAGAAGCCAAACTACTAAGGCACTCCCTCTTATTATTGAATGGCTCCAAGAGGAAGGCTACACACTTAAAACATATGAAGAAGAAAGGCATATAGTTCAAAATTTCCTTCGTGACAAATCATTATAAAAGACAACTTAAACCATGAGTGGTCCCAGCCTATTCATGGTTTTTTTTATTTCCCATGCTAATCTTTAAATTACCTTTATGTTGGAACTTCTTGACATCCTACCTCTATTAGCCTATTATTATGGATTGTTCGATAAATTAACGTGGTTCGAGAACCTCCCACGGTAAAAAACTAAGGAGAAATGAATATGAACATAAAAACGATGGCTACGAGCGGGATTATTGCAGCTTTATATGTGGCTGTATCTATGCTAGTGGCACCCTTTGCATTCGGTGCTTTTCAGTTTCGGATATCCGAGATGTTTAATCACCTAATAGTATTTAACAAAAAGTATTTCTTTGGTATTGTGATTGGAGTATTTATTACCAACCTGTTTTCCACTTTGGGGCTTTACGATTTAACCTTTGGTGTAGGTCATTCCATCATCACTTTATCTATTAGTATAATCATAGGAAAATTTGTAAAAAATAAGCTATGGCATATGATTTTAAACACCATTTTATTTACATTTACTATGTTTATCATCGCAATCGAGCTGCATCTTGCATTCAATATTGAACTATATTTTGATTTCGATATTGCTAATCCTTTTTATTACACTTGGTATACAGTCGCTTTAGGTGAATTTGTAGTTATGGCAGTAGGTATTCCATTAATGCTTGCCTTAAATAAACGCTTAAAATTTAAGGAACTCATATAAAAAAGTAGAGCCCTCCGTTATGGAGGGCTCTTACTTTATTCCTTTACAAACTCAATCGTGCTTCTTACTGTATCTATAGGTCTCACTAAGCCTTCGATTTGAGCACGTTTCGACTCTAAAAATGGTGGCAAGGAAAGCTTTTCTCCTAAGGTTTCATAGGGCTCGTCACCCATGAATCCAGGACCGTCAGTCGCAAACTCAAATAATATTCCATTCGCCACTCTCGCATATAGGGATTGGAAGAAAAAGCGATCTACGAATCCCGATGTATTGAATCCAAAGCTTTCCATTCGCTCTGTCCACTCATCTAAAACCGCTCTGTCTTCTACGCGGAATGCCGCATGATGCACTGTTCCAAAGCCTTGACGACCAGGTGGAAGAACAACATTCTTTTCTACAATCACCTGTGCTCCGTTTCCACCTTCTCCAACCTCAAACAAGTGAAAATCTCCATCCTGGGCAATCTCTTTAAACAGTAATACCTTTTCTAAAACTTCTTTCATATAGTCAAACTGTGCAATTCGAATGTGGATCGGTCCTAGTCCAGTAATGGCATGCTCTAAAGGGATAGGCCCTTTTTTCCAAGGTGTTCCTGATTCCACTCCTGTATTATACTCATCAGAAATTAATTGATATTGCTGGTCGTCAAAGTCAACAAAAGAGAGAACCTTCACTCCGAACTGCTCCTGTATACCACTGTGTTTAACGTTCAAGCGATCAAATCGTTTAACCCAGTAATGGAGGGAATCATCCGTCGGAACGCGAAAGGACGTTTTGAATATTTCATCCGTTCCATGTGTACCTTTTGGAATTCCCGGAAAATCAAAAAATGTCATGTCTGTCCCTGCTCCACCAACATCATCTGCAAAAAACAAATGATACGTTTGAATATCGTCTTGATTCACCGTTTTCTTTACTAATCGCATTCCTAATACGTATGTGAAAAATCGATAGTTTTCTTCTGCACTGCTCGTAATTGCCGTTACATGGTGTAATCCCTTTAAATGATTCATATATGGTAAACCTCCTGTTTTATCTCTAATTTAAATATCTTTAATTCGAGATAATTTTATCATGTAAAAAAATAGAAGTCAATCAGAAAAGCATAGGCGCCTATCCTGCCCCGACAGGCAAATGGGAAAAAGCGAGGAGGCAGGTCCTCAGCCACCGCAGCTTTTTTCCATTTGACCCCGAGGGGCTAGGCGCCGGAGCTAGACAATCAGAAAAGCATAGGCGCCTATCCCTGCCCCGACAGGCAAATGGGAAAAAGCGAGGAGGCAGGTCCTCAGCCACCGCAGCTTTTTTCCATTTGACCCCGA
>NZ_JABAFC010000030.1 GCF_012843435.1 Psychrobacillus sp. BL-248-WT-3 | reverse complement strand
TCCAACAGATCCTCCAGCTGTCCGGATCAACTGGAAATTCTATCGGAAAGAGCTCTTATTACTAATATACGAGGGGGTTTTTAAGTGATGGACAACCAATATTTTGTAGGCTGGGGTACATTGGCGTTGATAAATGCTGGACTTGCACAAGGAAAGAATAGAACGGGGTTAAATTGGTTTTTTCTTTCTCTTATATTAGGTCCCTTGGCAACATTAATTTTGTTGTTTGTTGAAAAGAGGGGATAACATTGTGATGCGTTGTGTACATCCCTGTGTATCAGATCATTTATCAGAAGTAGCCATCAAGTAACTCGGCTGCTTCTTTTTTATGTTCTAACCTATCTAGGAAGTTAGTCTTTAATTCATGATAGGCATCGACCTAATTTTATAAATTTTGTTATGATAAAAAGAAAAAGGTGTGATTTCAATGACAATAGGACGCAATGATCCTTGCCCATGTGGGAGTGGGAAAAAGTATAAGAAATGCCACGGTGCGAAGGATGTAGTGTCGATTGATAAAGTGGTGGAGGGTGAATTACGACAAATATTAGAATCTTATTATGCGGAGTATCCACAACAAAAAGACATGTTCGAGTTGAATATGACGATGAACACGTGGGACTCCAGACTAAGAGGGATTTGGGAGAAAAACCAAATCGAACTTCTGGCATTAGACTATTATTTATTGATAAAGAAAGAAGAACAATGGAAGAATTATTTAGAGAAACAAATGAAAAAATCATCGAGAGCATCTGTAACGGAAGTGCTCAAAGAGTGGACAAGTCCTATTATTCTTATTGGGAAAGTGACGAAGGTTAAAGAGGAAACAATACTTGTTCAGGACATGGTCAGTGGAACTGTTCATGAAATGGAAAAGTTTCAGAGTTTAGATATTAACTTGATGTCTTATATCGTAGGGATAGTATTTTCGGATCATCGAAAAGGCTCCAACGGAATAAGTATTGCTACAGGCTTTCTGATTATGCCTGAAATGCTCGATGGAGAAATGAAAAGAATAAAGGAGTTTGCTAAAAAGAGTAAGTTAGATTCTCGAGATTTTCTAAAGGAAAACCTTTTGGAATGCTTTGAGCTTCTGCAAGAGGATGTACCTGAGATTTCGCCTGCACATCAAGAAATACTAGAGATTTTAGAAGAATTTTTAGATGAAAACGATTTAAGCGACGAAATGCTTATGCCACTGTTGCAGGAGTATTTAATCGCTTGTTCTCCAAATCCAAGGAAAAAAGAAGCTGTTGCTGCTGGTGCAGTCCGTTTCGCTAATGAGTACCTTAGCTTTGATACTTATGACTGGACGAACAAGGAAATTGCTGAAACGTTTGATGTATCACCTTCTACTGTCAAAAAGTACTTTGAGGAAATAGAGGAATTCTATTTAAATATGGGAAATGAAATTGTAGAAGAATTAGATGGCAGTCAACCTATGGGAAATTTTCGATTTGAGGTAGGAACATATCCTCGTCTTTCTGAATACCGAAACTGGGAGCTACTGATGCACATGGATAGCGTTGAAATTGAAAGTGAAGAAGAGATGCAACGATTAGTATCTCAATTTATGAATAAACCTTATGAGCCTAAGAATAATTCAGAAAAGGCTCAATTAAATGCATATGAAGGTTATTTTGCAGAAACGGAGCAGCTTCGAAATAATTATTGGAAGATTGCTGAACTATCAGACCCGAACAATCCAGATGTCCTGCTACACAACGCAGAATTGGCGAAAAATGAAAAGACAGCAAGAGAATTTTATAAAAAAGCCATTAAAGAAGCTTACAAACAGTTCGATTCATCATTTGACGTAGCTTGGGGCTACGTACCTAATCGTCCATATTTGCGTGCTCTATTTGCATATGGTGTTTGGGAATTTGAGCTTGGTAATTTCGATGCTGCGCTGGATCAGTTCCTACAAGTAATGGAGCTAAACCCAAATGATAATCAAGGTGCCCGATACTTGTTAGTAAGCACCATGCTACACCTCGGATCACCGGAAGAAGCTGAGGCAGTTTTAGCGCTTTACCCTAATCCAGACGATGCAACCTACGAATACTTAAGCTTTCAAACGAAGAAAATGTTGCATAAATCTCAAGGTAAGCCACTAAGGGAAAAGGAATTAGAACCTATTATGGATAAACTAGCAAAGCTAAACCCTTTAGCACTCTACTTACTTGCAATGGACCATATTCCTTCAGAGCCTTATCCTAAATCAGCAGTCGTAACAGCAAAAAGTCACGAAGAAGCACAGCTGATTCATACGCTTATGGAAGGATTTGATATGCGAGAGTAAAATTGTGTCTGTCCCTGTGTCCCACACAATTCCCACACAATTCATCGAATGGAGAGACCGTGGGAAGCGTTCGGCTAGGTTGTGCGCATGTCTAGATGTTTAGCACCGTAGGACAGAGACTTATGACCGTTCGTAAAAACTTATAACCGTTCGAGAGAGATTTATAACAGTTCAAGCAAATTTATGACCGTTCGAAAGAGATTTATAACAGTTCAAGCAAATTTATCAACGTTCACCCGAGATTTATCACCGGTATAGAACTTTTGTCTGTTCCTGGTGTCAAACATTGTGAAGCAGCCAGAAGAGAAAACTGTCTGCTTCCTTTTTGCATTTCCCACACTACTCACTAAGCTCTCAACAGAAAAAAGAGACCAAGAACATATCGCTCTTGGTCTCTTTCCATAAATCACCTTGTAAGAAACAATGAAATTTCTGGGAAAATAATAATCAACACGAGTACTATCGCAAAGATGGCAAAGAACGGGATGACTCCTTTTATTACCCTGTCGACTTTTTCCTTGGATATTGCACTGACGACAAAGAGATTTAGTCCTACAGGTGGTGTGATCATACCGAGTTCCATGTTCACTACCATGATTATTGCAAAGTGGATAACGTTGATATCCAGCGTTGTGATGATTGGTAGAAGGATAGGCAGAGTGATTAAAATAATCGCAGTTGGTTCTAAGAACATCCCTAGGATGAAGAATAAAACGCTTACAATTATTAAGAATGTCCATTTATTAAAGCCGCTTTCGCTTACCCATGATGCGAACCCTTGAGGAATTTGTTCAGTTGTTAAGAACATTCCTAGTATGAGTGCTGCAGCGATGATTAAAAATATCATGGAGGTAGTGGTAATGGACTCATTTAATATGTGTTTAAATTTAGCCCAGTTCAATTCCCTGTATACGAAAATAGAGATGATAATCGCGTATAGGGATGCTAGGAAGGATGCTTCTGTTGGTGTAACGACCCCGCTATAGATTCCGCCTAATATAACAACAGGCATTATTAGACCCCATACTGCTTTTAACGTTGGTCTCCATCTATCTTTAAGAGGGACTTTCTCTAACCCACCATAGCCCTTGCGATGTGCAACAATTACCGCATAAACCATTAAGGATAGCCCAAGTAATATACCGGGTAAGATCCCTGCAGAGAATAGCTTTCCAGTGGATTGTTCAGATACGGAACCATATAGAATAAGTGGGATGGAAGGAGGGATTAAGATTCCTAATGTACCCGCAGCAGCTACTAATCCCATGGAATATGTTTTATCGTATCCTGCTTTCACCATCATAGGAATCATTATTGCTCCGATTGCCGCAGCAGTAGCCGGGCTTGATCCAGAAATAGCTGCAAAAATCATACAAGTTAGCACCGTTACAACAGATAACCCGCCTTTTGTATGTCCAACCCAGGATTTGATACATTCTATTAAATATTTGGAGATACCCCCCTTTGCCATGACCAATCCAGCAAAAACGAAACCTGGTATAGCCATCAGCGTTGTACTATTTACCCCTGTAAACATTTTTTGAATGACCGTATCCAGCGAGAAGTCTACTAAATAGAGTCCAAAAATACTGGAGACTACTAAGCTTATAGCAATAGGGACTCTCAAGAAGGCTAAAACAAATAATAATCCAATGACGATTATTGCTTCCATTCTAAATCACCTCCATGAGTAATTTCCTCATGCTTCACAAAGAATCTATATGCTTTTTCACAGAAGCGGATAAGTAATAAAACCCCAGCAATCGGCATGATTAAATAGTTGATCCAAATAGGGAACCCAAGATCTATTGTTTTAATCTGCTGATCGTATGCAGTAAGAACCATATTAAAACCTGTCCATATAATGAATATACTGAAACCAATCCCTATGATAAAAATGATGGCTTGAGAGACTTTTTTCATAGTAGGACCAAACTTATCATAAAATAGTTCGATGGCAATATGTTTATCTTCTTTTAAGGCTGTAGAAAAGCCTATGAAAATTGCCCATACAAGGAGCATCGTATAAACCTCTGTTGCCCAGCTTTGGGAAGCCCCCATGACGTATCGCATAAAGACGGAGTATAGACTAATACCAATTCCTAAAAGGAATAAAATACCAGATAAAGCGCTTTCAATAAAGTTTAAAACTTTCAATCAGATTCCTCCCCTATTAGTTTATGTATTTCGGATACAGGATTACAAGGTACATCATAATACAGTATATTTGAAAAAACAATATAAAATTCTAATAATACTAAATATTATAATTTTTCTTTACTTTCAGTTTTCGGTGTGATAATTTGTAAGTGAGTTGTATCCAAAGTACAGAGTAATAGATTTCGATCAACTTGTTTAAGAGGTTAAGTAGTTAGAAGGTCACCTGAAAGTACTTCGTTGTCCAAGATGCTTTCACTTTTTTGTAAGCCCTTTCATTTTAGGGTGTAAGAAAATTACTAAAAAACAATAGGGGGAAAAAGGATGAAAAAGTTTGCATTATCTTTATTTGTTTT
This sequence comes from Psychrobacillus sp. BL-248-WT-3, assembly GCF_012843435.1. Classification (GTDB taxonomy): domain Bacteria; phylum Bacillota; class Bacilli; order Bacillales_A; family Planococcaceae; genus Psychrobacillus. The sequence goes on along the minus strand of NZ_JABAFC010000030.1, from coordinate 39,029 downwards.
AATTTCAGTTATCTTTCTAGTAGCCTGCCAAGGTGACGATGAAAAAATACCGGTCTCTGGTGAAGCTAGTGACGGAGTACAAGAAATGAAAATTAAATTTGCACATGTTGTAGCAGAAAACACCCCGAAGCATAAAGGTGCCTTAAAAATGAAGGAATACATTGAAAAAGAGTCAGGTGGAAAAATTGAAGTTGAGATTTATCCAAATAGTTCATTATTCGGCGATCAGGATGAATATCAAAATCTAGTAGCTAATAACATCCAATTTATAGCACCTGATTTAACAAAGTTTGTTGGGAACAATCCACAATTTAATGTTCCAGCTCTTCCATTTATGTTTGACGATGATGATGAAGCCATTGCTTTCTGGGATGGAGAAAAAGGTAAAGAGGTTTTAGCAAGCCTTAAAAATGATGGGGTAATTGGATTATCTATGTGGCCAAATGGAGGAAAGCATTTGACTAATGGTAAACGTCCAATCAGTTCTCCGGAAGATTTAAAAGGATTGAAATTCCGTACACAAGGTGGGCAAGTACTTGAATCTATTTACCATGCTTTAGGAGCAGGTTCTGAATCGATTCCATTTGGAGAGTTATATACTGCCCTGGACCAAGGAGTAGTAGATGGCCAAGAGAATACATTTAGTAATATTGAATCGAAAAAGTTTGATGAAGTACAAAAGTATATGACAGTAATGAATCATACACGTGTGGATTATGCTGTTTTCACTAATACAAAATTCTGGGATAGCATGAATGAAGCAACGAAAAAAATAGTCGAGGATGGTTTGGCTGCTGGTACAGAGGTAGCACGTGCAGAAGCTAAGAGTCTAAATGACAAAGCATTGGAAACGATTAAGGAAAGAGGAAATGTTGAAATCGTGGAATTAACGCCAGAGCAAGTGGAAGAATTCCGTAAGGTTTTGGAGCCGATTTACAAAGAATATGAAGAAGAAATAGGAGCGGATGTAATCGAAGCAGCACGTGAAGCGGCTAAATAGATTACTACATTTCTAAACTTAGAACTGAAAAAGTTGGTACTAAAACCGACTTTTTCAGTTTACATAGAGTAAAAAAGGATGGCGAGAAAAGATGGTAACAAAAACATTAGTAGATCATTGCTTATCAACTTCTTTTGAACAAATACCAGAGGATGTGAAGCTTCATGGAAAAAGAAGCTTACTAAACTGGATGGGGGTTGCCATTGGAGCTTCAAGGCATCCGTCTATTGAAATGATGTTGGACGTAACAAAAGAATTGCAATCGGCAGAGCAGGTTTCTGTATTCGGAAGAGAAGAAAAAGTGGATTTATTGATGGCAGCATTAATAAATGGTACGTCTTCTCATATTTTTGATTATGATGATACGCATTTAGATACGATCCATCACCCTAGCGGACCAGTGGCTCCAGTCGTTTTTGCGTTAGGAGAAAACTTAGGGTTAAGTGGAGAGGAAATCTTGCACGCGTTTATATTAGGCTGCGAAGCAGAATTAAGAATAGCCAATGCGGTTTACCCAAGTCATTATCAGCTAGGCTGGCATATTACAAGCTCTACGGGGGTTTTTGGTGCAGCAATCGCAGCGGGTATTTTATTGAAGCTAGATTCTGAAAAGCTCGTTTGGGCTTTAGGTATAGCTGGGACACAAGCATTTGGTCTAAGAGATGTATTTGGAACAATGACTAAACCATTCCATCCTGGAAAAGCTGCACAAAATGGCTTGCTAGCAGCGTTATTGGCAAAGAGAAGTTTTACGAGCTCTGAAATGATTTTAGAATCGAAGCGCGGGTTTGCTAATGTGTTAGCTCCGGAGCATGACTTAGAAAAAGTGAATGTGAACTGGGGAGAGGAATGGGAGCTATTAAAAAATAGTTTTAAGCCATATGCTTGCGGGATTGTTCTTCACCCTACAATTGATGCATGCGTTTATTTACATAAACGAGCTTCAGCTGATCAGCTAGAGTCAATTGAGTTAACGGTTAATCCTTATGTACTGGAGTTAACTGGTAAGGAAACTCCACAGACAGGGCTAGAAGGAAAGTTCAGTGTTTATTTTACAGCTGCAATAGCATTCCTAGATGGCGATGCAAGTGAAAAACAGTATACAGACGAAAAGGTTAAAGATGAAAAAATTATAGAAGTACAAAACAAAATTCGTGTAGTGATAGACGAAAACCTGAAAGAAGATGAGGTCGAGCTAGCTGCATTATTAACAGATGGAACTACAGTAACGCACAAAGTTTTGCATGCAAAAGGTAGCATTGATAACCCAATGGAAGAAGATGAGCTTCTGACTAAATTCGGTAGCCTTGTCGAAGAGCATATGGGAAAAGGCACAACAGACAGTATGGCTCAGTTTCTCTTAGACATAGATAAATATTCTGATATAAACGAACTTATTGTTCTGAATAACAAAGGAAATGGTGTACAAATATAAAACGTTAGGAGAATGGCTATGAAAAAAGAGAGATTTGAAAAAGGATTAGAAATAAGACGAAGTGTCCTTGGAGCAGAGTACGTTGATAATTCTATTAATAATGCAACAGATTTCAATATGCCGATGCAAGAATTAGTAACCGAATACTGTTGGGGAGAAGTTTGGGCTAGACCTGGCCTTCCGAAGAAAACGAGAAGCATGATAAATCTAGCTATGATTACTGCTTTAAACCGACCGCATGAGTTAAAGCTTCATGTACGAGGAGCTATTAATAACGGTGTAACGAAAGAAGAAATTCAAGAGGTGTTACTACAAACTGCTATATATTGTGGGGTGCCAGCAGCGATCGATAGCTTTAGAACTGCAAAAGAAGTGTTAGATGAAATAGATAAAGAACAACAATAGAGAACAAATACCGGTGCAAATTTTTTTACATTATTTTTGGATACAAAATACATGACGGAGGTCTTAGATGAACTTTCCCAAGAGTGTACAGATAAATGAAGTTGTTCTACGAGATGGTTTACAGCTAGAAAAGAAAATCGTAAGTGTGGAAGAGAAAAAACTACTTTTTGATCAGTTAATAAAAGCTGGTGTGTCAACTATTGAGTTTGGATCATTCGTCCATCCAAGGTTAGTACCGCAAATGGCAAACAGCGGTGAATTGTATTCGCTTGTTAGGAACCAAGAGAAAGAACTTTCGCTGATCGCCTTAATTCCAAATTTAAAAGGAGCGGAAAATGCTCACTTGAACGATGTGAAAGAAGTAAATTTTGTTTTTTCCGCAAGTGATACGCATAACTTGCAGAATGTGCATAAAACAACGGCAGAATCACTAAAGGAATTAAAAGAAATTCAAGACTTTTGTTTAAAGAAAAATATTCTGTTAAGCGTTTCTATCGCAACTACCTTTGGATGTCCTTTTGAGGGTGAGGTACCAGTTGAAAGAATCAAAAGTGTATTAGCTGAAGTAATAGCTATACAAGTTAACAAGATTTCATTAGCAGACACAACTGGGATGGCAAATCCGAAACAAGTGTATGATTTGTTGATTGGTTTACGTAGTGATTTTCCTGGACAGAAATTTAACCTGCATTTTCATAACACAAGAGGAATGGGACTTTCCAATATTCTTGCAGCTATGGAAGCAGGAGTAGACAGTTTTGACGCATCATTAGGCGGGCTAGGCGGTTGTCCATTTGCACCGGGTGCAACAGGGAATGTCTGTACGGAGGACGTCATACACATGCTCCACAGTATGGGGATTGAAACTGGTCTATCCTTAGATAACTTACTAGAGGCGTCCAAGACACTCACCAAAATAGTAGAACATGAGACTCCAAGCTATATAAGAAGTGCAGGACCGTACAATCGTAAATATCCAGTTCCTACTATAACTAAATAATTTGGAGGATACATTCATGACAAATTGGAAGACGATAATAGTGAACGAGGAGTACAGTGATGAAAATGTTTATATCATTGAATTGAATAGACCAGAAGCGATGAATTCCTTGAATACCCTAATGGCAACTGAATTAATTGATTGCTTAAAGGAATTACGAGAAAAAGAGGATTTACGCGTTTTGATCCTAACGGGAAGCGGTGAAAAAAGCTTCTGCGTGGGAGCAGATCTAAAAGAAAGAAAAGGTATGACGAACAAGCAGTGGAAGCAGCAGCACGATATTTTTGAAGATGCATACGGATTGTTACGAAACTTTCCATATCCAGTAATCGCAGCGGTTAATGGGTTTGCGCTTGGAGGTGGAATGGAAATGCTCTTAAGCTGTGACCTTCGTTATACTGCAGACCATGTGAAGATGGGATTGCCGGAAGTGACATTAGGAATCATTCCTGGTGTAGGTGGGACGCAGTTTTTACCAAGAGCTATTCCGGTTGGCTTAGCAAAGGAGTTTTTATTTAGAGGAAATAAGATAGATGCACAAAAAGCGCTAGAGGCAGGGATTATAAATGGCGTATTTCCTAAGGAAGAGCTCCTGACAAGTACTTTAGAAATAGCAAAAGAAATTGCTGGAAATGCACCGCTATCACTAAAAGCAATTAAACAAGCAATTAATAATGGGCTTCAAACGGATATCAACACAGCGTTAACGATAGAGCTAGACCAATATTATAAATGTGCCAATTCAGAAGATAGATTAGAAGGGGTACTATCCTTTAATGAAAAACGAAAACCAAATTGGCAAGGAAAATAAGGGAGGAATTTGGAATGGTATTAAGCACACAGGAAGATATAAATCTTATTAGGAAAAGTGTCCGTTCTCTATGCGAAAAGTTTCCAGAGGATTATTGGAAAGAAATAGATAAAAAGCAGGAGTATCCTGAGAAATTTATAAAAGCTTTAACTGACGAAGGTTGGCTATCCGTATTAATACCCGAAGAATATGGAGGGGCAGGCCTTGGTATGATCGAGGCGGGAATAATATTAGAAGAAATTAACCGCTCAGGAGGAAATGCAGGCGCTGGGCATGCACAGATGTACACAATGGGAGCTGTTCTTCGCCACGGAAATGAAGAACAAAAGAAACGATTTCTACCGAAAATTGCAAGTGGAGAACTACGTCTTCAAGCCTTTGGTATTACAGAACCAACCGCTGGTAGTGATACAACAAGCATAATTACTACAGCTGAGCGTCAAGGAGACAAATATATAGTAAATGGGCAAAAGATCTGGACATCTCGAGCTAATTACTCGGACTTAATGCTATTACTGGCAAGGACTACGCCGAAGGATAGAGTGGCGAAAAAGACAGATGGCTTAAGTTTATTCATTTTAGATATGCAAGATCAAAAGGATCGGATTACGATTCGTAACATTGAAACGATGATTAATCATGCTACGACGGAAGTGTTCTTCGAGAATGTTGAGATTCCAGTTGAGAATCTAATAGGAGAGGAAGGAAAAGGCTTCCGTTACGTATTAAGTGGGATGAATGCAGAGCGTATTTTAATTGCCTCAGAAAGTGTTGGGGACGGCTTGTATTTTATCGATAAGTCAGTGAAATATGCAAACGAGCGTGAAGTTTTTGGAAGACCTATTGGCCAAAACCAGGGAGTTCAGTTCCCAATCTCTCGTTCTTATATGGAGATTGAAGCAGCTAAGCTGATGAGAGATAAAGCAGCTAACATGTTCGATGCAAACGAAAACTGTGGTGCAGAGGCAAACATTGCAAAATATTTAGCCTCCGAAGCAACTTGGAAAGCAGCAAATGCTGCCATGGACACATTTGGTGGGTACGGATTTGCTACTGAATATCATATTGAACGAAAGTTTAGGGAGGCTCGTCTATTTGTAATTGCTCCTGTAACTAATAACCTTGTTGTCAGCTATGTAGGTCAGCACGTCCTAGGATTACCGAGATCGTTTTAAAGCATTCAGGGTGACTGGTGCTATGCCCCCTAAAAAGGAGAATGAGCAAATGGAGTTAAGTAAGGCTTTGGCAAAATACAGTGTTGACATGACCTACGAAAAGCTTCCTGCAGAGGTAATATCGTTTACTAAGCTATGTATACTGGATTATTTCGGATCAGCTATAGCTGGTTCGGATAAACTACCAATTCAAATGATTAGTGACTTAATAGATGAAATGGGAGGCAAGGAGCAAGCTAGCCTTTTTACTGGAGGAAAAACCTCTGCCTTGCAAGCAGCTTTAGTAAACGGGGCATCGAGTCATGTCGTGGAACTAGACGACATCCATAAGGGATCTATTATCCATGCGGCAACAGTAGTTATTCCAGCTGCGTTAGCGATTACGGAGTGGAAAGAATTATCCGGCAGGGACTTAATTACAGCTATCGTTGCAGGCTATGAAGTTTGTTTTAGAATCGGAGAAGCGGTTTCTCCATCCCACTATTATTATTGGCATAATACAGCTACATGCGGAACTTTTGGAGCAGCTATTGCGGCGGCTAAACTACTTCAGCTTACAGAGGAAGAGACGGTGCATGCATTAGGTAATGCCGGCACACAAGCAGCTGGCCTGTGGGAATTTATAGAGGATGGAGCAATGACCAAGCAGCTTCATTCAGGAAAAGCATCTATGAACGGCATTCTTGCAGCACTTTTAGCACAAAAAGGGTTTACTGGACCGCTTAAAATCCTGGAGGGTAATCGTGGATTTTTTAAAGCTATGAGTGATGAGTATGATACGACGAAAATAACAGAAGGCTTAGGTTCAGAGTTTAAGATTATGGAAAATTCCTTTAAGATTCATGCTTCCTGTCGTCATACGCATCATGCCATCGACTTGTTAATAGAAGTTTTCAAAGAGCGCAGCCCAAAATTTGAAGAAATTGAGTCAATAACAGTGAAGTCATACAAGGCAGCTATAGATATAACAGATAATGACGAACCGAAGACTGAGTATGCAGCTAAATTTAGCTTACAATTTTGCTCAGCATTGGCAATATTAAAAGGCAGCGCAGTTTTATCTGATTTTAATGAGGATACATTATGGGACAGTCAAATACGGGCACTTTTAAAGCGAGTAAACGTAGGGATAGACTCGAGGATCAATGCTAGTTATCCGGAAAAATGGGGCTCTATGGTAGAGGTTGTTTTGACAAATGGAGAGATTATTTCTAAAGAAACGGACTTTCCTAAAGGAGACCCTGAAAATGCGGTTACTTCAGATGAACTTATTGAAAAGTTTAAGCACATGACAGGACAACATCCACCGGAAAATAAACAACAAATTATAGATAGCATCTTAGAACTAGAAATCATGGACAATATATCAGCCCTGATGGCTAAAGTGTAAAGGGATATTTGTTAAAGAGAGAGGGGTGCAAGGATGGAAGAAAATTATAAGAATAAAAATGAATTAATACAATCTATTCAAACGAATCTTCAATCGCTTAGTAGTATTGAGTTAAACCAAATATCGTATTTACTCTCTCTTTATCAAACACCTTTTGAAAATAGAGATACAACAGATATACCTATGCATTTTTTAGGAAGATTTTTAGGGATAACACAAAACTCAGATGGAACAACCAAAATGGAGCTTGGAATTCAAAATGAGAATACATATGGAGTTGCGCAAGGTGGAGCCATTTATACGCTTTGCGATGTTGCAATAGGATTTAGTATATTAAGCAATTTAAAAGAAAACGAAAAGGTTTTTACTCTGGAATTAAAAGTTAACTTTATTAAAAAGGGGCAGGGCGCTTATCTATTAGCAAGTCCTTCTATACTTTATCAAGGAAAAAGCACAGTCGTTTCAGAGTGTAATATCACAGACGAAAATGGGGACTTAGTAGCCAAGGGGCTTGGTACATTTTATATTGTTCGAGATAAAAAGAGAGGGGAGGATAAGGTATGAGCGTAATTCTTTATGAGACGGTAGTGGACCAGGTTGCAGAGATGTGTAAGAAATCGAATTATAACTTAGGTGATGATGTTTACACTGCTTTTAAGCAGGCGTTAAACACCGAAAAATCGGAAACTGGTAAAGAGATTCTTTCCCAATTAATCGAAAACGCGGATATTGCAAAAGCAGAACAAGTTCCAATGTGTCAGGACACGGGAACCGCAGTCTTTATCGTAGAACTAGGGCAAGGATGTCAGATTGTTGGGGGGAGCCTAGTGCAAGCGATTAATGAAGGAGTTTCTAAAGGCTACAAGGACGGTTATTTGAGAAATTCAATCATTTATAATCCCTTAAATCGGAAAAACACAGGAAATAATACACCTGCTGTGATTCATATTGAACTTGTGGAAGGGGATGAGCTTACACTTCATATGACGGCCAAAGGTGGAGGAGCAGAAAATATGAGTGATTTAAAAATGCTGAAGCCTTCTGCAGGAATGGATGGTGTAAAGGACTATATTCTATCTATCGTAAAAGAAGCAGGGCCAAATGCATGTCCTCCTCTTGTTGTTGGAGTTGGTGTTGGAGGGAACTTCGAACGATGCGCTTACTTAGCAAAAAAATCTTTGTTTCGACCAATAGGTGTACGGCATCAGGATCCGGTTATTGCACAATTAGAACAAGAGCTGATGGATGAGATTAATAGACTTGGTATTGGTCCTCAAGGTATGGGGGGAAGTACAACAGCATTGGATGTAAAGGTTGAAGTAGAATCTTGCCATATAGCGGCACTACCGGTAGCTGTCAATCTTAACTGCCATGCCAGTCGCCATCAAACTATTACGTTAACGTGAGGAGAGCTACTGTGCAGAAAAAAGTTAACCTACCTTTACAAGAGGCAGATTTGATTTCTTTAAGAGCAGGAGATCGTGTTTTATTGTCAGGCGTTGTTTATACAGCCAGAGATGCGGCGCACAAAAGAATGATTGAGCAAGAAATTGAAGGTATACCTTTTCCTATCGACCTCACCAATCAAGTTCTTTACTATGTTGGACCAACTCCTGGTAGACCTGGAGAAGTTATTGGTTCAGCTGGCCCTACGACTAGCGGGAGAATGGACGCATATACACCGAGGCTGCTGGAAGCAGGACTAAAAGGCATGATTGGGAAAGGATATCGCAGTGAGGAAGTAAAGCAGTCGATGAGAACAAATAAAGCCATCTACTTTGGGGCAGTTGGCGGAGCAGCAGCATTAATAGCGCGTTCCATCAAAACATCGGAAGTGATTGCATATGAAGACTTAGGGACAGAGGCTATTAGAAGATTAACGGTAGAGAACTTTCCCGTATTTGTTATAAATGATATTCATGGTGGGGACCTTTACGAAGAGGGAACAGCCAACTTTAAGCAATAGACGGTTGAAATCTATTTGAAAAGAAGGGATAACCTTAATGAGAGTTGGAATTATAGGCTTAGGTAACATGGGTGGCAGGATGGCTAAGAGGCTTTTGGAACAAGGAGTAGAAGTAGGGATCTTCGACGTTAATAAAGAATTTATGCGAATATATGCCAGCTTTGGTGCAGAAGAAACAGAGAGTCCAGCTGATTTAGCAGCTAAATTTCAATATGTTATAACGGTTCTCCCTAATGTATATATCGTAAAGGAAATACTAGTTGGCGAGGAAGGATTGATGAAGGGGTTTAGCTCAAATAGCTTACTTATTGAAATGACTACTTCCATCCCTTCTGAAACGAAAGAAATAAACAAAATGATGGAACATGCAGGATTTAGAATGATAGATGCTCCAGTCAGTGGTGGAGTAAAAAAAGCAGAGGAAGGCACACTGTCGATAATGGTTGGAGGAGACGCTTTCAATTTTGAAGAAGTTGAACCTCTATTAGGAAAGATTGGTCAAAATGTAATTCACGTAGGTGATATTGGAGCAGGCCACACGGTGAAAGCACTAAACAATATGATTTCAGCAGCAACCTTGGCGGTAACAGGAGAAGCAATAGCTCTTGGTGTAAAGCTGGGTCTAGATCCAACTAAGATGCTAAGCGTGATAAATACAAGCACAGGAAAAAGCTTCTCGAGTGATTTTAAATTTCCGAACCAAGTACTAACTAGAAACTTCGAAGTAGGATTTACACTAGATTTAATGGTGAAGGACTTAAAAATTGCAATGAGCATGGCAGAAGATGAAAAGGTACCTATGTTTATATCAAGTGCTTCCTATCAATTATGGAAGCAGGCTTGGTCAGAAGGTAAAGGAAACGAAGACCATACAACTATAGTAAAGCATATAGAGGAAATGTTTGATGTAGAAATAAAAGCATAAGTGCATTGTTAATTCCAAATATATTAGGAAGATACTATGGAAACTCAAGGAGCATATTATGGATAAATTAAAACTTACAGAGCTAGATCGTTCAACCTTACAGTTTAAAGTTACTACTAAATTAAGAGATTTAATATTAAGAGGAGAATTTAAGATGGGAGACCGTCTTATGCAAGAAGAGTGGGCAGCGAAGTTAGGAGTAAGTAGAATGCCTCTGCGAGAAGCGTTGAAACAGCTTGAGGTAGAAGGGCTCGTTCGAATGGAGCCAAGAAGAGGTGCAATCGTCACCCCTATTTCTATTGATGATATTGAAGAGATTTATCAGCTGAGAGCCATGCTAGAGGGAGAGGCTGCTGTAAAGGCGCTACCTTTTTTAGACGAAGAGGACATTAGAGATTTAGAAGAACTATATGAGCAGATGATTCAATTAGATCATAGCGAGACAGACATGGAAAAGTACATGAAAATGAATGCAGATTTCCACCAAATAATTATAGAAGCATGCCCTTGGAGAAGGATTAAAGGGTACATCGATACCCTGTGGAAAGGGATACCTCCGTATACGCCAAGTGTCCTAGTGGATCATCTAGCAGAATCTCATAAGGAGCATAGCCTAATGGTGAAATATGTTAAAGAAAATGACCCTATTAAATTAAGGGATGTAATCGAGACGCATATTCTTCGTACGAAGGATAACTTAATAAAAATGATTGAAATGAGTGGAAGGCAGTAAGTAAAAGGTAGGCATGGAAGGGGAAATATAATGAAAAGGTTAGAGATAGCTGTCATTCCGGGAGATGGAATAGGAAAAGAAGTAGTACCTGAAGCATTAAGAGTACTAGATGCAATCGCAAAGGTTCATGGAGGCTTAACGTTCAACTATACTCATTATCCTTGGAGTTCGCAGTATTATGTTGAGCATGGGAAAATGATGCCGGATGATGGGTTAGATTTGCTAAGTCAAAGCGATGCTATTTTTTTAGGAGCTGTAGGAGACCCTTCTCTCGTAAAGGATCATATTTCCTTAGGCGGCCTCTTGTTAAAAATTCGAAGAGAATTTGAACAAGTCATTAATATTCGTCCTGCTAAGCATATTAAGGGAATAGTTTCTCCATTAAGCCATCCACGAGATTTCGATATTATGATTGTTAGAGAAAATAGTGAAGGTGAATATAGCAGTAGCGGCGGTCGAATCCATCAAGGGATAGATGAAATAGTAGTTCAGAACTCCGTTTTTACTAAAAAAGCTGTTTTGCAGGTCATGGAATATGCTTTTGAGCTAGCTACAAAGAGAAATGGTCATTTAACTAGTGCAACCAAATCAAATGGAATCGCTCACTCTATGCCGTTTTGGGATGACGTATTAGCGGAGGTTTCTCAAAACTATAAGGATATTCCAACTAAAAGTGAACATATAGATGCCCTTTCCGCTTTTTTCATTACAAGACCTCACACATTGGATGTAGTGGTGGCTAGTAATCTCTTTGGAGATATTTTAAGTGATATTGGAGCAGCCATTATGGGAAGCATCGGAATTGCACCTTCTGGCAATATAAATTTAAATGGCAAATACCCTTCCATGTTTGAGCCTGTTCATGGCTCGGCTCCTGACATTTATGGAAAAGGAATAGCAAATCCGGTTGGGCAAATTTGGACAGCCAAAATGATGCTAGATCACTTTGGAGAAACAGAAATGGGAGCTATCTTATTAGAGGCGATTGAACATACTTTACAGTCAGGCATCAAGACTTCTGATATTGGAGGGAACCATAGTACAACAGAGGTGACGGATGCTATTATTGCAAAAATAGAAGGCGTGAATTCCTAAAAGGCCGACATAAATGCTCCTAAGAAAGGGGAAATCTATGAATCGTACACGCTCCTATTTATTTGTACCTGGAAGTAACAAGGAAGTAATTAGAAAAGCCATTCATTCAAAAGCTGACTCTGTGATTCTAGATTTAGAGGATGCGGTAGCGGTAAAGGAAAAAGATAGCGCAAGAGAAATAGTTAAAGAAGCATTGGTTAAGTTTAGGGATGAAAAAGAATTGATTGTAAGAATCAATGACTTGGATACCCCTTTTTGGGAGAAAGATTTAAAATGCGCATTATCGAATGGGGCTGCAGGTATTATGATTCCCAAATCAGAAAGCTCCGAGGGCATGAAGGCTGTTTGTGAGATCGCTCGAGAATATTCAACCAATCAATTAAAGCCAGTTCAAGTAATTCCATTAATAGAAACCGCAAAAGGAATCCAGTTTGCTTATTCTATTGCGACAGCAGATGAGTTAATTGTGCGGATGGCTTTTGGTTCTATCGATTTTTCATTAGATATCGATTGTGAGCTTACAACGAATGGGTTGGAGTTATTATTCGCTCGTTCCCAGCTTGTCATTGCTTCCAGAGCTGCGGGCATTGGAGCTCCTATAGATACTGTCTATCCTAAGCTAGATAATGAAGCAGGTTTGGAAATGGAAGCGAAACTTGCCAAACAACTTGGCTTTAAAGGGAAATTAATCATTCATCCTAAGCAAATAGAAGCCGTCCACCAAACCTTTTCCGCTTCTCAAAAAGAAATCGATCAAGCAATAGCTGTTGTGGAAGCATTTGAAAATGCAGAACAAAACGGTATAGCATCGATAATGGTAAATAGTCAATTTGTAGATTATCCAGTGTACAAGAAAGCTAAAAATATAGTATTAGATTCCGTATGAAATATTCGGAATATTAAAATAAAAAACAAAAACTCTGTTAAAGTTATTGGTTTATTTTGACTAACCATTCTTTATTATAGTGACGACTGGAAAGATTATATAAGAGACAATAAATTATGAGACTGGGGTTGGTGACAGTTTTTCTGCTTTGTTTATGCGAGTTAATTTATTAGCGCTTTATCGATGCTAGGAGCGACAGACGGCGACTCCAGTGGGATGAGTGAGACAGATCAGACATCACAACCGCGCGCGTAAGCGACGGGTGATGGCTTATCGCTCACCCCACGGAAAGCGTCCGGCTGGGGCGGAAATCAATTCTACTCTCTGATTTAAGATTTCTTTGCATCATAAATCAACCATAACCTTTAACATAGCCAAAATAAAAAACAAAGGATGATTTGATATGAAAATAACAAATATAGAAGTTAAGACTGTGCCAATTAGTAGTCCAATTAGAAATGCTTATATTGATTTTAGTAAAATGACAGCATCTGCATTAGCCATCACAACAGATGTGGTAAGAGATGGAAAGCCAGTCGTTGGTTTTGGATTTAACTCGAATGGCCGATATGCGCCTACAAGTCTATTACTTGAACGATTTATTCCTAGATTACTTGAGGCAGAGTCGAAAGATATTTTAACAGATGATGGGACTAATCTTGATCCACATAAAATACATGCCATCATTATGGCAAATGAAAAACCGGGGGGACACGGGGAAAGAACGGTTGCAGTTGGTGTAATAGACATGGCTGTTTGGGATGCAGTGTCCAAAATAGAAGGAAAGCCTTTATACCAGCTTCTTGCAGAACGATATGGGAATGGTCAGGTAGACGAAAAGGTATACATTTATGCAGCTGGAGGCTACTATTTCCCAGACAAAGGCTTAACGGAACTCCAGGATGAAATGAAGGGTTATCTCGAGCTCGGCTATAAGGATGTGAAAATGAAGGTTGGCGGTGCTTCTTTAAGTGAAGATATAAAGCGTATCGAAGCAGTTCTAGAGATTTTACCTTCAGGAAGTGGACTGATGGTCGATGCAAATGGTCGCTTTGACTTAGACTATGCTATTGAATTTGGAGAGAAGATTAAAGACTATGAATTGATCTGGTATGAAGAAGCGGGAGACCCTCTGGACTTTCATCTGCAGGCTGAACTGTCCAAGAGATATCCACATGCCATCGCAACTGGGGAAAATATTTTTTCCTTACAGGATGCAACCAACTTAATCCGATATGCAGGCATGAACCCTGAGAAAGACTTTCTTCAATTTGATTGTGCGCTTAGCTATGGATTAGTAGAATATCTACGCATTTTAGAAATGTTGAATGAACACGGCTGGTCCTCTAGACGTTGTATACCTCATGGAGGTCATCAGATGTCACTGAACATAGCTGCGGGATTAGCACTTCATGGGAATGAATCATACCCAGGCGTATTTCAGCCATTTGGTGGATTTGCCGATAACTATGCCGTTGAAGACGGATATGTAAGGCTTCCGGACATTCCAGGCATTGGTTTTGAAGCAAAATCAGATTTGTATAGCTTGCTATCATCTATCGGGAAATAAAAGGTTATATCAAAGAGAAGGAAGGCGAGAAGTTGTCTAATAAACTGGAGTTTGATCATAAAACGGCCGCTGAGTATGACAAAGGGATAAGACGAAATCTCCCTACATACGATCCAATGCTTCGGCTTTCGCAAACTTTTCTACGGGCAAACTTAAAAGAGGAAGCCTCTCTCCTAGTAGTTGGAGGTGGAGGAGGTAACGAGCTAAATGCTTTTGGACCTAGCAATACTGAATGGAAGTTTACCGTTGTAGATCCATCAAAGGCGATGCTTGAGGTGGCGAAGATGAAGGTAGAGCAACTGGACATGAATAATCGGGTCGATTTCTTCAATGGAACAATTGAGATAGTTCCTCCTGATGATACGTTTGATGCAGCAACGTGTATCTTAGTTCTTCATTTCGTACCTGACGTAAAGGATAAGCTGGCACTCTTAAAACAAATTAGAGCTCACCTGAAACCGGGAAGCCCTTTTATACTCGTTAGTAAATATGGAGATCCGAATTCGTTAGAGTTTAAAGAACTGGTGAACCTTTGGAAAAATTACTGGCTAGATACGACGAACTTGTCAGAAGAGAAAGTAGAAGAGTTAATGAACGCAACATTAACCGAATCATCTATCTCTGAAGAAGAAATTCGAAGCTTACTTTCTGAAGCTGGTTTTCACCGAATTGCAAACTTTTTCAAGACGAATCATTTTGGTGGTTGGATCTGTCATGCTTTATAAATTGCGAAGAAGTCTTGTTTTAAAAGAGAACTATAAAAACTATGCAGCTCTTGCACTAGCCCTAGTAAGTTTTTTTATCATATTTCTATCGTTGCCAGACACATTCTCGTACTCGGCTAAAATCATGACCGGCATTATTACGTCAGGAATTATCTTATGGGCTTTAGAGCCTATTCCTATGGGTCTTACAGGTCTAATTATTTTATTGCTTATGCTTGTTCTCAAAGTAGCAGATACTTCCGTTATATTTAGTGGCTTTGCTTCGCCAGCTACTTATTTAATTGTTGCTGGAATGATGCTAGCTACAGCAGTCAATGAAACTTCGCTGATTAGAAGATTGACCTACAAGATTTTAATAAGATGGGGAAGCCATGCGAAGGGCTTATTAGGAAGTATCATTATCATTCAGCAAATCCAAGCATTTTTTATTCCAACTACCGCGGTTCGAACGGCCTTAATAATGCCAGTTTCCAAAATGATTATTGAGATTGTTAATGCAAAGCCGGGAAGTAACTTAAGGAAAATGATTATGCTAGGAGTCGCCTATGGAGGAGTAATTAGCGGAACAGCAGTCATGACTGCTGCAATCGGCAATATATTAACGGTGGAGATTCTTAATCGTTTTGCAGGAGTGAACATCACGTATTTCCAGTGGTTCCTTTATACGTTTCCGTTATGGCTCATACTAATTCCTTCTATATGGATTCTTCTATTAAAGGTATTTCCTTTACCAAAAGAACAGCAAAGCTTCCCTATGATTCAAGGCGAAATGAAAAAGAGACTAGAAGAATTAGGACCGGTCAATAAAAAAGAGATCAACTGTCTCATCATCTTAATTTTAATCGTTAGTTTATGGTTAACGGAACCGTTCCATGGCATGCATCCGAGCATTCCAGCTTTACTGGGTGTTGTTCTATTGACCCTGCCTCAAGTAGGAATTGCCTCTTGGGAAAAGGTGATTCAAATTAATTACAATACCGTATTGTTATTGAGTGTAACTTTATCAATGGGGTATGTGTTTGTCGACTCTGGTGCGGCGGATATAATTAGTGACTATTTGAGTGTAGATTGGTTTACGAACATTATTCAATATCCTTTATTGGCGGTATTGGTAGTTAGTGTGATGGCACAATTGTTCCATAAAATGATATCCAATGTTTCCACAGCAGTAGTGATCTTGGTTCCTATTATAATCAGCGTTGCTCTAAATGCAGGGCTAGACCCATTAACAATTGGCTTCGCGACTGGTTTATCATGTGTCTTCGGTTATATGTTAGTTGTAGAATCGATGTCTAACGTAATCGCTCATAGCAGCGGAATGATTTCACAAAAAGACTTTTTAAAGCCTGGATTGTACGCAACTATTATAACCATTATCGCTACAGTCTTGGTTGCAGCGACGTGGTGGAAGTGGATTGGTTTAGTTTAAAATGTGAGGAGGAATGTAGATGTTGCCTTTACAAGATATTACCGTAGTATCGTTAGAGCAGGCCGTGGCCGCACCCTTTGCTACAAGACAATTAGCAGATTTAGGGGCCAGAGTGATCAAAGTGGAGAGACCGGGAATGGGCGATTTTGCACGTAACTATGACGACACAGTCAACGGTATGTCGAGTCACTTTGTATGGATCAACCGATCTAAAGAATCTTTGGCTCTTGATTTGAAACAAGAAGAAGCGAAAAAAGTTTTAGAAAAACTACTTTCTAAAGCCGATGTATTCATTCATAATTTAGCACCTGGTGCGGTAGATCGACTTGGTTTTAGTGCCGCAGAACTTAAAGAAAAGTTTCCACAGCTCATAATTTGCAGCATCTCCGGATATGGTAGTGACGGCCCATATATGAACAAAAAAGCATACGATTTGTTAATCCAATGTGAAGCAGGACTTGTGTCTGTAACAGGTACAGAAGATTCTCCATCTAAATCAGGAATATCAATTGCCGATATTGCGGCAGGAATGTACGCATATACTGGCATCCTAACAGCTATAATTGCTCGCTACAAAACGGGAAAAGGAGCAGTCTTAGAAGTATCGATGCTAGAGGCATTAGCAGAATGGATGGGCTACCCGATGTACTATTCAGGATACGGAGAAAGTGAACCAAAACGAACAGGTGCCAGCCATGCAACTATTTATCCTTACGGCCCATTCAAGGCAGGCAACGATAAACTAGTGTTCATGGGCATCCAAAACGAACGGGAGTGGATCCATTTTTGCTCAAAGGTCCTAGGCAATCCTGACCTAGCAATAGATCCTCGCTTTAACAACAATTCAAACCGTGTCGCCAATAAAGACTCATTAAAAATCATCATCGAAGAAGTTTTTCAAAAGATGGATCCAAACGAAGTCATCCGATTGTTAGAAGCAGAAAAAATAGCAAACGCACGCCTAAATACCGTAAACGATTTAATTGATCATCCACAGCTAGAAGCACGTAATCGCTGGAGAGAGGTTGAATCACCAGTCGGAAAGCTAAAAGCACTCATACCACCCGTAACCTTTGACGAGATCGAATCCGTAATGAACCCAATACCTAACATCGGGGAGCATACAAAAGAGATTCTGAAGGAGTTAGGATACAGCGAGAGGGAGATTGTGTCGTTGGGGGTTTGAGGTTGGGGAGTTGTAGGCGGAGTTGTGTGTGTCCCTGTGTCAGACACAATTTGCATACAATTCGCTTCGTCCTTGGTGACCGCATGTATATTTGATATCGATTTGATCACAGCTCATAGAGATTTATCACCGGTAGATGAATTTTTCCCTTTGTAGCGTAAAGCAAAGTAGTTCAAAGTGTGGTATGAAGAGAGTGGGCATGCATGTAGCAAGGTGGAAAACGTAAAGTGTTGCGGGAAACTGATTGAGTGTTGCAGAAACAAATCCAAGTGTTGCGGGAAACTGTGAAAGTGTTGCGCAAAAAGCCGGAAGTGTTGCACGAATGAAAAGTGTTGCGCAAAAGTGATTAAGTGTTGCAGAAATCGATTCAAGTGTTGCGTAAAAAACCGGAAGTGTTGCACTTAACGCCGCCCCTATTGGAGAGTTGTGTGTGTCCCTGTGTCACACACAACTCCCACACAATTCAATTCGATCAAAAAAGTAGCCAGCATCCCACTGACTGCTTCTTTTTTATTTACAGTCCTATTAACGTCATGTCATTAAATATCATTATACGTTACTATAAAAACATATAATTCAGAAAAATCAGTAGAAGGGGGATTTCTATGAACGAAGGGGCGAAGATTGGGGTTGCTGGGAGTGCGAGGGCTAGGAGAAGGAGTATTTTTCATTATATAGGTCCAGCGTTAATAACTTCTGCGTTAATGATTGGGCCGGGGAGCATCACGCTTTCTTCTAAGATTGGGGCAATTTATGGGTCAACGTTGGTTTGGACACTTGTTTTGGCGATTGTCTTAATGGTTGTATATACAGAGATGAGTGCTCGGATAGGGTTGGCTGCGAAATCAAGTTTTATTACGGTTATTAAGGAAAAATGGGGATTTCCTGTAGGGCTACTTATTGGCGTGGGTGCTTTTTTGGTAACCGCCTCGTTTCAAGCAGGTAACGCTATTGGCACCGGGTTAGCTATTTCTGTTATTACGGATTTGAATCCGAATACGTGGATTGTTGTATTCACTTTAATATCGATAGCGTTACTCTTTGCAAAGCATTTTTATCAATTTTTAGAGAAATTAATGCTGGCATTAGTAGTAGTAATGTTAATTGCTTTCGTTATCACAGTGTTTTTAGCGAAGCCGTCTATTGGTGAAATTTTTAATGGGTTTATTCCAGCGTTGCCTGAGGGCAGTAGTGGTTTAATTATCGCGTTGTTTGCGACTAGCTTTTCTATCGTAGGGGCAGTATATCAATCCTATCTAGTAAAAGAAAAAGGGTGGGGTTTGCAGGATACGTCAATAGCGAGAAGGGATTCGTTTCTTGGAATCATACTATTAGGTATTATTTCCTTCCTCATCATGATCACAGCAGCTACGATCCTCAAACCACAAGGGCTTGTTGTGAATGATGCGTCGGAGATGGGCTTGGCGCTCGAGCCGTTGTTTGGTAGCTGGTCGACGGTTGTGTTTATGCTTGGGCTATTTGGGGCTTCGTTTTCGTCCTTGATGGGGAATGCGACAATTGGTGGGTCACTGCTTGCCGACGGAGTTGGGGTAGGGAATAACCTTTCTAATATGAAGGTGAAGCTTTTCATTATATTAGTGATTTTATTTGGCTCGGTTATTGGGATTGTGTTTGGGTCTGCACCTCTCAATTTAATCGTTTTTGCGCAGGCGGTTACGATATTTGTTGTTCCGTTTATTGCGATTGCCATTTTAGTCGTGGCGAATGATAAGCGAGTGATGGGGGAACTGAAAAACAAATGGCTCAGCAATTCACTCGGCATAATAGGGTTACTTGTATTAATTTATCTGGCATATAACAACGCAAACAATATCTTTTTTTCTTAAAAAGGAATGGGGGAAATTATGAAAACAGTTGAAGAGTTAGAGAATTTGATGACGCAGCCATCCGCTGCATTGATTGATGACATGGTGAAGCTAGACGGGAATATTATGATTTTAGGTATTGGTGGGAAGATGGGACCGACGCTTGCTGTGATGGCGAAGCGTGCGATTGATGAGGCCGGCTTGGATAAAAAGGTGATTGGTGTGTCGCGTTTTTCAAATGGCACGCTGCAAGCGGAGCTGGAAAGTGCAGGGGTTGAAACGATTGCCTGTGATCTATTAAACGAGGACGAACTAAAGAAGCTGCCTGTTGAAAAGAACATCATTTACATGGCTGGCAATAAATTCGGGACGACTGGCAACGAGCATTTCACATGGGCGATGAACACCTATCTGCCTGGTCGAGTGGCAGAGCATTTTAAGGGCTCTAATATTGTGTCATTCTCTACGGGAAATGTGTATCCGTTAGTGCCTGTGATTGGGAGCGGCTGCGATGAGAACCACCAGGTTGCACCGGTTGGAGAGTATGGGCAATCCTCTTTAGGAAGAGAGCGTGTGTTTACATATTTCTCAGAAAGAGACAATACGCCACTTGCGATTTTCCGCTTAAACTACGCAATCGATATGCGTTACGGGGTTTTATTGGAGATTGCAAAGTCTGTATTCAATGAAACACCGCTAGACCTTTCGATGGGGCATGTCAATGTGATCTGGCAAGGGGATGCGAATGAGTACGCGATTCGATCCTTGCTTCACGCGAGCTCGCCTCCAACCGTTATCAACGTCACTGGTCCGGAGACGCTTTCCGTACGCTGGGTTGCAAATGAGTTTGGCCGCTTGTTCGATAAGAAGCCTGTTTTTGAGGGGGCAGAGCAGGAAAATGCACTCCTTAACAATGCGAGCAAGGCACACCAGCTGTTTGGCTATCCAAGAGTATCAGTTCGTGAAATGATTGAGTGGATTGCAGAATGGGTGGCGAATGACGGAGAAACGATCAATAAACCGACCCACTTCCAGGAGAGGAAGGGTGAGTTTTAAATGAAAGAGGAGTTAAAACAGCATCTACATGACGGGGCGTTCATTCCGGCGCATCCACTTGCGATCACGCAAGACAAAAAGCTCGACGAAGAGGCCCAACGCCGTTTAACTCGATATTACTTGGAGGCAGGCGTTGGCGGGGTAGCTGTTGGCGTGCATACCACACAATTTGAGATTCGAGATCCTCAGTTTGATTTGTATGAAACGGTATTAAAGCTTGCGATGGAGGAAATCAACAACGCAAAGCTGAATCGTCCATTCCTTAAAATCGCGGGTGCTTGTGGTAAAACAGAGCAGGCGGTTAAAGAGGCAGAAATTGCTAAAAGTTTTGGCTATGATATGGTACTATTAAGTAATGGTGGATTAAATGAATATTCCGAAAAAGAACTAATTGAACGTACGAAAGAGGTCGCTGCTATTATTCCAGTGTTCGGCTTTTATCTGCAGCCAGCTGTAGGTGGACGGGTATTTAGCTATGAATTTTGGGAGCAGTTCGCTGCAATCGACAATGTTTTCGGCATTAAAATGGCTCCGTTTGACCGTTATTTAACATTAGATGTGATTCGCGCAGTGAACGCTTCTCCGAGAAGAGACGAGATTGCGCTTTATACCGGCAATGATGACAATATCGTAGTGGATCTGTTCACCAATTATAATGATAAGCAAATCGTTGGTGGCTTGCTAGGGCACTGGTCTGTGTGGACACAAAAGGCAGTGGAGCTTTTTGAGCAAATAAAAGAAGCAAGGGCACAGGGTCAGATTGATCCAAAGTGGTTCAGCATTGCCCAGCATGTCACGGATGCCAACGCAGCATTCTTTGATTCGAGAAACGACTTTAAGGGAAGTATTGCGGGTATCAATGAAGTGCTCAGAAGACAGGGGCTTATGCAGGGGAACTGGTGCCTAATGGATCACGAGGTATTGAGTGAGGGTCAGCTAGAGGAAATCAATCGTGTGTACTACGCGTATCCAGAGCTGAACGATGATGCATTTGTAAAGGCTTTTTTGGAAAAGGAAAGTGTTGTAAACGGTTAAGCAATGGAGGCACATCGATTAGGTGTGTCTTTCTTCTATTTCAAAGGGGGGAGAGGTATGGAGACAAACATAAAGGTGGGAGTTATAGGGCCCCAATGGATTCGCGAGACGATGGTTAGATGCTTTGGACTTTTTCCGAATATCCAACCGATTTTCCGTTTATCCGATGAAATAAAAGATGCAAGGAAGCTGACAACTGAGCTATTGGACAAGGTGGATTGCTTGTTTTATTCGGGAAGAATCCCTTATTTAGTTGCAAAGGAAGACATACCGATAGAGACACCTGCCTTCTATATTCCACTAAAGGGCGCAGGACTCTATCAGTCTCTGTACAAGCTAAAGAGCAAGCAAAATTTCATGAACATTAGTCTGGACGGTATACAAGACAACTACATGGAGCTCATTAAAAATAATTTAGAGGAAACGTTTACGTATCAAAATTTCCAAGAAATCGTCTATATGGAAAACAAAGATGACGTGGTGAATTTCCATCTACGGAATGTAGAAGAGAACCCTAATACGGTTGTCATTACTAGTCTCAAGCTAGTTAGTGAGCAGCTATCCGAGATGAATATTATAAACGAATGGCTAAAGCCTACAGACCAGGACATTATTGTGGCAATTGAACGAATGCTACTCGCAACCAATCAACGAAAACAAAAAGAGATGCAAATAATAGTAGGTCGAATTTTTATCGAAAATTCCAGTGATGCGAGTGAATTTATGTCCGAGCAGCAGGTACATACTCGAAATCATGCCATACACCGTATGCTTCTTCAATTTGCCGATCAAATTAATGGTTATCTGATTGCACTTAGCAGCAGTGAGTATGTATTTATCACAAATCGAGGGATTTTCGAGCGGATTACGGAGGGCTATAAATACTTGCCAATTGTCGATGAGATGAAGAAAAAGCTGGAGGTGTCTTTATCAATAGGAGTCGGCTTCGGTTTTTCAGCGCTCGAGGCAGGATCGCATGCAAGGGTGGCACTCATTCAGGCGCAGGAGAATGGAGGGGGCTGCTGCTTTATCGTTCGCGAGGACCGCAGCGTCTTTGGACCAATCGATTTGATTGTCCCGATGAAATATCCACTCACAGTGACGGATCAGCTGTTAATAAGTAAAGCAGAGCATATCGGCATGAGTGCAGCAAACATCCAAAAGACAATGGCCGTCATCAAGCGCAAGAAGGAAAATGAATTCACGGCACATGAGCTTTCTTCTATTTTAGGCATCACACCAAGAAGCGCCCACCGAATTATCCAATCCTGGTTGGACGCAGAGCTCATCAAAATTATCGGGATGGAGAAAATTTCAAAGCGCGGAAGACCAAGACAAGTATTCGCACTCGTAACAACCGAAAGCTAGGAGGGACTCTATGAAAATTGGATTGATAGGACTAGACACTTCACATAGTGAAATATTCACCAGATTACTAAATAACCAAGATGATCCCCATCATGTACAAGGTGCGACCATTACCCATGTTATCCCGACATTCTCGGAGGATTTAGCAATTAGCTCAAGTAGATTTACTGACTTCTATCAAATTGTCATCAAGAAATACGGTGTAGCAGAGGTAGACACAGTTGAGGAATTAATGAGTGAAGTAGACGCCGTCATTATAGGGACAGTTGATGGGCGTAATCATCTAGAATGGTTCAAGGAAATTGTGCCTTATGTTAAGCCGGTGTTTATTGATAAGCCAGTCGTCATGAGCAGCAAGGAAATGGCAGAGGTGATTAGACTGAGCAAAAATCATGGTACACCTGTCATGAGCTCCTCTGCCCTACGTTTTTCAGAGTCGGTTATGGCGGTCAAAGGGTCAGTAGACTGGAGCAGTGGCTATTTCTATGGACCAACCCCCATGCAGGAACAGCTAACCGGATACTTCTGGTACGGTATCCACCTCGTCGAAATGGCGGTCACTCTTTTCGGGACAGGCGTGGAAAAGGTGGGGGTCGAGCAAAAGGCTGATTGCCACCATGTTCATCTGACCTACAAGGATGGTCGACATCTCATCATTCGAGGAGAAACCGAATGGCACAACCGTTTTGGAGCAGTATTACACTCCGCAGATGATGTACAAACATTGAAGCTATGGGAAGAAGAGAAACCTTTTTACGCTGGCCTGGTTGAGCATATGGTAGAATTTTTTGAAACAGGGGTGGGTGCTGTTTCTTTAGAGGAGACAGCTGAGATTGTACGGATTATTGAGGAGATTAATAAGGGATTGTAAGATAAAAACACTATTCAAGCTAGTCTTGAGTGGTGTTTTTTAGAGAGACTTAGATATTAGGTGGTTAATTAAAAAGCATATAAAATTCATTTTTTTATACTAATCATTCGTGTTTTAGGCTTGGAAAAGTTTAAATTTTAAAAGAAAAATAGTATTCTTACGATTATTCCGAATGATATAATAATAAAGTTATAAAAAATGAACTTTAATCAAGGGGGAGAAAATTTGTTTAGTGGGAAAAGGATTGTAGCAAGTTTTTTAGTTGTGGTTTTATTATTAGGGAATGGAATGTTTCTAAAACAACTTCCTGTACATGCAGAAGAGAAAGATATTGATATTACCCTTCTTGCGACTTCTGATATTCATGGTCGGTTTATGCCATGGGATTATGCGATAGATGGTCCGAATGTAAGCGGGAGTCTAACGCAGTTATATACCATTATCAAGCAAGTGCGAGCAGAGAATCCAAACACCATTTTATTGGATAATGGGGATTTGATACAGGATAATTCTGCAGAGCTATTCAACGATCAGCCGTTATCTCCTATGACACAAGCGATTAATGCGATGGGCTATGAGGCATGGACTTTTGGTAACCATGAATTTAACTTTGGTTTAGATGTGTTAGACAAGGTTTCTAGTCAATTCAAAGGGCCTAAACTTGCAGGTAATGTATACAAGGAAAATGGGGAACGTTTTTTACCTGCTTATACAATTATCGAACGTGATGGAGTAAAGGTTGGAATCATTGGGATGGTCACTCCATTAATAACACAGTATGAAAAGGGTACGGATCATCTAGAGGGTCTAGTCGTCAAGGATCCAGTAGAGGAAACAAAAAAAGCGGTGAAAGAGCTAGAAGGTAAAGTAGATGTAATGATTGGTCTTTTACATATGGGTCTTGAAAATGAAAACGGTAATCCTGGAACAGGCGTAATGGACATTGCAAATGCAGTGCCAGAGCTAGCTGGTATTTTTGCAGGGCATAACCATGTGTTGATTAACAATGAAAATGTAAATGGCGTTGTAATTACCGAGCCTGCAAAATATGGTACACATATTTCAAGAATTGATTTAACCTTCTCCAAGGATGGGGAAAAGTTAACACTAAAGGATAAGGGTGCTTCCACAATTCCAGTGAAAGCGGCAGACGGAACTACTGTTAAGTCGGATGAAGAGCTGGAAAAATTATTGCAGCCTTACCATGAGTTCGCGCGAGCAGACGCAAATGTCGTGGTCGCACAATTAAAAGGGACAAACCTTGTTCCTCCAAATGAAATAGAGGGTATCCCAGCAGTACAAGTCCAAGAAACACCTTTGTCGGACTTTTTCCATGAGGTGATGCTTCATTATAGTAATGCAGATGTGGTAGCTCATCAGATAGATAATGACAAAGCTTCTTTAAATGTTGGACCTATCAAGAAAAAAGACATTGCATACAACTACCAGTTTGCTGGTGGAGAAGTTTCTGTCTATGAAGTAACAGGAAAAGACTTAAAGGATTATATGGAATGGGCAGTTGGGTATTTCAATAGTACGCGTGATGGAGACGTGACAGTAAGCTTTGATAAAACTCGCCGTGCTTCCAAATACAGTACAAATGACTTCTTCGGTAATGTTAAATACGATATCGACTTATCCGAGGCACCGGGAAAACGTATTAAAAACCTTAAAAAGCTAGACGGAACGCCGATTAAAGCAGAGGATCGCTTAACAATAGGGATGAATGCATATAGAATGGACTTTCTTCTATCTAAAGGACAAGCGTTAGAAGGGCGTAAGTTTAATATGACCTGGTCCTCCAAGGATGAAAGTGCCTATGGTGAAACTGGTGGTACCATTCGCAATCTTGCCATTAGATATTTAAAGGACGAGATGAAAGGCGAATATAAACCAACCATTCAAAGCAACTGGAAAATCGTCGGTGTAGATACAAAATCTCCAGCACGTAAAGCAGTTGTAGAACTAGTCAATAAAGGAATCCTAACAGTACCTACAACGGAAGATGGGAAGTACACGAATATCGCATCCATCAATGTAAAGGATGCAATTACACAGCAGGAAATAAAAGAGCTATCAACAAAAGCTAAAGTGGACTCCGCACAATTTGCAAAAGTAAAAACAACAGGTGAATTCTATTTAGCTTTAGCTAAAGCATTGAATAAACCAGAAGCACCAAAGGACAAAGATAAACCAGTTAAACCAGTAAAGCCAGTAAAGCCAACACCTCAAGATAATAAAAAACCAGCTGTAACTAAGCCGGAAGTACCAAAAGGAAAGGTAACAGCTTACCATTTAAATGTCCGCGCTCAACCAGCAAACAGCGGAAAAGTGCTAGGAACCATTGCTAAAAACAAAGAAGTAGAAGTACTTGGCAATGAAAAAGGCTGGTATGTCATTTCCTACAAAGGGAAAAAAGGATACGTGTACAGTCGATATATTGACTTACTAAAATAATTGATCTAACACTCATTCGAAAATCCCGGATGAGTGTTTTTAATATGGGACGGTAGAACCTTGCAGAGATGGGAGTGAACCTTGCAGAGATGAGAGAGAACCTTGCAGAGACGGCAGAACCTTGCGGAGATAGAGGAGAACCTTGCAGAGATGAGAGAGAACCTTGCGGAGACGGGAAAGAACCTTGCGGAGACGGTAGAACCTTGCAGAGATGAGAGAGAACCTTGCGGAGACGGGAGAGAACCTTGCAGAGACGGACGAAAACCTTGCAGAGACGGGAGAACCTTGCAGAGACGGGAGAACCTTGCAGAGACGGAAGAGAACCTTGCGGAGACGGGAGAGAACCTTGCAGAAATGGACGAAAACCTTGCAGAGACGGACGAAAACCTTGCACAAAAGGGAAAACCCCTTGCTCCACAAAAAAATCCCCATGCCACCAACCGGCACAGGGACTAACCAAAACAAATCTACTCCACAATCTCTCCATCAAAAGCTGCTCGGTAAATCGCAGCGATCTCGTCTTTTCCTAGCTCCAGCGGACTACGAGCCAAAATGCGCTTCTGTTTTGTTGCGTCTTCCGTCAAGCTTTCTAAGGCGTTTTCTGGAATCTCGAAGCCTTGTAGGGTAGAAGGGATTCCTACGTCTTCTACTAATCTCTTTAGCTCAGCGACGCATTTATAGGATGCTTCCTCCTGAGATAGATTACTAGAGCTGAAGCCCATTGCTTCGTAAATATCTTTCATGCGTTTTTCGCAGCTTTTGCGTATGTAGCCCATGACATAAGGGAGCAGGACGGCGTTGGAATCTCCGTGAGCGATATGGAACTGACCTCCTAGTGGATACGCGAGTGCATGAATACCAGCAACTCCTGCGTTGAAGAAGGCAAGGCCGGCTAGATAGCTGCCGTAGCTCATATCGGTACGAGCTTGTTTGTCTTGACCGTTCGATACAGCGGTACGAATGGAATTGCTGATTAAACGAATGGCCTGCAATGCCAACGCGTCTGATACAGGACTAGCGTTTTTTGAAATATACGCCTCGACTGCATGGGTAAGTGCATCAACTCCAGTAGCAGCAGTAACCTTCGGAGGCAATGAAACAGTCAACGCTGGATCGACAATTGCTACGTCAGCCAATAAATAATCATGTGTCACAACGTCCTTAGTAGTCTCTAAAGATAGCACAGAGATATTCGTAACCTCAGATCCTGTCCCAGAGGTAGTAGGGATTAAAATCGTCGGTAGACCTTTATGAGTAATTTGCTTTGTACCAGTTAAATTCAAGTAATCCGCCACATTTCCTTCATGAGAAGCGATAACTCCAGCAAGCTTCGATAAATCGAGCGCACTCCCGCCGCCAACACCGATGACCATGTCAAAGGCATGCTCACGAGTATAGGAAACTAGCTTTTCTGCGATAGCTAAAGGTGGCTCAGGCACAACCTCTGTATAAATATCTACTGTATAGCCGGCAGACTCTAGTGGTTCCGATACTTGATTCGTCAATCCGATATCCTTTAAAAAGGGATCCGTGACGATTAATATTTTCTTCACTTCAAAGCGTTCCACTTCAGCTAGAAGATGGGATAGAGCATCCCATCCTGTGTAGCTGATTGGTGTGAACGTAATTTTTTCTGACATACTGCTCACTCCTTATTGATTATTCCAAACAACAAGCTTCGTTTCCGTCATTTCGTGGATTGCGTATTTGATACCTTCCTTACCGGTACCGCTATCCTTCACACCACCGTATGGCATTTGGTCCACACGATACGTAGGAATGTCATTGATCATGACACCGCCAACCTCTAGAAGCTTAGCTGCCTTAAAGGCTGTCTTAATATCGTTTGTGAAAATACCTGCCTGAAGACCGAAGCTTGAATCATTGATTGCTTCAATTCCTTCTTCAATAGAAGAAATGCGACTCACGCCGACGATCGGAGCAAATACCTCCTGGCAAGAAACCTTCGAAATCGCATTCACATTTTTCAAAATCGTAGGCTGGAACACATCGTTTTCAATCTTCCCACCAGTGATAATCTCTGCACCATGACCGACTGCCTCCTCGACCCATTCCAAAGCACGTTCCGATTCAGAAGTGGCGATCATTGCGGATATATCTGTAGCTGGATCGAAGGGGCTTCCAACGACAAGCTTTTTCGTCATCTCACTAAATTGTTCAATAAACTCCTCGAAGATTTCATCCATCACATACGTACGCTGTAAGGAAATACATACTTGGCCTTGATTAGAGAAGGCACCCATCACACATTTTTGCACGACATTAGCAAGGTCTACATTTTTATCGATGATCAAACCTGCATTAGAGCCAAGCTCCAGTGCAACCTTCTTCAAGCCAGCCTTATTACGAATTCCTTTCCCTACAGCAGGACTGCCGGTGAACGTAATCATCTTCACCTTGTCACTTTCCACTAAAGCATCTCCAACCTCGCGTCCACTACCAGTCACGACATTAAAAGCGCCTTTTGGTAGAGCCGTTTGTTCTATCAATTCTGCTAAAAACAGAGCAGAGAGTGGAGTCTGAGACGCAGGCTTCAACACAATCGTATTGCCGGCTGCAATCGCAGGTCCTACTTTATGAGCCACTAAATTTTGTGGGAAGTTGAACGGAGTGATCGCTCCGATGACACCGATCGGCTCCTCGATCGTATAGCCAAATCGATCCGCACCGTTTTTTGCAGCGTCCATTGGAATCATCTCGCCGGTTAAACGCTTCGCTTCCTCGGCAGCAAACTTATACGTTTCAATCGTACGGTCAATTTCCCCGTACGCATATTTCAGTGGCTTTGCGGCCTCTAATGAAATAATTTTTGCAGCCTCTTCACGATGTACGGCGAACAGCTGAGCAATTTGCTCCAATATAGCAGAGCGCTCAAATGCTGTCAGAGCTGCCATTTTTTCTCGAGCACCATGTGCCACTTCAATTGCTTCATCCACTTCCTCACGAGTTGCCTGTGGAATCTTCGCAATAAGCTCTTTCGTATGAGGGGAATATAGCTCCGCATATCTTTCAGAAGATTTCCATTCACCGTTTACATAATAGTTTTTTTCCATGTCGATCATCCTTTCATGATAAGTATTTTTCTTTTAACAATACTTTACCATTTGTATCAAGCAAATTCTTATGATAAGACTGATGTAGTAAATGAAATTGTATAGTTATTTTATATTGTCTATATTGAAGGAAAGAAGTATAATGTTTACGTATTCATATCTGAATAATTAGAAATGTATACGCATACATTGTATATCAAAATAAAAACAAACTATTAAAAGTTTGTTTTATATTTACTTGTGGTACTTCTTGGAAATATCTTAACAGGTTCTGTAATTTTAACGCAACCATTATTTTTATTTTCTATCATATCTATTAGTTTTTCAATGGCTAAATAACCTAGGTTCTTCCCTGAAACACTGCCTACAGTAGTAAGTTGGATAGATCCATGAGAGCTGAGATCTACGTTGTCTATTCCGATGATACTAATATCCTTTGGTATTACTAAACCAATGCGTATAGCACTATCAATCGTATTGAGCGCAAGAGAATCACTACCAGCACAAATTGCTGTAGGTGGGTTATCTCGCTTCATCAATTTGTAAAAGGACGCTGAAATGTCGGCACTTGTTGTATCAGTGTTAAAAATATATTTTTCATCGAGCATTATCTCATGATCTTTGAGTGCTTGACTAAAACCCTCGAAACGATGATGGAAAGTACTAAAGTTTTGCGGCCCGCCAATCCAGGCAATCAGCTTGTGACCTTGGTCTATCATGTGTTTTGCAGACAAATAGCCCGCCTCATAATTATCAATCTCAACAAAAAACTCATTGTGTTGATGCTTACGGTTATAGGTGATAAAAGGAACATTCATCCTCTTTAATTTTTCGAAAATAGGATCGTCCTTTAAAATACACGACAGTATTATTCCATCCACCTTATGCTCTAAAGCAATGGTATATGCATCATTTAGTTTTAAATCATTTACAAATTGTACTTGTATTCGGTAATCCATTTGACTTGCATAATTTACAATAGCAGTGGTTGTATCCACAAAAAAAGGATTGTGCAAGGGTCCAGATAAAAGAGCAATTGTCCGAGACTTATTTTGGACTAAGGAGCGAGCCTGTGCATTAGGTATGTAGTTTAAATCATTAATAGCTCTCTGGACTTTTTCCAGTGTTGGCTTCTTTACTAATTCAGGTGTATTTAAGACTCGAGACACTGTAGCCTGTGAAACTCCAGCTAACTTTGCTACATCTTTAGATGATACCAATGGGATTACCTCCAAAATAGAATAGTTTTATATTCTAATTAAATTATACAATTTTTATGTTTTCATAGCTATTTTACGTTAACATAATAAAAAATTTAGACACAAAAAATATTAGAGCTTTTAGGAATTATTTGAAAGTAAGGATGATATAATATAAAAATTCAGAAAATGTTGACAACTTACAGAAGAGAAAGTATATTTATTTCTGCAAACGTCAACACAAAAATGTAAACGTATTCATTAATTAAAAATAACATAGAAAGGACAAAAGAGATATGTAGATTATAAAGAAAATAACCCTGATAGATTTAGGAAATACAAAAGGAGAAGGTGCTGTTATGAGCGAGCTCATTAAAATTAATATAAACAATAAAGTCGCCATTTTAACAATCGATAATCCACCGGTCAACGTTCTAAGCAGTATAGTAGCTCGGAGCTTGTTAGAGGCATTTAGTGAGATGGAGAAAGATACGGATGTAAGGTCAATTATATTAACCGGGGCCGGACAAAAAGCATTTATGGCAGGTGCTGACATTAAAGAATTTCCTACCTGGCTTGGAAGAGATGACATGGTGGAGCATGTGACACTAAATCATCAACTCTTTCAGTATATTGAGAGATTATCAAAGCCAACTATTGCTATGTTGAATGGTCTGACACTAGGTGGGGGCTGTGAACTTGCTCTGAGCTGTGATTTTAGGATAGCCGAAGAGCATGTGAGAATAGGTCTGCCCGAGATCAACCTTGGAATTTTCCCAGGTGGAGGTGGAACACAAAGATTACCGAAACTGATAGGAATTCCAAAAGCTAAGGAATTAATGTTTTTTGGAGATAGCATTAGCGCGAAAGAAGCGCTATCAATAGGTTTAGTCAACAAGGTAATATCTTCTGGATCTGGGATGGATACAGCAGTACAAATGGCTATAAAGCTAGCTGAGAAATCATTGAATTCTATTAAAAATATTAAAGATTCCATGGAGCATGGATATGAACAATCTTTTAATGCAGGTATCCAAAGGGAAACGGATCTTTTTTGTAAAACCTTTCATCACGAGGATGCCTATGAGGGAATAAATGCTTTTATGGAGAAAAGAAAACCAGTTTTTTAGAGGTCTAAAAATGGATAGGGGGATGTAGGATGAGTGTATTTATGTTGTTGATTGGTTTAGCAATACTGATTTATATGACGGTCAAAGGAATTAACATTATTATCAGTGCTGTTACGGCAAGTGCTTTTGTTGCACTGACTTCTGGACAAGACATTATTGAAGCTATGACAGGGACTTATATGCAAGGATTTACTGGTTATTTTGCAACATACTTTTTACTGTTTCTATTAGGGGCTATCTTTGGAAAGGTCATGGCAGAAACAGGTGCTGCAGAGGCAATTGCTGAATGGGTTATGAAACTTATTGGTCCTAAGGGAGCTGTAATGGCAGTCGTGTTGGCTTGTGCGATTATGACTTATGGGGGCGTTTCGTTATTCGTAGTAGGTTTTGCTGTCTATCCATTAGCAGTATCTTTGTTTAGAAATGCAAATTTACCACGGAGATTTATCCCTGCTGCTTTAGTATTTGGTTCGGTTACCTTTACTATGTTCTTGCCAGGTTCACCTGAAATCCAAAATATCATGCCTACTGAATTTTTTGGAACGACGCCTTATTCGGGATTTTGGATTGGGATGATTGCGTCTGCATTTAACTTTGCTTTAGGTACCTTTTTCCTTCACCTACTCATTAGAAATGCGGTTAAAAAAGGAGAAAAGTTTGAAAAATACGACTCAGATGTGGAGACTGATGAAGATAACAAGAGAAATTTACCACACATTGTAGTGGCATTGTTACCCGTAGTTGTAGTGGTAGCCGGAATGGTTACGTATTCACAATTATTTGATGCCAATACTGCTGCTATCCTAGCTCTATTAGGCGCAATAGTCGTTGCTTGTTTGACAATGTTCAAGTTTATCACTGGTTTCTGGGAAGTGTTAGGGAAGGGTTCTAATGATGCAATCGTCGCTATATGTAACACCAGTGCTGTTATAGCCTTTGGTAAGGTTGCAGCCTTAACGACTGGATTCAATCAAATAGTAGAAACAGTATTAGAAATACCTGGCCCACCATTGCTAAGTATGGCTATTTGTATCAATTTAATAGCTGGATTGACAGGGTCAGCGTCCGGTGGTTTAGGAATTTCACTTCCAATTTTGGCACCAATCTATTTGAATATGGGAGTAGATCCAGGAGCGCTTCATAGAGTTTCCGTAATGGCATCTGATGGTCTTGCTTCTTTACCTCATAATGGATATATCGTTACTACCATTCGAAATATCAGTCATGAAACCTTTAAGCGAGCTTATCCTGCAGTCGCCTTGATGGCCGTAGTGCTTACAATGTGTGCAACTGCGCTTGCGGTAATTTTATTTACCCTATTTCCTTAACAAGTGAGTTTTCTTAAATGAGCGGACACTATAGTTGTAGAGGCAGAGGCACATGGGGGAGCAATAACTGTAAAAACATTCTTATCAACGAATAACTTATAGGAAGTGAGGCGAAACAAATGGAGAAGAAGGTAATGATTGTAGGGGCAGGTCTAATGGGAAGCGGTATCGCTCAAGCCTTTGCTCTAGCCGGTGTACCAGTAATTTTAACCGATCGCTCAGAGGAAGACTTAAACAAAGGTAAAAACTTTATCGATAAAAGCATTCAATCTATGTTGAAGAGAGAACGATACACAATCAAGGATGAACAGAGAATAAACGCTTCTATCCAATATTCAACTAATATCTCTGATGGGAAAGATGTAGAGTTAGTCATTGAAGCAGTCCCTGAAAGACTAGAATTAAAGCAACATGTTTTTAAGCAGCTTGATGAGATTGTACAACCAAATGCTATATTGGCAAGTAATACGTCGTCCTTATCAATCGCTGCAATTGGATCAGTAACCAGTAGACCAGATAAAGTAATTGGTATGCATTTTTTCAGCCCGGTTCCTATTATGAAACTATTAGAAATTATTACATCCATAGAAACCTCCGAAGAGACTCTAAATAGAGTAAAGGAATTTGGAAGGTTTATCAATAAAGAAACAGTGATTGCACAGGATTATCCCGGATTCATCGTCAATCGAATTTTATTACCGATGATGAATGAGGCAGCATTTTTAGTCATGGAGGGGACAGATCCCGAAGAGGTAGATCGGGGATTGAAGCTAGGCGCTAACCATCCAATAGGGCCATTACGCCTAGCTGATGAATGTGGATTGGATACAACTTTATATGCACTTGAAAGTCTTTACGAAGGTTTTGGAGATTCTAAATATCGACCATGTCCTCTACTTAAAAGAATGGTGGAGGCCGGTAAGCTAGGTAGAAAATCTGGCAAAGGGTTCTACGAATATAACTGATGAAGAAACAAACTAATCAGCTAGAAATCACAGAATATCATCTGTTGCTGCCTATGATATGGGAAGGTGATTTAAATTTACATTCCAATAAGCCCTTCATGGAAAACTCTAGCTTTAGACACTTTATTTTGCACGGTGACACTATCTTTAATCTAGCAATCTGTCTAATAGAAAAACAGGAATCACCTTTTACTCATATACTTGAATTTGAAAGTTCCTATAAGAGAAGTGTCACCGTAGGCGATAAAATTTATGTTATTTATGAGTTAAAAGGTGAACTCTTAAGTTTTCACGTTTATAAACTGGAAGAGGAAATGGTTATGGAAGGATCCCTAATCTTCTGTGATAAAGGGAGGATATAATAGCTTTGAGTTTTATTAAACAATTAATAACTCCTATTGAACGAACAATTTTTCAAACAGATGTTGCTCTATTTCATTCATTATTAAGTGATGAAAAGTTAAAATCCATAGATTATGTAGATAACCGTCTGCTTGTAATGGTTGGGATTGGGATATTAAACAGAACAATTAACCTAGAGGACTATTTAGTAGCGGTAGTGAGTCAAAAATGGAAATTTAATAAACAGGTAGAGATTGGTGAAACGATTTCCCTTAAGTACTGTATTCATTTTGATAAACAGATTAAAAAGAGATATGTATATGATATTCATATTGAACTTTTTGCAGATAATCAGACAGTTGCAGAGGGGATATGGGGGGTTATGTTGAACAATAAAATATAGAAGGGGGAGCAGACAATGTATTTAACAATAATAGAACCACGAGTTTCGGAAACAGACGGAGTAGGTCATATAAATAACACCACAGTACCAGTTTGGCTAGAAGGTGGTAGAAACAAGCTTTTCTCTTTATTCACTCCTGATCTTAACTTTAGTAACTGGAAAATGATTATCGTTAAAACTACGGTAGAATACAAGGCCCAAATTTACTTTGGAGAAGATGTAGAAGTTAAATGTTGGGTAAAACGTATAGGTAACACGAGTCTAGAGCTTTATGAAGAAATATGGCAGGGAGATAAACTAACTGTTCAAGCAACTACAATATACGTTAACTATAATGTACAGGAAAACAAGAGTGAGGTTATTCCTGACAGTATAAGAGAAGAGCTCGTGAAACATCTGTATAACGAGCAATAGGAGGGAATCCAGTGGACTCAAAAGTTATATACAAAGTAGAAGATAATATAGCAAGGATTATACTTAATCGACCGACAGCCTTAAATGCATTAGATAATGATATGATTGCAGACCTTATTTCCTGCTTAAATGAAACGAAAAAAGACGATAACGTACGTGTAATTATAATAGAAGGAACAGGCAAGACGTTTTGTGCAGGTGACGATCTTGTTGATATGGGAACAGACAAAAATCCAAATCCTACCGATAAACTGACCGAGTACTCTGATGGTTATCCTGCTGTGGTTTTAGCTATGAAAAATTTAGAAAAACCCATTATAGTGAAGGCACATAAATATGCATTGGGAGCAGGATGTGAAATTGCATTAGCGGCAGATTTTATCATTGCTTCGAACGAAACCAAGTTTGGACTTCCTTTCGTTTTAAGAGGAATTTCTGCAGGTACATACCTTTTGCAAAAACGTATAGGGTATCATAGGGCAGCTCGGTACCTCTTTTTAGGTGAGATGTTTGGAACAAAAGAAGCAAATGACTGGGGACTGCTGTATAAGCACGTTGAGCTAGAGCGATTGGATGAAGAGGTTTGGGATCTAGCAAGTCATTTAGCGAAAAGTGCCACAAGAGCAATTGGCTTAATGAAAAAGGCTATGCATAATAGTGAAAGTTTAACCGTAGAAAGTGCATTTCAAGTACAAACATATTCAACACTAGCCTCCTATCATACAGCAGATTATGCCGAGGGAAAACAAGCATTTATAGAAAAACGAAATTCAATCTTCAAAGGAAGGTAGGAACTATAATGCAATTAGTGCTACAAAACAAACCAATCCATTCATATATTGAGCAGCATGCAAAAACAACTCCTGAGAAAACAGCGATTAACTTTTATGGTAAGGAAATCTCTTATGGGCAGCTTTGGGATTCTATTAAACGTGTAGCAAGCTTTTTGACCGAACAGGGGATTACGAAGGGCGATACTGTTGCACTTTTTCTACAAAACTGTCCTCAATATGTTATTGCATTTTTTGCTATACAAAAGATAGGAGCAATAGCAGGACCATGTAATCCTATGTTTAAAGAATGGGAACTAAAGTACCAACTCAATGACCTGGAAGCAAAGGCTATATTCACCACTCCAGATCTATATGAAGTTTTTTATAAAATAGAAGAAGAAACTAAAGTCGAGAGCAAAATAATTACTAGCTACAAGGACTATTTGCCAGACGTCCCTTGTCCAGATTTTCCAGAACAGATTATAGAAAATCAATGGGAAGATACCTATGACTGGTCTTCTATATTACAGAATGAACAGTATAATAAGGACGTTAATGCAACAATAGATATGGCTGAAGATGTAAGCCTAATCATCTATACTTCTGGTACTACCGGTTCACCAAAGGGCGCCATGCTCACATTTCAAAACTCAGAATTTCAGGCAGCTTGTGTAGCCAAGAATTTCGGATTTACAAAAGAGGACACTTATATCAGTGTCATGCCAATATTCCATATAGCTGGAAAATTAGTCGGTTTACTAAGCGCTATGATGGTAGGAGCTTCAGTCGTACTCCTTACACGCTTCGATCCAAAAGGAATGCTTCAAGCATATGAACAATATAACGCAACCGTGTTATACACAACAACCCCGATGAATATTCAAATGTTGAGGGAACCTTCTATCAAGGGGATAGATTTTAGTAATCTGAAGATAGACATTGTAACCAGTTTTGGTGTTCAATTATCTAAAGAGATATCAGACGAATGGGAATCTATAACAGGTAAGCCGCTAATGGAATTTGCATACGGCATGAGTGAAACTCATACTGGCAATACAATGACTCCGCCTGACGACATTCGTTATGGTTCAGTTGGAAAGCCTACATTTGATACTGATATTAAAGTGGTAGATTTTGAAGATTACCATTTAGATAAAGCAGTAGGTGAACAAGGAATGATTCTTGTAAAAGGACCTAGTGTCTTCAAAGGATATAAAGGAAAAGAAGAGGAGACACAAAAATCTTTCTTCCATGATTACTTTATTACAGGGGATATTGGAACGTTCGACGAGGATGGCTTTCTCTACTTTCTAGGCAGAGTAAAAGAAATGATTAAATGCTCTGGTTATAGTGTTTATCCAGAAGAAGTGGAAAAAATGCTATCCCAACATGAAAAGATTAACCAAGTGGCAGTTATAGGTGTTCCGGACCCGGTTAGAGGCGAGTCGGTCAAAGCATTTATTGTCCTTGAAGAAGGAGTGCAATCAACCGAAGAAGAGATAACTGAGTGGGCCAAAGAAAGGATGTCCGCATACAAATACCCTCGTGAAGTTGAATTTATCAATGAACTTCCAAAAACAAGCTCCGGAAAAATTTTAAGACGTTTGCTGAAAAAAGAAAATGAATAACTCAATAAAATCTAAGAGACCAAAATAAGAATACGCTTCTATTTTGGTTTCTTTTTTCTGTTTCATAGGCAACAACTTCACATTTACATAAATATCCCTGCAATACTACTTAATAGATACATAGGAATGACCTAGTATTATCATAGTAGTCTTTGTGATATAATGTCTATATAGTTCGAATTTTGAAGGGAATGTTTTCATGTTTAAACCAAACCAACCAAAGACATCCAATAGATTGAAAACAATACTAGAGTTCAGTGACCTATGGGAATTAGATCAACAGGAGCGCTATGTTTTCCAATACTATCACAATAAGCTTAAGGGATTAGACCCAAACCAAATTAACATCCATGGTGTGGCATTGCATAAAAATGATAACGGGTTTATTATGACTGCAATCATTCGTCACTCCCTACAAAAAACATTGAATATGGAAGTCATTAGATTAGTAGTTAGAGATAAGGATGGCAACGATATAGCCCGTAAGGAGTTCAATATGGAGGTATTCGGTCTATTAAACTCTTTAAGAGCACGTCCTTGGATTTTTGAATTCGACAAGGATTCCTTGCTAGTGCCAGAGGAAGAAATCAAAGACAAAATGGAATTCGAAGTACTATTTGAATACCAGCAACCAGTTGTATCTGATTTTACATTACAATTAGACGAGAACTGGTCTAATGGGCTATCTCCAGAGCAGATTGCTTCACTTGAAGCTTCATTAGCTTCCATGGAGGCTGTGGAAGAAAACTCCTTATCAGTTAATGCCTTTCACTTTGCAGAAGTAGAAGATGGCGTCGAGGTATACGTAGTACTACGCAACGGATACAAAGAAGAAATCACTATCAGCAACCTACCAGTTCAACTATTAGACGCGGCAGGCGATGTAGTTGCAAAACTAGGCTTCCCATTAGAACAATTTGCTGTAGGATCTCATCAGGCTAGACCAGTAAGTCTTCACTTCCCGAAAAACGTATTCCAAAAAGAATCACCAGATTTCTCAAGCTGGAATGTTCAGCTAACACCACAAAACTAATCCAAGAACTCCTCACCAATCAATGGTGGGGAGTTTTTTTGTGGGAAAGATATAACTGGCGACAAAATTTCATGATATAATCCCTTTATTGTAAGAATATTGTAAAATAATTAATATCAATCATGCAGGGCAATGAGCTCATTTACTCAGCGAGCAAGATTTACAACAATCAAAACATAATTTACAACAATCAAAGTAAAATTTACGACAATAGGCAGCTAAATTACTACAATGAGCGTCTAATTTACTACAATGGCAATCCAGTTCAACTCGTCAAGCTAGATTTACGACAATTCCGGCATAATTTACAACAATAGTCGGGAATGTAAAATATTTTGTGTAAATGTATTACTATCTTTATTCTAAACACATACTTACTTTATCCGTTAAGGGGAT
>NZ_JABAFC010000003.1 GCF_012843435.1 Psychrobacillus sp. BL-248-WT-3 | reverse complement strand
ACATTTTCATTTATATTTTTTGTGGTCGAATGAGTAGGAAGACTAGCAAAACCTAGAATACTAGGACCATATAAAACGGTTGGTTTTCGGATAAATCCTCCGTACCCAAATTGGAGTGGGCTTGCCCCAATTAAAAAAGTGGAAAACATGGTTGTCAAGTCATAATTATTTGGTTGGATAGCGGTGTCTCCTGGAATCCGTGAGGTACGTGCTTCCAACTCCATTTTCAAAGTATTCGCCAAGATCCCCCAGCGACTCGGCTGAAAATGGACATCGGTTAGACCACTTTGAAACATTCCGTCTATATCCGTTAGCCATGTGTCCATTGTCTGGATATCCTGTTCCACAGGATTCAATGACACGGTCTGAGAGTAATCGAACTCGTTCAACTTTTGTACAGTGTCATCCCGTTTCTTTTTGGAAGTAATGACGCCTTCCTGGACTGCACTGTCATCGAGATGAGGCAGGGCCACGATATCACTGACACTGTCCATGATACTGTTCGCCTCATTCGTGAGGGCTTCTGTCAGATTGCCAATCAGTGTTAGGCCCTGCTCCAGCTCCCCTTCTAAAAACTCTTGCCTTATGTATCCGGCTGGATCTGGCTCCAGAGATTGGAGGGCAGATTCCATTTGCTCTAGCGTCTGAAGATAAGTGACGGAGAACAGCTGGAAGAATTGGAGAAAGGGCAGGTGACACTCTGCATAGAAGTCACGGATGGCATTGCCTCCCGCTCCCTTCAACAGCTCGTCCATTTCAACTAAGCCACTTACCGTTCTTTCGATATTCTCTGTCTCATTTCTCAGGCGCTCAAGCATAGCTTTATTTCGTTTCAATCCATCTTGAAGTAAATCTACGTCTAATATTTTCATAGGCAACCACTCCAAATGCTCGATGATAGGAAGGATTGCCGGTTTTCATTATTATACAATATTCCCCTAGAACTAGGCATACTTTCTCCTCCTGCAGTAATCTCTTTTTATCTATAATATTCCATTTATTATAAAGAAAGGTAAAGAATGAAATGAATTAAATCATTAAAACAATTCATAAGGATTACTATTATCTAGAAAAAATAAGTCTATTGCATTAAGTACTCCTAAGTCTTTATTCTCATTTAAAAAAAGAGTAAACAGATCACCTGTTTACTCACTTGTCTTTATTAGATTTGAAGTAACAGTTCGTCAGCATTATATAATGCCACACAGTTCCTACCTTTATTTTTTGCAGTATATAACGCTTGGTCAGCTTCTCTAATTAGCTGTTGAATGGAATATCTATCCTCTTCTACTTCCAGAAGAGCATGAGAGATCCCGAAACTTGATGTTACTTGTATTTCTTCATTATAAAATGCGACTAAGCTATCTTCCACTTCTTGTCGAATTATATTTGCTCTATTAGCAGCCTCTATCAAAGAAGTATCAGGCATACAAATAATGAACTCTTCTCCTCCGTAGCGACCCATATAGTCTGTGGAGCGTAATTTTTTCTTTACTATGCTTGTGACACTAGTTAAGATTACATCTCCTGCCTCGTGTCCATAAGTGTCATTTACTCTTTTAAAATGGTCTATATCAAACATGACAATAGAAATATTACCTCCATCTATCGATATATCATCAAATATTACTTCCGTTTTTTTCATAAAGAATGTACGGTTTAATACCTGGGTAAGCCCATCTATGCTTGCCAATTGTTTTAATTTTTCTTCCATCTGTACTTTTTCCGTAACATTAATAAAGGTAATAATTTTACCGACACGTAACCCACTTTTATTCATCACTTCTGTAAAATTAATTCGGAAGTGTATAACTTGCTCATCTAGTAAGCTAGTATAATCAGACTCTATTTCTTCATCTAACCTCTCTTTAAGTTTAGGATTTTCATCAAGAACCTCTGCAATCGCTTTACCAATATGATGACTACTTAAAGTCGGAATTACAATTAGTGCTGCTTTATTATAATCCACGATCACCTTGTTTTGATTTAAAACAAGCACTCCTTCCTTCAGGCTTTCAAATACACTATCCCTAGCAATGGGAGCGACATTGAACATTTGCAAGGATATAAGAGCTATCCCGTGGAACGTAAAAGCAATACTTAAAGAAATCGGACCAAGATCTATCCCTTCACTCCAATCATTTAAATAAAAATAATTAGCTATGATAGGCGTAATAAAACCTGCCACCATCAATAAAGTTTGCATACGAAACAAAAACAGAGATTTACGGTATTCCTTAAGCAATAGGAAGACAGATATAGTTAAGCATAAAAATAAAAAGATAGCATGAACATTAAACCATGGGCCCCATTCTAGCTCTAATAACGGGAATGGACCATCTCTATTTATTTTCATCGATTTATAATAAAGATGATGAAGATCATTCGTTTGCATCATAAATATCGTAGTGATGGGAATGATGAAAATAGCATAGTTCCATGTTTTAATCTTGCGCCCTACATACTCCATACACATAAATAGAACAAATACAGGAATGAATGGCATGGCAAGGTACTCAACTCCAAGCCAAAACTTCATTTCTTTTAAGGTCGTGCTTGCTAATTCAAAGGCATAAGCAAATGTGAAAACCGATGACAATATTGTAACGAAAATATACGGCTTTACACCTGGGGCATCCTTAGCTTTAACTCGTATATATAAACTAAGAAACAAGCTTATTATGCCCGCTAATGTTACTACTAGAATGTGCGTCAATAATTTTTCTCCGTTCCAATTGATCTTTCATGCATCATATATTATATAGTAGTAGATTATTCTGTACTAGAGACTGTTTTGCTATTTTGTGTCATGAATACACTTTTCTGGCACGAGAATAATCACTTTATCTTCCTCAATGTTGCTCTGTAAACTTTAAAAAATCCCTATCGTTCTTAACATGTTTAAAACACTTAGAACGATAGGGTAAACATCACAATATTTTATTTTTCCTCTCATCTAAATACCTTCACTCTTTAATCTAGGATTTCTTAGGCTATCGAAAACCAAATGATGATCCTTTACTTCCTCTGCTTTACGATTACTATATAGCGCCATGTCTCTAAGCTCAGCCCATTCGTCCGCATCCTCATGATTACGACTAAACATGTATTTATCAAAGGGTCTTAGCCTGATGGATAATATAAATGCGTGTAAGTTAACCCATTTTTTTAAGGAAACAAATTCACTAATTATCCTTCTTTCCTCATCTGTTTTCATTTGAATATCATTTTGTCTAACCTGTGCCTGAATCATTTCAACTAAATAGGACTCCATTTTTTCTTCATCCTGATCGGTAACCAGCTCTTTATCACTTGCTACTTTCCACAACTCATCCGCCTTTTTCACGGCATCTACTATTTGATGTTGATTGTCTATTATTATATCAGGAACATGCTTGGCTACATTATACGCTTTTTGTACATCCTCCGGTAAAGGACCTAATTTTCTTTCAATTTGAGTAAGTATGTTTTTGTAGTTTTTGTAGTTACCTAGCCTGTTTGCCGTTGCCCATCCAGCTCCAATATGTACAAACTTCTCTATACAAACATTAAAATTGTTTGCTAGTAGCGCCTCTTCCTTTATCTCCTCGAAGTAAGGAGCACTTCCATCGTTGCGTAAAATCACTTGTTCTGCCGCTGGAGCAAAAGTGAAATAATAATAAAGTTCCCCTTTAAAAGAAAATTTCGCTGGAAAAACATCTGGTTTTTCATCTTTGGTATAAAAAGGTTTTAATGCCTCTTTGATGTTTTCAGGTAAATTGTGCATTCTGATCATGAGCTCATATCTCCCAATTTTATAGATTTTGCTAGACTATAAAAATTCTCCATAAATCTTTTATTAAAAAGGAGGCGCCTACGGTTTAGCTAGGCGCCAACAATTTATTTCCGTTGATAGAGTGTATTTTCTAGGATGTACTCATAACATTTATCTGGTAGAAGATATCTCGGCTCCCCACCCATTGCGAATTCATCTCTAATATAGGAGGAACTGATCTCCATTGCTAGTCCCTTGTCTATGAGGTGGAAACCTTCATCGTTGTTTCTCAGGATAGGGGACTTGCTGATTACCTTTAGCATATCTATTCCGTCCCTAGCCATGACGATAAATTTATTTTCCTTTACAAGATCTTCACCGTTTTTCCATTTGCCTGCCCCGATGTCTATGAGTAAATCTGCTCCCATTATGAAGAACACTTCATCATTTGGGTATTTTTCTTTGAAATGCTTCATCGTTTGATACGTATTGGCATTCCAGGCTTCCTGATTCATCTCATAATCATCTGCCTCGAATTTTTCATTGTTTTCGATAGCGAGTAAGATCATATTCCAACGATGGTTGTCAGCAACATTCATCTCTTTATCTCTTCTTTTGTGTGAACAAGGTAAAAAAATTACTTTATCTAAACGACACCTGCGCCCAATCGTACTTGCTGTCCATAAATGGACATTCGTGATGGGATCAAAGGAAGATCCATAGATTCCGATCCTAGCCATATTAACTCCTCCTATATGCTATTTTTTCTGTTTCATCATTTGCTGTGTCTTTTCTTTTATTTCTGCGATGCGATTCATCTTGTTATCCCAGCATTTTTGGCTCAGGTCGACCGGATACTCTTCTGGATTTAACGGGCGCTTATATTCATCCCAAAGTAGCTCCAGATTTTCTTGAACATTTTCTCGAATCTCTAGTATAGAAGGAGTTTCGTACGTAAGCTTGCCGTTTTCAAAAATTGTATGGTGCAGCTCTCTTGCCTCAAAATTGGTAACAAACTTACTTATAAATGTATGGACCGGATGGAACATCTTTAATCGTTCTT
This sequence comes from Psychrobacillus sp. BL-248-WT-3, assembly GCF_012843435.1. Classification (GTDB taxonomy): domain Bacteria; phylum Bacillota; class Bacilli; order Bacillales_A; family Planococcaceae; genus Psychrobacillus. The sequence goes on along the minus strand of NZ_JABAFC010000003.1, from coordinate 197,758 downwards.
CTTGTTGAGGATCTTCGGTTTCTAATGCAATGTAGTCCCCTTCGGATTTGCCATTGTTCCGATTAATGATTCGATATACCTTTTTCAAGCCAGGTGTCGAAACTTTTTCAGGATTTGCACTTATTTTAATGGTATCTACCATCTCTCCGTCCGTGCCTTCAATAGATACTATTTTATAGACTGCTCCTAGGGCAGGTTGGTCATAGGCGGTAATCAGCTTCGTCCCGATTCCCCACATATCAATTTTGGCCCCTTGCGCCTTCAGGTTAAGAATCGTCGCCTCGTCTAAATCATTCGAGGCAGATATTTTGGTATCTTTAAATCCTGCTTCATCTAGCATTTTTCTAGCTTCTTTAGATAAGTAGGCCAAATCTCCGCTGTCTAATCGGATACCCTTAAAATTAATCTTATCTCCTTGTTCCTTCGCTACTCGGATTGCATTGGGCACACCAGATCTCAATGTATCGTACGTATCTACTAAAAACACACAATCCTTATGACTCTCTGCATACTTGGTGAACGCTGTATATTCGTCGATATAAGCCTGAACCAATGAATGTGCGTGGGTGCCTGCAATTGGAATACCAAACAGTTTTCCAGCTCTCACATTCGAAGTTCCATCGAACCCTGCAATATAAGCAGCTCTTGTACCCCAAATAGCCGCATCCATTTCCTGTGCCCTACGCGTCCCAAACTCCAATGTTATATCTTCTCCAACCACTTGTTTAATACGTGCTGCCTTGGTTGCAATAAGCGTTTGGAAGTTAATAATATTTAAGATAGGTGTTTCAACCAGCTGTGCCTCGGCCAGTGGTGCCTCTATACGCATAATTGGCTCATTCGGGAAAACTAGCTCGCCTTCTTTAAGGCTTCGTAATGTACCAGTAAATCGAATACTCTTTAAGTAATCTAAGTATTCCTCTTCATAGCCTTGGTCTCTTAAATAATCGATATCTGTCTCAGAGAAATGGAAGTTGTTGATAAATTCGATCACTCTCTCCAGACCAGCAAAAATAGCATAGCCATTCCCAAATGGTAACTTACGAAAATAAACCTCGAACACCGATTTTTGATTATGAAATCCATCTCTCCAATACGTTTGGGCCATATTAATTTGATACAGGTCCGTATGAAGAGCTAAGCTATCGTCTTTATATAATCGTTCCATTGTACAAACCTCCCAGTCTAAATTTCGATTAAATAACCTCTGCCCCTATAGACCCTTGGAAATGACCTAGAGCCCAGTCATGTCCTACTTGATTGAAACTAGCGACTGCATCCTTGTGCACAATGACTTTAAATCCTTTGTTGTATGCATCCACTGCAGTATGAAGCACACAAATATCCGTACATACTCCAACTAAATGAACCTCGGTAATTCCTCTTTCGCGTAGCTTTATCTCTAAATCCGTTCCTGCGAAAGCTGAATATCTTGTTTTGTCCATCCAATATACTTGCTTGCTCTCTTTAGACGATTCGTATATCTCCTGCAGGCTACCGTATAATTTACGACCTTCTGTTCCTTCTAAATTGTGAGCAGGGAACAATTTGGTTTCCGGATGATACGGATCATTTAAATGATGTACGTCTATTGCAAACACTACGTACTGATTTTCCTTGATAAAAGATTCTGTTAGTCGCGTAATCTCTTGCTCAATGTCTTGCCCTGGCTTTCCGCATGTCAATGCACCATCCGTCGCAACGAAGTCATTCGTGTAATCAATGTTAATAAGTGCTTTCATTTTATTTTCCTCCTACATATTATTTTAATAAACAAATTGTTAATCATTGATAATAAAAAAATTAATATCTAGCCGTGTAAATAGACTTCACAATATCCATTTCCAAAAATTCGTATAATGCAGCAGGAGACTTAGATGTTCTCTGTGTCTTCTTTCCCGGAACCTTTTGAATAAACGGCAGTGTCTTTATTTTCCTAGCAAAGGATTGCTCGCTTAGGATACCCGGTTCATCGGTTACAGTTGCTAATACTGCCTGAAGCTCTGAATAAGTGAAATGTTTTGGCAAGAAGTTTTTAGCAACAGTCGTTTGGAGCAAATCATTTGTAATCATGTGAATAGCATCTGTAATGATTTCCCGATGGTCGAATGCTAATGAGAGATTTAACACTTCTTCAATGGAGAATAACTCCACTTCTGCTGCATCATCTGCAGCCTTTCTTTTAGAAAGGTAATCCATCGGAACAATAGCGTAATGAGCATTCGTAATAATCCATCCACGGGGATCTCTACCAGGTGTGTCGTACACCCCGAAATGTTTGATCAGCACATTTTCAACGCCTGTTTCTTCCTCAAGCTCTCTCTTAGCTGCTTCCAAAGCCGTTTCATCCTCTTGAACAAAACCCCCTGGTAGCGCCCATTTTCCTGCCTCTATATTTGTATCGCCTTCAGCGTTTTGTAAGGCCCGCTGGATCAGCATTAGCTTCAGAGACATGATAGGTGGCTTATGCTCTTCCTTGTTCTCTGCAACTATTGTAAAAACTGCGATATCTGATGTATAGCCGTCCGGTGTTTTATATTTTTTGATATCATACTGCTTTAGTGCTTCTTCGTTAGACATGTTTATCACTCCTTCTGAAGAAAAAAATCTTTTCCAAAGGTTTTTGATTAACAATTCGTTAACCTTAATTTGATTGTAATATTTGGAATTAAAAAAGTCAAACGAAAAGTCAAAATTAAATACAAATAGTTTACTCCTTTTATTCGTACCTAGTAGTAATTACGAATACAAAGTCGCTAGCTGCGTGGTATCCTCATTATAAGTTACATCCACGTAGCCATCTAACAAGTTCTCATTTTGATATTGTCAACCTAAATGGAAACCATTCCTGGCTTATACATCCTCATCTAATCCTTCATATATTTTTTGTAAATAAACTACTCTTTAAACTCGAGACAATCCGATTGCTTCATTTTTGGAAATATACCCCATTTATAATTCACATGGTATAATCATATAAATTCACATCTACGAACAGTGTTTCTTTTAGCATTTCTAAAGGGAGGAAAGTGATATGAGGAAACCAATCATTCAAGTAATCGTGATATTGCTAATAGTTGTGATTTCTTTTGGCCCCTTGTTATATGACTTCTACATGAAGCCTGAAAATTCCTTGGAGCTTTATCAAGAGTTAAGATTCTCCGAAGAATTCACGAGTGTTCACCATTTGTTGGAGCAGGGTTATGAGAAATATTTTTCTAAAGAGGCATATGACGTATTAAAAAGCGAGAAAGGAAGCCCATCAATGATTCGGCAATTCACCGTTATTCAGTATGATGATGGTACAGAATCAGTTCTTATAGAAACCAGCCCTGGGACGAATAAACTATCAATCCTTCGGGCAGAGGTGCTCCCCGAAGTAATTGAGAATTATTTTAAGGAATTAAATGAAGAATAGCTAATTAAGCCGTTTTAACTCTTTTCTAGATATTTATAATATACAAAGGAAGATATAATAAAAGTTATACCTACTATCATAAAAACGATATGGTGGAATGGTTCAGCAAGAATATATAAATTTATAAATAACAATATAAATATAAATACTATACTAAAATATAAAAATCGGGCATATTTCATTTTTAACAACCTCATTTACTAATTAAATATTTTTTGCATTTAGGATAGTTCAAATCTACCTATATGAAATAGATTTATAAATAAAAGCTTAGTTCGATTAATACGAACCAAGCTATCATGAAGATTAACTTTGAATTTCTTTAATACTTTTCCCGCTTAAAAATGCATGACCCGCTACTGCTTTATGTACTGTCTCAAAACCATATTTTTGATAGACCTTTTCGATGGCTTCATTTATAGGGAAAACCCATAGCTTTTCAATTCCCTTTTTTGTAACTTCTTGCTGAATATAATGAATGATTTGTCCAATTAATCCTTTTCCTCTAAATGCTTCTAATGTTGCTACACTTTCCATTCTTGCTTGATTGCCATCTTCAAAAATACAAGCCGTAGAGCAGGCTGTCCCATCATAGCGAAGGAGATAATGAGTAAATGCTGGATGATTAAATTGCTCCTCAAATACTTTTTCCATTACTTCCAGGCCACCGAACTCTTTAATACTATCCTCTATATTAATAGCCTCTTGGTAGTTTTCTTTTGTCACTTTTTCAATCGTCACCTTGGGGTCAGTGGGGATATCAATAACTTTGTTATTCCATAATTGTACAGGGCTAATCAGTTCTTCATATTTAAAATTTCTAGATTCTAATTCGGACAATAGATTTTGCTGATTTTCTAGGTCATATATGTAGAACCTTGGTACAATATTTTTGGACTGAAAAAAGTGAATAACTTCTTCAGCTACTTCATGTGAATTGTCGCAAGCAGTCATTATTCTTGCATGATTAGCATCATAATAGTCAGGCTGATTCTCATTACAAAATAGAATCCCCCATGATGTATCAATTCTTCTAGTAAATGTTTCACAGTATGCTATATCTAGCATATGTATAGTTTGCATGTTCATTAAATTACCCCTATCTATTTTAATACATTAAATCTTTTTTCATATAATAATGGTCAAAGTCCCGACCAACATTAGGCAGAGTTCCATACACTTCATACCCATGTTTTTTATAAAACTCTAATGCCTGAAAGCTTAAAGTATCCAGCTTAATGAAATCACATTTTCTTTCCTTAGCTATTTCCTCTGCCTCCATCAATAACTTTGAACCATACCCGTTCTTACGTAGCGATTCATCCATTATCAAAACATGAATTTCTAGCCAATTCCAGCATACTTCTCCCATTATCCCTCCTAGCACTTGACCCTTTTCATCCTTTATAAATAAGTTAACTTCCTCATATCTCCCTCTCAAGTCCTCAGGAAAGTGTGCCAGATTAAAATAATACAATCGTTCATTAACATTTTTTTTAGATTCATCGGTATCTTCTCGTATTATTCTCAAATCCACTTTTTTCTTCCTTTCGATGTGCATAATCCTTTTTTTGCTAATTTGTGATTCTTAATCAATTTTAACATGTAATTAATTTTTTTCCTTTACTTTTCAATGAATAAATGTAATTTTCTATAATTTCAACCTTCACTCACTAGTAAGCTGTCTTGCACAAATTTTTTATTTTTAATACATAATAATGTCAAATTAGATAATAACTAATAGTTATTAGAGCATAGAGGAGTGAACTATTTTGGATATTAATAAGGTACTGGTAGCTGGTAGTGGAGTTTTGGGAAGTCAAATAGCTTTTCAAACCGCTTTTTACGGATTTAAAGTATCCGTATACGATATTAATGAAGAGGCGTTAGAGAAGGCTAAGGAAAGACTTACTGGTTTGAAAGCAAATTATCAAGAAGACTTAGGAGCAACTCAAGAAGCGGTAGATACCGCTTATGATCGTTTATCCTTATATACCAACTTAGCTGAGGCTGTTAAAGATGTGGATTTAGTAATTGAAGCAGTTCCGGAAGTGATCGATATTAAGAAAGCATTTTATGAAAATTTGTCGAAGGTTGCTCCACAGAACACGATTTTTGCATCTAACTCCTCCACTATGATTCCCAGTCAGCTTGTAGAGTTTACCGGTCGTCCTGAGAAATTCTTACATTTGCACTTTGCAAATAGAATTTGGGTAAATAACACGGCTGAAATTATGAAACATGAAGGAACGGATCCCAAGGTATTCGAAGAGGTAATTGAATTTGCTAAAGCAATTAATATGATTGCTTTACCTATCCACAAGGAGCAGCCTGGCTATATTTTAAATTCCTTATTAGTACCATTTTTAGATGCCGCTCAAAATTTAGTCGCAAATGGAATTGCGGATCCTGAGACAGTGGATAAAACATGGATGGCAGGTATGGGCGTAAACAGAGGTCCCTTCGGAGTGCTAGATATTATAGGACTAAACACCCCATATAACATTGCGCTTCAAAAAGCAAAATCAGGAAATGAGCAAAAGGCAAAAATAGCAGAATACTTTAAAACAGAGCTAATCGACAAAGGACGATTGGGTATCCAAAACGGAAAAGGATTTTATGATTATCCAAATCCAAAATATGAGGATCCTAAGTTCTTGAAATAACTATCTGAAGAAGGCTATTTATTAGTCTTCTTTTTGTTCATCTTCATCTCTATTGGGTATAGCGCTCATTTACTACATTACTGCTTTGCTTTACGACAATTACCTAGGGAATTACGACAATCTAGTGTTCGTTTACTACAATGCTGCTCTACTTTACGACAATCACACGATGAATTACTACAATCCATATCAAACTGTTAATTTGGAAAGAAATTTACGACATTCTAGTCCTCGTTTACTACAATGTTGCTTTACTTTACGACAATCACACGATGAATTACTACAATTCAAATGGAACTGTTAGTTCAGATGGAGATTTACCATAGTCTAGTGCACCTAGTAAGTCTAAAGTATTTAGTTTATTTACGAAATAGCATAAAGGAGTGGTACTTTGCGGTGAATAATAAATATAATCACTTAAAAAGTCAGAGTGATAAATAACTCCCCCTGACTTTTTCATATATTTATCGAAGCATTATTGATCCGCCGTCTGCCATGATTGTTTGACCAGTTATATACTTAGAATCCTCGCTTGCTAAGAAAACTGCTACACGACCGATATCTTCTTCCACATCACCGAAGCGTCCCAGTGGGATTTTGCTGCGAACATTTTCGTAATATTCAGGCTGGGCTTTTGCCCATGCTTGTACACCTTCTGAGTTAGCAATAGGAGAAATAATGTTTACGTTAATACCGAAGCGACCCCATTCATTGGCTGCCACTCGGGAGATTCCTCGAATTGCTTCTTTTGCTGCAGCGTACGCCCCTTGTGTTTCGTGTCCAGCTAATCCAGCGCCTGATGCAAAGTTAATCACATTTCCTTTTGTTTCTTTTAAATATGGAAGTGCTGCCTGCATCAAATAGAAGGTTGGGTAAAATCCTGTGCCGAATGACAAATCTAAATCTGCTTGTGTTGTTTCTTCAATCGTCACCTGTTTAGATGCATGTGCATTATTGACTAAAACATCTATTTTTCCGTACGCTTCTGCTACTGTAGTGATAATTGTAGGAAGCTTGTCTCTATCCATTAAGTTTGCCTTTAAAAACATTGATTTAGGTGATATTTCCTGAAGTACTTTTAGACTTGCTTGACCAGCTTCTTCGTTCACATCAACAATTGCTATTATTGCTCCTTCTTTAGCCATCGCCTTGGACATACCTAGCCCAATGCCTCCTGCTCCTCCTGTAACAATAACAACCTTATCCTTAAGCCTGTCCATAATATTACCTCCTTAACTCTTTTCTATATCATCCTACCCCTTAATCCTTTATATCTCAATTTAAATGCTGTTATATATTTATACTATTTGATTCTAGCCCCATCATGCCCAGTATCCTCTGTACTTTTTGCAATTATTGCAGAAGCATTTTTATAGTTTTCATTTATAGATTCGCTAGAAGAACCCACTGGGTTTCCGTATGCAGTGAAACTAGTGGGGTCTTCCTTCTCATTCGCTTTTTTTGTACTAGCCCTCTCCGTACTCTCTGCAATAATGGAGTTTGCTGCTTTATCTGTATAATTCATAGGTGGTACATCTGATTTTAAAGGGTCTCCGTATGACCGATCCGTTGTATATTCCTTGGAAGTATTCTGTTTTCCAGAGTCATTCATCATTGGCTTTTGTGTACTATCTGCTATTTGAGAGGATGCTTGCTTAAATTCTTGATTTATTGAGGGTTTGGTAAATTTAATGGGATCTCCATAAGCTGTATTCGTGGCAAAGTCTTTTTTTCCTAATTTAGCAATTTCATTATTTTCTTGCTTCAAAGTATGTATGGCCTCCTTTAATCGAATACTATTATCCTTTCCACCCTTGTAATAAATATGCAATCTAGAAGAGGTGAAAAAAAGTGTATACCCATTAATGGATATACACTCATCATTTACGGATTATTCTTTTCCTGAAATATAAGCCCATTTGTAGCTGTAATCACCTGTAAACGGATGAGATATAATTCCGTGAACGTATGGTTTTTGTAGCGACATGAGTCCCGACTGATACATCGATGTGACGGAAGCATCTTCCTCCATAATGATTTTTTCAGCTTTTGCTAGAGCTTCCCAGCGTGCCTCAGGCTCCAAAGCAAGTTCATTTTTTGCTAGGTCAATCAGTTTATCCAACTCCGGGTTTGAATAAGACATATTATTTTGCGGTGAACCTGTAACAAATAATTCTAGGAAGGTAATTGGATCTTGGAAGTCAGGTGCCCAGCCAGTGCTTTGAATATCGTAATCCTGCGCTGCATCCTTGTCCAATTTCACATTGAATGTAACTGGTATCAGCTTAATAGTAAGCCCTTTAAGATTTCCTTCCATCTGAGCTTTTAAATATTCATCCATATTTTTAGCAAGCTCACTGTCATTACCAACTAATTCTAGCTCTAATTCAGTCAGTCCTTCTTCTTCCATTCCTTCTTGAAATAGTTTTGCTGCTTCTTCGGCGTTATACTTTGTCAAATCTCCATTTATATCACGAAAATCTTTTTTATTTTCATCGAATGTCAGTCCTTTAGGCACTAGGAAATCACCTGGTATTGAACCGTTTGCCAGTATAGCTGATGCCAAATCCTCTTTGTTGAAAGACATAGCAATTGCTTTACGAATTTTCACATTTGAAAGGGCTGTTTTTTGACCATCACGTTCTTGGTTAAGCTTTAAATAGTAGATAGTAGGTTTCAATTCTTTTATTACCTCTTCATGATTTGCATATTGAAGTGCAAATTCTCCTGATAATCCTACACGATCTTTTTCCCCATTCTCATAGAGGTTAACAGATGTAGATGTTTCCTTGACTACGTCCACATTAACTTTATCCAACTGGACAACTTCAGCATCCCAATAGGTTGCATTTTTTTCTAATGACCAGGATAAGCCTGTCCCGTCCCATTCAGTAAGCACAAATGGTCCATTGTAAATAAGGTTATCTGAGTTAGATGCATAGGAATTACTTTTTTCAGTTACATATTCCTCATTTTGAGGATAGAAAGTACCAAATGACATGAGGGACATAAAATAAGGAACTGGTCTTTCAAGCGTCACCTTTAATGTTTTATCATCCACGGCTTCAACGCCCAATTCTTCTTTTGCCATTTCTCCCATTGATATTTGAGTTGCATTTTTTATTAACCCTTGCATCATATAAGGACCATAGGAGCTACCTGTTTCAGGGTCAATTGCTCTTCTCCAAGAAAATACAAAATCTTTTGCTGTTACTGGGGTACCGTTGGACCAGTTTGCATCTCGCAATTTGAATGTATAGGTTAATCCATCTCCTGAAACTTCTGGTTCACCTTCTGCCATTGCAGGCACAGGAATATTTTCTTGATTTAATCGATAGAGCCCTTCCATTACGTTATTAAGGTAGTTAAAAGACACAGCATCGTCGGCCAAAACGGAGTCCATTGATGGAATCTCTGCACCTGCCACAAGATTTAATTCTTGTACTTCATCAAGTTCAGCAGAATCCTTCCCGTCAGTAGTTTCTGGCTCTTTCGTTGAACTCTCTTTAGTATTTTTATCCTCATTGCAAGCAACTAGAAAAATACTTAAGATAAGTAGAAACACCCATAAAAATTTCTTTTTCACTTCATCCATCCCCTTTTTTTAACACATTAAGTACTCTATTAATATATTTCACTAATCGCAATAAATCAAATAATAATTAGATTTTTTAGAATAATATTGCTATTCGTCATAAATATGTATGTTAGCATACCTTTTGATTTGAATGTTAATCAAAACCATATATTTCACTAAGCGCCACTTCTCCAACTTGATACTTTTTACTTTCATTTTGACAATAGAAATAGCCAGTAAACTTTCGTTTACCGGCTTTCTATTAATTTTATATAATTTTATAGATTTCTAGCCATTACCGTTACAATTTCATCAATTACTGAAACTGCACCTGACTTATCTTGTACCAATACACTAAAAATATATTGTTCTCCATTACTACCTTCTATATAACCACTTAAAGTACTTACGCCAGTTAATGAACCTGTTTTGGCATAAACGTTACCTGAAGTAAGCGGATCTTTTAGACGGTTTCTTAGTGTACCTCCTACCATTCTGTCAGGATGAGCAGCTACTGGTAAACTTTTAAAATAAATGTCAAACCAATCTTCCTGTTGTACCTTAAGAAGTAAATCATTAATAGCAAAGCCAGATACTGAGTTTGCATGAGACATTCCAGAGCCATCCTCAAATTTCCAATCAGTCATATCTAAGTTAATGGATTTACCGTACTGCTCCATCACCTTTAAGCCGGCCTTCGTGCTTCCATGATTGCCCTTGACCTTGCCCATTGTTTTAACCAATATATCCGCAATACCATTATTACTTAGCTTCATATAAGGAATGAGTAATTCATTTAGAGGCATTGATTCCTTGACTGATATTAAATTAGCACTTTTAGGAGTAGCTGCTCTAAAGAATTTATGTTTCTTATACTCTATACCTTCTTGTTCTAATATGGCTTGGAACATTGTCAGTGTATGAGTAGTTGGGTGCTGCATCGTTACCCACTCTCTTTTAGTCTTATCAATAGGTAGATTGCCACTTATAACGATTTCATTGGTCCGATACGATCTCTCTATTGTAATAGTATTACTTTGTCCAGCCGCTACAGTTTGTGCTTGATTGACAATCTCTAAATCTCCGAGATGAGGAGTTGCTTTTACGGTTGGAGCATTCCCGATTGCAGAACCATTTACATCGATAATAATGGTTCCAGAATCATAGTCAGCATTTGGCGAAGTAGTCAAAGCCGAAATAGGCGCAGCATAGTAATACGATTCATCATTTGCCCATATACCTGGTGTTAACAAATCATCATCAAACCACTTGTCATCTCCGACAATTCTTCCATCAATCGTTTGAATTCCTTTAGCCTTCAGTGCTTGTGCAAATTGTCGTAAATCTTCCTCCATTAAGGTTGGGTCGCCTTGTCCCTGTAGATAGACATCTCCTTTTAATACTCCATTAGATAGCTTACCGCTCGTATAAAGACTTGTTTTAAAACGATAATCTTCTCCTAGAACATCTAGCGCTGCAGCAGTAGTGATCAGCTTCATATTCGAAGCAGGTTTAATAGGTGTATCGCCATTATAGTCATACACCACTTCACCAGTCATCCGGTCCATAATCGCAATACTTACATTTGCCCCAGACAATTTTTCTTGAACAATTGTCGAAATGGATTCACTTAAAGCATCCTCAGTTGTTACCTCTGCTTGAGCTAATTGCCCCATTCCAAACATGCTCACAAATAAGACCCAAGCCATCAAAAGGCTTGCCAACCTTTTCCTCATAACCTTCCCCCATTCTAATTTGCATTAATAGATTAGGGACATATTCCACTTAAAGAAGAAATTTCCTTCCAATAAGTAAAAAAGAGGATTTTCGGAGTGGTATGTTAAGGGAAGTATCTATCAATATTCCTATGGTAATTATGTCTATTGAATTAGGATTAGAGAGTGTTTATTGTTTTAGTTGAAATTCATTGTCTCCGCATTTATCGATTTTCCGTAATTTATATATTCCTAAATACGGTTGGCAGCAATTCAGAAATTTTATCCGTCCTTAAGGATGTATCGAGAGAAATATAGGGATTCTCTTCTTTTGGAACAATCACTGGGCAAATATAGGTACTGTCGAATCCAAGCTGCTCCACTCTCTTTTTATTAAAAGTATAATAGCTTTCCTTTTGTCGTGGACCTGCATGAAGAATGCCTATCACGTTATTTTTAGTTAGCTCTAACAATGCGTCTGATAGATCATGGACATTCACAAAAGATCTAAATACATTTTCCCACGCGTAATATGGTTTACTTTCTTTTATATGTTCAATTATTTGGAGAGTACGTTTTTCTATATAATGATTGTCTCCATATAATGGTCCTGTCCGTACAATCACGTGGTATGGATGGTTCTTCATCAAATATTGTTCTCCAGCATGTTTTGCATTTACGTAAATAGCTAGACGAGCTTCGGAAGGTAGCAAACCAGTTGGATCAAGCTCATCGTAATCACCCCTACCATCCACGAACACCGCGTCAGTAGATAGGAATATGAATTTGGTGACCTCACTCAAATGTGTTACGACATTTTTCAGTCCAGTTTCAATAAGCTGATCCTCGTTCTCCATACTCATAAGACACCAAATGACGACATCCGGTTTTATACTATCTATTGTCTGTGCAACTAAATGCTTGTCCATTACATCTAAAGGAATGATTTTTTTTGCCACGTTTGAATACCTAGATGTTCCAACAACGGTTAGCAATTCTTCATGAAGAGCCTTTTGATATAAGATAGATCCTAAAAAGCCAGTGGCTCCAAGAATTAGTACTTTCATTTAATTGCTCCTTCTTAATTTATAAATGTTTATTTCTTCTATAAATCCTTGTAGTAAACCTTTGCCATTCCTCATTTAGTTTGGACCATTCAACAATTTTCCAAGGGTTAAAGAAAGTTTGGCCGTTTTTATTGAAAAAAAGATAATCACCTAAGCAGTAAGAAGCGTGTTGAATGACTCCTTCGTCATTAACCCAAGCCACTATATCAGTTTCCTGAAAGTCACCATCATGAATAAAGTAACCTGCTCTTTTTATACCTTCTTCAAATGTCTTTTGGTGGACCCATTCATGTATCATCCACTCCTGTTGAGTGACAGCATATAACGTAGCAGATAAGCAATTGCTGCCTGCATTATGAGGAAAAGTATTTGCAAATTTTTTTATATGTATTGGAGCATTTTGGGGAACTACACAACCATCCCAACTATCCCATTCTTGTGCATATTCCTTTAGCAATTCTAATTTTAGCTGCTCAGATAATGAGGTCCAAATTTGGCTTTGTAAGACTATGTATACTTGATCATTTTTAATCACTATATGGTTCTCTATTAATGGATTACTCTCCGGTAGAGAAGGTAATGGTAAAACTAAGCCTCTATTTATTTCCACCTGTCTAGCATTCAATATTTTTTTCATTTCATTCGGTAATTGATTAAACCAACCAGGCTGCGCTACGATAACAAATTGAATATCATCATCTATATTCCAGTATTCATAGCTATTCACAAGTTGAATATAATTATAGGAAGAATGCTCAAAAAATTCGTTTTTCGGTATGATTAGAACTTCAGTAAGATATAGCTCTAAAATAAACAGGTCCTCTTCTTTAATAAAGAACAAATCTTTTTCCGGTACATACTGATTAATCCAACTTTTAAAATGCTCATTAGATGGTATCATATTCATTTCTGTTCACCACCCTTCCAATCTCCTAGGGAAAGTACATAATGCTCGTGCTGTTTACCATGTATTTGGATGTTACCTTTAAGACTAAAGCCACATTTTTGAATGACCTGGATTGATCCATGATTGTAAGGTAGAACCACCGTATTTAGCTGTTGAACATTTGTCTTTGTAAACAAGTATTGAATTAATCCCTTAACTGCCTGAGTTGCATAACCGCGTTTTTGATTATCCTTTGCTACTGCATAAGCTATTTCTCGATTTGGTTGGGGTAGCCCCTCCTTCAAGCCTGTATTACAAAAACCGATAAATTTGTCAGTTTCCTTTAAAAAAATTCCTAACTTTAAATACCCTTGATCATCGATGTTCGGAACTGCTGACAAAAATGATTTATTCGATGGAATTTCATAATGTTGAACCCAGATTGCTCGTTGTTCTTTTGTAGAACGCCAATCAGGTAAAAACTCGTAGATCTCTGGTTGTGATGTCAGCTCATAAATAGCATCCACATCTTCAATTGAAAACTCTCTTAGAAATATTTCCTCGCAGTCTATTACAAACATTAGATTCCTCCACTTTCCATAATGTCTATTCCATCAAAAAACGGGTTACAAGTTCACAGTATTCCTCCGGGGTTTCGTAATGTGGGGTATGTCCACAATTTTCTATCAAGACCACTTCTCCTTGGGAAACATCTTTGTTAAAGACTTCTACTTGTATAGGACAAGTAACCACATCGTGCTCACCTAACATGAGTAAGCATGGTATTTTTATTTCTTTTAGCAAGTGTAAAACTGATGTAAAAATTTTTCCTTCTTCTTTCAAACGATTAAAATGGATCTCTGATTTATCATAAAAACTTTCCCATTGGTCCTCTGAATAAACTGTTGTATCCGTGTGATTACTAAAATTATAAGTATATATGTGCATTCTTTTATCCTCTAAAAAGGTGCTTAGTTCTGTAAACCCTTCAACAAGCTCCTTTGGTGATGAGGAACTATTGGCGAGCTTCAGGCACTTTTCTTGTAGGTCGGACTGTTGATATTTTTTAAACAAGTCTGCCGTCTTTAAGAGGAGCGCTTTTCCAGTCAGCCCAAAATCAAATGTAGGAGCTTCAAAGATTACTTTTTCAATAAAATTAGGGTATCGGTGAGCATATAAAGTAGCTAGATAACCTCCAAAGGAATGCCCTATAATAGACCATCTTTGAATTCCTAAGTGTTTGCGAAGCTCCTCGCAATCATCTATTAAATCATTAAGACTAAATGACTCTCCATCATGAATAGCCTCCGATCTACAAACACCCCTTTGGTCCATTGCTATTAACTTAAAGCGATGACCTAGTCTTTTAGCTTGATGATATGTAAATTCAAAACAGCTCCCTCCAGGTCCACCATGTAAAAATAAGACTGCCTTGTCACTAGTGTTTTCACTTACTTCGATGTATAGCTCTTTTCCATTAATCTTTAAATGCATGAGTTATCTCCTTTTACAACAGCTTTAGACCTGTTTCCCTCGCAAGCTCCTGTCCAACTGTCATCTTGCCCACTGCTTAGGGTCCAAATATAAAAACAAACTTATCCATTTTAGTCTCCTATCTGCTAATCTTCAATAATTAACATATTATTTTCATCAAACTCCCATGTATCTGCGTAGGCAATCTCCCAATAATAACCGTCTAGGTCAGTAAAGTAGCCACCGTAGCCACCCCAATCTGTTGCTTGAGCTACTTTTTGGATAGTTGCGCCTGCTAAATAGGCCATTTTCATTAATTCGTCTACTTCTTCTTTTGTTTTTGCGTTATAAGCAAGTGTGAAGCCTGTAAATCCATTGGACACATTCGGTGGATTATCTGAATTTATGTCTTTTGAAAGTTCATCCAATGGATATAAAGCTATTTTAGTACCTTCATTTTTAAAGAAGATGATATGTGGATTTGATTCTGGTCCTCTTACAGAAGTAACAAATCCTAGCTTCTTATAAAATTCATGTGCACGGACAATATCTTTTGTCCCAAGTGTGATAATATTTATGCGATTCATTGTAATTCCTCCTATATATTTTTTCGAGATTGTGGACATATTCCATCTTTCATTGATCCAAACGTATGTCTATTAAAAGGATGTCCATAATAATAAAGCAGGAATAGTAGATTGGTAAACGTTGCTAATAATGAATAGGGAGTGAAAAAATGAAAAAACAGGATGACTTTATTACAAAAGCACCTAAAAAAGAAAAAATAACGATTGAAAACGGGTCTACCTATCCAAACGGTAACCATATTCCTGGTGACTCGGTTGATAAACATAAAGCACTTGAAGAGGCGAATATCATTCTAACTGGCGACGAGATCAAACAACAAAACGAAAATTTATAATTTTTTCAAATACTAGATGGTATCTCTATCTAGTATTTTTTTACGATTTTTCCTAAGTAAATTGGGACTCAAGAAACTCTCCTATTATTAATACAACAAAAGATTTTTCTTTCTTTCTTCCACATAAGTTGCAGTTTAAATATAAGGGGTGATCATTCTATAAACCTACCAAGCAATAATTTGGCAATTATTTAAGAACTATAATAGAATCAATTATATGAGTCTTACGGATTAGGTCTAAGTACTCTTATTATAAGTTTTTATATGGAGATAGGGGAGAAAAGATGAGTATTTATGATTTTGATTTTAAATTACCAGATATCGGTGGTAACATGGTTTCATTAGAAAAATTTAAGGGGAATGTAGTGTTGATCGTCAATACTGCAAGCAAGTGTGGTTTTACATATCAGTATGAAGATTTACAAAAATTATATGACAGATATAAGGAGCAGGGGTTTGTTGTCCTCGGATTCCCATCTAATCACTTCGATGACCAGGAGCCTGGTAGTAACTCAGACATTAATCAGTTTTGTAAGATAAATTTTGGTGTACAGTTCCCAATGTTCTCAAAGGTAAAAGTAAGAGATCAAGAGGCCGAACCTCTTTTTAATTACCTAACGGCAGTTAAGCCATTTAAAGGATTTAACAATTCTCATCCGTCTTCTCGAATACTAAGTTCCATCATTAATGAAAAGGTACCACATTATATGCAAGGAAATTCGATAAAATGGAACTTCACTAAGTTTCTATTAGATCGTAATGGTAACGTTCTTCATCGCTATGAATCTACTACAGATACCATTGATATGGAAAAGGATATTGAAGCATTATTATAATAAGCTTGGAGGTTAAATTTTTTTTATCAAAATATGATTCTTGTTTTCGAATTCAAGAATCATATTTTGAGATGCTTGTAGACAATCTAAAGCTTAAATCGAAGCAGTAGCAGATGAAGATGCTGCTTGGTCAGCCTTTACACAGTCAATCGCAATAACTAGAGAAATGATGATGGCTTCCATGTCCTCTTTCCAGATTTCCACCTGATAGCTATCCCCCCATGTGAACCATTCCTTACTCACTTGACCTACCACTTCTCCGTGCTGTAACACCTGAAAGTTCATATCCCACCAGTTACCATTTACCTCTATGCCTGCAGCATCAATAGAATAACGAGCCTTCAAGAAAGAGAATTCCTTCTTAATCGTTAGCACTTCTTTTCCGTTTACCTCCACAAAAAACTTCGGTAAAAAACTGAACATTTTTTTCGTAATGAGCGCTATTTCATTTCTGGAGGTATTCAAAATGGAGAACGTTTTTGGGATTTTCATAAAGCTACCCTCTACATAATATACATCGTTCTCCTGCTGATCCTTTACGGTGAACTTGCCACTTAGACTTAATACCTTTTGCTTTATATAAAGCTTTTTCATAATTTTTTCTCCTTTTGTTACATTTAATTATCGAACTGGCTACCCGTTATTTCCTCAGTTTTCTCAACATTCCTATAAGCTTTTGACTTCAATTCTTTTATTTCCATCATTTTTTTCAATATTACATATATTTTACTTCAATACACAAAAATAAAACAGCTGATTATTCAGCTGTTTCATATTCCTTGTACAAATTTCACTTCATCGTATCCGCAATTATTGCATGTAATGAGATGCGGGCAAATTTCTTCCTTGCTTGTATGAGAATAACCGTCTGCCATTTTAATGGTGTCTAGGTCGTTGTAATGAGCATAGGGATCTAGAAAATCACTTTCCTTGCCAGCGTCCTCTAAAGGGTTAGTACACTTTGGACAGTTCTCTTCAAATTCATTGAATGCATTGCACAGTGGACACTCGGACATAAAGATTCTCCTTTGGCCTTTAGCTTTAGTATCCTTCTATTCATTTAAAATATGTATAAAAAACACCCCTCTACAACGGATTGTAGAGAGGCACTTGATTTTCTTTTATTAAGAGTGAATAATAACGTCTTTTCCTTCTTTACGATCCTTTGCATATTCAGCAGTAGCTGTGAACAATACATCTGAGGATGAGTTTAATGCAGTCTCACATGAATCTTGGATGACTCCAATGATGAAACCTACACCTACCACCTGCATCGCAATTTCGTTTGGAATACCAAACAAGCTACATGCCATTGGAATAAGTAAAAGTGATCCACCTGCAACACCCGATGCTCCTGCAGCAGAAACAGCAGCAAGAACACTAAGAATTAGTGCGGTTGCAATATCTACATTTATGTCTAACGTATTAACGGCAGCAAGGGTTAAGACAGTTATTGTAACTGCTGCTCCAGCCATGTTAATAGTAGCTCCCAAAGGAATTGAAACAGAGTATGTATCCTTGTTCAACTCTAACTTTTTACACAATTCCATATTTACAGGAATATTAGCAGCCGAGCTACGTGTAAAGAAAGCTGTAATTCCACTTTCTCTTAATGTGCGGAATACTAATGGATAAGGATTTTTCCGTACGTATAAGTAAACAACTAAAGGATTTATAACTAAAGCTACAAATAGCATACAGCCTAATAATATAATAATTAATTGGCCGTATTCCATTAAAGCAGAAAGACCATTCGTTGCGATTGCATCAAAAACCAGCCCTAAAATACCAATAGGAGCAAGCTTGATCACCCATTTTACTAATTGTGAAATGGCATCTGAAATATTAGCTATAGCAGTTTTCGTTGTTTCTGCAGCATTCTTCAGAGTAAGCCCCAAAAGAATAGCCCATGTTAAAATTCCAATATAATTTGCATTTAAAATCGCATTAATAGGATTATCAACCACATTAAATAAAAGAGTTTCTAAAACCGCTAAAATATTACTTGGAGGTGTAACATCCTCTACTCCAGTCGTAAGCGTAAGCGTAACCGGAAATAGGAAGCTTGCAATAACACCAACAAGTGCTGCAAGAAATGTTCCAATTCCATAAAGTATAATAATTGACTTCATGTTCGTTTGCTGTCCGCTTCTATGAGAAGAAATTGCATGGATAACTAGGAACAAGACAAGTATAGGTGCAACAGCCTTCAAAGCACCAACAAATAAAGCACCAAAAATAGTAACCCAGCTTGCAGCTTCAGGTATTGTTAAAGCTAGAATAACGCCTATCAGAATACCCAGTAAAATTTGTTTAACGAGACTTACTTGGTTCCATTTATGTAAGAGTTTTTTCATGTTGTTCCCTCCGATATTAAACATGATAGCATATTTAACGATGTACCTGCTCTTTGATATGTTAAAATTTTATGATTAATTATATATAAATGCTAGTTTAACACGAAAATTATGAATTGGTAAACAATTATTTCGAAATAATATTTTCCATTTGTTACAGGTGCCTGGCACCTGTAACAAATGCACAAGTAACTTAACAATATTGAAACCAATAAAGATTTAAGCGCGTCATGTATGTAAGTTGAACAAGATTAGATTATAGTAGTGATAAGATATTATTATAAGGAGTAGTGATAGATGGAAACAAAAGACTATCTTCTTACACATTTAGAAGAGATAGAAGCCTGGGAGAAAGATCAGAAGGGTTTATGGTTTTGGGAAAAGCTCGGACGTCTTCCTTTTAAGGTCTTAGATAAGTTAACTCCTGCTTTTATACAAGAAAAAATTGGTTTACTTGTCTCTGAAATAGGTAGCTATATACAAACGGGTGGTAAATACTTAATCAATGAACAAACGATGATTAATAAGATTAAATCATCTACTCCTTACGACCCTATTGAGTCTATAGAGGATATTGGGAACATTCCATTAAAAGATATAATCGTACTGAGTGAAAGGTTACAAAAAGGACGTGTGAAGTTTGCTACTCTTCAGGGTGCGACTACGGGGGTTGGTGGCATATTTACACTAGCAATCGATATTCCCGTGATTCTTGGTACTGCACTAAAAACTTTGCAGGAAATTGCGATTATTCATGGGTATGATCCAAACGACAAACAGGAGCGTGTGTTTATCATTAAGTGTCTGCAATTTGCGTCTGCTGATATCGTTGGAAAAGAATCCATTTTAAATGAATTATCGGTTCTTCATGAAAATAAACCGACGTCAGAAAATATGCTGTCCCAGTTAAAAGGCTGGCAGGAAGTATTTTTCACCTATCGTGATCAATTTGGGTGGAAGAAGCTCTTTCAAATGGTACCCATAGCCGGAATTATATTTGGAGCATTTGCAAATAAAGGAATGATCCAAGATATAGCAGAGGCTGGCATCATGCTTTACAGGAAAAGAAGAATTTATGAAAAGCTCAATAAATTAGAAAGTGATCATACAGCTATATAATAAACTTCCACGAAAAAGTAAAACATACAGTGTAACTTTTTCGTTTTTTTGTATGCTTAGAGGGTAATCGGACGGTTTTATCTCATAATCGGTCGGTTGACTCCATTAATCGGTCGGTTTCTCTAAATAATCGGTCGGTAAACTTCATTAATCGGTCGGTTTTTCCAAATAATTGATCGGTCTGCTTCATAAATACAATCAATATCTACCATACTTTATCTTGTCACTTTTTCTTGTTCTATATTCCTTTCTATCTCATAAAATATAGAGATTCTATTTCAGAATTAATTTATTTGATAAAGGGGAAAAGCACATGTTCGCAGTACATTTTTATGAAAATAATATAATTGTATTAACTCAAGCGTTAAGAAACATTCCTGCAGTAGACGAAGACTTAAAAATTAAAGGTCGCAAGTGCAAGGTTCTAGACGTCTCCTATAATGATAACAATCATGTGCATGTTCAAATAGAATTTGAGAAAATAGTAGAAAAAAGTAAAGCTGCAGCAGAGCTAGGCAAGAAGAAAAAGAGATAAATTAAAAAAGAGGAGAAAGTGTAAATTCACTTTTTCCTCTTTTTCTAATACCTTACTTGCCTGGTTTTCCGGGCTTCTCTGGCTTTGGTTTTTCAGGTTTACCCGGTTTATCTGGCTTCCCAGGTTTACCAGGCTTCTTTACTTCCTTTTCATAGCTCAGCTTAAAATCATCAAAGTATGCAGCTGTTGTAGTGAAGTAATTGGATGTTCCAGCAAATAGACGAGCATATTTTGCCCCCTCTGGAGCTGTAACGGTCGCTTTTACCGTCTGCCATTCCTTATGACCGTTACGGATATGGATAATATTTTCACCATCTCGATCACTACCTACTTGTATTCCCTTTTCGTCAAAATAACGAATAAAGAAGCTTACGCTACCGTCTTCTAAAAAGAGATTAGTAGAAGCTGTATACTCGATTCCTTCTTTTATAGAAATCGAATCGGTTTGTGCGAAAACAGTTTGCTTTTGGTCGGTATCGTTAATTTTTAAGCTGTTCTTACCAGATTTTTTACGTAAATCGCTTATTTCAAAGGATGCATTGGATGGAAATGCACCAAATAAGGATGACCAACCTGGTATGCTTCCTTTCTTGACCTTGTCTTCGAATCCTGCATTTTTAATCGGAACATTGACAGTCTCATAAATCGGTTCCTCAGGATTTACAACTTCTCCACCATCCACTACAGGAATCATAAATAGATGAGTTGCATCGCCGTCTATATAATAGATATTTTCATTTCCTTCATTGTCATTCGCTAGAACCATAAAGTCAATTTCAGGTCCTGAATTGATCAATGAAACATGGTCTAAGTTTTCAGAGGAAGGGTCTATTACTGTAAGCTTTCCACCTACATCTGTGTATAGCAGACCATCTTTTCCGATTTCAATATGGACCGGTCTCCACATCCCCCTATTTTTTATCTCTGGATATATATTTTTATACTTTATCACTTCATGAGTCGCAGGATCCATTGCAAAAATAATGCCGTCTACTGCGCCCCATAATGTTCCGTTATCATCAAACGTTAATCCGCTAATTATTGGAGGAGCATCTAGTTCTGGAATATCTAATTCAAATTCCTTCAATTTTTGCTCGCTTGCCATATCCCATATAAACATTTTTGCCTTTGACGTGCTCGGAGGAATATCAAGCCCCCCTCTTACTGTAGTGGAGCCGTAAATTAAACCGTCCTTATAGGCTAATCCAACAATACTTTGATCCTGAACCACATTACGATAAGTTTTTCTATCTCCCGTAACAGAATCATAAATCGTAAGTGCCCCGCCAAGCTTTTGATAATCCGGTATAGTACCGATTAATAATTTGTTTTCTACAAATTTCATAATGTACGGCCGATCCTGCTGCTCCGGCTTAAGATCAAAAAGTGTTTCTAACGCCATTGTTTCTGTATTCATCCTTTGAATAGCAGCACCTCCGTAGATTCCAAAATATAAATCATTCCCATTTCCTGCTACAATTCCCTCTGCCTGTCCCTGGGAATACGTTACAAATTGCCCTGTTTGGATATTATATTTCGAACCCTTTGGTCCCCCCGGATAAGTAGTCATATAAAGATTACCATCTGGACCTTCCCCAAGGTTATGAAGTTTAAGTGGAAGTGCTTGCATAGCCGTTGGCAGGGTAACAGTTTTATTTGTCTCTAGATTTGCAGCAAATATTTGACCTGTCCTATTCATAGTTACTAGAGAGAGACCTGGAAGATCTTCTCTTCCCAAATCTACAAATGCCCCTCCTCGTAAGCCGGCTCCATATCTAATTCCTGTTTCACGCGTCTCTAATGTATTGATATCAACTTCTTCAATGTGACGATTGTGAATTACATAGGTTTTATCTCCATTGACAGGTAGCTGGATAAAACCAAAGCTTCCAAAATCATCTGCCGATCCATCATGTAGTTTTCCAAGCTTTTTATCTGACACCCATTCTTGGTTAATTAAATCATAAAAAAGTATAGCCGATTCTCCTCCATCATCAAAACGAGCAAATAGATAGTTACCGACTACAGCCATATCGTAAACGAATTTAATTTGGCTGACAGGCTTCCCTAAAATGTCAGGTACATTTTTTGTAATATCCTCCTTTTCCATTGTTTCTACATTAATGCGGTAGACTTTGCCTTCCACTCCTAAACCAGCATATAAGTATCCATCATGATATTCTAGAGAACGAATATAGCTAGCATTGTCAGCATCAATCTTTCCATAGTCAACAAAAGATTTAGTGGCAACATCATACTTATAGATACGCCCATCGCCTTCTGCATACGTACCAATATATGCGTTTCCATTATCGTCCGTAGTACTACTCCATGCTTGGTGTCCAGCATTAGGTGTTCCTAGCTTTTCGACAACCTTTGTTGTTGGGGAATAGCTCCAAAGCTCTCCTACATTTCCCTCTCCGAGTGCAGCAATATACACTGTCCCATTAGAAGCAATAGTATGACTCCACACTTGAGATACCTTTGCTAGCTGCTGAGAAAATATTAGCTTATTTTCCTTCACATCTACTACATTAAATACTCCACCATTCGCTGTAGCATAAACTACATCTCTTCCATTTTCTTTTCCAAAAGCAGCGTTTAATAGAACAACTTCTGAGGCACCTATTCCGAGATTTACAGGTGACTTAAATCCCCTATCCTTAAGCTTTGCTATTACATCTTCTTCTACAGAATTAGCAAAACTAGTCATAGGCAAAACAGCAAAGATTAACATGATGCTTAGAAAAAGAGAAACAGCACGAATAAATTGTTTTCTCCCCATTAAACAACCTCCTTTATCAGCATAATTACAATTTTCAGTATATTATCCCTTTGTAATTATAGATATGTCTTAAAAGAGTCTTAATTATAGTTGATATATAATACCTACCTTAATCTATTAGGTCTAATGATTTAGATGCTCTTTACTTAAATCAAAAAAAAACCTTCCAAACATATTTTGTTTGGAAGGTTCTTGTTGATACTTATTGATTAAGAAAGTTAATTTCATTAAATAAAAGTCAAAACTAGAATCTATATTTCACGTTCCACAGAAAGTTTGATATCCACAGCTTGAGTCTGGTGGAAGCTTCGAGTACTCTTGGTTATCGGCTGAATAGTCGTAAGGGTTTTGTAGTACTGACACTAAGCTTTCCATCACTTGATAGTCTCCTCTATCAACCGCTGCCTCTATCGCCTCTTCCACACGGTGATTTCTCGGAATGACAGTAGGATTATGCTCCTTCATCATTTGTATTACTTCTTGTTTTGATTCTTGTTGTTTTTCTAATCTATCTAGCCACTTTGTTTGCCAATCATTAAATTCAACAGATTTAAAAAGTTCATTTTCATCTAGCTCTTCCATAGTTAGAGCTCTGAAGGTGTTTGTATAGTCTGCTTTATACTTCTGCATTAGTTCTAGAAGCTCTTGGATGAGGGCTAGATTTCCTTCTTCTTCATGGAATAATCCTAGTTTTGCTCTCATGCCTTTTAGGTAATTTGTTTGGAAATGTTCTGGATAGGCAGATAACACTTCCTGTGCAAGTTTTATTGCTTCCTCTTGATCCTCATGAATAAGGGACAATAAACTTTCTGCGAGTCTAGCCAGATTCCAGCCACCAATACCTGGTTGGTTGCCGTATGCGTAACGTCCTTGAGTATCAATTGAACTGAATACAGTATTCATATCATAGGTGTCCATGAACGCACATGGACCATAGTCAATAGACTCTCCGCTGATGCTCATATTATCTGTATTCATCACTCCATGAATAAACCCTACTAGCTGCCATTTAGAAATAAGAGATGCTTGACGCTTCGTTACCTCCTCGAGGAAAAGTAAATATTTGTTCTCTTTATCCTCCAACGCAGGATAATGTCTGTTTATCGTGTAGTCAGCTAGTGCCTGTAAGTCCTCATATGTCCCGTAGGTTGCAGCAAACTGGAACGTACCAACTCGAATATGACTGTTAGCGATTCTCGTCATTACAGCCCCTTGTTGAAGTGTTTCTCGGATTATTGATTCGCCAGTAGTTACAACTGAAAGACTACGTGTCGTCGGTATTCCTAATCCATGCATCGCTTCACTAATAATATATTCACGAAGCATAGGACCAAGTCCAGCTCTTCCATCTCCTCCGCGAGAATAAGGAGTTTTACCAGAGCCTTTTAGTTGTATATCAAAACGCTTCCCATCAGGGGTTAATTGTTCTCCATACAATAATGCCCGACCATCTCCTAGCATAGTAAAGTGTCCAAATTGATGACCAGCATAGGCTTGTGCAAGAGGCTTACTTCCTTCTGGAGCACTATTTCCAGCTAGTATTTGTAGACCTTGTTCACTTTTAAGATAGTCTTTATTCAATCCTAGCTCAGTGGCTAGTGATTGATTTAAAACGGTAAGCTTAGGGGAGCTAACAGGATTAGGATCTATTATTGTAAAAAACATTG
This sequence comes from Psychrobacillus sp. BL-248-WT-3, assembly GCF_012843435.1. Taxonomy (GTDB): domain Bacteria; phylum Bacillota; class Bacilli; order Bacillales_A; family Planococcaceae; genus Psychrobacillus. The sequence continues at coordinate 172,735 of NZ_JABAFC010000003.1, read as the reverse complement.
GCGGAAGACTAGTATAACTATTGTCTAGATTCCATCCAGCTTGGTTTTGAGTTTCTGACATCGAACCTTCCTTTCTTATCAATTACTTTTTTCTTATGTATTTATTATACCCTTCTTAAATGTGTGATACGCTAATTTAGAATTTCTATACAAAAAAAAGAGCAGCAGTCGCTGTTCTTTTTCTAGGTTTATACCTATTTTTTAAATCTGCTTCTCACTCCAGTTAACATGATTTACACCATAAATATTAATTTTTCCAAGACTTAAAACATGAGGAATATAGGCAAACATCCCGAAGTTTATACCTTTCTTACTTTCTTCAGCAAAGTAGATTAATGTATCTTCGGGGATTGCATTTAACATTGGAAAAGAGTCCATTTGAATAATTTCCACTTCCTCTTCAGGTATATCTGAAGATGGTCCCTTGTAATTGTCTTTGCGATAATAATAGATTGCATTTAAGTTATCATGTAGTCTTTCAATTGGGATTTCATAAAATAATAGGTCCTTTTTTATGCTTACCCCTAACTCGGACAATGCTTCAAAAATGTAGTTTGGATGAAGTGGCAATAAAAATATAACATCATTCCACAAACAATCTAGTTTAGGTATTTTCCTCTGCAAAAGACTTTCCCTTTCTGGACTGTTACGATATTTCTCGCTATATTGCTTATAAAGCTCGTTGTCTAAGCCTTTTATATAATTTAGCGGTAATAGTTCATCGCCAATCATTTTCTTTGGCACCATATGATATAAAAACTCCATTGAACCCCCACATTCTATTGCAGTATTTTAATTATTTTTTTCATCGCATTCTCATTGCACTTGTTCTCAAAATGAGCAATTAAATAGTCTTTAGATTCCTGTCTACTATGGCCAAGCTTCTGGATCCCATTTCTGATAGTCCATGCATCATAGGTTTCAAAGGCTGTGGAGTTCCAACCATTTTTCTCTCCATGTTCATCTGTCTTCTCTTGAATTCCAGCAATTACGATATCCATATAACCTTGAAGTTCTAACAATGCATTTTCAAAAACTTTCTTTTGCTCCTTTTGTATCAGACCCGACTTTTTCCGTAAAACTCTAGTATCTATTCCCTGTTCTTCTTGAATTAATTGAAAAACTACTAAAGCCTCTCTTGATAGTTTGCCATCTGCAAAACGTTGTTCTACTGAATCTTCTTCACCTAAAACCCTTTTAAAGTATGGGAGTAGCTCCCTTGAAATGAGCACCGACTTTTTCTTAATAAACTTGCCGTATCCTGCCGTTCCATCCATCGAAAATTGTGTCCTCCACATCCATGGATCAAATTCGGTATCTGAATGCCAGACTTCTTTAGCAGTTATACTTCCTAATGAAGGATAATCAGGGATAAGAGGCGCAAGGGGCAATAGCCCAAATTCTTCAATTATATGTATAGCTTCCTTGTAGGTTTTAATTTGTTTATGCATAGTGATAACACTCCTTATTTAAGCGCTAATTGGACTGAAAGTTGGATTTTTTCCTCGAAACGTCCAGTAGGTTCAATTTTTAGTAATTCCTCTCTTAAATGCCTTTCAAACACATGAGAATTGTAACCTAAAAAATGTTTAGCACCATAGGAGGATGAATATATATTGCCGATTATAGAATCTATGTTCCAGCTATGTTGATATGGTGGAAGCTCAATGGTTTCCAAGTCAAAGTTAGAACGATTAATAAGCTGTTCATAAGTCTCACTCGGCGGTCGATAAACAGTATTTCCAGCTCTTCGTTCGCCACCATACCAATGCTTCATGACTTCATCCACTTTGAGTTCCCACAAACTAGGCGTGACTTTGGTGGAAGCAGGGTCAATAACCGCGATACCGCCTCCTCGTGAAACCATACTAAACAACAGTTCAAGTGTTTTTTCACGTTCCATCCAATGAAAAGCTTTGGCAATTGTTACTAGCTTAAATGATTCCTCATGATTAGTTTTATAATTATCCAAATCGCCTAGAAACCACTCCATATTACTAAATCTAGACTCCTGCTGTAAATGGACAGCCTGCTGAATCATTTCTGCTTCCTGGTCTATTCCCACTATTCTTTCAAACCAATCGACAAATCTTAACGCAAGTCTTCCATCACCACACCCTAGATCTAACATTTGTCCCGTTCCGTCTAAAGCGAACCTTTGGATTAAAAATCGAATCAGAGTAGCTGGATATAGAGGTCTGTACCGGGAATAATACAAAGCTGTTCCTGTGAACAATTCATTGCCATACTTATCCATATATTTATATAGCCTCTCTTTCTAGAGAACATAACTTGCTTACTGTAGTCATTCTACGAGAAACCTATTTATAACTTGTGTAAATAACTCTTTTTCTTCTATGAATGGATAGTGATTACTTTCTTCGAATATATCGAGCGTGGAATATTCTAGTATTTCATGCATTTCTAAAGAAAACTCTACTGGACACTGAACGTCATGTCTCCCACACAAAATATGCACGGAAGTTTTGACCTTATCAAGTTGACGTGTCACGTCGTAAATCAGAGCCTCTCTCCCAAAAAAGTTTAGTCTGCTAGCACATATTTTTTTATGTATGTTACTCGAAAAAAATGATTCATAATTATCAGGTCTATATAAAGAAAATTGAGTTCTTTCTTTTGAGAGTTGATAGCGTTCTTTTATTGTAAGAAGTGGATTTTTTAAAAGTTGCATTAATTCTTGCATTCTTTCATAATTCGGGTGTTCTTCATTATAAATACACTTAGTTGAGGAAGAGCTAAACTCTCTTGCCGAAGATCCCACAATAATAAGAGATTTAAGAGATTCAGAAAAATGGATACCATAAAGTAAACCAATCATTCCACCTGTCGAATGTCCAGCAAAGGTCCACTTCTCGTAACCATAGGTCTGCCGTATGGACTCTAAATCAAGTACTGCGTCAATCATACTTAATTCGTGTGGAGAACTAGGCTTGTCTGTGTTACCTGCATCTCTCAGGTTTACAAGAAACACTTTGTTTGTACTTGTATAAGTATTAGCAAAATAATCACCACTATCGTTGAATTCAGAGTAATTGTGTGTAACGCAAACCGGCTCTCCCTTTCCTTTTGTAAACACCTCAAAATTTCCTCGAGAAGTTTCTATCATTTGATGTACCCATTTAGACATAAAACTGCTCCCATCAATCTACTTTTTTTGAAAAACTGCTGTCATAAAACCAGCTAAGCCAAGTGTTTCTGCGGGTGGCTTTATTTCCCTCATTTGTCGTATCTCTATCTCCTTAAATTCCTTAAAAATAGCTCGTAATTTAGATTCATCATATCCAAGCCCCCCTTTTAAGCTTAGTGAACGATAAACCTCTTCGTCAGAAATTGTCGCTCCACCATATTCGCTATTTGGAGAAAAGCAAGTAATAGCAAAATAGCCTCCAAATTTAAGTGCTCTCTGTATTAGTTGGATATAACTCATTCGCCGATGAGGAGCGATATGGTGAAAACACCCTGAATCATAGACAATGTCATAGCTACCTTCCTGAATATTCAGCTCAAAAATATTTTGACAGATAAAGTTAACATCAATATTTTCTTTTTTTGCTCTCTCGGTTGCCCATTGTATTGTTTCTTTTGAAATATCAACCGCATCAACTGCAAATCCTTTATTAGATAAGTAAATGGCATTTCTGCCAGGTCCACATCCTAGCTCTAACACATTACCTTGTTTAAATATATTTCGTTCCACATATTGTACTAAATTTTCATCAGGCTTTACCGTGAAAAAAGGAACCTCTCTTTTCCGATCACGATAAAAATCGTCCCAAAAAAATTTTGGCTCCCTTAAAAGACTGTCTAACACTATTAATAAATCCTCTTGTTCTGTTATCAATCGTCCCATACCTAGACCTCTTTCATTAATCAATAAAATAAGGATAATAAGTGAATGCAGTTATGCAAAAGCTCACTACAATGAATAGCAGTAGTCCTAATACAATAGGAGATCCTCTAAATTTAAATTGAAAAGGTGTAACCCCGCCACCATCCTGTCCATTCCAGCCTTTCAAATGAGCGTTCTCTTCATTGCTATTTCTATTAGAATTAAGTTGAAGAAACCAGATGAGGCCAAATACCGCTAAACTACCAAGAAAAATGACATCTACGAATTTCCAATCTAATAGAATAGAAACTCCCCATAATATAGCTGTTTCTACTAGGACAGTAGCTAAAATGATATATAAGTTTTTCACCCCATAATTCCCCCATTTAAACATTTATTGTAATTATCTGTTAATACTATTATACTCTAAAATTTGTAAATTAAGTAAACATTTTTTCGCTTTTCATTTTATTATTCAAAGGAGGTTTTTACAAATTTATATCGAAATAGTTTAAGGTGTAAGGAGGAATTTGATGCTAAATGATAGGGATTCACTACCAAAGGACAGAAGAATTGCTGGTGTTCATTGTATACCCATAACCGAACAAGGCATGATCATGCTTTCGTGGGACAAGGCAGAACAGCAAATCACCACTATTGGAGGGCGTATAGAAAATGGCGAGAGTTTGGAGGAGGCTTTAGAGCGGGAAGTGATGGAGGAAGTTGGAATCTACTACCGATACATATAAAGTTTGGTACCTATCAAAAATAAAAATACTTGGAAACTATGACTTTAACAATGAGAAAACGGGTTATATTATAAGTAATTTTAGTACATTTGAAATGATGGTCAAACAGCTAGAGAGCGAGCAAGCATTTAGACTTCAAATTCTACAACTAGCAAAGAAAAAAGCTTTAGAAATTAAATGGCTTACCAAATAAATCGTAAAGGCCCTCTTTTTCTTCTGGCTATGTTAAGGAATGAAATTAATTTATACGTTTTAAATATTCTACTTATTTACTCTTCTTTAAAATAAACATTTCTCTAATAAAGGCACCGATAGCCACAGAAATGAAGATAGTAGATATTAAATTCATCACCCTAATAAATGTATGGGTCGTGTAAATAACTTGAACGCTTTGAACAATTACAATTAATCCGAATAAAATGATGGCTATTATTACTTTCTTCAATTGGCTAACAACCTTTCTTACGTTACAGTAGTTGTTTTCATCTAACATTTTTTTCTAGTTAGTATTATTAACCTTAAATTCAACTTGCAATTTAAGGTTATAGTTTTTCTTTTGTTCAGTTTTCTCGTTAGCTTTCACATAAAAATCAGCAGAGCCGTTTACGATATAACGTCCTTCTGGAAATTCCTGATTCATAATTTGACTTATAAAATCTACATATTCTTTTTTATCCTCTGAAGTGTAGCCGCCACTTCCCCAATATTCTGCACGGAGTGGTTCCCCTTTTCTTAGTTTAGTGCTTAATAATGGAGTATCCATTCCGTATCCGATTTCAAAGTTTCTGGTAGTTTCAACCATTGGGAAAGAAAACGGGGAAGCTGAATGAAAAATTTCAATTTCATCTTTTTCTCCTGTATATTCTAATTCAGCATAAATTTTTATAGGTTCATTCTTACCGTACTCTGCTTTTTCTGTCACAAGTCGATATACAAAATCTTCTTCTATAGCTTGGGCTTTTGTATCTAAAGGTTTCGTATCAGACGGTTCGGTATCAACCTTCCTATCAACCTTTTGTTGACAGCTCACTAAACATAAGTACAGAACTATTAAAGACACAAGGAAACCTATTTTATACATTATAATCCCTCTTTATTTTTATGAATTAGACGAGGAAAAAATATATTCGTTTCAAAGATCTAACGGCGGAATTGCTCATATCCCATTCTGAACACTAACTCCGATTTATTATTTGAACGGTAATAGTTGCTCCGAATCTTCGTATTTAGAAGCCATAGTCCCTACTAATCCCACTACGTCACATTTATCATCTTTACAACCAAAGATATATGCCTGCTCACTGGTATATACAATTACGTTATAGTGATAAGGAAATACCCCTCCCTTGTTTCTATCAACCATTTGATTGACTGCTAGAACTCCCTCTGATTCGTCTATTGTTTTAAATTTCTGACTGCTTATTACTAATTGTACCATTTCTCCTAAAATGACCCGATCCTTTTCGTTAGGTGTATACATCCCTTTCCAGAAAATATTGCCAAACAGCAATACATTTACACATAAACTTATAACTAAAATTATAACTAACCAATTTTTCATCTTTTCCTATCCCTCCTACCAGTTGATCTAATGACAAACCATTGTGGGATGCAATTTAAAAGGAAGATAATAAAAAATATAGTTGTTTGCCTAAATGGTTTAAAAAAATATCCCCAATCCTCTTTTATATCCATCATGTGTATAAAATATAAAGAACTAATAGCAGATAATAAATTCCCTACAACTAGAACGGGTACAAATAGAAATGCTTTGCAAATATACGCTAGAGCTATACAAATGATAATCATTGATAGGTATCCGAGCAATGACCCTTTTGTATAATCCAAATACATGCCGTAGTAGCCAAAAGGCAAACAATAAAACAAAAGAACCAAAATAAGTAAACTCGTATTCCGCACCTTCCACTTATACTTTAAAAGGCTGCCAGCTAAACTGGTTAGGTATAGGAGAGAAACAATCAAAGAAAAATTTCCGTAGCTCAAATTCAATAATTTGTTTAGTCCAAAAAGTGGAATGACGAAAATAACATACAAAGGATATTGTATATTAGCTAATACATCTAAGACAACATAATCGAAAAGATGATTTTCCGTAAGATTTACAACAAATATAACTAAGGTTGCTACAAATCCAATGCCATATAAAGCAGTGCCATCCTTTACACTCGAGTAATATAGGATGCCTATTAAGAACAGTACAGAAATAGCTAAGTTGAAAATACTTATCCGATGGTCTGGAAATTTAATCGCAGGCATGAAATTAATAAGCAATGCGCTGATGAAAATAACTATAATTATAATTTGATATTTGTTTATATTCTTCATACCAAAACTCCCCTTTAGTGTAATTTTACACTAAAGGGGAGTTTTAGACAACATTAAATTTTCTGACTAATAACATTCCACTTATCTCTTGCTACCGCTTCATCAAACGTGCTAAGAATTCGATAATTTTCTTCATCTACTATTCGAAAATGCTTGCTAAGTACATTTTGCTGTAAGCGAAAACCATTTTTTTCTTCAACATTTTTCCACCATATATAGCCACCTAATGTTTTATCCTTTGGACGTATAATCACATCGTGGGCAGTGAGCTCTATTACCTCCATAGGATCTCCACCAATATGATTTTGCAAGGTTGGGCTATCACGGAATAAGGCACATATAGCGATAGTGGTCGTCCAATTTGCTAGTGTCCTTCCCTTTTCTATTTGAACTAATGTTTTTTTGGAGATTCCTAGTAGATCCGCCATTTTATCTTGGGTATAGTCGTTCTCTACTCTGACTAGCTTGAGGCTTTCAGAAGTAATATGTATTAAGAAATCACGATCCATGCAAATCACCTCGCGTTGTTTACACTCATTATAACTGATACAGTTCCAACAACATACAGAAAGCTCAGTAATATAACTGAGCTCCTGCATGACAACTTTAATTAAACAACCTTCTATTCTTTAAAACTACCAAGCTCACCAAAAGTAGTAGTACACCTGAAAGAATAAATACTATTCTTACGCCGACTAAATCTACTGCAATACCTATGGCTAAGGAAGATATACCAAACAGCCCAGTACCTACTGTACCTAAAGATGTATAAACGGTTAGTAACTTTTCTTTCGGGACGCTTCGCTGAATAATTGTTTGTTGCGGTATATTTTTCAATTGGCTAGTTAGTCCAATAGCTACAGATAATATAATCGCTAGTAATGGAAAACTTATAGAACCGAATAGGATGGTAAGAATACCGCTAATGAATGCGCCATAGCCGATAAAATATTGCTTATAGGTATCTGTCACAGTGGAATATTTCATACAAATAATGCTTCCTACTAATAATCCTATAAAAAATGCTCCATTAATAAAGCCCCACCATTGTTCTCCTTCATGGAGGGCAGTCTCCACATAAATATACAGAATGGCTGCTATCCAAACAGCCCCTGCTATCGTCTCTAGAATATCCATTAGCATAATTTTTTTAAGAACCGGAGTTTTCTTTATACTAATCCAGCCTTCGGAGAACTGGTTCCAGAGGGTATCTTTCTCATTTTCCTCATGACTTACATCTTCTAAAAGCCACATAAGTATAGTGGAAACTAAAAAGAAGCCACATACTATAAGTATTAACCAATTGGGGCTTAGCAATAAAAGTAACAATCCGCCGAACAACCAAGCACCAATTTGCAATAACTGAGTGACAGTTTCTACGATACTATTAGCCTTTATCAGCTGAGCATCTTCCACATAATGAGGTAGGAAAGCTCGCATGATCGGATTGGCACAGCCATCTAACAAAGCAATTCCACCTATTACAAAGAAAATGTACCAATAATTAGTTGAATGCATAAAAAACAATAGAAAAACTACTAACAATGCTAATAGCAAAGTTTTTCCTGCCTGTGACCATACTAGTAAGAACTTTAGCCTATATTTCCCAAGAAATAAAGGAGTCACTAAACTAGAAATAAACATTGCAGTAGTAATCGTAAATGGCACTATGGAAGAAATGGTGGCTGAACCCGTTAAGTCATATAAAACACTAATAACACCTACTAGATAAAAAACATCTCCAAGGTTTGCAATCGATTGACTAGTTAGTAATACTATAAAATTTTTATTTTGTTTCATAATTATCCCCCATATTAATTTCGTTCATTTAATACGGAGTTAAATTAAATTGGACTATACATTATTTTTATCCTCTCGTCTAAATACCTTAAGGAGTAGCTCTGGGGGATACAAAGCTTCTCCTATATTCGGCATTATTTTTCTTTATCAAATTCATTTTAATATTTCAGTCGGTTTACATTTCCTTTTATTAGTCTACCATTTGTTTTTTATAAACAATAGCAGTAATGATATAAATTACTACTGACCATAGAGCGATTATACCTAAATGGCTCCAAACTTCTCCAAACCCAGCTCCAGCATCTATCCTAGTTGCTAATTCTAATAGCTGAAGGTTTGGTATATATTCAATTACACTTAAAATAGGATATTTATCACTAAAGCTTTCGATTGCTGTTCCCATAGAAAACAATAAAATAACTGGCAACACGATCACAGAAGACTCCATTACTGATTTTGCTATTAACCCTAGTAAAGTACCTAAGCCTATAAAAAATATCGCACATAAGGCTAATCCTAATAATAATACAGGTACGTTGGCTGGAGAATACTCAGCAAGCATTACACTAACAATAGCTACTATCATTGTTAAAACGAATGATAATGCACTTTTCCCACCAAGAATTTCATACGTATTTGCAGGGGATAGCATTAATCCGCGCAATGTATTTCTTTCTTTTTCCTCTGCAATCAAGCAGCATTGAACATACGAGCCTACCATTGTTAACGCAAAGCCTATCGTCAAATTACCATTCAACAATGGATCCATTCCCATCCGGCTAAAAATAGCTGCCATTAAAATAGGTAAAAAGACAACAACTGAGACTGCCATGTTTCTACTAAATTCCTTAAAGTCCTTTTGAAAAATTGCGTTTACACGTTTCCATGAAAATGTCATATTAATTCTCCTCCAGTCACTTTGACAAAAATATCACCTAATGTAGGCTCATTGGAATGTACAGTGGAAATACGATTTTCCTTCATCAATTGGAACATCGTATCTGCTCCAGCCTCATCCCTTTTGATTATGATCGTTTCATTGTTTGTTAGCTCAACGGTCATCGTTCCATCTGAAAATTGTTTCTTCAGCTCGCTAGGTTTATCCAATAATTGAATTTTCCCTTTATTTAAAAATGCAACTCGATCGCAAAGGGTTTCAGCCTCCTGCATGTCATGTGTTGTTAAAAAGATTGTGGTTCCTTTTTTATTTAATGCACGTAAGCCGGTATAAATATGTAACGTGTTTGTTGGATCTAACGCAGACGTTGGTTCATCTAAAAACAAAAGCTCTGGCTCATGGAGAATAGCTCTCGCTAGTACTACACGTTGTACCATTCCTTTAGATAATTCAGCGATTTTTTTCTTACGTGCCTCATTTAAGTTAACGAATCCAAGAGCCTCATCTACTTTCGAAATCGGTAAATCATATAGCTCACAGTAAAGCTTTAAATTTTCAAAAATTGTTAATCTACTATAGAGTCCACTATTATCGGTAAGAACACCGAATCGCTTTCGTTCACTAGCCTTTTTAAAGTTAGATACACTTTCGCCAAAAACGAACGCTTCCCCTTCTGTGGGATCCAGCTGACCCGTTAGTATTTTAATAGTAGTCGTTTTACCAGAACCACTTGGTCCAAGAAATCCAAAAATTTCACCTTTTTTTACTTGAAAGTTTACATCCTCCACTGCCTTAAAGTTGGAAAAATATTTGGCAAGGCCTTTTACTTCAATTACATTTTCCATTTGAAAACCTCCTAATTGTTTGGTTTAGCATTTCGTATCTACAACCTAAGATTAGAAGATATTTAATGGAAAGACATTATAATTACCGTGAAAGGAGTTAATTTTAGGATGAATGAACTCCTTTTTATGGTGAATGGAGCTTATTTGAGGCCCAACATTCCCTTTAAATCCGCCATTTTGGTCTTTGAGAGTGGTACGGACGATTTTTCTGAGTCATCTAGTACTAAGCTATAACTGTTTCTTGTCCAAGTAATGACTTCCCGCACTTTTTGTAAATTTACTATATAGGAACGATGGCAGCGAAAGAAACCAAAAGCCAATAATCTTTCTTCTAAGTCATTCAACGTAAAGGAACATGCAAAGCTTTCCCCTTTAATATGTAAATAGGTTTGTCCTTCTGTGCTTTCTATGTAATCAATCTCTGGAGGGTCAAATAATACAATTTTTTCATTTACTTTCGTCGGTATTTTTTCGAAACGAATTGGCTGAATTACTTTTTCTTCTACTACTTCATCGGTATTGGTAATTTTGTCAGTAGTCGGCTCACTCCTATCTATTACTTCACCATTGTCTTCTTCCTTAGTTAAAACTGGGCGCAGTCCTTTTTCATCTAATCGGTATACATTATCGGAACAAGCAACTCCACTTTCTACTTGGCCAGTTAATATTAAGATTACTTTTTTTGCTAGACGTAGCTCTCTTAAAAGTGAAAAAAGAATCCTTTTCGACTCGATATCGAGATTTTGATCTGGTTCTTCCATTATGTATATATCAGGGTTTTGTATAAGCAACCATGCAAGCTGTACTCGCTTTCTTTCAGAGTAAGTCAAACTCTTTAGTTTCTTATTCTTTTGAGCATCTAGCTGCACTGCTTGTAATATGCTTTCTATTTGTTCAGAGGAATTAAATAGTTTTTGATAATATTTTAAAGTTTCAACTACCGTTAGTCGTTCATAACAACCTTCATGTAAAAAGAAAAAACCTATTTTTTTATCTGGGAGATAATCTACTTTACCATTGGAAAGTCGTGTTTTTCCTAGAAATGTATTTAAAAGCTGCTCTTTAACATTTACTGTAGAAACGATTGCCGTTACCTCTCCGGGTTGTATTGTCAAATCAAATTCAGGAAAATGAATCATATCATTTGTATGCTTACCAGCTTGAATGAATTTTAACGTCATAAATATATCCTCTATTCTATGTATTCTGTTAAATTTAATTATACCAATATATTCATAATTTTACATATGAAATAAAACCACGAGCCATAATTAGCTCGTGGTTTTAGCTTTTATAGAGCAATAGCTTGTTTTTCCTTTTTCTCTCGAGTAAATAATTGGATGATGAATAATATAGCGAAAATAATTAACCCTGTAATATCAGAAATACCTTCTGGATAGATTAACAATAAACCTGCACCTATTGCCAGTATTCTTTCAATCCAGCTGACTTTTCGATACCAATATCCAATCATACCTGCTCCAATAGAAATCATTCCAGTAACAGCGGTGAATGTTACCCAGATAATTTCCCCGAATGTCGTATCAATCATGAGCAACGTCGGAGAAAATACAATCATATAAGGTATTATAAAGGCGGCAATCGCTAGTTTAGAAGATTGAACACCTGTCTTAATAGGATCTCCACCAGAAATACCCGAGGCTGCAAAGGCGGCCAGTGCTACCGGAGGGGTTATATCTGCTACTATTCCAAAATAGAATACAAAGAAGTGAGCAGACAATATGACAACTAGTGGTATTGCATTTTGTGCTACATCTGGTGCTAGTAAGGTAATGATAGCTGGTGCAGCAATAGTCGACGTTATAACATAATTTGCTGTTGTTGGAGCTCCCATTCCTAAAATTAGAGATGCAATCATAACGAAGAATAAGGTTAGTATAATACTTCCACCCGCTAGCTTAACTAAGCTAGTTGCTAGACTAAGACCTAATCCTGTTTTCACGACTACTCCTACAATAATCCCAGCACAAGCAGTGGCTGCTACTACACCTAGTGCAGTTCGTGCCCCGTCTACTAAAGCATCTAAAATTTCTTTTGGCCCTAAACGTGTACTTTTGTTAATCGCACCTACAACTATACATGCTACCACGCCATATAACGCAGCATGGATAACAGGTACACCTGTCATCATTAAAATAATGATTAAGAAAATCGGTAAGATTAAATAAATCTTTTTAAAGATTTCTTTACGATCTGGCATTTGTTCATCTGTTAACCCACTTAAACCCAAACGTTTTGCTTCAAAATGAGTCATAATCCAAATTCCTGTAAAATAAAGAAGCGCTGGAATTGCTGCGGCTTTCGCAATATCCCAGTAGGTGACTCCACGACCGATAAATTCTACCATAAGGAACGCGGCTGCCCCCATGATCGGTGGCATTAACTGCCCACCAGTTGATGCAGAAGCCTCTACAGCTCCAGCGAATTCTTTTCTATAGCCTAATGATTTCATCATCGGAATGGTGTAAGATCCTGAAGTAACAACGTTTGCTACCGAGCTCCCGGAAATAGTTCCTTGTAAAGCTGATGAGAAGATTGCAACCTTTGCAGGGCCTCCAACCATTTTCCCAGCAACAGCTACTGCCAGGTCATTAAAATACTGTCCAACCCCTGTTTTAACTAGAAATGCTCCAAACAATAGGAATGCAAAAATATACGTAGAGGAAACTGCTAACGGTGTTCCTAGAATTCCATCCGTTGAAAAGAACATTAGCTTAACGATATTATCTAAGCTTTGTCCTCGATGAGCCATAAACGCAGGGAAGTATTCTCCAAAATAGGCATATACTAAAAATAACCCTGCTATAATAGTGATCGGCAAGCCTACAGCTCGGCGTGCAGCCTCTAAAACTAATATAATAGCAACTAAACCGACTATAAAGTCTAAGGTTTCTAGACCACCTAAACTTTTAACAAGTCGTTCGTAATTAATTACCCAATGGCTTCCTACAAAAATTGCCGCTGCTCCTAGTATATAATCATAAAACGGTATTTTTGTTTTAGAAAGTTTCTTACGAGCTGGGAATAATAAAAATACAAATAATAAACCGAAGCCCAAATGAACAGTACGCTGTATTTGCGCTGGATACTGTCCAAAAATTGCCGTATACAACTGAAATAAAGAGAATGCTAGCAAGCCAAAATAAATAACATATTTAAAATTACTACCTACACTACGTGTATTAGATTCTGGATCGTATTTCTCTAGCAGCGCCTGCTGTTCCTCAGCTGACAACTCTTTAAAATTACTTTCTTCTGCATTCCGCTCTTTTTTATTGCCTTTATTATTGCTCATTCAGGTTAACTCCTCTCGCTATGTCAAATAATGATAGCTTTTTCACTTCGAATAAATAAGATTTCCCTTTTTCTAGTTTTACTTTTAAATTGTATTTCTTCTTTTGGTATTGTAAAAAAAGCTGATCTTCAACATCTCCTACAAACATAGTAAAAGAAGGCAACGCTTCATGAGCATACGATAGAGTGTATAAACCATCTTTATATACAAGTGTTTGCCCCTCTTCTGCGTAGCTCGGCATTCCAATCGCAACGTCACTATATTCCATTGTTAGTAAGAGAATTTCCTTGTTATTTAGTACCCGGTAATTTTCAATAACATCTGTTTTATGTATAGTATGAGTAAAAATAATTTGGAATTCTTTTTCCTTTTTTAAAGGAAGATAATGAGTAATTGGTAATTCCGTACGTGTTTCGGTAAAGGAGAGGGCAGGTACAAAAGGTATAAAGATAAAAGAGAAAGTTATCATTATAAGAACAATAATTATTTTATTTTTCATGAAGTGGAAAGCCTCTCTTAATTAGAAAAGAGACTCGAAGCTGTACGCATCAAAGCCTCTTTTCACTAATGATTACTTGTTTACTTCATCAAAATATTTTTGAGCACCTGGATGAACTTCTATTCCAATACCATCTAGAGCTGTTTCTGCTTTAATAAATTCACCTTTAGCATGGCTAATTTTATCTGTATTGCCATAAATCGCTTTTGTGATTTCATAAACTAAATCCTCTGGAAGGTCTTTCTTAACTGCTAGCATTGCTAATACAGAAACTACTGGAACTTCTTCAGAAAGACCGTAAGTACCTTTAGGCACAGCATCTACAGCATAATAAGGATATTTTTCAATAAGTTCTTTTGCTTTATCTTCTGTAACAGAAATAATATTTACTTTTTTAGTTGCATTTAAAGCTTCCACTGCGGAAGTTGGGTAACCTGCAGTGATAAATGCAGCTTGAATTTGTCCAGTTGATAACCCATCAGTAGATTCACCAAAATCTAAGTTTTGAGCTTCAATATCATCTTCTATTGATAGACCATGAATTTCTAAAAGTTGCTCAGCATTTGCATATGTTCCTGAACCAGGAGCCCCTACAGAAACCTTTTTGCCTTTAAGATCCTCAAATGAATTAATTCCTGAATCCGCTAAGGTAACTAGTTGAACCGTTTCTGGATAAAGTGCACCAATTGCAACTACCGTATCTAACTTGTTTCCTTCGAACATTTCTGTTCCTTCTGTACCATAATAAGCGATATCAGTTTGTACGAAGGCAATTTGCCCTTCATCATCTTCATGTAAAGCTGTCATATTCGCAGCGGAAGCTTGAGATACCTCAGCAGTTGTTTTTATACCTGTCTCTTCAGTAACTAAATCAGCAAAAGTACCACCTAGTGGGTAATACGTACCTTGCGTTCCACCAGTTAATATACTTAAAAATTTATAATCTGCTTTTGTTTTGGCTGAGTCCCCAGAACCCGAGTCTGACCCACTATCGGAGTCACTAGTTCCACAAGCTGCTAAAAATACTAAAGCAAAAATGCTTAAGACTGCTAACCATTTAAATTGTCTAGTTTTCATATTTTACATTTCCTCCCTTTTTATATAAAAGTACCCTTTGTTCTCTATAATTCTATCATAAATACTTCATACGATGTCAATTAATTAAGTAAATTCCGTTAATTTGCAGAAAAGTAGCGAGCGTTAATTCCAGAGATTTCAATAGACAATAAGAATTTTGTCCAAATAAAAAAACATACATTGTATCGTGTAGATACAGTGTATGTTTTGTCGTTTATCATTATGAACAGCTATCGTAAGTAGTGTTTTTAACCTTAGAACCAGTTTCTCCTCTAAGAAGATCACCTTCGGTAGATTCAATAATTTGGTTAGTAACATTGTTTGAGATTGAATTAGCAACTAGCTGTAACAGACTATTTACATCACCTTGAGATTGCTTAAATTCTTGAACAATTGGAATACTGTCGATTTCTTCTTCGATTGCAGCAATTTTACCTTCAATCATCTTCAATGCTTTTTCTTTTCCAAGATGCTGGAAGTTAACTGCTTGTTTTTGTAAGCTCTTTAAGCTAGCAATTTTCTCGCGTACGGATTGATTTTCATTAATTTGTGCTTCTGCACGTTTAAAGAAGTCAACTTCTTCCGTGTTTGCAATCATAGTAGCTATTTCTCTAGCCTTCTCAATAATATCGTCTCTAGTGTATTTAGTAGTCATTATATACCCACCTTTTCTTCAATTGTTTCTTCTACTAGTTCACCAGTAAGTGACCATGTTTTTGCATTTGTAATTTTAACTTGAACAAGCTTCCCGATAATATCTTTAGGTCCAACAAAATTCACTAGTTTGCTTTTTCGGGTATATCCAGCAAGTACATCAGGGTTATTTTTACTTTCCCCTTCTACCAATACCTCCACAATATCACCTTCAAGCTTTTTCATTGCCTCTGCAGACATTTCGTTTACTAGTGCATTTAAACGTTGAAGTCTTTCCTTCTTCACTTCCATTGGCACGTTATCAATCATTTTAGCTGCTGGAGTACCTTCACGTGGAGAATAAATATAAGTGTATGCAATTTCAAATCCTACCTCTTTATAAAGAGATAGTGTTTCCTCAAATTGTTCGTCCGTTTCATTAGGGAAACCAACAATAATGTCGGTTGACAATGAGGCATTCGGAATAGCTGTTTTAATCTTTCTTACTAGCTCTAAATAATGTTCTCTTGTATATTTACGAGCCATAATTTTTAGAATATCAGATGATCCTGACTGAACTGGTAAATGAATATGCTCTACCAAGTTGCCACCCTTTGCTAAAACTTCGATTAAATGGTCATCAAAATCTCTAGGATGACTAGTCATAAAACGAATTCTCGCTACATCAATTTTATTTAAATCATCCATTAAGTCACCAAAACGATAATCTAAGTCAGTAAAGTCTTTTCCATAAGCGTTTACATTCTGACCAAGAAGTGTAATTTCCTTATAGCCTTGAGCTGCAAGGTGGCGAATTTCTTGAATAATATCCTCTGGTCGACGGCTACGCTCTTTACCTCGTGTATATGGCACGATGCAATATGTACAGAACTTATCACAGCCATACATAATGTTAACCCAGGCTTTAATAGACCCCTTACGCACTCGCGGAAGGTTCTCTATTACATCCCCTTCTTTAGACCATACTTCAATAACCATCTCTTTTGATAGGTACGCCTCATTAAGAATGTTAGGTAGACGGTGAATATTGTGTGTACCAAAAATCATATCTACTTGATCGTACGTTTTCAAAATTTTCTTTACTACGGATTCTTCCTGGGACATACATCCACATACACCGATTAGCAAATCAGGATTATTTCTTCTTAAATGCTTTAAATGACCAAGTTCACCAAATACTTTGTTCTCCGCGTTTTCACGAATAGCACAAGTATTTAAAAGGATGACATTCGCATCTTCCACTGTATTAGTTGGCTCATATCCCAACTGCATGAAAATCCCAGCCATTACTTCTGTGTCATGTTCATTCATTTGACATCCATAGGTACGTATATAAAATTTACGATTTTGTCCCATCCCTTTGAATTCATCTGCAATTGAAAAGTCGTTGTGATAAGCCACTTCTTCTTTCCCACGTTTTTTTGCATCTTTTAAGGACGGGGGAGTGTAAACTGCTTGAAAATATTTGCTATAATCTTTCTCCACGTTTTTCTCGGGAGAAGTAGTTTCTTTTATTTGAGTACTTTGTAAACGTGATTCCTCGTTCATAAGAACTCCCCTTTCTTTCATTCGCCAAAATCCGAATATCCATCCTATTATACTGAATAGTGCTCCATTGCTACAAGGCATTAAGCTTAAAATTTCTTATTTAGACAAAATATGTGCGGTTTTTTGGTTTATATAGTGCACTTAATGGGAATTAGATAAGATTGTGATTTGAATAATAGAGGTTGTTCTGCTGGGATTCCCTTGTTTTAGGGGGTCCTTTTTTAAGTTGTAATGGTGGTTTAGGAGAAACTTCTGGTATGGCGGTTTGGTGAGTTTCTGGTTATGGGTGGTTTGTTGGAGTTTATGGGGCACTTGTCCATGCTTTATGGGCTGCTTTCAACTTGTTATGGGACACTTTACTATTACTTATGGGCGGTTTCTTTGTTTATGGGCGGTTTACTGTGATTTATGGGACACTTGTCTATGCTTTATGGGCGGTTTTCAACTTGTTATGGGACACTTTGCTATTACTTATGGGCGGTTTCTTTGTTTATGGGCGGTTTACTGTGATTTATGGGACACTTGTCCATACTTTATGGGCGGTTCTCAACTTGTTATGGGACACTTTGCTATTACTTATGGGCGGTTTCACTCGCTTAGGTGCACTTTCCTATCCTTTAGGTGACACTTCCACATACTTTACGTGCTCTTCTCACCCCTTTAGGTGCGGCTCCACACTATTAATGTGCAACTCTCTCGTTTAGGTGCGCTTTCCTATCCTTTAGGTGACACTTCCATATACTTTACGTGCACTTCTCAACCCTTTAGGTGCGGCTCCACACTATTTAGGTGCAACTCTCTCGCTTAGGTGCGCTCCTACCCCCTACAAGTGCACCTCCCAACATTTACGTGCAACCATCCACACATCCTTAGCAGAGATTCTACTCTTAATTATCCCTATAAACACAAAAAAGCTCATGAACGATAATCGTTCATGAGCTTAGTATTCATTTACATAAAATCTTTTAACAATGCATCAAACTCTTTTTCACTCATCTTCAAGTTTTGATCAACAAGCGGTGTTGGAGCATATCCAGGTACTTGATCCTGGTAAGAAGGTGCATTTTCATCCTGATAGATGATTCCAGTTACTAGTCCTTCATTTTCCATTACTACTCGCATTGCTTCCTCACGATTAGTGGAGTCGTAGCCTTCCACATTAGATAGCTTCGTTAAATTCTCTTTGAACCAGTCATATGTGTTTACTTTGTTATAAGTGACACATGGGCTGAACACGTTAATAAATGAGAAGCCTTTATGCTGAATTCCTGCTTCAATAATTGCAGTTAATTCTTTAATATCTGAAGAGAAGCCCTGTGCGACAAATGTAGCCCCAGAAGTCAGTGCCAGCTCCAGTGGTTTAACGGAAGGTTCTATTGCTCCACCTGGAGTAGACTTCGTTTTAAAGCCTTCTGCTGAACGTGGAGATGTTTGTCCTTTAGTCAATCCATAAATCTGGTTGTCCATTACTACATAGGTCAAATCAATATTACGGCGAATTGAGTGGATTGTGTGTCCCATACCAATGGCAAACCCATCTCCGTCACCACCAGATGCGATTACGTGTAAATCCTTATTAGCCATTTTTAAACCTTGTGCAATTGGTAAAGCTCTGCCGTGGATACCATGGAAGCCATAAGAATGGATATAGCCAGAAATACGTCCAGAACATCCGATACCAGAGATGACTGCTAAATCATGCGGCTGGATGCCTACGTTTGCTGCTGCACGCTGTATTGCTGCTTGCACAGAAAAGTCACCACATCCTGGGCACCAGTTTGGTTTTACATTGTTACGAAAATCTTTAAATGTTACCATCTGTTAGCATCTCCTTCACTTGTTTTGCAAGACTTAATGGCAGGAATGGAGTGCCATCATATTTCAATACACTCACTATTTTGTCATGACCGCCGACGTTCATTTTAATAATGTTTGCCAATTGTCCTGTTGCATTGTTTTCTACCACTACTACTTTTTTAGCTTTAGCTACTAGCGGCTGCATTTGTTCGGTTGGGAATGGGTGAATTAAGCGAATATGTGCATGGTTCACTTTCACTCCATTGTCATTTAGTGTTTGTTGTAGTTCTTCTAGTACTCCGCGAGTAGAATTGAATCCTACAAATAATATATCTGCTTCTTCATGAGGAGCGTTAACGTACACTGGCTCATCGAAGTTAACAAACTTTAATTTTTTCATACGCTTGTCCATTTGAGCTTGACGGTTTAATGCGGCTTCAGAAGGTTTGCCAGTTTCATCATGCTCTACACCTGTTACATGGTGAATTGCATGCTTCATACCTGGTAATACACGTGGTGAAATACCATCTTCGGTTACTTCGTATCGTTTGAAATAACTTTTATCTTCTGTTTCTGGAAGCTCTTCGTTGTCCATTAAACGACCACGACGGATTTCTATTTTCGAATAATCAAATGGCTCCACTGTTTGCTTACCAAGTGATAGCTGTAAGTCCGAAAGAATAATGACAGGTAGCTGCAATTCTTCAGCAATATTAAAAGCTTGGATTGTATCGTAGAACGCTTCTTCTCCAGTACTTGGTGCAATGACCACCTTTGGAATTTCCCCATGCGTACCGTAGATCATTTGCATTAAATCAGACTGCTCTTGTTTGGTCGGTAATCCTGTAGATGGACCCCCACGCTGTGTGTCGACAATTACTAATGGTTGCTCGGTCATCCCGGACAATCCGATTGCTTCCATCATTAGAGACAGGCCAGGCCCTGCAGACGCTGTAAATGCACGTACACCACCGTAGTTAGAACCAATTGCCATTGTTGCTGCAGCAATTTCATCTTCTGTTTGAATGACTGCTCCTCCAAATAGAGGTAGCTTTTTAATCATATACTCCATTATTTCAGAAGCTGGAGTAATTGGATAAGCTGCCATAAAGCGTACGCCTGCAGTTAATGCGCCCATAGCTATTGCATCATTACCAATCATGAATAAACGCTGTTTGCCGTCAGCTGGAGCTATTTCCCACTCTCCAAGACGGTCCCCAAGCTGCTCAGCCATCGTGTCATATCCTTGTTGAATCGCCTGCATATTTTTTTCTACAACTTCTTCACCTTTTTTACCAAAGATTTCATCAACGACTCCTTGGAAAACGGCTTTGTCTAGGTTTAATAAAGCAGACGTAGCTCCAATTGCCACCATGTTCTTCATGAGAGAGGTTCCAAGGCTAGAAGCAATCTCTGTAAAAGGTACGATATACATTGGTGCTAAACAGTCCTCTGGTGCCTCTGGTGAAAATTTAGCATCTGCTAGTATGATACTTTTTTCTGTAAGCTCTTTATAATTGACTTCAATCGTTTCTTGATCAAATGCCACTAAAATATCTAAGTTATCTGGAATGGTACGTACTTGAGTAGGACGCACACAAATTTTATTATTAGTATGTCCGCCTTTAATTCGAGAAGAGAAATGACGGTATCCATATAAGTAGTACCCAAGGCGATTCATAGCCATAGAGAATATTTCGCCTGTACTCTCAATACCCTCTCCTTGCTGCCCTCCTACTTTCCAAGAAAGCTGTTGCAACATATAAACATCTCCTTACTGTTCTCTTTAAATGCTTTTTTCCTTCATTAGTTTATCACGAAGTAGCGATATACACTATGTATTACCTGTACTTTTATGGAATTTCAGACCTTTGACGGAACCCCTCCGTCACGATTTATTCAAAAAAGTATGGAAACGCAAATTATAAGCCGCTACTAAAGACAGTAGCGGCTTTTTGTGAAACTTTATATAGAGTACCAAGCCTTTTGTGAAGAAAGCCTTGCTGCTATATATTATTTTGATTTCTTTTCTACCAATAATTTCAAAGCAGTTCGATCTTCACCAGAAATAATAATATCTGTGAACGCCGGTGAGCAAGTTAGGTCTGTTCCACTAGGAGCAACAAATCCTCTTGCAATAGCAATAGCTTTTATAGCTTGGTTTAATGCTCCTGCGCCTACTGCCTGCATTTCTGCGTAACCTTGTTCTCTTATAACTGCAACTAATGCACCAGCAACTGAATTGGGGTTTGAACGAGAAGATACTTTTAAAGAATCCACTATCATTTCTCCTTTTATCGCTATATTTATGAACTTGCTTTCGTTCATAAACTAACTTATGCTCGGAAGAAATTTTTTAGACTTTTTTATGCTTCAAATGGATAATCTTCGTTAATATATATTCTCTCTTGATGTGTCGCTTTACCAGTTTGGTTATCCACCTCTACGAAAAATCCACTTAGCACCGAACGACCGCTCTTCGGTACTTCAAAGCGAGTTGGCATATTTGTTTGGAAACGGTATAGTACGTCCTCTTTTTTCATCCCTAATACTTCATCATAAGGACCTGTCATTCCGACATCTGTAATATAAGCAGTGCCGCCAGGAAGAATACGAGAATCCGCTGTTTGTACATGCGTATGAGTTCCTACTACAACAGAGGCCTTGCCGTCTAAATGCCATCCAAAGGCAATTTTTTCACTTGTCGCTTCTGCATGAAAGTCTACAAATACAATTGGGGATAGCTGCTTAGCTTCTTCAACCATTTCAGTTGCCATTTTAAATGGATCATCGTGTGGCGGTAAGAATGTTCTACCATGCATATTGATGACAGAAATAGTGTGGCCGTTTTTCGTTACAGAGGTCATTCCTTTACCCGGAGCGTCTTCTGAAAAATTGGCAGGACGAATTAAATAATCTGTATCATCGATGAAGTCCATAATTTCTTTTTGATCCCATGTATGGTTTCCCATCGTCACTACGTCTACTCCCATATGTAAAAGAGAGTTAAATATAGTTTTCGTAATGCCTCTACCAGCAGCTGCATTCTCCCCATTGGCAATTACAACATCTGGCATATATTTTCTTTTTAGTCTTGGTAAGTAGCTTTCCAAGGTATCTCTACCAATTGATCCAACAATATCACCGATAAATAGTATTTTCATTTTTACAATAACGTCCTTTCACGAAAAAAAGGCTTCATTTCGAAGCCTTTTGTTTTCAATGTTATGATTGCTTTTACTTTATTTTGCGTATTCTACGGCTCTAGTTTCTCTGATTACAGTTACTTTTATGTGACCAGGATAATCGAGCTCTTCTTCAATTCGCTTACGGATGTCTCTTGCCAAGCGATGAGCCGTAATGTCATCGATTTGATCAGGACGAACCATAATGCGGATTTCTCTACCCGCTTGAATAGCAAAGGATTTTTCAACACCTTCATAGGATTCTGAAATTTCCTCTAGTTTTTCAAGGCGGCGAATGTAATTTTCTAATGTTTCACTTCTTGCACCAGGTCTAGCTGCAGATAAAGCATCTGCTGCTGCTACTAATACGGCAATGACAGAAGTAGCTTCTGTATCTCCGTGATGGGAAGCAATACTATTAATTACTACCGGATGTTCTTTATACTTTCTTGCAAGTTCTACACCTATTTCAACGTGACTTCCTTCCACTTCATGGTCAATTGCTTTTCCGATGTCGTGTAATAAGCCTGCACGTCTAGCAAGTGTTACGTCTTCTCCAAGCTCTGCAGCTAAGAGACCAGCTAAATAGGCAACTTCAGTAGAATGTTTTAATACGTTTTGACCATAACTTGTACGGTATCTTAAACGGCCTAAAATCTTCATCAAATCTGGATGTAGGTTATGAACACCTATATCAAAAGTAGTTTGTTCGCCAATTTCGCGAATTTGTTCATCTACTTCTCTTCTAGACTTCTCTACCATTTCTTCAATTCGAGCAGGATGGATACGTCCATCTTGCACTAATTTTTCAAGGGCTAATCGAGCAGTCTCTCTTCTAATCGGATCGAACCCGGAAAGAATTACAGCCTCTGGTGTGTCGTCAATGATAAGATCGATACCAGTCAATGTTTCGAGTGTACGAATGTTTCGTCCTTCACGTCCGATAATTCGTCCTTTCATCTCGTCATTCGGTAAGTTTACAACCGAAACGGTAGTTTCCGCAACGTGATCTGCTGCAAACCTTTGTAAAGCAAGTGAAAGTATTTCTCTCGATTTCTTGTCAGCCTCTTCTTTGGCTCTTGTTTCAGATTCTTTAGTCATCACAGCAATATCAGTAGCCAATTCATTTTCTACCTCTTGAAGAATGATAGTTTTTGCTTCTTCACGAGTAAGAGTAGAAATACGTTGTAGCTCTGTTTGTTGCTCTTCAACTAGTTCATCCACTTTACTTTCCTTTTGTTCGATATGCTGTTGTCTTTGTGTTAGAGCATCTTCTTTACGCTCAAGACTTACTTCTCTCTTGTTTAGAGCATCATCTTTACGATCTAGATTCTCTTCTCTTTGTAATAACCGATTTTCCTGTTTTTGCAGTTCCATGCGGCGTTCTCGGATGTCAGATTCAGCTTCATTTCGTAATTGGTGAGTTTCATCTTTGGCCTCTAAAAGTGCTTCTTTCTTTAATGCTTCTGCCTCTCGCTTTGCTTCCTCTATAATGAGTACAGAAGATTGTTTTGCACCAGTCACTTTTGAATCATTCACTTTTTTCAGATAACCGTAACCAACAGCGCCACCGATAATAAGACCAAGCAAAGCGGAGATGATAATTTCCCATGTCATTTCGAACACCCCCTCTTGCTATACTTTTAAGTTTCAGTCGGCACATATATGCTAATTGAATGCATATTTGTACTGCTTTTTAGTCATTTAATAAAGAAATTATACAATTTTAATTGTATAGATGTAGAAATACTCTGTCAAGGAAACGGAAGAATATTATTAGTTTTAGAGAGAGGATATCTATTACTTTAGGTATTGCCTAAATAATATGATTTCATAATTCCTATTTGAAACAATTTCATATTTTCTTTTATTATGTAAAACCACAAGGAACAATCAATAAAAAAATCATGATATTTATCTGCTCAGCAAAGAAATTATAATTAGTTTCAGCTCTGGTTGTCCTTTTCTGAAGAATGATCAATGTTCATTCAACCGACTAGATTCATTGCCTGTCGTTTCAACGAACGCTTTTAATAGGTAAAGCTTCTAATTTTGAATTTAGATCATTCACAACTACTAAAGTTCAAGTAAAATGGACTTTGTGATAAGTTTAAACTACAAAAAATATTAGAAATAGATTTTAAAAAAAGATACCAAGAGAGAGTCTCTTGATATCTTTTTAACTTTAACTATTATTCATCTTCTAAAAGTAGCTCGAACTCGCCATCTTCGTCCTCTGGCTCATGCGCTGCAATAACAAGTGCACCAGCAGACATACCTAGAGATTGACGGATTTTTAATGCCACTTCTTCTTTAATAGCAGGGTTTTCTTTCAAGAATTGCTTAGCGTTTTCTCGCCCTTGGCCAATACGTTCTTCATTGTAAGCATACCAAGAACCACTTTTTTGGATAATATCGTATTCAGAACCTATATCAACGATTTCTCCTTCTTGAGAGATTCCTTCTCCGTACATAATATCTACTTCTGCAGTTTTAAATGGTGGAGCAACTTTGTTTTTTACTACTTTAATTTTCGTTTTGTTACCCATAATGTCTGTACCTTGTTTAATAGCTTCAGCACGTCTTACTTCTAAGCGGACAGAGCTGTAGAATTTAAGTGCACGACCACCAGGCGTTACCTCCGGGTTACCAAACATTACTCCAACTTTTTCACGAATTTGGTTAATAAAGATTGCTATAGTGTTAGATTTGTTAATAACTCCTGATAGCTTACGTAATGCTTGAGACATTAAGCGAGCTTGAAGACCAATATGAGAGTCTCCCATTTCTCCTTCTATCTCCGCTTTTGGTACTAATGCTGCAACAGAGTCGATAACAATGATTTCAACCGCACCACTGCGGACTAGAGCTTCTGCGATTTCAAGGGCTTGCTCTCCAGTGTCGGGTTGAGATAATAATAATTCATCTATGTTAACGCCTAGTTTTTGTGCATATACAGGGTCCAACGCATGCTCTGCATCAATAAATGCCGCTTGCCCACCTGTTTTTTGTATTTCTGCAATAGCGTGAAGCGCTACAGTTGTTTTACCTGAGCTCTCTGGGCCATAAATTTCAATAATACGACCTCTTGGATATCCGCCTATTCCAAGTGCTGCATCAAGAGCTAGGGAACCACTTGAAGAGGTAGAGATTTCACGGTCTGTTTTCTCTCCTAATTTCATTACGGAACCTTTACCAAATTGTTTCTCTATTTGTTTTAAAGCCATTTCTAACGCTGCTTTACGATCATTAGCCAAATGTATTTCCTCCTAGAAACTATCATTTTTTTTACTATCTTTAGTATACTCGGTCTTTGAGAAATTTACAAGAAAAAAGCGAACATCTATTCGTTTATTTTTTAACACTATTAGATTTTGATAGGAAAAAACAGCACAAAATGATAATTTGAGCCGTTTTCCTTTGTTAAAATTAAATTTTCGATAATCCTTCTTCTCTTAAAAGTCGAATCAAATAATGGATAGTAAACTTAACTGTTCTTAAACGATTTGTGTTTCTCATACCGGATAGATTCAATTTATAAGAAATTGGGGCGACGTCTCCATACGCTATTCCAATCCACACCGTTCCTGCCGGTTGATCTCCGTGTCCATCTGGCCCAGCTGCTCCAGTAATACCTATACCTATCGTTGTTTCAAACTTTTCTTTGACTCGACTAGCCATTTCTTCTGCAACCTGACTAGAAACGACGCTATGTTCATCAATCGTTTCTCTCTTAACACCAAGCTGATTGATTTTCACTTCTTCCGTATAGGTGATAATGCCACCTACAAGTGCTACGCCCATTCCTGGGACTGCCGCCAACTCCGATTGAAAAAGTCCAGCAGTCATACTTTCTGCAGCAGAAATTGTTAGCTCATTGTCAATTAGTATATCTCTAAGCTTGGAGGCTAACGATTCGTTATTATATCCATACACATATTTGCCCACGCGGTTTAAGATTTCAGCTTGTAGCTTTTCAATCCTTTTCCAAGCTTCTTCCTCCGTATCTGCTTTCGCAGTAAGTCGTAAGGTTACCTCGCCGTCAGAAGCTAGCGGCGCAAGGGTCGGATTTGTTTGATTGTCCAATAAATCCTGGACCTCATTCTCCAACTCTGCTTCGCCAATACCATAAAAGCGAATGACATGGGACATAATTACATTTTCTTTGTAAAGCAGTTTAGGTAACAGCGGCTTAGCCTCAAATTGGAACATCGGCTCTAATTCTTTTGGAGGGCCAGGCAATAACATATATGTATGTTTCTCTGTGGAAAGCAGCATCCCCGGAGCCATCCCATGCTTGTTTTCAAGGACAGTACAGCCGTCTAAAACTAATGCTTGTTTTTTATTGTTCTCCGTCATTACTTTTCCAGCTCTTTTAAAGAAATCCTCAATATAAATGATTGCATGATCATCTAATACAAGATTTTTGTTAAGGTGTTTAGAAATTGTTTCTTTAGTAAGATCGTCTTTAGTAGGTCCTAAACCTCCTGAAAAAATAATGAGGTCAGCTCGATTTTCTGCGATTTTTATGGCTTCTAACAAACGATTAGGATTGTCTCCAACTACTGTGTGGTAATACACATCGATCCCTAACTCTGCCAGCTGGGAGGATATATATCTTGCGTTCGTATTGGAAATTTGCCCTAACAATAATTCTGATCCTACCGCAATAATCTCTGCTTTCATCCCAAAACTTCCTTCCTATTTTGAGTCAAGTAACACTTTGCGATTCAAATAGAAATAATCAAATCCCGACCATAAAGTAAAGAATAGACAAACGTATAGCATGATCATATCAAATGGGAAATTGAACATTTCAAAAAATACATTTCCTAAAAGTAATGATGAAATCGCGATAATTTGTGTCCACATTTTTATTTTACCGAGTTGGTTTGCTGCAACTACCTCTCCTGTATTCGCTAATATTAAGCGTAAACCAGTCACTGCAAATTCACGGCTGATAATTAATATAACTACCCACGCTGGTGCAACTCCAAACTGCACTAATATAATTAATGCTGCTGAAACTAGCAATTTGTCCGCTAGAGGATCTAAAAACTTACCCATATTGGTTACTAAATTATATTTACGAGCATAATAACCATCGATAAAATCAGTAATAGAGGCGATAATAAAAATAATAGCTCCAATTAGGTGATTTACTGGAATAGTTGCGCCTAAAAAACTAGCTTCCCCCCAGTTAAAATCAATTAGCATAAAAATCATAAATACTGGAATCAAAAATATGCGGAACATAGAAATTTGGTTTGGTATATTCATTTTCATCAAAAAATACTCCTTTCATATTTCAAACAAAATAGCCATCTAATCGATGACTATTTGCTGAATTTTATAACTAAATTTTGAGGACTCTTATCTGTTGGGAATTCCACTAGCTCATCATTAATAAAGACTTGCGTAACTGGAACGTTACCCACTCTCACGCGAATTTGATCCGTTGTAGTTACATCTAGCTCATATGGCGTTCCAGTGTTAACCCAGCTATCATATAAAGTTTTGTTTGCTTGGTCTTTTAAGTTTAACCATGTCTTGTCGCTGCTAGCCATTAACTTTAGCTGATAAGTTTCTGCACCAGATACAGTATATGTTGAAGTTTCCCCTTGAGTCCCCTCTAATGCGAAAGCTAGTTTAGGCACTGGTTCTTCTTCAATTTCTTCTTCCACAGCTTCTTCCTCTTCTTCATTATCTGTAGCTGTTTGATCCGAAGGTGGAGGAGTGATATCCATTGTCACTGGTTCTTCTGTTTCTACTGCAGGTGACTCTTCCGTCTCTGGAGAGTTCTGTCTAAGTGTCCATACAATCACAATTATCGCCACAACAAACAATGCCACTATAATCATCGGCATAATTTCCATAAATCTGTTCGATGCTCGGCCACCCAAAGTTCTTCTAGACGGTGTTGCAGGGATAGTTTTTGCAACATCCTCATTTGTAGGACTTGGAAGCTCTGATTTGTATGTCTCTAAAAGCTCATCCCCATTTAAGCCAACTGCCTCTGCGTATTGCTTGATAAAAGCTCGCACATAAAAAGCACCAGGAATTGTAGAATAATTCCCTTCCTCAATGTTAGCTAAATACCTTTTTTGGATTTTTGTTATTTCTTGCAAATCCTCGATACTATATCCTTTTGCTGTTCTCGCTTCTTTTAAACGAGTACCAAGTTCAGTCAATTAAAACACCTACTTCGTTAAAAATTAAATTCACCGAATCCGCCAAATCCACCCATGCCTTTGTCGGTCATCGCATGATTTTTTTCCATCATTTCGTACGTAATTTCTTCCTCTGGACTATGACGAAGCTCAATTATATAGTCAAAATCCTCTATAGAATATTCGGAATGCTTGATGAACATATCTGGGTGCTCCACTACTTTAATAGTAGGCATTCTCATCATTTCCCTAACAAGTTGTAGATGCTTTTCATCATTTGACTTTCTTGTAACAATTCCATCCAGAATAAAGATATTGCGATCGCTGAATTCATCCCCAGCGAGTTGATTTCTAATCGTTTGCTTAATCATTGTGGAAGAAAGGAAAATCCACTTTTTGTTCGCACAAACACTTGCTGCAACTACAGATTCTGTTTTCCCTACTCTAGGCATACCTCTGATACCGATTAGCTTATGTCCTTCCTGTTTAAAGATCTCAGCCATGAAATCTACTAGTAGACCAAGCTCATCTCTTACGAATCGAAAAGTCTTTCTGTCATCAGCATCTCTTTGTATGTATCTTCCGTGACGCACAGCTAAACGATCTCTTAGCTTCGGCTCACGAAACTTAGTTAAATGAATTGTTTCCATTGTGGAAATGATATGTTCAAAGCGTTCAATATTTTCTTTTTTTTCAGCTTTAATGAGCATACCACGTCTACCCTCATCTACTCCATTAATAGTGACTATATTTACTCGCAGCATACCCAATAGAGAAGAAATGTCTCCTAAAAGTCCAGGACGATTTACTTGAATTTCGTATTCAAAAAACCATTCACTTGCCATCATGTATTCCTCCCTTTATAGAATGACGTTCTCAATGCATTAATAGTTCTATCATATATGATTTTATAACCGAATAAAAGGGAAAAAGAAAAGAGAGTTAACTTCCCCCTTTTCTTTTCCTAAATATACCAACCACCATTAACTCGAATGACCTGACCAGTAATATAATATGCATGCTCACTTGCTAAAAAAACAACCACATTGGCTACATCCTGAGGTTTGCCAAATATACCTGCAGGAATCTCTTCTAATATAAACTCTCGAGATTCATCATCTAAATGAGCGTTCATTTTTGTATCGATAAAACCTGGTGCGACGACATTAACGTTTGTCTTTTGCATGGCAACCTCTTTCGCATAGGCTTTCACAAACGCATGCTGAGCCCCTTTAGCAGCAGAATAGGCTGCCTCATAGGAAGCACCTGTTTCTCCCCATATAGAGCCAATAAAGATAATAGAGCTATGCTCATGCTTTCGTAGCTTAGACGCTAATCTTCCCGCTAAAAACATTGGATGCTCTACATGTACTTGAAAGAGATGTCGTATTTCTTCCAAAGAGGTCTCTTCTATACCTTTATAAAGACTTTGGCCTTGGGCAAAGACTATCGATTGAAGAGAGTAAATAGAATTCACAATGACTTCAATTGCTCTTGTATCTAATAGGTCTGCTTGAATAGGTATGAATTCCTGTTGTGGATAGGCAAGATCTAGGGCAACTATAAGTTCATCCACCTTCTCTTTGTTACTCGCAAAATGAAGGTACAGGGACCATCCAGCCTCCGCCATACTTAGGCTAGTAGCAATCCCTATTTCTCCAGACGCCCCTACCACTAGAGCAAACTTTTTAGCCATTATCTGTTTCCTTCGAAGGAATAATCTTAAATACAGTTTGTGTATTCTCATCCTTAAAGGCTTCAAATGCCTTCTTGACTTGTTCCACACCTAAGTTCTCTAAGGCTGGTACTACATCAAATAAATTCATATCGTTAAACTTATAACGAGTAAATTGGTTTGCAATATATTCAATTGAATTTAAAGAACGTAAGAAATGACCAATTTTCTTTCTAGTAATTCGTTTCATGTCCTCTTCTTCTAATGTCCAATTTGTTGCAAATTTAGTAATAGTTTCTTTGATCTTCTGACCAAGCTCTTCTGGATTTCCTGTATCGGAGCCTATCATCGCAAAACCGTAGCCTTCTTCCATAGAGAAGTCTGCACTATAGGATTCATCGATCAACCCTTTTTCATAGACCTCTTGGAAAAACGAGGATGTTCTACCGAATATCAGTTCAACAGCCACTTGCATAGCCAACTCATAATTTAACATTTCTTTACCGGTAATATTAACATTGTTCGATTTAATGCCATATAAAAGCTTAGACTTTTGAACGTCCATTTTTAATGTTCGTTCTTTTTTATCTACTTGTGGCTGCTCTTCTGGGTAAAAACGAACAATTTCCTCTGGAGCCTTAAATTCTTTTTTAGCCTGATTTTCTTTTACAAAGTCCATCATTTCTTTAGGATCTACTGCCCCAACAACGAACAACACCATATTCGAAGGGTGGTAAAACGTGTTATAGCATTCGTAAAGATGCTCAGCTGTAATATGACTAATAGACTCTATTGTGCCCGCGATATCAATTTTCACAGGATGTTCTTTGTACATATTTTCAATCGTACCAAAGTATAACCTCCAGTCCGGCTGGTCGTCATACATGGTAATTTCTTGCCCAATAATACCCTTTTCCTTTTCAACAGTTTGTTCTGTGAAATATGGCTCCTGTACAAAATTAAGAAGAGTATTAGTGTTTTCTAATATATTATCTGTTGAGGAGAATAAATAAGAAGTTCTTGTAAATGACGTGAATGCATTGGCAGAAGCCCCATTTTCACTGAACTTCTGGAAAACATCTCCTTCTTCTTTTTCAAACATTTTATGCTCTAGAAAATGGGCGATTCCGTCTGGTACTGTAACAGGCTCTTTTTTACCTAGAGGAATAAATTCTCGGTCAATAGAACCGTATTTTGTAGTGAAGGTTACATATGTTTTGGAAAAGTCTTTTTTAGGCAAAATATAGACATTTAATCCATTGGAAAGTTCTTCGTGATATAGTGTTTCTTCTAGCTGTTCAAAGTAAGTTTCATTCATTGTCTGCACCGTCCTTACCAGATAAGAAATAGACAAATTCCTTTTCGATATTTAAAGCCATTTCTTGAATTTGCTCCTTCGTGACATCTTCCCATTTAGCGGTCCAGTTTTTCACTGTAAAGGATTCATCGAGTTCTTTATATTGATCGTAAATTTCTATTTGTCCTCTAGCAGAATCCAAAGATTCCTTAAGCTGGTTTTTAAGCATGGATTTTGTCTGATTGATCTCTAAATCAGATATATTTCCTTCTTGCATTTCCTTTAGCTGTTCGTCTATTAATGCAACAGCTTTTTCCTGTAGGTTGGCATCAATTCCCGCAAATACAAAAATGCGACCATAAAGGGAGGAAAAGCTACTTGAGGCATAGTATGCCATACTTTCTTTTTCACGAACATTCATGAAAATCTTAGAATGGGCAAAGCCACCAAGAATACCATTAGTAATTTGCATAATTGGGAATTCATTAGAGTAAAACGTGACTGGAGTTTGATAAGAGATATGTAATTTCCCTTGCTTCATGTCCTGTTTTTCATGTAAAAACTCGTTGTCGTTTGTTGAAACAGCACTTTCTGTTTCTTTTGGAATGTCTGCAGAACGAGCTTCAAACGGGAAAAATTCACTAATTTTAGCTTTCATTTCCTCTACATCTACATCACCTACAATATAGATAGATAATGGTTCTTTTGTAAGCAGGTTTTGATGCATTTCTAATAACTGTTCGTTTGTTACTGCCTTCACTGTTTCCACCGTACCATTAGCGCTAATAGAAGCAGGATGATCGGGTAAAATATTTTCTAATAATCGTTGCTGTGCATAACGAGTTTTATCATCGTACATCGACTGAATACGTTCTATCACTTGTTCTTTTTCTCGCTTCACAACCGATTCAACAAATTTTCCATTTTCTAAGTTAGGTTGGAAAAGCACTGTTTGTAATAATGAAAGTACTTCATCTACCACAGTTTCATTAGATAAATAAGCATCGTTAACTGTTTCGGCATTTAAAGAAAAAATATGATTTAAACCCTTTTTAGATGTGTCAAAATATAATACCGCTCCGAATAATTCATCTAAACGTTTTCTAAAAGATGCATATGTTGGATATTTGGCATTGCTATATTGCAGTACATTGGAAAGTACCGCTCTTACTGCAGCAGACTCTACAGTTAATGGTTGCTTCCATTTAAAGGAAATATTAATGGTTTTAAATTGTTCTGTAGGTCTTATATAAAGCTGGACACCTTTGGCTAATTCAAAATGTTGAAACATGAAAAGAATTCCCCCTTTTTCTTTCTAGTGTTACTCATATACCTTTTCACTATACATCTTCTAATTATATCAATACAAACAAAAGGGACCAAACTTAATTGGTCCCTTTTTAATCGCTATATTTTTTATTATTAATTGGTAAATTCTAAGCAAAAATTTATCTTTTTCCTTTAATATAAGGAATACCGCTCGCTTTAGGAGCATTTGCTTTCCCTATAAACCCTGCTACTGCAAGAATAGTTAATGCATATGGTAAAATGTGCAAGTAATAGCTTGGAATCTGATCAATGTATGGTATTTGTCCACCAACGATACTTAAAGCTTGCGCAAATCCGAAGAAAAGTGCTGCTCCAAGTGCTCCTAGCGGATGCCATTTACCAAAAATCATGGCTGCAAGAGCCATAAATCCTTGTCCATTAATTGTAGTGTGACTGAACTCTCCTGAAATCGATTGAGCATATACAGCTCCACCAATACCAGCCAGCATACCAGAAATAATTACTGCAATGTATCGCATTTTCTTTACATTAACTCCCATTGTATCTGCTGCCATAGGATGCTCACCTACTGCACGAAGGCGAAGACCAAATGGAGTTTTGTAAATAACAAACCATGCTAGAATAGCTACTGCAACAGCTAAAATAGAAGTAGAGTAGACATCCTTAAATAACATTGGTCCGATGATTGGTATTTCACTTAAACCAGGAATATCAAAGCGTATAAAACGTTCTTGAATATAATCTGTTTGTCCTTTGTCATAGATCATTTTTACTGTGAACAATGCAATAGCGACACCTAACATATTAATCGCTACCCCAGAAATGGTTTGGTCTGCTCTAAACGATACAGATGCTACTGCATGTAGCAAAGCAAATATACCTGAAACAATCATGGCTGCAATAACTGCAACCCAAGGTGTCATAGCACCAAACGTACTAACGAAAGTCAGGTTAAAAATGATGGAAATAAAGGCACCCATAACCATCATACCTTCTAGACCAATATTAATTACACCAGATCTTTCAGAGAAAACTCCACCTATAGCAGTGAAAACTAAAGGGGCTGCATAGAAAATTGCTGATGGAACGATGAAATATAATACATCTAAAAAGCTCATTTAATTCGCCTCCTTTTTCTTACTAATCTTTTCAAGGAAATAGCGAATGACATATCCACAGGCAACGAAGAAAATAATAATCGCAATAACAATCGATACAATTTCTATCGGAACTCCTGCAGCGTTAGGCATATTAGTTGCTCCATATTTTAGAGATCCAAATAGTGTAGCACCAAAAATTACTCCTAGAGGTGTATTCGCCCCCAGTAAAGCCACGGCGATTCCATCAAACCCGATACCTGTGAAGGCACCTTTAGAACTTGCGTAACCAAATGTACCTAATGCCTCCATAGCACCAGCTAGACCGGCAAAAGCACCTGAGATAACCATAGATAAGATGATATTCTTAGAGACATTCATACCAGCATACTCTGAAGCATGCTTGTTAAATCCTACTGACTTCAATTCATATCCAGTAGTTGTTTTCTCTAAAATGAACCACATTAATAAAACCATTGCTAACGCAATAAATATTCCATAATGTAAACGAGAATAGTCTGTCATGCTTTGGAAGAAAGCAGACGTCAGTGAAGCGGTTGGTTTAATAGATTCCGTACTGTCGCCACCATCAGCAACGATTTTAATAAGCGCATTCGTTGTATGAAGTGCAATGTAATTCATCATGATCGTTACTATTACTTCATGCACCTGAAGTTTTGCTTTTAATAATCCTGGTAGGAAAGCCCACAATCCTCCTGCAACGGCTGCAGCAAGTATTGCTAGTGGTAGATGTATGTACATTGGGAGATCAAATGCAATACCGACGTAAGCCGCTGCAAACCAGCCTACAAGTAATTGCCCCTCCACTCCAATGTTAAACAGCCCAGTGCGGAAAGCAAACGCCACCGCAAGCCCTGATAATAGGTATGGTGTTATTTGACGTACTGTTTCACCCATTCTATAGGCATCTCCAAATATACCTTCCCATAGCGCAGCGTATCCCAAGATAGGATCGTATCCGCTTATTAGCATGACAATCGCACCCACGATTAACCCTAGTATTACGGAAATAACAGGGACAAGTATATTTACTACTCTATTCGACATGCTCTACATCCCCCTGCTTCTTATCTTTTTCTCTTGTTTGTCCTGCCATTAATAGACCAAGCTCTTGCTCTGTCGTTTCTTTAGGTAAAAGAGAATCAACAATTTGTCCATCATATATAACTGCAATACGATCCGATACATTCATAACCTCATCTAGTTCAAACGAAAGAAGTAATACTGCTTTTCCTTTATCCCTTTGCTCTATTAGACGCTGATGAATAAACTCGATTGCCCCTACATCTAAACCACGAGTAGGAAGCGCCGCGATCAACAACTCAGGGTCACGTATAACCTCACGACCGATAATGGCCTTCTGTTGGTTACCTCCTGATAATGCTCGAGCCAATGTATGCTCACCTTGTGTACGTACATCATATTCTTTAATAATTTTTTGCGCTAAGTTAGACACTTTTTTGTAATTTATAATTCCTCTTTTAGAAATAGGCTCTAAATAATAGGTTTGAAGAGCAATATTGTGACCAATTGGAAAATCTAAAACTAAACCATGTCTATGTCTATCCTGTGGAATATGTCCAACTCCCGCCTCTGTCACTTTACGAGGTTTTTTGTTTGTAATATCTATTCCATTTAGATTTATAGATCCACTCTTAGACTTACGAAGACCAGTAATTGCCTCAATTAGCTCACTTTGACCATTTCCGTCAATCCCTGCTAAACCGAGAATTTCACCTTTGCGAACAGTTAAGTTTAACCCTTTAACCTTTTCAATACCTCTATAGTCTGTCACTATTAAGTCTTTAATGATCAATGCTTCTTCCTTAGGTTTAGCTTCGCCCTTAACTGTTTTAAATTCAACCTGACGTCCAACCATAAGCGATGCCAATTCGTTTGGATTTGTTTCTGCTGTTATAACAGTACCAATTCCTTTACCTTTACGAATAACCGTGACTCTATCCGACACATCCATAATTTCTTTAAGTTTGTGCGTTATTAAAATGATAGATTTACCTTCTTTAATAAGACGCTTCATAATTTGAATAAGCTCATTAATCTCTTGAGGAGTTAAAGAAGCTGTCGGTTCATCAAAAATTAGTATTTCAGCACCACGATAAAGCGTTTTCAAAATTTCTACCCGCTGTTGCATTCCTACGGAAATGTCCTCTATTTTTGCATAAGGGTCTACATTTAATCCGTAAGTTTCTGACAGTTGCTCTATTTTACGTGCAGCATCCTTAATATTTACGACACCGCCATTAGTTGGTTCGTTACCTAAAATAATATTTTCCGTAACTGTAAAGTTTTCCACTAGCATGAAATGCTGATGAACCATTCCAATTCCCAGGTCATTGGCAACGTTTGGGTCCGTAATTTTCACAGACTTACCTCTTACTTTTATGTCGCCTGCTTCTGGTTGATACAGACCGAATAATACGTTCATGAGAGTGGACTTTCCTGCTCCATTCTCACCTAAAAGAGCATGTATTTCTCCCTTTTTCAATTGAAGGGTTATATTATCATTTGCTACGAAAGTTCCAAACTCTTTCCGAATGCCTAGCATTTCTATTACATAATCCAATGAATTTCACTCCCTACTTGAATACTAGTACTAAATTAATACAGGAAAGACTTTAAATATTTAAAATCTTTCGTCCATTAATTTAAAATATCATAAAGACCGAGCAAGTCGGCCTTTATGATGTTAAGTCAAATTATTCTACAGTTTCAGGAACTACGATTTCACCAGAAGCGATTTTTTTAGAATATTCTTCAATTTTCGCTAAAACATCCTCAGGAATAGCTCCACGTGAATCAGCAAGCTGAACACCTTCTTCTGCTAAACCGTAAGTAACCGTTTTACCACCTGGGAATTTCCCTTCCATTGTTTCTTTTGCAATGTTTTGTACTGCTACATCAACACGTTTTTGCATAGAAGTAAGCGTTACATTAGTGTCGCCAACTGCTCCTTCTTCGTATTGGTCAGAGTCAACTCCAATAACCCATACGTTAGCATCTTTATCTTTTGTTTTACGTTCTTTAGCTTCTGCAAAAACACCATTACCAGTTCCACCAGCTGCGTGGAAAATAATGTCTACGCCTGAAGAGTACATACGATTTGCTGTTGTTTTACCAAGAGCTGCATCGTCAAATTTACCAGTATACTGAACATCTACTTTAATAGATGGATCAACTGCTTTAACTCCTGCAAGGAAACCTGCTTCAAAGCGTTCAATAACAGGAATTTCCATTCCACCAACAAAACCAATTTGTTTTGATTCAGACATTAATGCTGCTGCTACTCCAGCAAGGTAAGAACCTTCTTGTTCTTTAAACATTACAGAAGCAACGTTTGGAGCATCAACTACCGCATCAATAATTGCTAATTGAGCATCTTTTTGCTGTTCAGCAATTGTAGTGATAGGCTTTTCCATCAAGAAACCAATACCATAAACTATGTCGAAGTCACGACGAACTAAGTTAGTAATATTGTTGATATAATCTGCATCTGATTGTGATTGTAAATAATCGTAACCGCCATCGCCTTTTTTAAGACCATGCTCTTTACCGAATGCTTCAATACCTTCCCAAGCTAATTGGTTGAATGATTTATCATCTACTCCACCGACGTCTGTAACCATTGCGATTGAGATGTCTGCTGTTTCTTCAGTTCCAGTACCAGCATTAGAACCTTCGTCTTTTTTTGTTTCCTCATCTTTAGAACCACATGCTCCAAGAATTGTACCAGCAGCTAAAACAAGTGATAAGCCTAAACCAAATTTACGTTTCGTCAACTTGAAAACCCCCATTATTTTTCTTCTTCTTAGCAGGAACTACTTTTTTACACCCTTTTCCGAACTACATGAAAGCTAAATTTGTCTGCTCGAAAATAATTTTTCGAATATAAAACTACACGATCATTCTCATCATAATGCAATTGTTTTAAAATCAGCAACGAAGTCTCTGGATCACAATTTAAGGTTGGTGAAGCTACTTCATGATATCCCACTGGATCAATGAAGGTAACCGCATGCGAAATCCTTATATCACCTGATTCCTCCAATGCTGTAAAAATAGAGCCTTCTTTTCTTATAAGAAAATCTGCCGGTAAATAATATTGTGGAACTTTATCGATACAATATACCACTGGTTCACCATCTGCAGTTCGGACCCGCTCCATTGTAACAACGGTCGTATCCTCCTCACACTGGAATCGTTTTGCATCATCTTCAGATGCTTCTGATTCCATTGAACTAAGGTAAATAGTACCAGGCTCCATCCCTGCGTTTCTAATCATCGCCGAAACACTTGAGAGTTGTTCAATCCCTGATGTAAAAACAGGCTTTGAGTTAACAAAGGTTCCTACACCATGTCTTCTTACGATAATATTTTCTTCCTCTAGCACTCGCAGAGCTTCTCGTAAAGTTGCTCTACTTACCCCAAGAAGCTTGGCCAATTCAAATTCAGAAGGTAATTTCTCCTTTTCTTTGAAAATCCCTTTTTCAATGTCTTGTTTAAGACGATCGATTACTTGTAGGTATAAATGCCTTTGATCCATTTTTATTGTCATTTAAAACACCACCATTATGAAGAGATCAGACCTCTGATGTAAAACTTTCCTACTAATCAGTACATACTATACCACTTTTAATCTTTTAAATAAATACTTTATTTACGAAATTCTTATTTGTTTTTACGTTGTTAATACATAAATGTAATCATTTTGTCATAATATATCTCTTAATGTGTGATACTAATTGATAAAAACCCTTGAAAACACTGAATTTTGTCAGTGTTTTAAATTGCTTCACATCGTAGTAAAAAAAAGGAATTATATATAAAAATTACATTCAAAATATAGTAATAAATTTTATTTAGCCTTACTGTTTTAAATCTTTAAAAACAAATTTTTCTTAGAAGCATTTTACATTTACCAACTTTTGGTGGTCACCTTCCAGGAATGCACGATAACCACTCTGCTTTGCTTACGCATGTTTGTAGTGTCTTAAAAAAATAAATTATTTTTTCTTTAGTAATTAAAAAAAGATAATCGAGTATAGAGCTTCTCGATTATCTTTAGTATGTTTGCATATGTTATTCCTCATAAATGGTTAGCACATTTTTTTACAATGGATCTTGGTCGTAATCTTGTTTTGATATTAACACTTGTCTTGGTTTACTTCCTTCGTATGGTCCTACGATTCCACCCATTTCAAGCTGATCAATAATACGTGCAGCCCTAGAATATCCAACACGGAAGCGTCTTTGGATCAAGGAAACTGAAGCTGTTTGCATTTCCATGACTAGTTGTGCAGCGTCATCATACAGTTCATCTAGATCTAACTGCTCCTGAGATTCTTCCACTTCATCTGGAATCATTTCCTCTTGGTAGTTTGCCTTTTGCTGCTCAATTACAAAATCGACGATTCTCTCTACTTCGGCATCTGACAAATAGGCGCCTTGTACACGAACAGGCTTAGAGCTGCCAGCTGGTAGGAAGAGCATATCCCCTCTACCTAGAAGTTTTTCTGCTCCACCCATATCCAAAATAGTTCTCGAATCTATGGAAGAAGATACCGCAAATGCAATTCTTGAAGGTATATTAGCTTTAATGATTCCTGTAATAACATCTACACTTGGTCTTTGTGTCGCTATTATCAAATGGATTCCAGCTGCACGGGCCATTTGAGCGAGTCGTGTGATAGAATCCTCTACATCACTTGAAGCTACCATCATCAAGTCAGCTAGCTCATCGACTATTACTACAATAAATGGAAGTTTCGGATGCTTCTCTTCATTTTCTTCATTCCATTTTTCTATATGGTCGTTGTAGCCTTGGATATTTCTCGTCCCTGTGTGGGAAAATAAGTCATATCTTCTTTCCATTTCAGAAACAATTTTTTTCAATGCCTGGGATGCTTTTCTTGGATCCGTAACTACGGGTGCTAACAAATGGGGAATCCCATTATAGACGTTAAGCTCAACCATTTTTGGATCAATCATCATCATTTTAACTTCATGCGGTTTTGCTCGCATCATAATGCTTGTTATAATTCCGTTTATACATACACTTTTCCCGCTACCTGTCGAACCGGCAACAAGTAAATGAGGCATTTTGTTTAATTCGGCTAATACTGCCTGTCCGGTAACATCACGACCAAAACCTATTAATAGTTTTTGGCTTGGCTTATTATTCTCTTTTGCCTCTAGTACTTCTCGTAAGCTTACGATTGCTACTTCTTTGTTTGGTACTTCTATCCCTATAGCAGACTTCCCTGGTATTGGGGCTTCAATTCGGATATCTCTAGCCGCTAAAGCAAGGGCTAAATCATCGTGAAGGCTTACGATTCTACTAACCTTCACTCCTACGTCAGGTAGTACTTCATACTTAGTAACTGCAGGCCCTAAATGGACTTGCATAACTTTTGCCTTTACCCCAAAGCTTAAGAACGTTTGCTCAAGCTTTTTAGCATTAGCTTGAATTGCATTTAACTCTCCACTTTGATCATTGTGCTCTGGAGAATCTAATAGATTAATACTCGGTAACTGATAATCTTCGTTTTCCAGTTCATCCGCATCCATATTAATCTCAATAGGTTCTGTTGGTTCTGTCGATTCATTTGTCTCCTCTTTTCTTGTGATTCTCTCTGTAAAAGCAGAGATAATCGGAGAAGATGGGATTTCTGGTTCTTCTTGTGGCGGATGATTGGAGTCAAGTATGGTAACAGCTTGCTCCGACTCTTCTTGTACTGCATCTTTACGAGATCTGCGCGAAACCTTCTTCTGCTCCGTTGAAGGCTTTTTCTTTTCAGCTTTTGGTCGGTTCTTAAAGCTTTCAGCCATCTTAGGAGATACTTCTACCAAATAAGGTACAAGTGCTTTTCCTGTCAAAAGAACGATACCAATTAATAATAGTAGCCAGCTAATAACTTTTGCACCAGCAGAGTCAAACAACACATGGAATGAGGCAAACAGAATAGCCCCAATCATACCTCCTCCTAGAGAACTGCTTCTATTCGTAATACCTCCACTTTCTACTAAGACCCTGTAGCTTTCCCTTAGAACAGAGTTCGTCATCAGTGCCTTGCCCTCAAACAGTTGCTCAAAAAGTGCTAAATGACTAAATATTAGTAAGCTGCTTAAAATAAAGGCTCCACTTAATAACAAGCGATGATTCCACGGTGGAAAGGATTGTTTGATCATTATAATAAGAGCATAAATTACGAACATAAATGGTATCGCGATATGCCAATTTCCAAATAAAAAATACCCAATATAAGCGAGTACTTCTCCAACTAAGCCATATTCAAAGAATGAAATAACTGCGATTCCCAATATGAGAAGCCCTATTATTTCAAACATTAAAGGATGAAGGGATTTCTTCTTACTTTTATTTTTGTTAACTTTTTTCTTTGTTTTCTTCTTTGCCAAGAATATCACCTGCTTTGCATTAAGTATTCTCTATTAGGATGTCCCTAACAGGTAAAATATAACAGCTTAAAAAGATAAAAAAGATTTCCTTCCACTGGGGAAAGGAAATCCTGATTTTTAGATATCAATATTCCATGATAATTGGAATAATCATCGGACGTCTCTTCGTTTGTTGGAATAAATATGAATTTAGCGTATCACGGATTTCTTGTTTAATGTTTGTCCATTCAAACGTTTCTTTATTCACATATTTTTCAACAATTGTTCTTACTAGCTTAGCTGACTCGTCCATCAACTCTTCGGATTCTCTTACATATACAAACCCTCTAGAAAGAATCTCAGGCCCTGACGCTATTTTCTTTTGTGCACGGTTAAGTGTAATAACTACAATGAATATTCCATCTTGAGATAATAGCTTACGATCTCTTAAAACAATATTCCCTACGTCCCCTACACCAATGCCATCGATCAGGACGTTACCTGCTTGTACTCTTCCACTCATTCTTATCTTCCCATTTTTATATTCCACGATGTCGCCTTTATCAGCAATAAAGATTTCTGACTTAGACATCCCGATATCTTGGGCTAACTTAGAGTGAGCAATAAGCATACGATATTCCCCTTGAATTGGGATAAAGTATTTAGGCTTTGTTAAATTTAACATCATTTTTAAATCTTCTTGACTTCCATGCCCAGATACATGGACATTTTTACTGGAAGTCAACACTTTGGCACCGGCCTTGGCAATCAGGTTCATCGTATTAAATACGCCAACCTCCATACCTGGTGATGGTGTAAATGTTATTAACACGGTATCTGTATCTTTAATCTTAATATCTTTATGATGCTTACGTACCATTTTCTCTAAAGCTTCTAAAGGTTCTCCTTGATTACCAGATACAATGATTACTATTTGTTCATCGTTATACTTAGAGATTTCCTTTATAGGTATGATTGTGTCCTCTGCCACCGTAAAGTAACCTAGGTCTAACCCTATTGCAAAGATATTTTCCAAGCTTTTGCCTGCAATAGCAACTTTTTTTCCTGTTTCCGTTGCTTTGTCTAGCACTTGTTGAATTCTTATAAAGTTGGATGCATATAAAGATACTAGAATACGTCCTTTAGCAGCGTGGAATGTTTCAGATAATTGGTTTTCGATTACTGCCTCTGATGTTGTGTGTCCGGGTCTTTCTGCTTCTGTTGAATCAGACATTAATATAAATACGCCTTCTTCACCCAGGCCAGCCATTTTAGCAATATCAGGACGGTACTTCCCTCTAGCAGACTGATCAAATTTAAATTCACCAGTATGCACAATTGCACCTTCAGATGTATGGAATACGATACCTAAAGAGTCTGGAATACTGTGTGTGGTATGAAAGAAAGTTACGTGTGTATTTTGGAAGTTCATACGACTTTTGTTTGTAACTTCAAAGTACTTTATTTGTTGTTTAACTGGCATAGCCTTTACATGCGTTTTTGCTAAAGCAATCGTCAGCTTAGATCCATATACAGGCGCCTGAATCTTTTGCAGTAAGTAAGCAATAGAACCAATTGCGTCTTCATGTCCATGCGTCAAAAATATTCCTTTAACACGATCCTTGTTTTCTTCTAAATACGTAACATCTGGAATAACTATATCGATTCCTAACATTTCGTTTTCTGGGAACATAAGTCCACTATCTACTATAAATATTTCATCGTCTATTTCTACTACGTACATTGCTTTTCCTATTTCACCAACTCCGCCGAGCGGTATAATACGTATAAGTTCATTTTTAGCTTTTACCAATTCTTTTCCTCCTAATTGTTAACC
Source organism: Psychrobacillus sp. BL-248-WT-3 (assembly GCF_012843435.1). Taxonomy (GTDB): domain Bacteria; phylum Bacillota; class Bacilli; order Bacillales_A; family Planococcaceae; genus Psychrobacillus. The sequence continues at coordinate 129,371 of NZ_JABAFC010000003.1, read as the reverse complement.
CGACCAACATCCACTATTTTTTATTATATCGGACGTCACCGTTTCACACAAATAAAAAAAGCTGAAGTTAGAACTCCAGCTTCTCATCTCATTATTTCGTTTCCAAAAATTTATCCCAAATACGATCATAATCTAGCTTCTCTTCCTTGTTCATCTCAACTAAAGGAAGTCTCAAGGAGCCAACCTCTACGCCAATTTTAGAAAGTGCATATTTTACAACTACAGGATTCGGATGTTGAAATAATGCCTTTATGACTGGCAAGATTTGTTGATGGATTTTAGCAGCTTTAGCATGTTCCCCTCGGTGAAACAGCTGTATCATTTCCTGCATTTCGTTACCAATAACATGAGAAGCGACTGAAATAATTCCTTTCCCCCCAATTGAAAGTAAAGGTAAGGTTAAGCCGTCGTCCCCGCTGTACACAAGGAAATCCTCATTTGTTCCAGCTAAGATTTTGGTCATCTGATCCAGGCTGCCGCTAGCTTCTTTTACAATTTGAATGGATGGTATCTTACTAAGGGAAATAACCGACTCTGGCTCCAAATTGACTACTGATCGCCCAGGGATATTATAAACAACAATAGGAAGCGTAGTAGCTGAAGCAATAGCCTCAAAATGGGCAATCATTCCTCGTTGATTAGGCTTATTGTAATAAGGAGTCACTATCATCAAAGCATCTACTCCGAGCGCTTCCGCCTTTTGCGAAAGCTCAATGGATGCAGCTGTATTATTGCTTCCAGTACCAGCAATGATTGGTACTCTTTTATTAACCTTTTCCACTACAAATTGTATAAGTTCTAATTTCTCATTTGTTGATAATGTCGGAGATTCCCCAGTCGTACCACTAACTACAAGAGAATCAGTTCCATTCGAAAGCAAGTGCTCAATAAGTATTTCAGTATTATGATAGTCAATAGAACCGTCTGAACTAAACGGTGTAACCATTGCTGTAGAAACATTTCCTATATTCATTCAACCACACCTCTTATTTAATTCTCTATATTTAATAGAAAAGCGCAGGCGCCTATGTTTGCCCGACAGGCAAATGGGGAAATGCGAGGAGGCAGTTCCTCAGCCACCGCAAACGCTTTTGTTTGCGACGAGCTTGCGCAGGAGCACTGTTTTCCCATTTGATCCCGAGGGGCAAGGCGCCGGAGCTAGACAATAAGAAAAGCGCAGGCGCCTATGTTTGAACCGATAGGCATATGGGATAAAGCGAGGAGGCAGTTCCTCAGCCACCGCAAACGTTTTAGTTTGCGACGAGCAGCTTATATCCATTTGACCTGTGGAGCAAGGCTGCTAGCGCTTTTCCAAATGAATAGAGAAAAAACTCTCTCTAAAAATCTAAATATATTTAATGGAGTATATTTTATCATTATTAAAGGCAAGCGGTGCCACAAGTAGGGATAAGAGAAAGCTTAACACCACAACCACTTGGAAGTGATGGGTGGTTCCTTATCGATCCCCCCACAAACAAGCGACCTCTTAGACAAGCTAAAAACTATTCTTGCTTACAATATTTTTTCTTCGATTAATGCTTCAGCAATTTGAATGGAGTTTAGAGCAGCACCTTTTAATAGATTGTCAGAAACAATCCACATATGGAAACCATACTCGTTTGAAGGATCTTTTCTAATACGTCCAACGAAAACTGCATCTTCATCTTCTGAGAAATAAGGCATAGGGTATTGTTGCTCATTCGGATTATCTTGAAGTACTATTCCCTCTGCTTCAGATAACAATTGTTTAATATCAGAAACGGATACATTCTCTTGATCTACCTCGATATACACCGATTCAGAATGTCCTGTTACAACCGGCACCCTTACACAGGTAGCAGCAATCGAAAGTTCTGGAAGTGACATAATTTTTTTTGTTTCATTCATCATTTTGTGCTCTTCAAATGTAAAACCATCTTCATTAAAGACATCAATTTGAGGAATTACGTTACCTGCAATTGGATAATGCTTCTCTGCACTTTTTACAGGTAAAACTTCAGGATTTGGTTGTCTTTCTATTATTCTCTCACTTTGAGCTGTCAATTCTTGAATAGCTGCAGCCCCAGCTCCTGATACTGCTTGATAAGTCGAAACGATGACCTTTGATAGCCCATAATGCTTACGAATTGGTTCTAATGCAACAACCATCTGAATAGTAGAACAATTAGGATTAGCAATAATCCCTTGCTGCTCATTTAAAGCATATTTATTTACTTCTGGTACTACTAGCGGAACATCCGGATCCATTCGAAATGCGCTCGTATTATCTATTACTATAGCGCCTCTCTTACTAGCTTCCTTAGCCAATGCTTTTGAAATAGAGCCCCCCGCAGAAAAAAATGCTATATCAACACCTTCGAAAGCTTCTGGTGTAGCTTCTTCTATTGTATAAATTTTCCCGTCAATATCAATCTGTTTTCCTGCAGACTTTTTGGAAGCTAATAACTTCAAGGTAGAAAAAGGAAAGCTTCTCTTAACTAGTTGCTCTATAATTTTTTGACCTACAGCACCTGTAGCTCCTACAATAGCTGTTGTATAATTTTTTGACATGCAAAGCTCTCCTCTCAAAAATCAAAACATATTGGCGATATTGTATCATAAATTAAATAATAATACACTATTTTTAATATTTATAATTGATAGGCAATGAGTAAAGGCTGAATTTGCTTTGCATTTATTGCGTGTTCAACAGTAGGTACAATTTTTGTGAAATCTGCAATTAAAGAATTAGGTTTTTTATATGGATTGTCTTGACCAAAGGGGATAAAATAAATATTTTTTGTAGTGAGCAGCTTCATAATATTCGTTCCATTTAAGCCTAATGCATCGTTTGTGGATATACCTAGCACCACAGGCTTACCATTACGCAAGGTGGCCTTTGCAGCCATTAATACAGGTGAGTCTGTTTGTGCATTAGCTAACTTACTTATGGAGTTACCCGTCATTGGTGCAATAACCATACAGTCTAGTGGATTAGTTGGACCAAAAGGCTCTGCCTCTACTATCTTGGAAACTACCTTATTGCCACTAGCTGCCTCTATTTTTTCTACCCACTCTTCTCCTGTACCGAAACGAGTAGCAGCTGTTAAAACTGAAAAAGTGATGATTGGCACAACTGTCGCACCAACATCCGTAAATTGCTTAATCATTGGTATCACTTCCTCATACGTACAATGAGAAGCGGTGATTCCTAGACCAATACGTAGACCTTCTAACACTATTTTTCCTCCTCTAAAAAGCAAGATGCTTCAAAACAGACCTGGCAAGTAATTGTCCTGCATCTTGCGGAAAGTACATACCTGGCAAGCTGGTGGAGAGACTGTAATTCAGAGGGATGTTATTTTCGTTATCCAAGAGACAGCCCGGATTGGAGGCGAGGTCAAAAACTCGATTGAAAGAGGCTGCATTTTCATTCTTTAACCACTTGGTAGGGATTGTATTAACCAGATAGGCGTCCTTACCTTGCTGGTCCAAAACATTATCAAGGGTTACTATTTGATAGCCAGAGCTTTTAGCTTCGTAAAGTTGAAGCTCCGATCTAACAGAGATAATAACTTCGGCTCCCAAATGATGCAAAGCAAGTGCTAATCTTTTACCTACCCTTCCGTATCCGGTAATGATGAATTTTTTGTTATAAATTGCTTGTTTTTCATATAAGTAAAAATAATTGATAAAGCCCTCAGCAGTGAGGTTGGCATTTTCCCAAATCCATTCTTCGTCCTCTAAATAATAAAAGGGCTGAATAGTATCTTTTTTAGATTCCCTATCAATGCTTTCGTTTGTTTTACCTATAAAAAGGGTTTGACAACTGGGAGGCAATTCCAAGGAGCAATCTGTTTGGATTGGTTGAATCGGTAAAAAAATAACCTCTGGTTCATATGCAAAAATAGTTTCTCTGAGTTCTGTATCCCATGTCATCGTTGGATACAATTGAGTATCTAAATAGTCAGACACAGATTGTTGCAAAAAATTTAAGCGTGGGTCTGTTCCGATAATTGCAATTTTTTTCTTCATGGGTATACACTTGTTTCTATCGAAGAGTCAGTTTCATTGAACAAAATTCGATCTTTACCAATAAGAATTATTTCTTCCCAGGATATAAACTCTTTTCTCCTAGGAGCTTTATTGGATTGAAAAAAAGATGAAGATTTTTGATATAATTCAAACCCAAGTATTTTACCCGTTTGTGGATTAAATAATAATTCAGTGTCTGCCAGCCTTCCATATCTCGATCCATCTTTCACTTGAATAAGCTCTTTTTCTGCAAGTTCCGAAAGTAACAATCTGTCCCCTCCTCATTTAATCTCTACTTATGTATATGCCATCTTTAAAACAAAGTGAATTAAAAACCCATTAAAATAATGGGCTCCTAGCGTAACTACAGGAGAGGATATGAATAAATCTTAAATCAGAGAGTAGAGTTGATTTTTCGCACCAGCCGGACGCTTTCCTCGGGGTGAGCGATAAGCCATCACCCATCCCATAGGAGTCGCCGTCTGGCGCTCCAATCAATAAATGGAACAGCTTTAGCATCGATCGCTAAAAAATTTACTCGCATAAATAACCTGAATAACTGTCACCAACCCCAATTTCATAACTATTTATGTTCTTAATAGCCATTTGAAAGTTCCTGTGTTTATGTCTACAGTCACTATAAAAAATTGTTAATCTAAACAACCAATAACTTTAACAAAGCTTTTAAAAAAATAAAAAAGACGTCGATTAACACTCGACGTCTTTAGGCATAATTACAGAAATAGCAGGCTTATGAGAGAATATTTCTTTTGTAAGGTCCATTACGGACTCCAAAGTAACTTCATCAATTGAATCGCTTACTTCATCTAATGAGCGATGCTTGCCATATAATAATTCATTTTTACCGTTTCTGTTCATTCTAGAGTTTGAGCTTTCCAGTCCTAACAAAAGGTTTCCTTTAAGCTGTTCTTTAGCGTTTGAAACTTCTGTCTCCGTAAAGCCGTGCTCCAAGACAGTTTGAATCGTTTCATTAATAGAGCTCTTTAATTCTTCTAATTGATTGCAAGAGGTTCCGCCATAAATGGCAACAACTCCCGTATCTTCATATGACGAATGATATGAGTAAATAGAATAGGCTAGCCCTTTTTCTTCTCGAATTTCTTGGAAAAGTCTTGAGGACATGCTTCCACCAAGTATATTATTCAACACTACAAGACTGTATATATTGTCCGCCTTCACACTAAGCCCAGGATAAGCTAAACATAAGTGGGCTTGCTCTGTATCTTTATGGCTTTCCGTATACACAGGTTTAATAACAGGTGTGCTAAATTGTGCCACCTCTAAGATTGGTTGCTTAAAATCACCAAACAATGACTCTATATAGCCTAATAGATCCTCAGAAATGTTTCCTGCTACTGAAATTACAATATTTTTCGGTGTGTAGTGTTTTTCCATATAAGATATGATGGATTCCCTTGTAAATGTATTTAATGTATCTTCGGTTCCTAATATAGGAGCACCTAAAGGATCATTTGGGAACATAGCCTGCCATAGATACTCATGTACGATATCATCAGGGGTATCTTCTACCATTTTGATTTCCTCTAATACTACTTGTCGTTCTTTATCTAATTCGATTGGATCGAATGTGGAGTTAAAAAACATATCTGAAAGTATCTCAACAGCATATTTTGCATGGTGATCGAGAACCTTTGCATAGTAGCAAGTATTTTCTTTTGAAGTAAAGGCGTTAATATTTCCACCAATACGATCGAACTCTTCGGCGATTTGTCTTGCTGTTCTAGTATTAGTGCCTTTAAATAACATATGCTCAATAAAATGAGTTAACCCATTTTCCTCTGGCAATTCATATCTTGATCCAGCCTGAACCCATATGCCTACTGCAACAGATCGCACATGTGGAATATGCTCATGCACTATACGCAACCCATTCTTACACGTTTTCTTCTTTATCAATATAGCACCTCTATCTAATCTATTCATTTATTTTTTATTTGTAGCGCAAGCAGCCTTGCCCCTCGGGGTCAAATGGTTAAAAGCTCCGGTGGCTGAGAACTGCCTCCTCGCTTTTTCCCATTTGCCTGTCGGGGCAGAGACAGGCGGTTGCGCTTTTCTGGTTGTTGTCTAGCTCCACCGCCTTGCCCCTCGGGGTCAAATGGGAAAATACTGCGGTGGCTGTAGAGCTGCCTCCTCGCATTTTCCCATTTGCCTGTCGGGGCAGTAATAGGCGCCTGCGCTTTTCTATTATGTCTAGCTCCACCGCCTTTCCCCTCGGGGTCAAATGGGAAAATACTGCGGTGGCTGTAGAGCTGCCTCCTCGCTTTTTTCCATTTGCCTGTCGGGGCAGAGACAGGCGGTTGCGCTTTTCTTTAGTTATTTAAAAAAGTTGCCGTAGATTGGATCTACGGACAACCTTTTGTTTACGTATATTTTAATTATTAGTTATCTTGTTGTTCTGCGCGTTCTTTTTCTTCTTTAATTACTACTTTACGAGATAAGTTAACGCGGCCTTGGTTGTCGATTTCAATAACTTTTACTAAAAGCTCGTCGCCAAGTTTCAGAACGTCTTCTACGTTTTTCGTACGTTCTTCTTGAATTTCAGAGATATGAAGCAAGCCATCTTTACCGTTGAAGATTTCAACAAATGCACCAAATTTTTCAATACGTTTCACTTTTCCTAAGTAGTATTCTCCTACTTTAGCTACACGCACGATGTCTTCAATAATTTGTTTTGCACGAGCAATCATTTCTTCATCTGCTGAAGCGATATAAATTGTACCATCTTGCTCTGTATCAATTTTTACGCCAGTTTCATCAATGATTTTGTTGATTTGTTTACCACCCGGTCCGATAACATCGCGGATTTTATCTGGATTAATCTTAATAACTGTAATTTTTGGTGCATATTTAGATAAGCTTTGGCGTGGCTCACCAATAGTAGCAAGCATACTTTCTAAAATTTGCATACGTCCAATTTTAGCTTGCTCAAGAGCTTCCTCTAAAATTGTTTTAGATAATCCGTCTATTTTGATATCCATTTGAAGTGCTGTAATCCCTTTAGAAGTACCTGCTACTTTAAAGTCCATATCCCCAAGGTGATCTTCCATTCCTTGAATATCAGTTAGGATTGTGTAATGCTCTCCTTTTTTAACAAGTCCCATTGCTATACCAGCAACTGGAGCTTTAAGCGGAACACCAGCATCCATCATAGCAAGGGTAGAAGCACAAATACTTGCTTGTGAAGTAGAACCATTTGATTCTAACACCTCAGCAACTAAGCGAAGTGTATATGGGAAATCATTTTCGTCTGGAATAACTGCTTCTAATGCACGTTCACCTAAGGCACCATGACCAATTTCACGACGACCAGGAGCACGGATTGGACCAGTTTCACCCACACTGAATTGTGGGAAATTATAATGGTGCATAAAGCGTTTAGATTCCTCTAAGCCAATACCATCAATAATTTGCACATCACCAAGCGGTCCTAATGTACAAATACTCAAAGCTTGAGTTTGTCCACGTGTGAATAGACCAGAACCATGCGTACGAGGTAAAACACCTACTTCAGAAGATAATGGACGAATTTCAGCTACACCACGACCATCCGGACGTACTTTTTCTTCTGTGATCAAGCGACGCACTTCTTCTTTAACCATAGCATCCAGAATTTCACGCACTTGTTTCAACGTTTCATCTGTTGCTTCTTTTTCTTTATATTGCTCTAACACTTCATTTTTCACTTCAGATATTGCATCTTCACGAGCATGCTTTTCTTGTACTTGGATAGCTTGTACTAGCTTAGCTTCGCATAGTTCTTTAATTTCACCAAAAAGTTCTTTGTCTAGTTCAAATAAAGGAATGTCTTTTTTCTCTTTACCGATTTCTGCAACAATTTTTTCTTGGAATTCAATCAATTTTACGATTTCACTATGCCCAAACATAATTGCTTCTAAAACGACTTCCTCAGAAACCTCTTTAGCTCCTGCTTCTACCATGTTAATCGCATCTTTTGTTCCAGCTACAGTTAAATCTAAAATACTCTTTTCCATTTGGTCTACCGTTGGGTTAATGATGAACTCATCCCCTATTAGGCCTACCTGAACACCTGCAATCGGTCCATCAAACGGAATGTCGGATACACTTAGTGCTAAAGAAGAACCTAGCATTGCAGCCATCTCAGAAGAACAGTTTTGGTCTACTGACATAACAATAGAGATTACCTGAACTTCATTACGGAAGCCATCCGGGAATAATGGGCGAATTGGACGGTCGATTAAACGGCTTGTTAAAATCGCTCTTTCAGAAGGACGACCTTCACGCTTAATAAACCCACCAGGAATTTTACCAACGGCATATAATTTCTCTTCATAGTTCACTGTTAATGGAAAGAAATCTAAATTCTTTGGTTGTTTAGATGCAGTCGCTACGGATAATACGCTAGTATCACCATATCTTACTAGAACTGCCCCATTCGCTTGTTTTGCAAGTTGTCCAATTTCTACTTGCAATGGACGGCCTGCCCATTCGTGTGTAAATACTTTCTTTTCACTCATTAATCTGGACTCCTCTCAACTTCAAAAAACTTCTTTTTAATTAGCTATAATAAATTTTTCGACAATCCTAAGAAAGATTCCTTCTCATTAGAAGTGCACACTTTCACAAATCATCTACTATTTCTATACAACTTGAAATATAACGCAGTCTAATGTTTAGCGCGCTATAGTGGTTATATGTATCATAAGTAGTGTATCAAAAATATCGGAACTATGCGAAATATTTTACTAAAAAAACAGAAATTACTTGCTAATACTAATATATAATATTTTCCCTAATATATTAAAATTTATACCAATAGAAAAAGCGGGATAAATCCCGCTTTCCTAGGTGTATCTTATCGACGTAAACCAAGTTTTGCGATTAGTTCACGGTAACGTTGTACTTCGTTTTCACGTAAGTATTTTAATAAGTTACGACGACGTCCAACCATTTTGAATAGACCACGACGTGAGTGATGATCTTTCTTATGTGTACGTAAATGTTCGTTTAAAGAGTTAATCTCTTCTGTAAGGATTGCGATTTGAATATCTGCAGATCCTGTATCGCTTTCGTGAGTTCTGTACTCAGCGATTAGTTCGTTTTTGCGTTCTTGTGTAATTGCCATGTAGGTTTCCTCCTAATATTCTTAATATCCCCTGTTCCTGAGCAATCGTTGGAGAATCGAAAAAGCCAAGGAAAGGTTAAGTACATTTTGTACTTATAAAGAATAGCATAATCTGTTACGTGAAGCAACTTTTATAGACGCTTCTTCTCCAAACATAGTAGCAGTTTGTCTGAAACATTTGGTTCAAAAATTATAATTTGAAGTAATCAATAGCAACTTGCTTATCCTTGCCGATTTGTTCTTTAAGCTCTACAATTCCACTGAATTTTTGCTCCGCACGTATGCGCTTGTACCAATGGACTGCCACTTCTTCACCATAAATAGATTGGTCAAAGTTAATGATATGTACTTCAATAGACAATTTTTTTTCATCCGGATTATTGAATGTAGGCTTATATCCTACATTACACACTCCCTCATACCATTGTTCCTGCACGCGTATCTTCACTGCGTAAACACCTATAGCCGGTATAAACTGACCTTCTTTTGGTTGTATATTAGCAGTAGGAAAATCAATCGTTCTTCCGCGCTTATCACCATGTACCACGACGCCTGTAAGCATAAATGGGCGACCTAAAAGTTCTTTTGCGTCTTCCACGTTACCTTCTTTAAGTGCTCCACGTATTCTGGTAGAACTAATTTTATCGCCTTCCATTTCTTGTTTACCTACTACAGAAACAGAGTACTCTCCAGCAGAAAGATCCGCCATATCCTTCATTGTCCCTTTACCAAAAGCACCAAAAGAAAAATCAAAGCCAGCAGTAACATGCTTTACATTAGCTCGTTTAATGAAAGATTCTATAAATTCAACTGGAGTTAGCTTTGCAAAGTCAGATGTAAATCTCACTACAAACAGTGTATCTACGTTCATTTGTTCCAAAATATCGATTTTCTGCTCCAAGGGAGTTATATAAAATACCTGTTCCTTCCTTCCACCTAAAACAAGAGAAGGATGTGGATCAAATGTCATTACAGCTGTTTTTAAATTCATTTTATTCCCTTTGTCCAAGGCTTCTTGAATGACAGCTCGATGACCTAAATGAACACCATCAAAAAAGCCGATTGCTAGGGAAAATCCTTCATTGTTCTTTATGTTATATAAATGGTTTGGATAAGATAAATGATAAACGTTCATATTATACTCCTTTTTCTGATGAAAACATTTTTTCTGGTTTCATCATACCATTTTTTGTTGGATGTTTAATATAAACTGCAACTGGTTGCCCTTCCTCTGTAAAAACAACTTTGTCATTGGTATTGAGGAGAGGATGTAACTCTAAGACGGCTCCATTCGCAATCCATTTCTTTAACGACTCATCCATTTCTTCAGATGGCCATTTAGCGAGTGCATGCTTAATAGGTAATATATTGTTATCCAATACACCCTCTTCTAAAGCTTCTTGTACCTCTTGAAGGGTTAAACAATGTGACTTATTAAAGTTCCCTGATGCTGTACGAACAAGTGAAGACATATGTGCAGGATAACCTAAAAGTTCACCTATTTGTACTGCAAGTGTACGTATATATGTACCTTTACTGCAACCAATTTCTATTTGAAAGGAAATTTCTTGACCTGAAAAAAAATCATCTTCGTCTAAAAGATTTAAATAATGTATAGTCACCTGTCTACTAGGTCGCTCTACCTCTTTACCTTCGCGGGCATATTCATATAACTTTTTACCATTCACTTTTACCGCAGAATACATTGGAGGAGTTTGAGTAATCTGTCCAGTCAACTGTTGAAGGACACTTTTTATTTGATCTATAGAGAATTGTTTTTCACTTGAATCTACCTTTACTACATCACCATCTGCATCCTCAGTAGTCGTAGATGAGCCTATCGTTACAGTAGCTACATAGGTTTTTCCTTCATTCATTATATACTCGGATACTTTAGTAGCTTGACCAAGACAAATTGGCAATACACCTTCTACACTTGGATCTAATGTTCCTGTATGGCCAATCCGTTTCATCTTCAATATTTTGCGTAATTTAAAAACGCAGTCATGTGAGGTCATTCCTTTTTCTTTCCATAAAGGCAATATTCCTTCATACATCATGCTCACCCCATTTTTCAAAATACACGAAAGAAGTCTGCTCAATTTAAGCAGACTTCTTTGTATTATGTGTTATTCCTCATTTGAAGATTGGTTAATCTGTCTTAATAGATTATCGATACGATTTCCATATGCTGCAGATTCATCAAACTCAAATAATAATTCTGGCGTTACACGTAATCTAATACGCTGTCCTATTTCCGAACGTATGAAGCCTTTAGCTTTGTCTAAAGCTCTTAAGGTATCGTTACGGTCTCCATCTAGTACGGTAATATAAATAGTCGCTTGTTGTAGGTCTCCTGTAACTGCTACATCTGTAACTGTTACAAATCCTATACGAGGATCCTTTAATTTACGTCCTATGATTTCACCTAACTCTTTTTTCATTTGTTCGGCAACTCGGTTCGCACGCATTGACATAATTGCTACACCTCATTTTCATCATAAATATTCTTTGTTGATTTCAATACATTCCCATTCAGGGTTAGATTCTAAAAACCTAATGGCCATCATTAGCTCGCGTTCGACCGCACGCTTGTCAGAAGCAATGGCAACTATTCCAACTTTGGTACGTTGCCACACATCCTGGTGATCTAACTCTGAAACAGAAACATTGAATTTTTGTTTGGTTCTAGTGAGCATTCGTTGTAAAACTGCTCGTTTTTCTTTCAATGAATGTGCAGTAGGAATAAGAAATTCACACTCTGCATAGACAATCATTAGCGTTTAATTTCTTCCATAATGTAAGCTTCGATAATATCGTTTTCTTTTACATCATTAAAGTTTTTAATCGTTATCCCACACTCGTAGCCTTTTGCAACTTCTTTTGCATCGTCTTTAAAGCGTTTTAACGTATCTAATTCACCTTCAAAAATAACGATACCATCACGAATTACTCGCACTCCGCTATCACGTGTAATTTTACCTTCTGTTACATAGGATCCTGCGATAGTTCCTACTTTAGAAACTTTAAAGGTTTCACGAATCTCTGCTTGACCAATGATTTTCTCTTGGAATTCTGGATCCAATAGGCCTGTCATTGCAGCTTCGATTTCTTCAATTACTTTGTAGATAATACGGTGAAGACGAATGTCAACACCCTCTTGTTCTGCTGCACGTTTAGCATTTGTATCTGGACGAACGTTAAATCCGATTACAATTGCATTGGAAGCAGCTGCAAGACTAATGTCTGATTCAGTAATTGCTCCTGCACCCGTGTGGATAATACGTACATTTACACCCTCAACTTCGATTTTCATAAGTGAAGCTGCCATTGCTTCCACAGTACCTTGAACGTCTGCTTTAACAATTAGGTTAAGTTCTTTCATTTCACCTTGTTTCATTTGATCAAACAAGTTATCTAATGTTACTCGTGATTTTTCAGAGCGTTGGCTCACTTGAGCATGAGAAGCACGTGTTTCCCCTACTTGACGAGCAGTTTTTTCATCTTCAAATACAACGAAACGGTCTCCTGCTTGTGGTACTTCGTTTAATCCTGTAATTTCCACAGGAGTAGAAGGACCTGCCTCTTTCACACGACGACCTAAATCATTGACCATTGCACGAACACGCCCAAAAGCATGCCCTACTACAATTGGATCTCCAACTTTTAATGTACCATCTTGAACTAATAACGTTGCAACAGAACCTCTACCTTTGTCTAATTGAGCTTCAATTACTGTTCCTAAAGCAAGACGTTTTGGGTTAGCTTTAAGCTCTGCAACCTCAGAAACAAGTAGAACCATTTCAAGTAGGTTGTCGATACCATCACCTTTTAAAGCAGAAATTGGTACGAAGATTGTGTCTCCACCCCATGCTTCTGGTACTAAACCGTGCTCTGTAAGCTCTTGCATTACGCGATCAGGATTAGCAGATGGTTTATCCATTTTGTTAACTGCTACGATAATTGGAACTTCCGCTGCTTTGGCATGGTTAATAGCTTCTACTGTTTGAGGCATTACACCATCATCAGCTGCTACTACTAAAATGGTCAAATCAGTTATTTTCGCTCCACGTGCGCGCATCGTTGTAAATGCAGCATGTCCTGGAGTATCTAAGAAAGTAATCTTTTTGCCATTGTCTACCACTTGGTATGCACCGATATGCTGAGTGATACCACCTGCTTCTCCAGCAGTTACTTTAGTGTGTCTAATTGAATCTAGAAGAGTTGTTTTACCATGGTCAACGTGTCCCATGATTGTAACTACTGGTGGGCGTTCACCCATGTTAGCAGCATCTTCTTCAACAGGAGCTTCGAAATGAACTTCTAAATCGGTAATATCGATTTTAATTTCTTCTTCCACTTCTACACCGTAGTCTGCACAAATAAGTTCAATTGCATCCTTATCAAGTTCCTGGTTAATTGTTGCCATTACACCAAGTAAGAACAATTTTTTAATGATTTCTGCAGGCTCACGACCTAATTTTTTCGCTAGCTCTGTAACTGTAAGAGATTCCGTAAAGGTAATTCTTTCTGGAAGTTCTCTTTCTTTTCTTGGAACTGGTGGTTGAACAGGAGTAGTTGGTCCTTTTCTACGCTTGTTGAATCGGCCACCTGGTCTGTTTTGTCCACCTGGTCTGTTTTGGTTTTGGCCACCCGGACGATTTTGTCCACCTGGCTTGTTATTATTAGTAAAGGTTTTCTTTGGTTGATTGTTTGAACCTTGAGTATTAGAACCTTGAGTATTTGACTGACTTCCTGGTCTTTGCTGAGATTGACCAGCATTTGATGGACGTGATTGCCCTTGTGATGATGGTCTAGATTGATTTTGGTTATTTGGTCTTTGTTGACCTTGGGAAGCTGGTCTAGATTGGTTCTGATTACTTGGTCTTTGTTGTCCTTGTTGACCTTGTGAAGACGGTCTAGACTGGTTTTGGTTATTTGGTCTTTGCTGTCCTTGTGAAGCTGGTCTAGACTGGTTCTGATTACTTGGTCTTTGTCCTTGGTTAGCAGGTTTAGACTGTTGTGAATTAGAGTTGTTTCCAGCTCCACCTTTTTTATAAATGCCGTCTAATTTACTAACAGCATCTCCTTCAAGCGTAGACATGTGATTCGTTACTGTTATATTCAACTTTCCTAGTTGCTCTATAACTTCTTTACTCGATTTATTAATTTGTTTCGCGTATTCATGAACTCTGATTTTAGTCATTAGCTCACCCCCGGTTATATTCGTTGAGAAGGCCGGACAGTTTTTTAGCGAAACCGTCATCCATAATGGCTATTGCCACTCTGGCCTCTTTTCCCGTCGCATGTCCGAGATCGTGCCGGTCTCCAAAGACATGCAGCTCAACGTTAAAAGATGCACATTTATCATTCAATTTTTTAGCAGTATTATGTGAAGCATCGTTAGCTAATATAACTAGCTTTGCTTTCTTACTTCTAATTTCTTTTACGACTAACTCTTCACCAGAAATTGTTTTTCTAGCTCTAGTGGCGAGTCCTAATAGTTGCGTAATTTGTTGTTCTATATTCATTTCAACTTTTCTCTTTCAATCATGACGATTAACTCGTCATATATTTCATTTGGAATGCTTGCTTCTAAATGATTACCTAAAGAATTCTTTTTCTTCGCTTGGTTAACAGCTTCTACGGTTTTAGAGACGTACGCACCACGACCAGATTTTTTTCCTGTCGGGTCCACGCTAACCTTGCCTTCCTTAGAACGAACTACTCGAATCATTTCTTTTTTAGGAAACATTTCTCCAGTAGCAACACATTTTCGTAATGGGATTTTTTTTTGAGTGGCCATACTAAATCAGCCTCCTATTCTTACTCTTCGTCTTTGTAAAAATCAAAATCATCCATATCATTTTCTAATTCTTCTACAATTAGCTGCGGAGAATTCTCGTTAGGATAAATTCCTAGCTCTCTAGCATCAGTTTCACTTTTAATATCAATTTTCCAGCCAGTTAGCTTAGCTGCAAGTCTTGCATTTTGGCCTCTTTTACCAATAGCTAGGGATAATTGATAATCTGGTACTACTACAGTAGTGGATTTTTCTTCTTCATTTACTTGAACATCTAAAACTTTCGAAGGACTAAGTGCATTTGCAACGAAAACAATAGGATCTTCTGACCATTCAACAATGTCAATTTTTTCTCCACTTAGTTCGTTTACAATCGTTTGAACACGAGCACCTTTCGCACCTACACATGAGCCAACCGGATCAATTTCTTCGTTATGTGCAAACACAGATATTTTTGAACGATCTCCAGCTTCACGAGCGATAGATTTAATCTCTACAATACCTTCGAAAATTTCAGGTACTTCCATTTCAAATAAGCGACGAAGTAATCCTGGATGTGTTCTTGAAACAAACACCTGTGGTCCACGAGTTGTTCGTTCAACCTTTGTAATATACACTTTGATACGATCATGGGGACGATATGTTTCAGTTGGAATTTGTTCGTTTACTGGTAAAACAGCTTCCACTTTCCCTAATCCTACATATATATTACGCGCATCTAGTCGTTCAACGATACCATTTACTATATCATCTTCACGATCAACATACTCTTCGTATATTAATCCTCGTTCAGCCTCACGGACTCTTTGCGTTACAACTTGTTTCGCTGTTTGTGCAGCAATGCGACCGAAATTACGTGGAGTAACCTCTTCTTCCACTACATCTCCAATTGCATAATGTGGATTAATAGCTTGTGCATCCTCTAAAGAGATCTCTAAACGACCATCTCCTACTTCTTCCACTACATCTTTTCTTGAATAAACGATCATCGAACCATTTGCTAAATTAATGTCGACGCGAACATTCTGAGCTTGATTGAAATTTCTTTTATAAGCCGTAACTAAAGCAGCCTCGATTGCCTCGATTAATACATCTCTTGAAATCCCTTTTTGTTTCTCTAGCGCTGTTAACGCATCTAATAACTCACTACTCACAGCCACCACTCCTCAATATACATTATGCAGAGAAATCGATTGCTAAACGAGCTAGCGCAATTTTCTCTTTTTCAATTTGAATTTTTACTCTTCTTGTTTTGATGCGAATTTCTATTAAAGCGCCTTCTTCTGCAGTATAAGAAAGTAATGTTCCTTCAAACTCTTTTGCACCATTAATCTGCTCATAAGTTTTAATAAAAACATATTTCCCTACAGCTGCAATAAAATCAGCTTCTTTTTTCAATGGACGCTCTGCCCCTGGAGAGGAAACTTCTAAAAAGTAATTTTCCTTAATAGGATCTTCTTCATCCAGCTTTTCGCTTAGTTTGTTGCTTACTTGTGCACATTGCTCAATATCGATTCCACCAGTTGGTGTATCGACATACACACGTAAAAACCAATCGCGACCTTCTTTTACATATTCAATATCAACGAGCTCTAAGTTCATTTCTTGTAAAATCGGTAAAACAAGCTCTTCCATTTTACTAGTTATATTACTCATAAAGGCCTCCTTACAAAACCGTGATTTTCTATATAACAACAGAAAAGAGCGGGAAATCCCACTCTTTCGTCACAGAACTATGAAACATTGGTAGATTTATCTTACCATACCATAGGTTTGTTTGCAAATTAGTGACTAAAACAACGAAAGCTGATTTGCTTCAGGAAGCCCTTCTAGGCAACCCATTGCATCTAAATAATCAATGATTGTTTTGGATACTTTTCCTCTTTGCTGTAAATCCTCTTTAGAGAGAAATTCACCATTTTTGCGAGCATTAACAATTTGAACTGCTACATTTGTCCCTAACCCTGGTACTGCATCAAAAGGTGGTATTAATGTATTACCTTCTATAGTAAACTCATGCGCCTTGGATTTATAAAGATCAATCTTTTGCATCTTAATTCCACGCTCTGACATTTCTAGGGAAAGCTCTAGCACAGTAGCTAAACTTTTTTCTTTGTTAGATGCTTCTAATCCCTTAGCATTAATCTCATCTAACTTAGCTCTTATCGTATGAGAGCCATTTACAATAGAGATCAAATCAAAGTCTGACGCTCGTACTGTAAAATATGCCGCATAATATAGTATTGGGAAATGAACTTTAAAATATGCAATACGAACAGCCATTAAAACATAGGCAGAGGCATGCGCTTTTGGGAACATGTATTTAATCTTTTTACACGATTCAATATACCAGTTGGCTACGCCTTTCGATTTCATCTCTGCTTCAAACTCAGGTGTTAAACCTTTCCCTTTACGCACAGATTCCATAATTTTAAAAGCAAGTGATGGCTCAAGTCCCTGATAAATCAAATAGACCATAATGTCGTCACGACAACCGATAACATCAGAAAGCTGACAGGTGCCTGCTTGTATAAGCTCTTGAGCATTGCCTAACCAAACATCCGTCCCATGGGACAGCCCGGAAATCTGAACAAGCTCGGAAAAAGTAGATGGCTTTGTTTCTTCAAGCATTTGTCTAACGAAACGGGTCCCAAATTCCGGGATACCAAGTGTTCCAGTTTTACAATCGATTTGTTCTGCTGTGACACCAAGTGACTCTGGCCCACTAAATATTTTCATCACTTCAGGATCATCTGTTGGAATTGTTTTAGGATCAATTCCAGATAAGTCTTGGAGCATACGAATGACCGTTGGATCATCGTGTCCTAATATATCCAGCTTAAGTAGATTATCGTGAATGGAATGGAAGTCAAAGTGTGTTGTTTTCCATTCAGAATCTTGAGCATCTGCTGGGAACTGGATTGGTGAAAAATCATAAATATCCATATAGTCAGGTACAACAATAATACCGCCGGGATGTTGCCCTGTAGTTCGTTTTACTCCTGTACATCCTTGTACAAGGCGATCGATTTCAGCTCCACGTAAATTTATATTGTTATCATTCATGTAGCCTCTGACGTACCCATAAGCAGTTTTCTCTGCAACAGTTCCTATCGTTCCCGCTCTAAAAACATATTCTTCCCCAAACAGTTCCTTCGTATAATTATGTGCGATTGGTTGATATTCTCCACTAAAGTTTAAGTCGATATCTGGTACCTTATCGCCTTTAAATCCTAAGAATGTTTCGAATGGAATATCTTGTCCTTCTTTTACATAAGGTGTATCACATTTTTCACAGTTGGCATTTGGTAAATCGAATCCAGAGCCGACTGAGCCGTCTTGGAAGAACACCGAATGCTTACAGTTTGGGCAGACATAATGAGGAGGCATAGGATTGACCTCTGTTATATCCATTAATGTTGCTACAAGGGACGAGCCTACAGAACCACGAGAACCAACTAAGTAACCATCATCTAAAGATTTCTTTACTAGCTTATGAGAGATTAGATAGATAACGGCAAAGCCATGTCCGATAATTGAGGTAAGTTCTTTTTCTATACGAGCTTCCACAATCTCAGGTATATTCTCTCCATAAATTTCTTTTGCTTTGGTATAGGTCAGTTCTCTAACCTCTTCATCCGCACCTTCAATTTTTGGAGTATATAAATCGTCTTTAATCGGTTTTATGTCTTCGATTGAGTCCGCAATTTTATTAGGGTTTGTTATAACTATCTCTTTTGCTAGCTCTTCCCCTAAGAAGGAGAAGGCATCAAGCATTTCATTTGTCGTTCTAAAATGTACTTTAGGAAGCTCATGCCTATTAAGCGGGTTTGCCCCCCCTTGTGAATTGACAAGGATTTTTCGGAACATTGCATCATTCTCATGTAAATAATGTACGTTACCTGTCGCTACTACTGGTTTTCCCAGCTTTTTCCCTACTTTAATTAATTTACGAATAATATCTTCTAGATTCCACTCATCTCTTACTAGTTCCATTTCTATTAAATGAGCATAGACTTCTTTCGGATGAACCTCCAGATAATCATAGAAACTTGCAATCTCCTCAACCTTTTCTAACGGCTTTTGCATGAGTCCCTCAAATACCTCACCTCTATCGCAGCCAGAGCCAATGATCAATCCAGCTCTATGCTTTTGTAGTACTGAACGCTTAATACGTGGAACTCGATAGAATGTTGTTGTATGTGACAAGGACACTAGCTTAAATAGATTTTTAAGCCCCTCATCATTAACAGCTAAAATTGTGCAGTGAGATGGTCTAGCTCTTTTGTATGAATCACCTTGGCCGATGTGCTTGTTAAAGTCATCATGATAATGAATATTGTTTTCTTCAGCTTCTTTTAGTAGGTGAAGAAGTAAATAGCCAGTTGCTTCACAGTCAAAAATTGCTCGGTGGGCCTGTGTTAATTCAATATTAAACTTTTTGGCTAGAGTACCTAGTTTATGTGTTTTCATCTCTGGATGTAAAAACCTAGCCAGCTCTAACGTATCAATTACTGGATGATCAAAGTGATCAATGCCACACTTTCTATACCCCTCGTATAAAAAGCCCATATCAAACGATGCGTTATGGGCAACAATTATGCCGTCTCCAATAAACTCATGAAAATCCCGTATAACGTCTTCTATTTCTGGTGCATTGCGAACCATATCATCTGTGATACCTGTAAGCTCAATTGTTGTAGCTGATAAAGCATGATGTGGATTCGCAAATCTTTCAAACTTATCTATAATATTGCCATTTTGCATTTTAACTGCAGCAAGCTCAATGATTTTGTCATATGTGGCGGATAAACCGGTTGTTTCTACGTCAAAAACTATATAAATTGCATCCTCAAGTGGGATATGCTGCTCGTCATAAGCTATTGGAACACCGTCATGAATTAGATTAGCTTCTAGTCCATATAAAATTTTAATGCCATTCTTTTTACCAGCAGCATACGCTTCCGGAAATGATTGCACATTCGCATGGTCCGTTATGGCTACTGCCTGGTGGCCCCACTTTGCTGCTTGAGAAACTAACGCCGATACAGAAGAAACCGCATCCATTTGACTCATCGGAGTGTGCATATGTAACTCGACTCTTTTTTCTTTTGCAGTATCATATCTTAGTACAGGGTTAATCTCACACATATCTTGAGCCATAATGATTAAATCACGCACAAATGTATCGTTTTGAACTGATCCTCTTACCTTTATCCACATTCCTTTTTTAAGGCGCTCCATCATTCCAGCGTCTTCTTTGTCGCGAGAGAACATTTTTACAAGAATAGAATCTGTGTAGTCAGTGACCTTAGCCGTCAATAGAGATCTACCACTTCTCAGCTCTTTCACCTCGACATCAAACACAAAGCCTTCAATCGTTACACGGCGCTCTTCATCTTGTATAGAACGTATCTCTACACTTGCCTCTTCTTTTTTCAGTGGAGTACCTAGCTGGAATGGACCATCTTCGCTGGCTTCACCACTATCCTGACGAGAGTCTCTCTTTTGCATATCTTCTAAAGCCTTTTTCCCAAGTTGCTCTTCTTCCATTCTTCGTTGTTCTAAAAAAGCTACCTGTGCTTCAGCTAAAGCCTCTGTATCCTCGACTAACTTAAAGTCTATCGCAAGTTTAGGAAAACCAAAGCTCTCATATACACTTGCAATTTGATCAATATATTTCTTTTTAAAAGTGCGTTGTTGTAATTCTTGTCCGCATGTCAGCTGAATCATCTGGCCGTTCCACTCTGGCTCTTGACCAAGTAGACAATCTTTTAAAGGAGGAGCCATGTCGCTCAATTCTTTAAGCACACTTGTCCAATAAGCTTTTATGAGCGATTCTGTTACTTCTGGATGTTCACAATTGATTTCTAAATATATTGTAGCAATCCCTTGAAATTTTTCTTCTAATCTTGTTTGGAATTGGTTATAGACATCGATAGGAAGAACGGCAGCTATATTGATTTGAAAATGCCATTGTCTTTGTTTTTTATGAACTGTAAATCTTGTAATAGAAGCATTCTCGAAATGCTTAACAACAGTGTCTTCGGTCAACTCTAGCTGTTGCAACAATAGATGCATTCTCATTTTGCCATCTTGCATATTACCTATCCCCCCTTATTTTAAAAGTTATTATATATCTTTTATTTGTTATGTTGAATGAGATTATTCTCTAAGACATCCTATTTCCAACGAAAAAGCAGTCGGGAGAAAGGAAAATCAATTCTTTTTTTGAAATCATTATTTATACTTTTTCTTAAAAGCTTTGTTAAAGATTTGGGTTTATTTTGACTATCAATTCTTTTTTATAGTGACAGTAAACATAAACAAAAGTACTTTCAAATGGCTATTAAAAACATAAATAGATTTTGAAATTAGGGTTGGTGACCGTTTTCAGCTTTGTTTATGCGAGTAAATTATAAGCACTTTTCGATGCATTAAAGCTGTTCCCATTTATTGATTGGAGCGACAGACGGCGACTCCAGTGGGATGAGTGAGACAGATAAGACATCACAACCGCGCGCGTTAGCGACGGGTGATGGCTTATCGCTCACCCCACGGAAAGCGTCCGGCTGGCGCGGAAATCAATTCTACACTCTGGTCAAAGGTTTCTTTGCATCATAAATCATCCCTAACCTTTAACATAGCCTTATTAAATAAGATTCTTTTATATAAAGTACCATCTTAAACATAATTATAGATAAAACTGAACAATTAACAGAAAAAGAAAGGAAGTTCAGCTACTCGAACTCCCCCTCTAACATATTCTATCAAATCTATAAACAAAAAGATTGCCCAGTATTCACCAAGTTACTCTATAGGAAGAATCGTTGTATATCATTCCAGGTAACTACTACCATCAATACCATTAGAAGCATGATTCCAACAAAATGAACCATTCCTTCCTTCTGTTTATCAATTGGTTTTCCTCTTACCGCTTCAAATAGGAAGAACAATAATCTACCGCCATCCAATGCTGGTAATGGCAACAAGTTCATAATCCCTAAATTTATACTTAACACTGCAGCCCAATGCATTAAATTAAATACACCTGATTGTGCTACCGTATCTGTCGCTTGATATATACCGACTGGCCCAGACAAGTCATCTATACTAAATGAACCAGTTATTAATGTCCCCAAAATAGTAAAGATTCGTTTAGTCCATTCATAGGTTTGTTCAGCTCCAAAGGCTATTGCTCCGATTGGATTTTTCTCTAAAGGACTTGAATACATGACGCCGATTTGTGTGACTTTTCCTTCTTTTGTAGACACTTCTTTTGGAGTAATCATCAATTCTTCCGTCATACCATCTCGTTCTACGACGAAAGTCATCGGCTCGTTTGCACTTTCTCTCACAGCATTAGATAGCTGCTCCCATTCTGTAATTTGCACTCCGTCAATTTCTTTAACTAAATCGCCGTCTTTCATGCCTGCCATTTCAGCTGGGCTATCATCTACTACGGACGTAATGATAGGCTCATTAGTTGGAATACCTTGTATCAGACCTAGAGCTAAAAATATAAAGAAAGCTAATATAAAGTTAAACAAAGGTCCTGCGAAAATCGTCAAGGCACGTTGTCCAACTGTTTTCGAACCAAATTGTCGATCGTATGGAGCTATAAATGTTTCTGTATTATTCTCAATAATAACAGCGTCTCTCGCCACTTGATAACGAACCAAACGCTCTTCCTCATCATAGCCTTCAATATACATGTCCTTCATCAAATCTGATCTTTCTACTTCTAAAAAGAGCATATCCGGAAACTGTTTATTTTGGTTAAGTACGATTTGGTCGATTTTGTTATCCTTGTTTACGCGAATACCTAGACGATAACCAGGCTGCAATTCAACAGAATCTAAATCTTCTCCAGCCATCCGTACATAACCACCCATTGGTAATAAACGGATTGTGTATAGAGTTTCGCCTTTAGTCATACCAAATATTTTAGGACCAAAGCCAATAGCAAACTCTCGAACCATTATTCCAGCTCTTTTGGCAAAAATAAAATGCCCTAGCTCATGAAAAAAAACAATACTTCCAAATATGATTATAAACGCAATGGCTGTTTCCATTATACCCCACCTTTTTCTCCTGCTTATCTTTCCTCAATACATTATTTTACCATGTTTTGAACAGTTTTTCTCGTTTGGCTATCAACAAATAATATAGTATCTAAATCTGGTGAAGAAATATTAGAATGCTCGTCCATTGCCCGTTCGATTAACTCGTCGATTTCTAGGAATTTAATCTTTTCTTGTAAAAATAGACTTACAGCAGCTTCGTTAGCAGCATTTAAGACAGTCGTCATTGTACCTCCTGCTCGGCCTGCGTCTATCGCAAGCTTCAAGGCGTGGTATCTCTTATAATCCATCTCTTGAAAATGAAGTTTTCCAATTTCCGCTAAATTTAATCGTTGAGCACTTGAACGCTCCAATCGATCTGGATATGACAAGGCATATTGAATTGGTACTCGCATGTCTGGTGTTCCTAATTGAGCAATCACACTGGTATCTTTGAATTCAATCATAGAGTGTATGATGCTTTCTCTATGTAATAAAACTTCAATGTCATCATAAGAGATATCAAAAAGAACGTGCGCTTCAATTACTTCCAGGCCTTTGTTCATCATCGTAGCTGAGTCAATTGTGATCTTAGAACCCATAGACCAGTTTGGATGGTTCAATGCTTCTTTTACAGTGACGTTTTTTAAATCTTCGCGTGTACGGTCTCTAAAGCTACCACCAGATGCAGTAATGATTAGTTTAGATACTTCAGATTTTTTCTCTCCATTCATTGCTTGAAAAAGTGCTGAATGCTCGCTATCCACTGGTAATATCGGCACATTATGTTCTTTAGCGGCCTGCATTACTAAATGACCAGCAGTAACTAATGTTTCTTTATTAGCGATCGCTATAGTAATACCTTTATTAATCGCTTCTAAAGTAGGTCTTAAACCTACGCTTCCTAGAACAGCGTTCACTAGAACATCTGCTTTCGTATGAGCAGCCACTTGTATTAAACCTTCATCGCCAAAAACAACTTCTACTTTTGGAAACTCATGTTGAAGTAAAATAGCATCCTCCTCTTTTTGGACAGACACAACCTCTACCTTGAACTCTTTTAGAATCTTTTTTGTTTCTTCTATATTTTTACCAACAGAAAATGCAACTAATTGAAATCTATTTGGATGCTCCCTTATTATATCTAATGTTTGTATCCCGATAGAACCTGTTGCACCTAATAAACTTATTCTTTTACTCATGAAATAATGTCGTCTCCCTTATATAAAATGTAAAAAATGCAATAATGGCAAGACAAAAAGAAGACTGTCGAAACGGTCTAATATACCACCATGCCCAGGAAGAAGATTACCTGAATCTTTTACATTAAAATGTCTTTTAATACCTGACTCTACTAAATCCCCAAGTTGCCCGAATATAGAGGCTACGATTGTAATCCCTATCAATATTATGTATGAAGATGTAAGCGGGCTGATCGATTGGATAATTAGTGCTGTTACTATTGCCCAAACTATACCCCCAACAAAACCTTCAACCGTCTTATTTGGAGATATTTCTGGCCAAAGCTTTCGTTTACCTAACTTTCTCCCTGTAAAATAAGCTCCAGAATCCGTGGTCCAAACGATTAATAAGGCAAAAATGACATATGCCAAACCACCTTCTATTGCTCGTGTTTCAATAAAGTAATAAAAGCCAATCCCAACATATAACGTACTTAATAGCACAAATGATGCATTTTCGAATGTAAATTTATTTTTCGTTAATACGGTAAATATTAATAAAATGAATACTGCTACGAATATCCATTCGAGCTTTGTATGCCCAGTAAGATTAACTATTTTCTCTGTATATACGGAAGGGAATAATAGTAAGAATAAAAGAAGAATTGATATAATACCTGGAAAACTAATTAAGCTTATACCCTTCATTTTTAATATTTCATATAATCCTATTGCAGCAATCGCATAAATTAGAACAGTAAATACAGGTCCTCCTAGCAGAACAATAGGAAGAAAGAGCGCTAAAGCCACCGCACCCGTGATGATTCTTGTTTTCAATTTGTTTCTTCCTCCTTAATTCCACCATATCTTCTATTACGTTTTTGAAAAGTTTCAATCGCATCTAGTAAACAGCCTTCATCAAAGTCTGGCCATAATGTGTCTGTAAACCAAAATTCAGTATAAGCAAGCTGCCAAAGCATGAAGTTGCTTAATCTAACCTCTCCACTTGTTCTAATAAGTAAGTCCGGTTCGGTCAGGTCCTTTGTCATTAGATAATCATTGAACTTACTTTCTGATATATCTTCTACTGTCATGTTTCCTTTTTGCACATCACTAGCTATTTTCTTTATAGCTTGAACAATTTCATCTCTACTTCCATAATTTAAAGCAAAATTTAATATTAGGCCATTATTATTCGCTGTTTTTTCCATAGCCTTAGTTACTGCCTTTTTAGTATGCTCTGGCAGTAGTTCAATATTACCCATCATTCGTACTTGAACATTTTGTTCAATCAATTCTGGTAAATACGTATTAAGAAATTCCTCAGGCAACCGCATTAAAAATTCAACTTCGACTTTCGGTCTTTTCCAGTTTTCTGTCGAAAATGCATATAGAGTGAGCGTTTTTATTCCAACATCGTTTGCAAACCTCGTTATTTTCTTAACCGTTTGCATTCCTTCATGATGACCCGCGATTCGTGGTAGAGCTCTTTTTTTAGCCCATCTACCATTCCCATCCATTATAATGGCTATATGGTCTGGCAATTGTTCTTTTCGGACATTTTCAATCCGTTCATTTAAACAGTTACTTATCGCTTGATCATTTTTACGCATAAGTTTTTTTAGCATGCATTAACCTCCACTTTAAACCTTCTCGAAGCATATATCTTATCATAACAAATAAAGACGAATATAAAAAGGCGTCCTACTAAAAGGACGCCTTCCTCGAATAAAAGTTCAACTGTAAGACTGGCTAGAAGCGCTTAAACTTCTAGAATTTCTTTTTCTTTGTCTTTCGTGATTGCATCAATTTTTTCAATATTTGCATCTGTTATTTTTTGAATTTCTTCAGTATAGCTTCTTAAATCATCTTCTGTGATTTCTCCGGCTTTCTCCAACTTTTTCAAGTCGTCATTTCCATCACGTCGTACGTTACGAATATTTACTTTAGCTTCTTCTGCTTCTTTTTTCACTTGTTTCACTAAGTCTTTACGACGTTCCTCTGTAAGTGCAGGAATAGCGATACGAATTAGGTTACCATCGTTTGTTGGCGTAATCCCTAAATCTGACTTCATAATCGCTTTTTCGATATCTCCTAAAATGGATTTATCATATGGCTGAATCGTTAGTAAACGAGCTTCAGGTGTTGAAATACCAGCCATTTGGTTAATTGGAGTTGGAGCACCGTAATAATCTACAGTTATTTTGTCTAATAATGCTGCACTTGCACGACCAGCACGGATAGAAGCCAATTCTCTTGTATATACTTGAATAGTTTTGGCCATTTTATCTTTTGTTTGCTCTATTACTTGTTTCGGCATTATGAATTCCTCCTAACGACTGTACCGATAGATTCACCTAGGACAGCCTTTTTAATATTTCCGTTCTCCATAATTGAGAATACAATAAGTGCAATATCATTGTCCATACATAGCGTGGACGCTGTTGAGTCCATTACTTGCAGACCTTGTTGAATTACTTCCAAGAAAGACAATTCATCATATTTCACTGCTGTTTTATCCGTCTTAGGATCAGCAGAATACACACCATCTACATTATTCTTAGCCATTAAGATTACATCTGCTTCAATTTCTGCCGCTCTTAAGGCTGCTGTAGTATCAGTCGAGAAGTATGGATTTCCTGTTCCCGCTGCAAAGATTACTACACGTTTTTTCTCCAAATGACGAATAGCTCTTCTTCTTATGTACGGCTCTGCCACTTGACGCATTTCAATGGAAGACTGTACACGAGTTTCAACTCCACATTGCTCTAGAGAATCTTGTAGTGCCAATGAATTCATTACCGTAGCTAACATGCCCATATAGTCAGCATTCGCACGGTCCATACCCATCTCACTTCCAATTTTACCTCTCCAGATATTGCCTCCACCAACTACAACAGCAACCTCTACACCAAGATCCACTACCTCTTTCACTTGCTCAGCTACTGATTTGATAATTTCAGGTGACAATCCGAATCCTTTTTCTCCAGCTAATGCTTCGCCACTTAGTTTTAAAACGATTCTTTTATATGGTGTGCTCATAGATATCCTCCATCTCTTTTCTTGAAAAATAGGGAACACAAATTACGTGCTCCCTAGAGTTTTTCTATAAAATAAGAACTTAAAGTTCTTATTATTAGTTATTTCCTTTAACTTGGCTCATTACTTCTTCAGCAAAGTTGTCTTCACGTTTTTCGATTCCTTCACCAACAGCATAGCGAGTGAATGAAACTAGTTTACCACCAGTTGATTCAACAAAAGCACGTACTTTTTGGTCTGGATTTTTAACGAAAGATTGGTCTAATAAACACACTTCTTCAAAGTATTTACCAAGGCGACCTTCTACCATTTTTGCAACGATATTTTCAGGTTTACCTTCGTTTAATGCTTGTTCAGTTAAAATTTTACGCTCATGCTCTACTTCTTCAGCAGATACTTCATCACGAGAGATATATGATGGGCTTAATGCAGCAATGTGCATAGCAACATCTTTAGCTGCTTGATCATCAGTAGATCCTTCAAGAACAGTTAGAACACCAATGCGTCCTCCCATGTGTAGGTACGGTCCAAAAGCGTCTGCATCTGTTTTTGTTTCAATAACAAAACGACGTAGAGTAATTTTTTCTCCGATTTTTGCTACTGCATTAGAGATAGCATTTTCAACTGTAACGCCTTCTTGAATGTTAGAAGCTAATGCTTCTTCAACTGAAGCAGGTTCAGTAGCTAATAAGTGAGAAGCTACGTCTTTAACTAATGTTTGGAATCCTTCGTTTTTAGCAACGAAATCCGTTTCTGCATTCATTTCTAATAAAACAGCTTTGTTTCCATCGATTTGGATGTAAGTTGTACCTTCCGCTGCGATACGGTCAGCTTTTTTAGCTGCAGAAGAAAGACCTTTTTCACGTAAGAAGTCAATTGCTGCTTCTAGGTTTCCGTCTGTTTCAACTAAAGCTTTTTTGCAATCCATCATACCTGCGCCAGTTTTTTCACGCAATTCTTTTACCATTTGTGCTGTAACTGCCATTATAAATTCCTCCTAGTACGAATCATGTCGTTTCTCAAAAAAAGGTGATAAGTGGTTTGGCCGCTTATCACCTGTACTTACATGTGTCTTACTCAGCAGCAACTTCAGCTGAAGCTACTTCTGCATCTTCACCTTGTCTTGCTTCAAGTAATGCATCCGCCATTTTAGCAGTTAATAATTTTACTGCACGGATTGCATCGTCATTTGCAGGGATTACATAGTCGATTTCATCTGGATCACAGTTAGTATCAACAATTCCTACTAATGGAATGTTCAATTTACGAGCTTCTGCTACTGCAATACGCTCTTTACGTGGGTCAACTACGAACATTACATCTGGAACAGCTTTCATATCACGGATACCGCCTAAGAATTTAACTAGACGTTCGTGTTGTTTTTTAAGTTGAACAACTTCTTTTTTAGGAAGTACAGCGAAAGTACCGTCTTCTTCCATTTTTTCGATTGCTTTTAAGCGTGCAACACGTTTTTGAATAGTACCGAAGTTTGTTAAAGTACCACCTAACCAACGTTGGTTGATGTAGTAGTTACCTGAACGTTCAGCTTCTTCTTTAATAGCTTCTTGAGCTTGTTTTTTAGTTCCAACGAAAAGAACTTTCCCGCCATCTTGACCTACTTGGCGCATGAAATCATAAGCTTCTTCTAATTTTTTCACCGTTTTTTGAAGATCGATGATATAGATTCCGTTACGTTCAACAAAAATGTATTTTTTCATTTTTGGATTCCAACGGCGAGTTTGATGACCGAAGTGTACACCGGCCTCAAGTAGTTGTTTCATAGAGATTACTGACATTTTATTTCCTCCTGGTTTGGTTTAGTCTTCCGCATCCATCATCTGTCATTGGCTACTCTATTTCTAGAGCACCTGCCAAGTTCATCCGTAATGCGTGTGTATTCATACCGTATTGTAATATACCATAGTTATTTTATACTTTCAACTATTTATTACTTAAACTTTAAGAAAAGTTCTACTTCCGTCTTTCCTATTTGAAGTAATTTGGCTATTTCCATTGGACTTTTTCCTTCTTCACTATAATATAGTACCTTCTCTTTCATCGTAACTGGCTGTTTTTTTTCTGGCAAACTAGCTGCCTGGACATAACTATTTGCTACCTTATGTTTGGATACGAGTGGTCTTGAAAGCACAAAGGACGGATCTATATCATTTTTTATAGTAGTAGAAACTTCTTCTTGTGCGGAAGCATGTTCCTTTAGAGGAGGAACAAAACTGTTTTCCTTTAATTCATATAGAAGGCGATCATTTTCATCCTTCATGTCTGCTAGATAGGCACTAAATGAATCTTCTATTTCTTTCATAGTTTGTTCTTGTCTGACTTCCAAATCTTTATATTTTGATAATTTCATATTCAATAATGCAATGAAATAAAAGCTAATAATTTGGAGAAGAAACAGTGCTATTATAATAATTGTTGTCATTTTTTCTCCTATCCATTATAGTCCACAAAGTTCCCTTTAAAAGGATGCTTTATACTGTTGTTCTCTTGTCCTTTTTTCCTATCTTTCTTCTCTTGCTCATCCTGCTCCTGTTGGTTTCCCTTTGCGTCTGCTTCTATATGATTAGATTTTATAACAGTTTCCCTGTTTTTTTCTATTTGCCTTTCTGTCGCAGCTTGGGCGTTGGCTTGGTTAACTAGGCTTTGCTGCTGCATCTGATCAGCCATTTTCCCTGCGTCCACGGTCTTTGGGATAGCTATTTGTAATTCCAAACCTTTAAGACTCATCTGTCCGCCCTCCACCCTTTAGGTATTCATCATTTCATTTACTAATAGCTTCCGAAGCTTAAAAAGTGCCTTAGAATGTATTTGAGATATTCTCGAGGTGGATAAGCCGAGCATCTCCCCGATAACAGTTAGGGTTAATTCTTCTGTATAAAATAAACTTAATACTAATTGCTCATTTTCATTTAAATGTTGGATTTGATTGACAAGGTCATTAATTAGCTCATCTTTTACCAGCTTTTGTTCAGGCGTAGTTTGTGTATCGTCTCGAATCACAAAGGATTTGCTATCCATTTCATCCTGATCATGTAATTGCTCATCTATAGACAAAACATTAGAAAAGAAGTGTTCTTGGACAGTCTGATATACATCCTCTAAAGGGATTTCTGCAAAATCGGCCAGTTCTTCTGGTGTCGCATGTCGCATTAGTTTTTGCTCTAATTCTTCTATTTTCTGATCTAGTTTTTTAGCTTTTTCACGAGATGATCTAGGGAGCCAGTCTTCTTTTCTTAGCCCATCTATTATAGCCCCTCTTACCCGGAAGGATGCATACGTATCAAACTTCAGATCTCTAGAAGGGTCAAACTTATTTAATGCATCAAATAAGCCCATCATACCAAGGCTCTTGAGCTCATCTCTCGAAACATTTTGAGGTATACCCGCACCGATCCGTTGCACATGATACGTAACTAGTGGAGTATATTTTTTTAGAAGTAAATCGCCCGCTTGAGGATCCTTGCTTTCAGTCCATCTTCTCCAAAGGAGCTGCTCCTCTGTCAAGTTTTGTTTTGACACAAATATCCTCCTTTCGACACTGCATTCTATTATTTATGGATATTATACCAAAATTTCGTATAAAAAGGGGAGACGAAGAAAAATCGCCCCCCACTTAAGATTCCTCATTTAACATATCTTTTATAATTTCAGCGTATTCTTTTGATCCGACAACCGTAGTTTGAGAACTATCCTGGGTAAAAGGAACCTCAACTTCTATTTTTTTCATTCTATCGTCTAGTACATAAGATAAAATTGCACGTCCCCCAAAAGTTATAAAGAAAGATAGGATAGCCCACAAAATAAACGGTATAAGAATAATTGCCCCTTCTATAAATGGGTAAGAGAAGAGAAAAAGAATGCTAAATGTTAGCAACGCTATCCAAAAATTAGACATAATCGTTCCAACCATTAAATATTTTTCACCCCTTGGTTAACCGTCCGTACATTTAACAGCTTGGTTAGAGGATCAAACTCAATTGTTCTCCCGCTATTCCCTCCAGTATCTTCTGAAATTATTCGGATGGAGTATTTTTTTAAATATTCTTTTACTGCTTCTACGTTTCTAGGACCTATTCTCATCGTGTCTCTACTGGACGAAAATTGAAACATTTGTGCACCGCCAGCTATTTTAGCTCGTAGTCTATCACTACTTACCCCTTCAAGCTTTAAGAGGTTAATAAGCGCTTGAATACCCGTATCAGCAAACTTGGCCGCATTAATGTTTTCACCTCTACCTAAAGAAGAGTTAGGAAGCATTATATGAACCATACCAGCTATCTGAGATTTATCATCATATAAAACTACTCCAACACAAGACCCCAAGCCTGTGGTCCTTATAATTTGAGGAGCCTTTACAATGTTCATATCAGCAATTCCTACCTTCACCACCGCTGCCATTTGAGCTTGTTCCATCATATTATTCTACTCCTAAGGCTTGAAAGATCGTCTGAAATGATTCTGGATCTGGAAGTAAGAAGAAATGTCCGTGGACACTTTTTCCATTTTCCATTTCTTCCTCATTAATAGCTGTATCAATGACAATAACATAATCACTTATTTGTGAAAGCTCTACAAGACCAAAACTGATGATTGCTCCTACCATATCTACACACAATGCAGGAACAGATGGATATATATTTAGCTTTGTAAAATCAGAGAGAGCGGATAAATAAGAGCCTGATAATATGTTACCTAGTTCTTGAAGAGCAGATGCGCCAATCTCAGTTACTTGAGCCTTTTCGAAATCTATTTGGTCATCTTGAACTAATCTTCGAATAAATTGATTTGCTTGCTCCACAGGTAATACAAAGAACATACTCCCATTGACATCTCCCGCAATTCGAAGATATATACCTGCCACAACACTTTCTGCTCCGCCAGCTAGCTCCATCATTTCATCGAAGGTCACCATTTCTACCTTAGGAACATTCATGTCTATTTTTTTGTTTAATAGCATGGAGAGTGCAGTAGCAGCATGAGCTGCTCCAATATTCCCAATTTCTCGTAGGACATCCAGATGGACGGAAGTAATTTGCTTTTCAAACATTAGACTAAGCTCCTGTCTTAATAGGGTTTAAAACTAAATCTAGATGCAGCAATATTAATAGACGCTTGTCAATTTTAGTAACACCTGCTATAAAGTCTTGTTCTAATCCTCCAACTACTTCTGGCTGTGGTTCAATGGAATCCTTCGGAATATCTAATACATCATTTGCAGAGTCTACGATGACCCCTACATTCATATCATCTAATGAAATTATAATAATTCGAGAGGAATCATTTAAATTACTTTCACCTAAACCAAATCTGCTTTTCAAATCGATAATAGGTGTAACTACACCACGTAAATTTATGACACCCTTTACAAAAGAAGGAGTCTTGGGAACTCTTGTTATATGAATCAGTTTCTCAATTCCTTGTACTTGGCTTACTGGTATTACGTATTCTTTGTCTGCTAATTGAAAAACAACTACTTTTAAGTTTTCTGTTTCTAAAGCCTCTGTCATTATTTTTCCCCCTACCTTATTAAAGCGTTACAATCAATTATTAAGGCTACTTTCCCATTTCCTAGAATAGTTGCTCCTGAAATAGCAAAGACACTAGACAAGTATGTTCCAAGAGTTTTTAATACAATCTCTTGTTGGCCAATAAATGAATCAACAACTAAGCCAGCCATTTTATCTCCTTTTCTTACAAGCACTACGGAATGAAATTCTTCCTCTAGACGCTCATTAGGAACTTCAAATACTTCTTCTAAGAATACAAGCGGCACAACTTTGCCACGGAAATCGATGACCTTCTGATTGTGAGCATTTAAAATGTCGGAAGAACGAATGATTGCGGTCTCAATAATAGAAGAAAGAGGGACAGCGAAAATTTCTTCTCCTAGTTCCACTAACATGACTGAAATAATAGACAGCGTTAAAGGTAACTGAATAGAAAACAAGGACCCTTGTCCTTCAGTAGAAGAAATATCAATAGATCCTCCCAATGATTCAATCGTTGTTTTTACTACATCAAGACCTACGCCACGTCCTGATACATCAGAAATAACTTCCGCCGTCGAAAAACCAGATGATAATATTAACTCCGCAACCTGTTTATCACTCATTGCCGTTGCGGCCTCTGGTGTAACAATGTTTTTAGCTATTGCTTTTTTCAATACTCTTTCACGACTAATCCCTGCACCATCGTCCTCGATTTCAATAAAGACGTGATTACCACTATGATAAGCTCGAAGTATAACAGTACCCTCTTCCGGTTTACCTTTTGCTTTTCGAATTTCAGGACTTTCAATGCCGTGATCTAAAGAGTTTCTAATAAGATGAACAAGTGGATCTCCAATTTCATCTATTACCGTACGATCTAATTCTGTGTCTGCACCGATAACTTGTAGATTAATCTTTTTGTTCAAGTCTCTTGCCAGCTGTCTAACCATTTTAGGAAATCTATTAAATACTGTATCTACTGGTACCATACGCATTGTGAGAATAATATTCTGTAAATCACCCGTAATTCTTGCCATACGTTCTACCGTTTCCTCTAATTCACTATCATGGAGATTTTCAGAAATCGATTGAAGCCTACCTCTATCAATTACTAACTCTTCAAACAAGTTCATTAAAATGTCTAATCTCTCGATGTTAACCCGAATTGTTTTGTTGCCGTGGGTCTGGTTATTCTTTGTAGCTACTTGTTTTTCGCCGGTAGCCTTGACTTCTGTTGTTGGTTTCTCTTCTGTCTGTAGTTCTATGACAGTGCTTCCTTCTTTTTCAAATGCTTCACTTTGTCGTTTCTTTAATTGTTCCAGGCTAACCGTGTTTACGATTACTTCCGTAACCTCTGATACTTTCATCAGCTTCTTCTGGACATCAGCTTGCGTCTCCGTCGTAACGAAGGCTACATAGAACTGCTCATCAAAATCCTCATCTTCGAGCTTTTCAACTGAAGGAGAAGATTTAATAACATCCCCCATTTTTTCAAGTAGCTCAAAAACCATATACACGCGGGCAGCTTTAAGCAAGCAATCTTCACGAAGTTTGATAGAGATCTCATATGAATAATAATTTTGTTCTGCAGATTGCTGTATGACAGTCATTTCATAATCGTCATAAGTTAAATAATTTTCTAGAGAGGTTGAAGAAACATTATTTACAACAGTAGCAGCAACTTCTATTTCTCCGGTTTCAATCTCATGAAGCTTTCTTACAGTCTCTTCTACATTCAGTTTTCCATCTCCGCCTTCAGCAATGTTAAAGACCATTTCTTCTAGCTGGTCCACCGCTACGAAAACTACGTCAAGAAGCTCTGGAGTAACATTTAAACGGCTATTTCGTATTTCGTCTAGAACGTTCTCCATCTTATGAGTAAGATTAGCTATGTCCTCGTACCCCATAGTTGCAGACATGCCTTTTAATGTGTGAGCAGAACGAAATACTTCATTAACAATAGAAAGATCCTGGGGATTTTTCTCTAGTTCTAGTAAATGATCATTACATGCCTGTAAATGCTCCTTACTTTCTTCTATAAACATCTCTAAATATTGATTGATATCCATGAACTTAACTCCCCTTTAAGGTAAATACCGTGTGATTGTGTTTGCAATTCTCTCTAAATCTACGACTTCGTTCACTAATTTTGTCTCTACTGCTGCTTTAGGCATGCCATAAACAATACATGTATTCGAGGATTCAGCAATTGTTACTACATTACCAGCCTCAACTAACCGCTTCAGGCCTTTAGAGCCGTCCGAACCCATACCAGTCATAATGATTACGATTTTATCAAAGTCATTATAGCTGCTATTGTCTTCCAATAGAACGTCCACAGACGGTCTATGTCCTCCTCTAGGGGGCTCTACGTCATCTAGTTTTATCGTATAAGCGGTTCCTACTTTTTTTATGCGCATATGATATCCACCTGGAGCTATATAGGCATGTCCATTCCGAATAATATCTCCTTCACTTGCTTCCTTTACCTCTATCTCGGATAGTTGGTTTAAACGATCCGCAAGTGATTTAGTAAACCCAGGAGGCATATGCTGGACTATTAGAACAGGAGCCTTTAAATCTCCTGGTAAATTGGGTAGAACCTCTTGTAAAGCTCGTGGTCCCCCTGTAGAAGTACCAATCAATACCATTTTTTTTTTGTTTAGCAGCCTATGTGTAACAGATTGGTTCACCGCTACCTTTGGCTCTTCTCTTGTTGGTAGTTTTACTTTTTTTAATTTACTTATAGTGATTCTTGAAGCATGTTCTACTTTTTCAACTAATTCATCTTTAATCTTATGTAAATCTAAAGATATGGTGCCGCTAGGTTTAGCTACAAAGTCTACTGCACCATATTCCATAGCTAGTAAAGTACTTTCCGTACCCCGTTGAGTAGTACTAGAAAGCATAATGATTGGAACAGGAGAATCAATCATTATTTGTTTTAGTGCTTCTATCCCATTCATCTCTGGCATTTCTACATCCATCGTAATAACATCAGGACGTAGTGTTTTAATTTTTCTGAGGGCATCTGATCCATTTCGGGCTATACCTACTACTTCAATTGTTTTGCTTTCCTTAAAGAAGTCTCCGATTAATTTACGCATAAAAGCTGAATCATCCACGATAAGTAATTTTTTCTTTGGTCCCATCCTACTTACCGCCTCCTTTAAATAAGCTTTTCAATTTATCAATAAACTTACTCGGATTAGAAGGAACTACTTCCAACTGTTCTTCAGTAAACTTGCTAACAATAGAGGAAAGCTTTTTAGAGATTTCACTTTGCGGATATAAAATGGAAAAAGGTACCTGCTGTTGGACTGCTTTACGTACGGTGGGATCCTCTGGTAAGCTCCCTAGAACAACAACATCCTTAGAAAGGAATTTGGACATAGCCAACTTCAATCTAGCCGTCGTATCTTCTCCCTCTTCTTTTGAAAAAGCTCGATTGCATAAAAGAAAGAAGCTTTTCTGTGGATCTTTAAGATATATATATTTCATCATAGAGTAGGCATCCGTAATTGATGTAGGCTCTGCCGTTGTTATGACGATAATGTCATCTAATGCAACTAACAAGTCTAATGTTTGAGATGTTGCCCCAGCACCCATATCGAAGATAATATAATCATAGGACTTTTGAAGAAATTCAAACGCTTCAATTAGCCGGTCAAACATACTGTCCGACCACTCTAAGACTCCATTTAGCCCTGAACCTCCAGATATATATTTCAGTCCATTTGGTCCATCAAACATGACACTTTCTAATAATTTTTCTCCCACTAAATAATCTTTTAAATTATGAGGTGCCGATTTTCCAAGTAAAATGTGAATATTACCCATTCCAATGTCCATATCGATTAAGACTACTTTTTTCCCTTGCGCACTTAGCATCGATGTGAAGTTTGTAGAAAAATTACTTTTCCCTACACCACCCTTTCCACTAACTACTGCAATTGAACGGCCTAACTGACTATGATTGCTAAGCATTCTCAATCGTAATTCCTCAGCTTGATCTCTCATTATGAATCCCCTTTAATAGCAACTCGACTATTCCATCTTGACTAGCCTCTACAATATCTTCCGGTACTTCTTGCCCATCTGTATAGTAAGCAAGTCCCTTGTTATATTTAACCATTAAATTAATCATCGAGCCAATAGAATTTGTTTCATCGATTTTAGTAAATATCAGTTTTTCAATTGGAAACTCTGTAAATTGCTCTATTATTACTTCCATATCTCTTTCTTTAGAGGTAGAAGAAAGTACGAGAAAAGTTTCTGTGTTGTCCTTAAAATCGATTAACTTTTGTAAGTCCTCTACAAATTTAACTTCTTTATAGTTTCTACCTGCCGTATCGATAAAGACCAGGTCCAATTTCTCAAACTGATGAACAGCTTGTTGGAAGTCTTTTTGACTGTAGACAATTTCGATAGGTGCCTGTAGAAGACCCGCATATGTTTTTAATTGTTCTATTGCGGCAATGCGGTAAGTATCTGTTGTGATAAAACCTACTTTTTTCTTCTTTTCAAGAACTGCACGGGCCGCCATTTTCGCAATCGTCGTTGTTTTACCAACACCTGTTGGCCCTAGAACATTAATAAATTTTCTTTCGTAGGAGATCCCCCCAAATGAAAGGTCACTTAGGAGATTATTTAAATAGTTTTTTGTGAAGTCTAATTGTTCATCAATCGTTTTTTTACCATGCACAAAAAGCTCATCACTTACTCGTGTGATAAGCTCCTCTGCTAGTTCCTGTTGCTTAAGGTGGTGAATAAGTGTATGAAGTTCTTCCGAATATTGTTGTTCCAACTGTGGACGTTGAATCGATTTAACCATATTCTTTATATCTTCTAATTCTTTTTTTATCTCGGATGTTTGATTAGAATCTGGATCAAGTTGAACAGTCGGTAAATTTGGTGCTTTATTTGGAAGTTCTATACTATCCATTCCAGCTAAAACCTCAATGGATTTCTTTTTAAACATCCCTAGAAAACCCTTTGAGTATACAACCTTAGAACTCAAGATTACTGCTTCGTCTCCTAATTCTTTTCGAATAGCCTTCATTGCTTCAGGCATAGTGGCTGCGATATATTTTTTCATTTTCATTCAACATTCACCACCCCAACGCTTTGTACCTCAATAGATGATTCTAGTTCGTTATACGAAAGAATCGGGATTTGAGGGAAATATCTTTCGGTCATTTGTCTTAAGTACATTCTTACTGCTGGTGAACATAATATTATCGGCGACTGCTCCATCAGAGAAGCTCGTTCCACCTCTCTTGCCATAGATTCCAATATAGCTTGCGAATCAGTAGGATCAATTGAAAGGTAGTTACCATGCTCAGTTTGTTGAATACTATCAGCAACCATTTTCTCTACCTTACCAGACACCGTTAAAACTTTGAGTGTATTACTGCTCCCAGCATATTGAGAAGTTATTTGTTTTGCTAAAGCTTGTCTAGTGTATTCAGTTAATATATCGACATCGGATGTCATTTTTGAATAATCTGCAAGTGTTTCGAAAATAATTGGCAAGTTTCTGATTGAAACATGCTCTCTTAGTAAGTTTCCTAGTACCTTTTGAATCTCTCCTATCGTCATCGGAGTTGGAGTCAATTCGTCCACTAGAATTGGTGATGTTTCACGAATGTGATCAATGAGCTGCTTCGTCTCTTGTCTACCAAGTAACTCATGGGCATGGTTTCTGATAATTTCTGTCATATGAGTAGAAACAACGCTAGGTGGGTCTACGACTGTATATCCCATAATCTCTGCTTCTTCCTTGACCGCTTCAGTTATCCATTTAGCCGGCAATCCAAAAGAAGGTTCAATCGTATCAATCCCTTCGATCGTATCATCGTCTCCAGGACTCATAGCAAGATAGTGATCTAACAGCAATTCTCCTCGAGCCATTTCATTTCCTTTTATTTTGATGCGGTACTCGTTTGGCTGTAGCTGAATATTATCTCGTATACGTACGACAGGAATTACTATACCGAGCTCTAGTGCAAGTTG
The DNA here is from genome assembly GCF_012843435.1 of Psychrobacillus sp. BL-248-WT-3. Classification (GTDB taxonomy): domain Bacteria; phylum Bacillota; class Bacilli; order Bacillales_A; family Planococcaceae; genus Psychrobacillus. The sequence continues at coordinate 90,603 of NZ_JABAFC010000003.1, read as the reverse complement.
TCTTCGGATCATTACTACGCGATCTAGTAAATCTCCGCCCTGTGCTGTATCAACAAGTGGAATTAAACCATAGCCAAATTCAAATTCTATAGGATCTACATTTAATAGATTAATAACATTCTCTGGGCTCTTCATATTATCTGTAGCTGCTTCCTCCTGAAACTCCTCTAGCTCTTCTGGATCCTCTTTTTCTGTTTTACCCATCATATAAGCCCCAATAACTAAAATAGCCGAGATAGGAAAAGTAAGAATTACTCCTATAGGAGTCACAATTCCCAGAAGTGCAATTGAGGCAGCTGCTACATAAAGTAGCTTAGGCTGACTTAATAACTGTCCTGTAATATCTCCACCTAAATTACCTTTAGATGCAGCTCTTGTAACAACAATACCAGTAGCAGTCGATATTAGGAGAGCTGGAATCTGGGACACAAGTCCATCCCCAACAGTCATTGTGGAGAATAAAACTGCAGCCTCACCAAAAGGTAGTCCAAATTGAACTACACCGATGATAATACCAAATAGTAAGTTAATAATTACGATAATAATACCAGCGATCGCATCACCCTTTACAAATTTGGTTGCACCATCCATTGCTCCATAAAAGTCGGCTTCTCCACTTACCTTTTCACGTCTCTCTCTTGCTTCCTTTTCCGAAATCATTCCGGCATTTAAGTCAGCGTCAATACTCATTTGTTTACCAGGCATGGCATCTAAGGTAAAACGGGCAGCAACCTCTGATACACGTTCCGCCCCCTTAGTAATTACGATAAATTGGATTATAACTAAAATTGCAAAAACTACTAAACCAACTAACATATTCCCACCTGTAACAAAAGTTCCAAACGTTTCTACTACTTTCCCCGCATCCCCTTCAGCCAAAATCGCGCGTGTAGTGGAAACATTAAGCGCAAGTCTAAATAAGGTTACTAATAATAATAATGTTGGGAAGACAGAAAATTGTAATGCCTCTTGCATATTCATTGCCGTCATTAAAATTAAAAGAGCAATAGTAATATTAACAATGATTAAAAAACTCAATAACCAATGAGGAAGAGGTATCACGAGCATAGCCACAATAGAAATTACTGCTGCTAAAACGGATATATCGCGGACTTGCATATACTTCCACCTCAATCTTTAAATTTTTTGTTTAATGCGGTACACATAAGCTAATACCTCAGCTACCGCCTTAAAGAATTCATCGGGAATTCGTTGACCAATTTCAACCTGGTCATACATTCCTCTAGCCAGTGGCCGATTTTCAACCATTACCACGTCATTTTCCTTAGCAATCATTTTAATCTTTTGAGCAACGTAATCGGCACCTTTCGCCACTACGATTGGGGCTTCCATTGATTGGTCATCGTACTTTAGTGCAATAGCATAATGAGTAGGATTCGTAATAACAACATCAGCTGTAGGAATTTCCTGCATCATTCGACGCATGGCCATTTCTCTTTGTCTCTGCCGAATACGTGATTTAATAATAGGATCTCCCTCTGAGTTCTTATGTTCGTCCTTTATATCCTGCTTAGACATCTTCAAATTTTTCTCGTAATCAAAACGCTGATAGAAGAAATCTAAGATCGATATAAACAACAAGACAAGGGAAGCGACAATACCCATCATCCCTGTAAGCCAGCCTATCGTTGATAAGGTATCCCAAGCAGTTTTGAAGGACAAAGAGAGGACTTGCTCAAGGTTCATCCATAAAATCATCGTTGTAACAGATCCTATAAATGTAATCTTAAGAATGGATTTTAATAGTTCAATGACCGCCCTCATCGAGAAGATTCGCTTAAGTCCCTTTATCGGATCTATTTTCTTCAAATCAAATTTCAAAGGCTCCGTCGTAAACAGCAAGCCAAACTGAAAGAAATTTGCAGCAACAGCAGCAACTACTGCTACTAGCATGATAGGAAGCAAAATCATAGCCATTTCCATTAGCATATCCTTATAAATCTCAATAGCTATGGGGATGGAAATTGAATCCATTAACATATACTTTGTAAAAGTAACATTGAAGAAAGTAAAAATCTCATTTCGTAAAAATCCTGCAAAGAAAAACATAAAGACGAATACTGCTAGTAACACAATGGCACTTGTGACATCCTGACTTTTTAGCACTTGTCCTTTTTTCCGAGAGTCCTGTCTTTTTTTAGGAGTAGCCTTTTCTGTCTTTTCTCCTGCGAAATACTGTAGATCCAATCGGAGCATCAACATATTAGCCACCACCTAAAATTATCATTAAATCTCGCATAGCGATGATCATCATCTCGAATACTTTTTGCATAACAGCCAGTAAGACTCCCATCATGACTAATAACACAATAAACGTAACCCCAATTTTTATAGGGAATCCCACTACAAAAATATTTAACTGAGGAACTGTACGAGCTGTTATTCCTAAAGCGATATCCACTAGAAATAGAGTCGCCACGATAGGAATAGACATCTGGAAGGCAACTGCAAAAACTCCCGCAAATTTTTTCATAATGAATTCCACATAATTTTCTTGTCCAAAAGCAAGCCAAGTCGTTTCCATAGGGATAAACTGATAGCTATAAAAAATTCCATCTAAGAGCAAATGATGACCATTTAAAGCTAACAATAATAAAAGTGCAATAATATTTAAAAATTGTCCTATCAACGGACTTTGTGCTCCAGTTTGAGGGTCTATTACGTTGGCGATTGCAAACCCCATTTGGAAGTCGATAAATCCGCCGGCAATTTGAATTGCAGAAAGAATGATATAGGCTAGTAACCCTACAAACAAACCTACCATTACTTCCTTGATGATTAATAGTATGTATTCTCCGTTAATATCAAAAGGACTCACATCCATCGTGTAATACATCATCCACGAAAGAATTACTGCAAAGGCAATTTTATGCGTAGCTGGAATAGTACGATGTGAAAACAGTGGCAATGTAATCATGAACGCTGAAACTCTTGCAATAATTAATAGTAATACAGTTAGGCTAGGTATGATTTCTTCCATTGAACTAACCAATATATCTCACTAAGTTTTCAAAAATATCTGCAGCATAGGAGGTCACTTGCGATAGCATCCATGGTCCAAAAAAGACGATAGCCACTAAAACTGCAATAATTTTAGGAACAAATGCAAGAGTCTGCTCTTGAATTTGTGTTGTTGCTTGAAAGATAGATACTGCAAGACCTGTTATTAAAGCCACTAACAAAAGAGGACCTGATGCAAGAAGAATGACCCAAATGGCTCTTTCTGCAATTGATATTACCATTTCGTTACTCAATACAATCAGCTCCTAAAAACTTTGTAGGATGGACTTCATAACTAAATACCATCCGTCCACTAACACAAACAATAAAATCTTAAATGGTAAGGATATCATTACCGGTGGTAACATCATCATCCCCATCGACATCAGGACACTTGCCACAATCATGTCAATTACCAAGAAAGGGATAAAGATCATAAAGCCTATTTGAAAGGCTGTTTTAATTTCACTTAAAGCAAAAGCAGGTACCATCACTGTCAATGGAATATCATCAATCGATTCTGGTCGTTCTGCTTCGGTATATCTTAGAAATAGCTCTAAATCCTTTTGCCTTGTATGCTCACTCATGAAATCCTTAAATGGTCCACTAGCATTTTCATAAGCCTGTTCTAACGTAATCTCCTCATCAAAGAGAGGAGTCAAGGCAGTTTCATTCACTTCCTGGAGTGTTGGTGCCATGATAAAAAACGTTAAGAATAAGGCTAAACCAACTAATACTTGGTTAGGTGGCATTTGTTGGGTTGCTAAAGCTGTACGAACGAAAGACAAAATAATCATGATTCTAGCAAAGGAAGTCATTAATATTAAAATACTCGGTGCCAAAGATAAAACCGTTAGTAAAAGCATTAATTTGATAGAAGTGGAGACATTTGACGGATCACTGTCCGAGAAGAATTGGACGAAATCATTCATTGTTTTTGCGCTCCTTTGTCTTCCAATCCTTTAATACTTCACTACGGTCTCTTTTTATATCTTCTAGCTTCTTTTGAAAAGTTTCATTAAATGAAGGATTTTCGTTATTTTTTGTCTTTTGAGTCTTGTTTTTTGTTAGTTTATTCATTAACTCCATAATATAAGGAAGCGTTTGAGCAGTTCCAAGCTTGTCCTCATATAGCTTTGTTAACTCTTCTATTTCTTGAGGATCTGTAATTTCTTTCAGTAAATTTATATTTTCTCCAATTCCTACTAGATAGAGAGAGTTGCCAATTTGCATTAACTGAATTGACTTGCCTTGACCAACCCCAACTCCTCCAAGATTATGGATGAGCTGGTTATGCTGGAAGCTTCTATTTCGTTTATTGATGAAACGTAATAACCCATACAACAAAGCAATGACAAATAACAAGGCAAAAATCATTTTAATGTAATCCCAAGCTGTAATAGATACTCCACTTGAACTTGCTTCTTGTGGAGTATTTTCTTCCTGATCTAATTCTTTGTTTTCCTCGGACTCTGCGTCTGGGGCAGTTCCCTTGTTTATACGTTCAAAACTCTCTTTAATACTCTCATTTGAATCTACAGCTGCCTCCGTGGCTAAGGGGACAGAGATTGATAAAAGAAATGCAATACAAATACTTAGGTAAAGCTTCCACATCATTTCTTACCCTATCGCTTTAGAGATTGCTTCAATTACTCGGTCAGCTTGGAAAGGTTTTACGATAAAGTCCTTTGCCCCAGCTTGAATAGCATCAATAACCATCGCCTGTTGTCCCATAGCAGAACACATAATAATAGTTGCACTAGGATCTTTTTCTTTAATTTTCTTTAAAGCCTCGATACCATCCATTTCAGGCATCGTAATATCCATCGTCACTAAATCAGGTTTTAGTTCAGCGTACTTTTCTACTGCTTGTACACCATCTGCGGCTTCACCCACTACTTCAAAACCATTTTTTGATAAAATATCTTTAATCATCATGCGCATAAATGCAGCATCGTCCACTATTAAAATTCTCTTCGACATATTATGTCTCCTCCATTACTTAACGTAAATTATTAATTCGTTCCGCCTGGCTTAGAATATCTGTAATTCGAACACCAAAGTTCTCATCAATTACAACTACTTCCCCTTTGGCAATATGACGATTATTTACAAGGATATCTACAGGCTCTCCGGCTAATTTATCCAGCTCTATGATAGAACCACTAGTAAGTTCCAAAATTTCCTTCACCGTTCTTCTAGTACGACCTAATTCTACTGTTACTTGAAGAGGAATATCAAGCAGTAAATTTAAATTTCTAGACTCATTAGGTGTAAGATTTGTTGCTTCAAAACTAGCAAATTGAGCTTGTTGCACCTCTACAGGTGGTGTATTACTTTGTCTTGGTTGATGCTGCGGTACTACTGGCTGTTGAACTGGTGGTACAACTGATTGTTGAACTGGTGGTGCCTCATAATAGTCTGGCACAGGAGCAGATACGTGGTTAGTTTCTACTCTTTCCTCATATATCGTTGCTGCTGCCTCTGGCTGAGCATCTTCTCCCTCTCCCAGAAGTGTCTTAACAAGGCTTAAACCAAACTCTAATGGTATAAGCTGCATAATATTAGAATCTATTAAGCTTCCTACTCGTAGTCTAAAAGATATTTTAATAAGCAAGTCATCATTAGGGATCGCTTCCTCGCCTTCCCCTTCGATCAGATTTAAAATATCTATGGAAGGTGGAGAGATATCTACCTTTTTATTGAATACAGTGGACATTGAAGTAGCTGCAGAGCCCATCATTTGGTTCATAGCCTCTTGTACGGCACTTAATTGAATTTCACTTAGTTGAGGGCTTGGATCTATCCCATCTCCACCTAGCATTAAGTCAGCAATTACTGCAGCGTCTGACTGCTTAATAACTAATAGATTCATACCTATTAGTCCAGCAGTATATTGGACTTGTACGGCGACATAAGGATGTGGAAATTCCTCCACTAACTTGCTTCTATTAATCATGCTAATATGTGGAGTAGTAATATCCACTTTTTGACCTAATAAGGAAGATAGAGCAGTAGCAGAGCTTCCAAAGGAAATATTACCGATTTCCCCTAACGTATCTATAGCAAAAGAGTCTAAGTAATCTTCAATATTCGTTGTATTTATGTTTGCTTTTTCTTCCTTCACATTGTCAACCGTTCCACGTAGGAGGGCTTCAATTTCTTCTTGGGAGAGCATATCATCACTCATCATCATCCTCTCCTCCTTTCAAAGTTTCAATTATTTGTACTGCCATTTTCTTTTTAAGCTTACCGGGCTGTGCTTTAAACTTTGGTATATCTCCTACTTTAATTGTAAGAGCATCTTCCACTTTAGCATTTAATTGAATGACATCGCCCAACTGAAGATATAAAAGATCTTCCATTGTGATTTCAGTAGAACCTAATTCAGCCACAACTGGTATTTCTGCTGATTTAACACGTTTTTTAAGGACTGCTAATTGTTCCGGTGACACTTCTTTTTTATTCGTTTGCATCCAGTAGCGTACAGATAGGTTAGGTACAATTGGTTCTAATACTACATGAGGAATACAAATATTAATCATTCCACTGGTTTCTCCAATAACCGTATTAAACGATATGACAACTACCGTCTCATTTGGAGAAATCATTTGTAAAAATTGCGGGTTTATCTCTAGTTCCGTTAAGATTGGATCAATATCCGCTATATTACTCCATGCTTCTCTTAAATTATCAAAGGATTTTTCAAAGAGATTTGTCATTATTTTTGTTTCTATTTCAGTTAGATTATCTACCTTTGTATGCGTCTGACCCTTCCCTCCCATTAACAAATCCAGCATGGAGTATGCGATATTGGGATTTATCTCCATTAGAATGTTGCCTTCTAGAGGCGGAACCTCAAACACATTTATGAGTGTCATATGAGGTACAGAGCGTATAAACTCCTCAAAAGGAATTTGGTCTACGGACACTACAGATATTTGAACATATGATCTTAACTGGGCAGAAAAAAATGTGGTTAAAAGACGTGCGAAATTTTCATGTATACGTGTCAAACTTCGTATTTGGTCTTTCGAGAAACGCAGAGCTCTCTTAAAATCATAAGTACGAATTTTCTTTGATTCCTGTTCGCTCTTCATTTCGTCCGCTGTCATTTCACCTGTCGAAAGGGCACTTAACAATGCATCTATTTCTGATTGAGATAATATATCTCCTGCCAATCTGCCCACCTCCATTCAAAAAAGTACTTTACTGAATAATATAAGAAGTAATATAAACCTGCTGTACTTCTCCTTCATTCATCAATTCATTTATTTTAGTTTTAAGCGAGGACTCTAAGGTTAGCTTTCCTTGCTTACCTTCTAAATCCTCTGGCGTCATTTCCGAAAGCTCCGTGATCAAAATATTCTTCACTTGGAAATCGCGTTTTGTAAGCTCCTCTGCCGCCTTTGTACTATCCGTTTGAACTTTCATAGAAATCCGGATAAATTTGTCGCCTGCTAAATTAGTTGTAATTTCCTGAATGTCCACAGAAGACTCGACAATCTCATCAATTGTAGGTTCGTTTGCTTCTTCACCTTTATTGAATTGAAAATATAGTAAAATTGCAACCACACCTACCAAAGTAAGAGAAACTAAAATAATTAGCATCATTGTTAATAGCTTGTTGTTATTCTTCATCCTGTTCACCTCTTAAATAAGGATTCGATAAAATATGTATTTCCTTGTAGAACTGAGCGATTTTTTCATACACATCTTCTCGTGATTCTAACGCCACATATTTATGACCGTTCGTTAGCGTTATCGTAGTATCTGGAAAAGATTCAATCGTCTCTATGTATAATGCATTTAACGAAAACTCTTTACCGTTTAAACGAGTTAAACTAATCATTTATTTAAGGGCCGGGCCATTCAAGGAACGGCCCACCCCTCCCTTACTGTCAAGCTGTTAAACTATTCTTTATCGTTTTAAGTTAACTAATTCCTCTAAGATTTGGTCTGAAGTTGTGATAATACGAGTATTAGCTTGGAATCCACGTTGCGCTACAATCATGTCTGTGAACTCTTCAGATAAGTCAACATTTGACATTTCTAGGAAACCTGATTCAATTGAGCCTAAACCAGTAGCTGTTGGTCTACCATCAATTTTAGTACCATCTGCTGCATTTCCTGAGTTAGCAGATTCTCTGTAATAGTTACCACCAACTTTATCTAGCCCGCCGGGATTTGAGAATTTTGTAAGACGGATGAATTGATCTCCCTCTAACTCACCAGCAGCATTTACAAATTTAACTGATCCATCTTGACCTATAGACATACTTTGGGCATCGGTAGGAATTTTAATCGTTGTGTCCTTATCGTCAAGTAAATACCTACCGTCACCACTAACTATAAAGCCTTCATTATCCATATAGAAATTACCAGCTCTAGTATAAAGAACATCGGTCCCATCTTCATTTGCTACATTAAAAAATCCATCTCCCGAAATAGCTAAATCTAATGTATTACCAGTAGATTGCAAAGAACCTCCTGTATGAATAGTATCTATCGCTGATAATTGAGAACCTAATCCAACTTGTTTAGGGTTAACTCCCCCTCTTGTATCTGTTGGAGCAGAAGCACCAGAAGTTGTTTGTGAGATCAAATCTTTAAAAACAGTACGACCTTTTTTAAATCCGTATGTGTTTACGTTAGAGATGTTGTTACCTATTACGTCTAATTTTGTTTGAAAGTTTTTAAGTCCTGAGATACCTGAGTACATTGAGCGAATCATTGATGAATTTCTCCCTTCGATTTGTGTGCTAGCTTCAATCAGTCCACTGCACATAGCATCCTTTAAAGGTCCTGCTATCCTAGCACTATTGTGCCGTCTATATTGGTAAACAATTGATTGTTTGCTTCCTTGCGATCCATTGCAGTAATAACCGTGGCATTTTTTGCACTAACGATTAAGGCTGCTTGTTCCATCAATACTAATGAGTCCTTGACACCTTTGGAGCGCGCTTCTGATACTTTGTCACTTACAAGCTGCCACTGCGCATCTGAAATATGAATATTTCTTTCTAGTAATCGCTGATTGGCATGTTTGCTTACCTTTAATTCTGTTTTTACCGTGGCTTCATGTAAATGCTGTAAAAACGCCTGTTTGGGCGGTGTGACTTGCTTAGCTGTTATTGGTTGACGGATACCTGGCTGCATGGAGACACGGTTAATAGTAACTTGGTCCATTGCAAGTCTCCGTTCTATTTATTATTGAATAGAATTAATTTTATCTGCTGTTATCGTTGTACCACCAGAAAGATTAAATACAATCGCACCATCTTTTTTAGAGACGGATTCAACAACACCTGTAGTTTGTCCAGCTTCAGCAGTATAACCAATAGTTTTTCCAATCATCATGCTTGCCTCTACTAAACTATTAGAGCTTGCATTGCTTGATAATACTTCTGAAATATTGCCTGGTGTGATTTTCTTTCCATCAGATAGAGTAAATTCTACACTACCATCTACGAATTTAACTCCAGCTATAGAGCCAGTTCCTTCATTCGTAATTGGCTTACCATCTTCATCTTTTTTATCTGTTAGCTCGTGCCATTTTACTTGCTTACCAACAAAATTGCTGTATTCAATCATTTGGGTTTGTTCTTGTGCCTGGGCAAACTTTTCAAAGGCATTCGTTAAGTTCGTCATTTGCTCTAAGGAAGAAAACTGTGCCATTTGAGCAATGAATTCGTTATCCTTCATTGGATTTGTAGGATCCTGATTTTGAAGCTGTGTCATCAATATTTTTAAAAATTCATCTTTTCCGAGCGTACTATTACCCGTTGTTTTTGTCGTTTTCTTAGATGACAGGTACATATTGCTTGTAATTGGTGTTAAATCAGCCATTTTTATACCTCTATTTCACTTAGGAATTCTTGGAACGTGGTTTGTGTATCTGAAACATCCGAGTCTTCTTCTTGTTCATCATGCTGTCTATGTTGTTTAAAAGTAGAGTCTTGGAAACCTTGGTTTTTCTCCTGTTTAGCTGCATCCTGCAAAGCCTGGGTAATTTCCAGCTTCTCTATTTGTATATTTTGGTTTGCCAGTCCTTGTCTTAATTGACCAGAATGCGTGTCAAGCAATTCTTTCCCTAAGGCAGTTGATGCAAGCATTTTTGCAGTTAAGATTCCATCCTTTTGTATCAACTCAATGCGGATCGTTCCAAGCTGTTCAGGATATAGCTTAATTACTAATCTATTGGCTCCTGCTGCTTGTCCAAATTGTACCCGATTCATCACCTTTTGAAGTTCTTTTAGAAACTCCTCTGACTGGGCAGATTTTTGTGTAGGGAGAGTCATGGACACTGTCTCTACTTTTGTTTGTACAGTGGTTGTCTGACCTTGATTTACAGAAGTGGTTTCTTTACTTTCTGTTACTACTTCTGTACTCATTCCTTTAGTTACTGATTGATGCATTACCACTTGTTGTATAAATGCTTTAGCTACGGGAGTAGAGTTTCTACCTTGTGTTAATGGTAAATTTGTTAAGTTTTCCTTTAAAGTTTCCAACGTTTGTTTTAGATCAAAAAGTGTCGTTTCTTGTTTGAATGTCAAATCACTTTTGTTTCCTATAAGTTGGACTATCTTTAAAAGTTCTACTGCTTGTTTTGCTTCCACTGGACTTGTAACATTATTCGATGCTTGCCCATTTAAAGTTAAAAGGATAGAGTCAACAAGCTTTTGAGGCTGTTCCATTACATTCGCAAGAATTTCCCAGACATCCTGTTTCTGATCTGGATTCTCCAAATCTTCAAGTTTGCTTAGCAGTTTATTTAACAATTGATGTAAGTCATTTGAATCTACTAGTAGTTCATCCGTTTGAAGTAATTTCTGTGCATCCTCTATGGATTCGACATCTAATAGAGAAAGTAAATCTTGGATAAGACTTTGCTCTGTATTCACAGGACTTTCCACATTTACAGATGGTACAGACTGACTGGAAAGAATTTGTCCAAATACATTTCCAAAGGCTTGACTGTTACCTGTTGGTAACTCTGTTTTAGGTTGCACAGCTACAGGAGGTCTCATATTAACAATCGCTATGTTCATTTTTCTTTCACCTCCTCTCACATGCAAAACACGATTTACTGCTTGGTCATTAGCTCAGTATATTTAGCAGCATCCTGAGGTGACATTTTTTCATAAATTTTTGCAACAGTATCTGGTTTTAAACTCGCCAAAATTCTCATTGCCTCTGCGTCACTCATATTCGAGATAACGGGAGCTGCTGATTTTGCAGACATTTTTTCGAAGGTAGAAACTACCTCGGCATAATCTCTCTTAGATTGCTCATTTTGTCTCTTCAGTTCTTCAATTTCCTGCAAAAGGTTTTCCTGTTCTAACAACAGGGATTCTTGGGATTTCTCAGAGTTTTCTATTTCGTCATGAAGTTGGTTAATTTGTACTTCTTTTTGCTGAATCTCTGCTTGCAGTGAAACAACTCGCTCTTCTAAGCGGATTGATTTTGTATTGTCATCCAATGGCTTATCCTCACCAAATGATGTAAGTTCTTTAGCTTTTTCAAATACATTAATATTTGTTATTTGGGCAAAAGTTAAAAGGAGAGCCAAAGCAAAGAGAAGCGGTATAATAAACAAATATAATATTTTCTTGCCTAAGCCGATTTTTCTTGGCCCGTTGTCCATCGTATGAAGGCTTTTCTTTTGATTATTCTTTTTTGCCATGCTTTACTCACCTAATCTCTTTGTTTTGAAACTTTAAGGAAGAAATCTCATCTAAAACAATCGCTTCTATGCGATACTGTTCTTGTTGAAAACTTTCAAAATCCTTTTCTTTCATTTTTTCGAACTTCCGAACCTCTAAGCTTTTTTCCAACAGTTTTTCCTCATACCAGTTCATCTTAGATCTAGCCTGTATAACCTCTTTTTGTATAACTTCGATTCTTTTTTGTAGGCTCTCTAGAAAATTAGAATAATGATGTATTCCATCAATACTTAATCCATTGGACAGCAAATCGTTTTGAGTGTCTAGAGTAGACTCTCTTTTTTTCAAAAGATTGTATAGTTCCGTAGCAACCTGTTCAAAGGCATTAACTGATTCTTTGTATGCTATTTCTGTTTCTGACTTTTCCTGTTCACGAACCGTAAGCACCTTAGCAAATTTATATTGATAAGCAACCATCTTAAGCTCCTCCGCCTGATAACATCACTAATTCATGAACACTATTGTCCAAAGAAACTTTATCCAAATATCCTTGCTTTAAAAAAGCAGTAATTAAAGGTTCATATTGAATGGCCTCATCAATCTCTTTGGAAGTTCCTCGCTTGTATGCCCCTATATTGATCAAATCCTCTGATTTATTGTAAGTAAAGTAAAGCTCACGCAGCCTTTCAGCAGCCTTCACATGCTGTTCATCTGAAATATGGTTCATTAGACGACTTATACTTTTTAACACATTGATAGCAGGAAACTGCCCTTTGTTGGCTAGCGCCCTATCAAGCACTATATGTCCGTCTAGTATTCCTCGGACTGTATCAGCAATAGGCTCATTCATATCGTCTCCATCTACGAGTACCGTATAGAACGCTGTAATGCTTCCTTTTTCATTTGTGCCCGTTCGTTCTAACAGCTTAGGTAAAATAGAAAATACGGAGGGAGTATATCCTCTTGTAGCTGGAGGTTCACCAACTGCTAATCCTATTTCTCTTTGAGCCATCGCTACTCGGGTAACCGAATCCATCATTAGCATGACATTTAAGCCTTTATCTCGAAAATACTCTGCAATAGCAGTTGCAGTAAATGCTCCCTTAATACGCATAAGAGCTGGCTGGTCAGAAGTAGCAGCTACCACGATTGACTTTTCCAATCCTTCTTTGCCAAGATCCCGTTCAATAAACTCTCGAACCTCTCTGCCACGTTCTCCAATAAGGGCAATTACGTTTAAGTCAGCATTCGTATTTCTTGCAATCATCCCAAGTAGGGTACTTTTACCTACACCTGAACCAGCAAAAATACCAACCCTTTGTCCCTTTCCAACTGTTAGCATACCATCAATCGCCTTCACACCCACCTCAATTTGCTCATGAATAGGTGGCCTAGTTAAAGGATTTGGAGGATCTTGTTCGGTACCAACCGTACTTAAGCCTTTAGGTAGCACGGTTCCATCTATAGGATTACCCATGGAATCAAGTACTTTCCCAATTAACTCAGGACCTACTTTTATTTCTAAAGGACTGTTTGTTCCTTCTACTAAACACCCTGTGGAAATTTCTCGTATATTTGTATAAGGCATCAGGACTACAGTTTCTTCTTTAAAGCCTACTACTTCAGCAAGAATGACAGATGGACCATTTTTAGCAGAATTAATATGGATTTTACATACATCTCCAATAGAGCTCTCAGGGCCTTGCGACTCAATCATTAATCCAACTACACGATTTACACGGCCGTACTTTTTAAAAGTAGAGACTTTTGGTATTTGTTGGATTAAATCGATTGCTTTCATTACTCTCACTCCATGCTTTCAAGAATATCAACAAGCTTACGTCTTAACTCTTTTACTTGTTCATCAATACTTACAACTATTCGACCATGATTTGTTTCAATATAACAATCTGTATCATTCATTTCCTCGTCCACGAAAATCATAAATGGCACGTCTATTGGGAAGATCGAAGCAAGCTCTTCTCGATTTTTAGACACTAGATTGAAATAATACGGGGATACATATATTTTTATTTCTTTCATTTCACGAGCTTCTTTTAAGCCCCTTTGAACAATAGACAAAAATAAATCGTGATTTTCCTCTAATTTAACCCCAATAATGCGCTCTGCATTTCGAATACTCAACTCAAGAATTACTTGCTCTTGTTGCTGTAAATAGGCAGCAGCATTTTCATATGCTGTTTGCATCGCTTCGTTGGCTGTTTTTAGTGAACTTTGCATGTCAGCTAGTGCCTTTTGCCTACCTTCTTCTACACCTTGTGCAAATCCTTCTTCGTAAGCACTTTGTTGATAGCTAAGCTTTTGGTTATTCCATTCATTTAGTTCCTGTTGTATTTGTTGCCGAGTATTTTCCACTTCTAATTGCAGCTGTTTCTGTTTATTCGTTATTTCTTGGTTGACCTCTTCCAACATTTTGCTACGCTCTATATTGAAGTTTTCCTTTATAGCGAGCGGTGTTTCATCACTTGTCTCTTCTACAGTGAGATTTCTTATATGAATCGGACGAAATTTTTCAGCATTTCCATCCATTTGTACGTTTCGGAAAATTTTAGACAATAATGTCATCTCCTCCACCACGGGCAATGATAATTTCACCTGCGTCTTCTAAACGTCTAATAACCGATACAATTCTACTTTGAGCTTCTTCTACATCACGTAATCGAACAGGACCCATGACTTCCATTTCTTCTTTGAACGTTTCTGCCATACGCGTAGACATATTACGGAAGATAATATCCTTCACTTCCTCGCTCGATACCTTCATAGAAAGAATTAGATCTTCATTTTCACAATCACGTATAACTCTTTGAATAGAACGGTTGTCCAACGTAACGATATCTTCGAATACAAACATTCTCTTTTTAATCTCTTCTGCAAGCTCTGGATCTTGAATCTCTAGAGCATCCAAAATGGTTTTTTCAGTAGTTCGATCAACACCATTTAGTACTTCTACAACTGCATCTACACCGCCAGTTTCTGTAAAATCCTGAGTTACAGTAGAGGAAAGTTTTCTCTCAAGCACTGATTCTATTTCACTAATCACTTCCGGTGAAGTAGAATCCATTGTTGCAATCCTTCTAGCGATATCTGCTTGTACTTCTTGAGGCAGGGAAGATAAAATAATCCCCGCCTGCTGTGGTTCAAGATAAGATAAGATTAAAGCAATCGTTTGAGGATGCTCATTTTGTATAAAGTTAAACAGCTGCGTTGGCTCTGCTCTTCTAGCAAAATCAAAAGGACGGACTTGTAAGGAGGACGTCAAACGGTTGATAATGGCTTGAGCATGCTCACTACCAAGTGCCTTTTCAAGAACTGTCCTTGCGTAGCCAATACCACCCTGTGATATATAATCCTGTGCTAGAGCAATATGATGAAATTCCTCTATAATACCTTCTTTTATTTCTGGCTCTACTTTTTTCACTCCAGATATTTCTAGAGTTAATCGTTCAATTTCTTCTTCATTTAAATGCTTATAAATGGAAGCAGACACTTCTGGTCCTAGAGAAATTAATAGGAGCGCGGCTTTTTGCTTACCTGTTAATTCTTTTTCTTTCTCTTTTTTACTCATAGCCGTCCCTCCTTAATCCTCTGCTATCCAAGTACGTAATAACTTTGCAAATTCCTCTGGCTTGTCTTTTGCCATTTTTTCTAGCTGCTTACGTCTTAAAGTAGATTCTGTTTCTTTTTCATTATTAATATCATCAACTTTTGGTATCTCTCTTGCCTCTTCAACAATTAGTAATTCTTCCTCTTCATCACTTCTTCTTGAACGAAGTAAACTAATGACTAGAAGAATAATGGAGACTAATAATATTCCACCAATTACATATATCCACCAAGGGATTGTTGGAGAAGATACTTCAGCAACCGAGGTTTTCCCTCTCAGCTCTTGAACCGAAACTACAATCTTGTCTTCGACTTGTTCCTCTGTTAGTTCTCCTACGCCCTTGTCAATAGAGGTTCTTACAATCGTAGCAAGCATCTGTTCGATGTCTCCTCGTATATCGTCCGGTAAGGATGCAACATCTTCTGCATCTGGTGGTTCAACCATTACTTGTATACCTATGTCTCTAATTTTATATGGGCTTTCGACAATTTCTTTTCTGATCCGATTTACTTCATTGTTTATTGTATCTTCCGATCTTTCGTAATCCCCATCAGCAGTAGTGCCTTCTACATAGTTGGTGAAGTTATCAGTAGCATCCTCTCCTTGAGGAGTACCGCCAGCTACTGGATTATTACCGGTAAACGTTTCAGAAATACGCTGAGCACTAATTTCAATTCCAGCCATATTTTCTACATCGACTGGCTCTACGAGATTCTCTTCCCGATTTTCTTGTTTAAAATCGATATCTGTAGTAATGGATACTACTACTTTATCTTGACCCATTAAGGTGCCAAGCATAGTTTGCACTTGTCGTTGCAAGTCTCGCTCAATGGTCTTCTTCAATGTCATTTGATCTGTGACAGTTGTACCGCCAGAACCATTTGCCTGCTGAAGGTCGAAATATTCTAGGAATTGGTTTCTTATAACGATATCTTCAGTAGATAAGTTCGGTATAGATTTAGAAACTAAATTGTATAAGGACGCTATTTGTGTCTCTGAAAATTGATAGCCTGGTTCTGTGTTTAGCACGATAGAGGCACTTGCTGTTTCATTGCTTTGAGATAAAAATACCCCTTCTTCAGGTAAGGTAATCATTACCTTTGCTTCCTTAAC
This sequence comes from Psychrobacillus sp. BL-248-WT-3, assembly GCF_012843435.1. GTDB lineage: Bacteria > Bacillota > Bacilli > Bacillales_A > Planococcaceae > Psychrobacillus. The sequence goes on along the minus strand of NZ_JABAFC010000003.1, from coordinate 74,175 downwards.
ACCTTCCACGCTTTTAATCAAATTGGCTAGTTCAGTTTGAGTAGTAGCCAGCTTTAATACATTAAACTCGTTATCTGTCATCCCAAAGCCTGCATTTTGAGAGAAGAAGCTATAATCAATCATTCCTGATTGCGGAAATCCTTCTGCAGCCATTTGCACCAATAAAGTATCCTTCTGTTCCTTTGGAACTAATATAGAAGTTCCTCCAACAGCAATTTCATTTGGTATACCTTTAGAATCTAAATTTTCTTTTATGCGTCCTACTTCAGAAGGTGTTACCTCTGAATATAAAGGAACCATTTCCGTTCTTGTTAGAAAAAAGGTCAGGACCGCAGCAAGAACTATTACACCTAGAAATCCGCCAATTATAGTCCCTTTTTGACCTTTAGTCCGACTCTTCCAAAAGGTTGTTATATCATTTTTAATTTTTGTTATACGCTCATTCATTTTTATCCTCCGGTTATGGTGAATATTTTAGCTCGATATATTACAATAACCGAGGTCTAAACCTGCATACGCATTATTTCTTGATATGCTTCTACGACTTTATTACGAACCTCTAATGTTGCATTTAATGCGATACTTGCCTTCTGTGATGCGATCATTACTTCATGAAGTTCAATGTTTCCACCACTTATTAGTTTGTTTGTTGCTACATCTGAAGCCTTCTGTGTATCATTTACCGAGTTAATAGCACTTTGAAGGAAATCACCAAAGTTTTCTTGTGCTTGAGATGGACTCAACTTATTTGTTGCCAAAGGTGCATTTACTTGGCCAACATTAAACATAGATACTGATTCAATAGCCATTAAGCGTTAAACCTTCTTTCTATTTTCCTATTTCAAGTGCCTTTGAAAGCATTGCCTTATTTGCATTAAAAACAGTGACATTCGCCTCATATGAACGAGTAGCAGAGATAAGATCAACCATCTCTCTTAAAGGATCGACATTAGGCATTGCTACATATCCTTCCTCGTTAGCATCAATATGTGTTGGATCATATACAAGTTTAAAAGGTGTTTCTGCATCCTCTTTAACTCCCGACACCTTAACTCCATTGCCTACCCCACTTTTACTAGAAGTTCCTCTTGCTACATTTAAAATGCTAGAAAAAGAACCTTCGATTGGTTGTAGAGTTACCGTTTTCCTTCTATATGCCTGCCATTCCCCATCGACCATTTTCGCTCGTGTCGTTTCTGCATTAGCCATATTAGAAGAAATAACATCCATTCGTAAACGTTGAGCTGTAAGTGCCGACGCAGTAGTGTTCATCCCATGAAATATAGACACTATCAACCGCCTCCTTTAATAACTGTTTGTAGACTATTTAACTTACCGCTAACACGATCGACTAAAGCATTATAGTATAGCTGGTTCGTCGCTAAATTAGCCTGTTCCTTATCCATGTCTACCCCATTCCCATTACTGCTATATCTTAAATTGGAATAATCAAATGCTCCAGGTGAGGCTTGACTAGCTTGAAAGTTAAAATGCTTTTCTTCCGTGCGGTAGGCAGATATTGAAGACTTCTTAGCATTTTCTAAAAATTCATTAAAGTTAACACTTTTGGCTTTGTAATTTGGTGTGTCAACATTCGCTATATTTTGCGCTATAGTCTTTTGTTTCATAGATGCGAAATTCAAACCTCGTTCTAAATTCTCAATAGTACCGTTAAAAATTCCCAATTCTTTATCCCCCCTATCTATTTTTTATGAGTCATTTTTATTAATTTTCTATTAAAATCACAATAATCTTATTGTAAAGAAAATGTAACACAGTGTCTATTCTATTTCTTGAAATTTCATAGGACTTTTATCCTTTTTTTATAGACAATCGACAAAACAACTGTCAAATTTGTAGAAATGTGTCTTATCCTGGAAAAAATATATCCATCTAAATCCATTTTTAGAATAAAAAAAGAGCCTACTCTAGAATTTTCTAGAGTAGGCTCCATTTATTAGGTTATTATCGCATTTTAAGTTGTGCAAGTTCTGCTAAAAATTTATCATTAAGAACTTTTATATAAGTTCCTTTCATACCAAGAGATCTTGATTCGATAACTCCAGCACTTTCCAGTTTACGAAGAGCGTTAACAATTACAGAACGAGTGATTCCTACACGGTCAGCAATTTTAGATGCTACTAAAAGTCCTTCGTTTCCGTCTAATTCTTCAAAGATATGCTCAATAGCTTCTAATTCACTATATGATAATGAGTTAATAGCCATTTGTACTACTGCTTTACTTCTAGCTTCTTCTTCAATTTCTTCTGATTTTTCACGTAGGATTTCCATACCAACTACAGTAGCACCATACTCACCTAAGATTAAATCATCGTTTTGGAACTCATCTTTAAGACGTCCTAGAATAAGTGTACCAAGACGTTCTCCACCACCGATAATAGGAACAATTGTAGTTAAACCATCTTTAAACAATTCTCTATTTTCCTCAGGGAATACAGAGTGTTCACTATATACATCTAAGTTAGATGACGTTTCACTAACGTGGAAAAGATTTTTTGTATATTCCTCAGGGAATTGACGTTCTTCCATCATTTTAATGATACGATCATTTTCGATTTGTTGGTGTACTTCGTGTCCTAATAGCTTTCCTTTTCTGCTAACGATAAATGCGTTACATTCTATTACATCACTTAATGTTGCAGCCATTTCTTTAAAGTTAACTGGTTTCCCAGCAGATGCCTGTAACATCGAGTTAATTTTGCGTGTTTTGTCTAATAAATTCATTTAAATAAAGCCTCCATTGTAATTTTCCTATTTATTTTAATATTCTAAAGGTTTTTAATTGTTTTTGAAAGTAATAAGAATCGGATTTTAAAGTATAAATTGTGATAAATCTTTGTTTTTCACAATATTGTCAAGTTTAGAGTCAATATAAGCAGGAGTGATCTGTATTTGAGCAGGTGAAATATCTGAAGCCTCGTAAGATAGGTCTTCTAAAATTTTCTCCAAAATCGTGTGAAGACGTCTTGCTCCGATATTATCGGTTTCTTGGTTTACCTGATATGCTATATCCCCAATTCTTTCAATTGCCTCATCTGAAAAAGAAATAGTTACTTCTTCAGTTAATAACAAAGCCTCATACTGCTTTATTAGCGACTGATGAGGTTCCTTTAGAATTCGGACAAAGTCTTCCTTCGTAAGCTTCTCAAGCTCTACACGAATTGGAAAGCGTCCTTGAAGTTCAGGGATTAAATCAGAAGGCTTAGACATATGGAAAGCACCAGCAGCAATAAACAATATATAATCTGTTTTTACTGCTCCATATTTTGTCGTAACTGTTGAACCTTCTACAATTGGTAATATATCTCTTTGTACCCCTTCACGAGATACATCAGCAGAAGAGCTTCCACCATTTTTGCTAGCGATTTTATCCATTTCATCTATAAAAATAATACCTGTTTGCTCCGTCTTTTCAATGGCAATTTGTGACAACTCATCGTTATCTATTAATTTACCCGCTTCTTCTTGAATTAATACTTTTCTAGCGTCTCTTACTTTCATTTTTCTTTTTTTCTTTTTCTTAGGCATTAAGTTAGAAAGAGCATCTTGCATATTCATGCCCATGCTTTCCATTCCTCCACCTTGTAGGGCGTCGAATAAAGATGGTGACTGTTCTGTCACTTCTACCGTTACTATTTCATCCTCTAACTTGCCATCTCTTAAATCTTCGGCAATTTGTGAACGTTTTATACGTACATCTGTATCCTCGGTGTCTGATGAATCATCTTCAGGCTTTCCACCAAATAAAGCTTCAAATGGATTTTGTCCCGCATTCTTCTTTTTAAGAGAAGGTACAAGAAGCTTTACAATAGCATCATTGGCTAAACGTATAGCCTGATCCTTAACTTCTTCCATTTTTTCTTCTCTTACAATACGAATAGCAGCCTCAACTAAGTCTCTAACCATAGACTCTACATCTCTACCTACATACCCTACTTCCGTAAATTTAGTCGCTTCTACCTTTACAAAAGGGGCTTTTGTTAGCTTGGCAATCCTTCTTGCAATTTCAGTTTTCCCTACACCTGTAGGTCCAATCATCAAAATATTTTTCGGGATTACTTCTGCTTTCATTTCTTCGTTTAACATTTGTCTTCTATAACGATTGCGTAAAGCAACTGCTACAGCCTTCTTTGCTGTTTCTTGGCCTACAATATATTTATTTAAGTGCTCTGTTATTTGTTTAGGGGTTAAGTTAGTTTCCTTCATGTTCACCTAATACCTCCACAATTATTTGATGGTTTGTAAACACACAAATGTCTGCAGCTGTGTTCAAAGCAGCCTCTGCAATTTCCTTTGCAGTCAACTTGTCTCCAGCGTATTGTTTTAATGCTCTTCCTGCTGCTAATGCATAATTTCCACCTGAGCCTATTGCCAAAACACCGTCATCGGGTTCTATAACCTCTCCGGTACCAGAGACAAGCAACAAGTGCTTTTTATCCATTACTAAAAGCATCGCTTCTAATTGGCGAAGCATTTTATCTCCACGCCATTGTTTAGCTAACTCTACTGCTGCTCGTTGAAGATTACCATTGTACTCTAACAATTTTCCTTCAAACATCTCGAAAAGCGTAAAAGCATCTGCAACAGAACCTGCAAAACCTGCTATAACCTGACCATTAAATAATCTTCTAACTTTTTTTGCTGTATGCTTCATTACCACTTGATTTCCTAAAGTAACTTGACCATCGCCTGCCATTGCATAGCTTCCATTATGACTAACTGCAAATATAGTAGTTGCATGAATTGAACCCATTGTATGACCTCCTGTAGTTACGCCCTTGGGTGGGCATTCATATAAGTTTTTCTTAAATGCTCTTTCGTTACGTGAGTATAAACCTGAGTCGAGGAGAGATGAGCGTGCCCTAGCAGCTCTTGGACGCTTCTTAAATCAGCACCATTGTTAAGTAGGTGAGTAGCAAATGTATGGCGAAGCATATGGGGATATATAGTTGTATGCATAGAAGCTTTTTTAATCATACTATTCAAGATATAACGCACCCCATCAGTAGTAAGATGCTCACCTCGATTGTTCACAAATAAGTATGGATGAGAAGTCTTTTTCATCAGCTTAGGTCGGCTAGTGTGCATATACTCTTCAACTGCAGCAAGTGCATAGTCTCCCACTGGTATGTATCTCTCTTTTCTTCCTTTACCCATAACCCGCACTACACCATAACTACTATCTATATGACTGTTTTCAATGGAAATAAGTTCGCTCACACGCATCCCAGTTGCATATAATAATTCAAGTATGGCAATATTTCGAACAGACAATAGATCTGTCCCTTTATTTTTCTCGAATAACTTTTCCATTTCCTCTTCATAGAAAAATTGTGGTAATCTCGTTTCTTTTTTCGGATGATACAAAGATTGAAAAGCATCGTCTCGAATACTATATTCCTTGTTTAAAAATTTGTAATAAGATCGGATTGACGAGATTTTCCTAGAAATAGACGTTCTTGCTAAATTTTCATCATACAACTTAGTAATATACAACCGAGCATGAATATATTCAACGTCATTTAATTCTTGGACACCCTCCGCCTCTATAAACTTTAAAAATTGAATAATATCTTTTTCGTACTCTCGAACTGTTAGATTAGAATAATTTTTTTCTAATTGTATATGTGCAATAAAAGAATGAAGTTCCTCTTTACCAATCACAAGTAACCACTCCAATTCATCTATTGTAAAAGCCTCTAAAAGTATACAACTTTTTAGAGGCTTTTAGCAATTATATCGATGTACTTTTCATAAAATTTTGAATCGTTGTTAGTGCTCGATTAGCCATCTGCTCTGTGCGTACTTTCTTATCTCTTACTTTAGGTTGTAGCTCTGGGAACAAACCAAAGTTAATATTCATTGGCTGGAAATTTTTCGGGTTGGCTTCTGTTATATAACGGGCCATGCTCCCTAGAGCCGTCTCGGCTGGGAATACAACTAGTTCTTCACCTTTTGCCAATTTTGCAGCGTTTATGCCAGCTAATAACCCACTTCCAGCTGATTCCACATAGCCTTCAACACCTGTCATTTGACCAGCAAAAAAGATTTGTTCATTAGCTTTTAGCTGATAGGTTGGCTTTAAAACATATGGCGAATTAATGAACGTATTGCGATGCATTACTCCATATCTTACGATTTCTACATTTTCTAAGCCAGGAATTAGCTTTAGTACTTCTTTTTGTGGACCCCATTTTAGATGTGTTTGAAACCCTACGATATTATAAAGAGTGCCTGCAGCATCATCTTGTCTTAGTTGGACTACAGCATATGGTCTTTTGCCTGTCTTAGGATCTTCTAGGCCTACCGGCTTCATAGGACCAAATAGCAATGTCTTTCTACCTCTTGCAGCCATGACCTCTACTGGCATACAGCCCTCGAAATAAATTTCCTTTTCAAATTCCTTCAAAGGTACAACCTCTGCCTCAATAAGAGCATCGTAGAAGCGATTAAACTCTTCCTCCGTCATAGGACAGTTCAAATAGGCTGCTTCCCCTTTATCATAGCGAGATTTTAAGTATACCTTATCCATATCAATACTATCTTTTTCTACAATTGGTGCAGCTGCATCATAGAAATAAAGGTAATCCTGACCTGTAACCACTTTTACCTTCTCTGCTAGGGCCGGGGATGTTAAAGGACCTGTAGCGATCACCGTAATGCCCTCCGGTATTTCGGTTACTTCTTCATTTACAATCTCAATTAATGGATGGCTTCTAATAGAATCAGTAACTCTACCCGCAAAATCATGTCTGTCTACGGCAAGTGCACCGCCTGCAGGAACACTACTATTGTCCGCTGAGGAGATGATCAGAGAATCCAACATACGCATTTCCTCTTTAATAACCCCAACAGCATTGGTTAAGTTATTTGCTCTAAGAGAGTTTGAGCAAACAAGCTCAGCAAATTTATCTGTATGGTGAGCTGGAGTCTGTTTGACAGGTCGCATTTCAAAGAGACGTACTTTAACTCCTCTGCTAGCTATTTGCCAAGCAGCCTCACTTCCGGCTAAACCTGCTCCAATAACGTTTACTATTTCAGTCATGTCGTATCCTTCTTTCTAGCTTTGCGGATCTTCCTTATAATCACACGCAACACATTGTATTTGTATTCCTTTTTTCAACTTCTTCTCTACTAGCATTTCATTACATTTTGGACACTGTCTACTAATTGGCTTATCCCAAGAAAGAAACTCACATGTAGGATACTGATTGCAGCCATAGAATAAGCGTTTTGTTTTACTTTTACGCTCAACAATTTGCCCTTCCTCACATGATGGACATTTCACACCAATTTCTTTAACAATTGCTTTTGTATTTCTACAGTCCGGGAAATTACTACAAGCCATGAATTTTCCATAGCGCCCTAGCTTGTATACCATTGGAGAACTACATTCTTCACAATCCTCACCAGTAGGCTCATCTTTTATAACGATTTTTTCCATTTCAGCTTCTGCGTGTTCCAAGTGTTTTTCAAACTCAACATAAAATGCATCAATAATTTTCTTCCATTCAACTTGACCTTCTTCTACACTATCCAAATCTCGTTCCATTTGAGCAGTAAACTCAATATCTACGATTTTCGGAAAGAACTCTGATACAAGCTGATGAATAATAGTACCTAACTCTGTTGGAACAAATCTCTTCGTTTCTAGAGCTACATAGCCTCTTTTTTGTATTGTATCTAAAGTTGGAGCATATGTAGATGGTCTACCTATGCCTAGTTCCTCTAAGGTTTTAACAAGTCGCGCTTCGGAGTATCTTGGTGGTGGTTGAGTGAAATGCTGCTTAGGCTCGATCTCTGTAGCACTTACTTTATCTCCAACTTCCATAACAGGCAACAATTTATCTTTGTCGTCTGTTTGGTCATCTGAGCCTTCTACGTAGACCTTCATAAAACCAGCAAATTTCACTTGAGAACCGTTAGCTCTAAAAATGACTTCTCCATTTTTCAAATCTACTGCAACTGTATCCAAAGTGGCTGGAGCCATTTGACTTGCAACGAATCTTTCCCATATAAGTTTATATAAACGGAAAAGATCTCGAGATAATATTGCCTTTAACGAATCAGGTGTTCTTAGTACGTTTGTAGGTCGAACAGCTTCATGCGCATCTTGGGCTTTTTTATCTTGCTTCTCCGCTTTCTTAGTCGAAAGAAACTCTGATCCATATTCACTTTTTATAAATTCAGCAGCGTCTGCCTTAGCTGTATCCGAAATTCTAGTAGAATCCGTACGCATATAAGTTATAAGACCAACAGTACCTTCTTTTTTACCAAGGTCAATTCCTTCGTAAAGCTGTTGAGCAAGCATCATTGTTTTTCTAGCTCTAAAGTTTAATTTTCTAGCTGCCTCTTGCTGTAGTGAGGAGGTAGTGAATGAAGGCGCAGGATTACGCTTTCTTTCTTTTTTAGTAACATTAGTAACGTCAAAATTTTTGCCTTTCATGAGATTTAATACAGCCTTAACCTCATCTTCATTGGTAAGCTTTGCTTTTTCTTTTTCTTTGCCAAAGTAAAGAGCTTCGAATGCTTTTTTACCTTTTTCAAATTTACCCTCGATAGACCAATATTCCTCTGGGATAAATTTTTCGATTTCTCGTTCACGATCAATTATTAGTCGCAGAGCAACGGATTGTACACGACCTGCTGAAAGACCTTTTTTAACTTTCTTCCATAGAATAGGACTGATATTATATCCTACTAGACGGTCTAGAACTCGTCTTGCCTGTTGGGCATCTACTAAATCCTTATCAAGCGGTCTAGGATGCTTAAATGATTCTAGTATAGCATCTTTTGTTATTTCGTTAAATACAACACGACAGTCTGACTCTAAATCTACGTTTAGAGATTTTGCTAGATGCCAGGCGATTGCTTCCCCTTCTCTGTCGGGGTCAGCCGCGAGATAAACTTTCTTTGCTTTTTTGGCCGCATTTTTTAAATCCTGTAGGACTGGCCCTTTACCACGTATTGTAATATATTTTGGCTCGTAATTATTTTCTACATCGACACCCATTTGACTTTTTGGTAAATCTATAACATGTCCTATCGATGCTTTTACTTTATATTTCTTTCCTAAATATCGCTCAATCGTTTTTGCCTTCGCTGGCGATTCTACTATAACTAAATAATCCGACATAGATGTGCCTCCTTATAGAAGGTAACTCGCTTCAATCTGCAAAACAAATACCTGTTGCAAAATGTATAACAGTTTCTTAGTAATTGCAAGACTTTTCAATTCTAAATTTAAAATTTTATACTTTTTATCTCATTTCCTCGAGAATTTGGTGGCCATCCCAAATAGGCTTTGCCCCTTCTAGTATCAAGTGATGTGGGCCTTCTGATAGGTCTGAATGAATAGATCCTGGAACTGCGAAAATTTCTTTTCCATTTTCTAAGGCATGCTCCATTGTAGAAACTGTACCACTCTTCTTATGTGCCTCTGTAATAACGACACCTAACGACAAACCACTAATAATCCGGTTTCTCATGGGGAAATTCCACTTTTTTGGAGTAATATAGGGAGGGTATTCAGTTACTAGTAGGTGACTCTTCGACATAAAGTTCGCTAAATCCTCATTTTCTTTTGGATAAATATTAGAAAAACCTGTACCTAATACCCCAATAGTTTTTCCGCCCATTTCTATTGTTTTTCTATGGGCCAGCGTGTCCGCACCTCTCGCGAGACCACTTACAATAACATAATTTTGTTGAATTAGAGGGGGTAGTATTTTTTCTATACTTTTTTCTGAATAGGAAGTTGCCTTTCTAGAACCAATTATAGCAATCTTTTTAATGTTAGCTAGTAAGCTTACATCTCCTTTAGTATATAAAATCACTGGAGGATCATATAATTTCAAAAGACTTTCTGGGTAATAATTATCATTATAAGCGATTGGGAGAATATTATGATTCTCATAGGTTTCAAGAAGAGGGTGATAAACTAACTCTTTATACATATTTTTCAAGTGAATAGCTCTTTCAATGGGGATATTACACAATTTAGCAAGAAGGGATGGTTGAATGTTTTCTAGTTGGGATAAGTCGGGATCTATTTTTAGAAGTGGAATTACTTTAGGGAGAGGTACAGGAAATACATAATGTAGAGCGAGTAATCTTCTTTGGAAAGTTTGTTCTATCATCAATTAACCCCTTTTATGAATTTTTTTATACGAAAAGTATGAGCATATGTATGCTCTAACAGGTAAATGGGTAATTATTAGTTTATAAAAAGTACGACCCATCATTCGATGAGCCGCACTTTTTTAATTAATGTGTTTTACAAGCGTCGTAAATTCCTGCTTCTTTAATAGCTTCGATTAACGTTTCGCCAATTACAGATGGAGTAGCAGCCACTTTCATACCAGCAGCTTCCATTGCTTGAATTTTACCTTCTGCCGTACCTTGGCCACCAGAGATAATTGCTCCAGCGTGACCCATACGTTTTCCAGGAGGTGCAGTTTGTCCACCAATAAATCCTACTACTGGTTTCTTCATGTTAGCTTTGATCCATTCAGCAGCCTCTTCTTCAGCAGTACCACCGATTTCTCCGATCATTACTACAGCATAAGTATCTTCATCTTCGTTAAATTCTTTTAACACGTCGATAAAGTTTGTACCATTTACAGGGTCTCCACCAATACCTACAGCAGTCGTTTGACCGATGCCTGCTTGAGTCAATTGATGAACCGCCTCATATGTTAACGTACCAGAACGTGAAACTACGCCTACATGTCCTTTTGTATGGATATATCCAGGCATGATCCCGATTTTACACTCATCAGCTGTAATAACACCTGGGCAGTTTGGTCCCACTAAACGTGTTTTCTTGCCTTCCATATAGCGCTTAACTTTTACCATATCCAATACAGGAATATGTTCAGTAATACAAATAGCCATATCTAGCTCAGCGTCAACAGCTTCCATGATTGCATCAGCAGCAAATGGAGCAGGTACGTAGATTACAGATACATTAGCTCCTGTATCTTTAACAGCATCCGCTACTGTATTGAATACAGGTACGCCTTCTACTTCTGTTCCACCCTTACCAGGAGTAACCCCAGCAACGATTTTAGTGCCGTATTCTAGCATTTGTTTTGTATGGAAAAGAGCAGTTGAGCCCGTAATTCCTTGAACAATTACTTTAGTATCTTTATTAATATATACGCTCATTTTATGTCCCTGCCTTTCTTATCCTACAAGATTAACGATTTTTTGAGCACCGTCTGCCATTGAATCTGCTGCAACAATATTGATGCCTGATTCATTTAATAATTTCTTACCTAAATCTACGTTTGTACCCTCTAAGCGAACAACTAATGGCACTTGAAGTCCAACTTCTTTTGCAGCAATGATAACACCTTCTGCAATTACGTCACATTTCATAATACCACCAAAGATATTAACAAAAATACCTTTTACATTTTTGTCAGCTAAGATAATTTTGAATGCTTCTGTAACCTTTTCAGCTGTAGCACCGCCCCCAACGTCCAGGAAGTTAGCGGGTGAGCCGCCGTAGTAGCTAATTGTATCCATTGTTGCCATAGCTAGACCTGCTCCATTAACCATACATCCGATGTTTCCATCTAGTGAAATATAACTTAGGTCATATTTAGATGCTTCGATTTCTTTTGGATCTTCTTCATCATAGTCACGTAACTCTAAGATGTCCTTGTGTTTGTATAAAGCATTACTGTCAAAGTTAAACTTAGCGTCTAATGCTAATACATTGTCATCCTCAGTTACTACTAATGGATTGATTTCAACGATAGAAGCATCTTTTTCATTGTAAACTTGGTAAAGACCAAGCATAAATTTAGCTGCTTTATTTACAAGTTTAGCCGGAATGTTCATATTGAAAGCCATTCTACGAGCTTGGAAACCAGTTAATCCTACTACAGGATCAATTTCCTCATAGAATAATTTTTCTGGAGAATTTGCTGCTACTTCCTCAATGTCCATACCGCCTTCTTCAGAGCCCATTAATGTTACACGAGATGTTGAGCGGTCTAAAACTAAACCTACATAATATTCTTTTTTAATTTTACTACCTTCTTCGATAAGTAGACGCTTGATCTCTTTACCTTCTGGTCCTGTTTGGTGAGTTACTAAAACTTTACCTAAAAGCTCTTTTGCATATTCACGTACTTCGTCTAAATTCTTTGCAATTTTTACCCCACCAGCTTTACCGCGTCCACCTGCGTGAATTTGGGCTTTAACAACAATAACGTCAGAACCTAATTCCTTAGCGGCCTCCACTGCTTCTTCTGGTGAAAAAGCAACGATTCCGTTAGAAACTGCTACGCCATATTGTCTAAGGAGCTGTTTACCTTGATATTCATGGATATTCATTTATACATCCTCCCTCAAACTTATGTCACTATTTGCTACCTTTATCATTGTAATAAAGCTGTCACAAATTGTCCATAAAAGTATTATAACTACAAAAAACATAGAATATTCAATCTTTAGAAATCGACAATGCACTTCCTATTTTGCTAAAATATTTGTTCAAAATAAGCTTATACGACACCGATTTACAAAAAAGATTATTTTCTATCCGTAGCTTCTAAATCTTTTATAGAACTTTCTCTTGCATAATCTATTCTGTGATAAAAAGGACAAAATATTACTTCTCTCCTCTTTCTTTATCTACCCTATACACAAATGCAAAAACCTCTGCAACCGCCTGATAAAGTTCTTCGGGTATGGATTGGTTAATATCTAGTTTTCCTAGCAGTTCTACTAGACTAGCATCCTCTTGTATAGGTACAGAATGCTCCAATGCCTTCTCTAATATATTTTCTGCTATTTTCCCTTTCCCCTTAGCTACTACAGTAGGAGCATCCGATTGACCAGGCTTATATGTTAAGGCAATAGCTTCTTTCCTTTTAAACTTTCCTTCTGTCATATCCTAATATCCACTCCTTGCTCTTTGGAGGAAGATGAGTTATTTGGCCATAAGCTCGACATTTTTTGTTGTGCAAAGGTTTTTATAAAAATCCCAGACAATTGATAACCAGCAGTTGCCAATCCCTCCTTTAATGTAGGCTTAAGTTTGTTAGCTATCGTTTCAATCGTCTGATCATCATTAAAGAGGTTAATCGTCACTATTTTATTTTGGACTTGCATATCTACTACAGTTTCTTTAAGTGAATCTAATTGAAGGTAAAACATTATTCGAGCAAAATCCGAGTCTATTTTCCCATCTTCCTTCATTCTCCCATTCCATTCAAGAGTTGCATCCATTCGTTTACCTAAAAATTCTAAAGGAACTTGCATTAATAATTGATGTTGAGGACCATTTTCTCCCGATAGGAGCTGCAAACCATTCATCCGACTAACAATCGATTCGGCTCCATCTCTAACAATAGCCGATATATTAGGCATTTGTAGTAGTTCTACAAGTTGCGGTTTCAGATGGCTTGCCAGTTGACGCACTTCATCTTTCCCACTCGCTAAACTTCCTTCATAGCTAAATCCAAGCATTTTTAGAGTTTCTTTCATTGCCATTTCAAAGGCTTTACCATCTAGTTGACTCAGTACTGTTTGCTCTGCTTGATTTCTAAACTGGATAAGAGGAGAGTCCTTATTAAGATTGGTTAATTGCTCTAAAGTTTGATTAATGGAATCAATAGTCATTCCTTTTCCCAATATAGACACTAAATGATCTTTTGGTGTAAGACCGTTTGAGTCAATTTTAAAAACTGCTTGCTGGCTTTGCTCAGAGAAGACCTTAACTAATGAATGAGCTACTAGATTAGGTTTTGCTTCTCCTTCTTTAATATTCATTAACACTTGTTCCTTTTGAGATGATGATAGCAAAGGCTGATTTTGAATCCAGCTTCGCAACTGCTCAACAACCAGTTTATTTTCTATATTTGGCTGCATTAATTTGCTAATGATTTCTCCTGCCGTTTGTTTTAATGCTGGGTTATTTGAAATTGGCACTGGATTATTCAATGTCGCCTCAGAAGGTAAGATAGAAGCGTTTATAAGCTGTTGTAATATAGGTAAACGAACAGCAGATGGAAGCTGTGTATTTAGAAGAGTTTGTAATTGTTTACCTAATAGAGCACCTGCTACAGGAAGATGAAAAGGTTCCCCTATCTTCTGTAGGTTTTGGACAATAGCTTCTTTTTGTGATGGAGAAAGTTGTTGTTCCTGCTGTAATGCAGTTTTCAAATTAGTTATAAGTGAAGGAAAACCAGTAGTAGTTTTACCACTCAATAAAGTATCAAACATTTTAGACGTCATTGGAATTTTTAACTCTATCATTTTTTGAATTGCTTCTAGTCCTCCTTTTAAGGTGGCATTAGGAGGTAAATTCTTAATCAGCTGTTCAGCCTGTATAAGTATTTCCTTAGAGATAGGTAATTGTTCTTTTATAAAAAATTGAATGATTGCCTGCATCTCACTTGATTTACTTAAATTCATTGCCTGGAGCAATTGCTGAGACTGATGGGCAAGTGAATTTCCTCCACTTAAGGGACCAGTCACAACTTTGAGCTGAATTTCAGGTGCTGCCTTTGTTACTTGAAAGAAATGAGCATCCCCAGTTTTTAAAGGCGTTTCAAGTTTTGCGATTATCTTTTGGTTCCCTATTTGAATTTCTGCTGTTTGATTTGGGAATAGGTTTTTAATTGTTCCATGTATGACTTGTCCTTCTTTCATAGGAACTGATACCTTCGATGAAATAACATTTGGTGCGTTCAATTGGATGGACGAAAAAGAAGGTCCACTCATACTTTCACCTCGCTTTTTAATATAGATTTAATCGGTTCAAAAGTTTTTCGATGATGCTCACTTGGACCATGCTGCATAATCATTGCTATATGCTCCTTTGTACCATAGCCTGCGTGTTTATTGAAAAGATAGACAGGATACTCCTCGTGAAGTTTATCCATATATTCATCTCTTGCTGTTTTTGCCAAAATAGAAGCAGCTGCAATTGCTAAACTTTTAGCATCTCCTTTAATAAGGGAGTGATTTTCTATATCTATTGGTAGTTTCATAGCATCTACCAATACAACACTCGGTTGGATTTTTAAGCTAAGCACAGCTTCTGACATCGATTGTTTTGTTGCTTCATATATATTTAGCGTATCAATTTTTTCAACTGATTGAAAATGTATGAAGTAACTAATAGCATTCTCTTTTATTTTCATAGCTAATTCATTTCTTTTTGCTCTGGATATTTGTTTAGAGTCATTTAATCCTATTAAGTTATTTGTATCTTCTCTTAAAATAACCGCGGCAGTTACAACTGGACCTGCTAGCGGCCCCCTTCCGGCCTCATCTACGCCCGCTATTAGTCCACTTCGATTAACAACAAAATTTTTATCAAACATTACCTTCTCAATATGAGCTTCTTTTTCTAGTTTTTGGACTTGTTGTTTTCTCTTCCAGCTTTCCAATAATTTCTTTGCTCCAGCCCGTTGATCTTCTTCAAGTTCTTTAAACCAGTCTTCTGTGCCATCTGCAACTATTAATTTTTCTTTTATTTCTTGTAAACGTAACATTAAAATCACTTCAGCTTTCTTTTGCTTTCTGTATGTATCGGTTAAAAATATTATAAATCGAGAAAACCCTCTTTACCAGAAGGTAAAAAGGGAATTTTTTCACTCATATTCATCTACAAAATCGAAGGTCAGCTTACCTAATTGCTGATTTCTTATATCACGAACAATTAGCTCAGCCACTTGATCATAGTCAATTTCACCGCCGGATGCAAAGCATCTTCTGAGTTTACCAATATGATCAAAAGTGTCTACTAAATCCTCACTGATTTTTGTAATATTATATCGCTCTTCCATTCTCTTTGGATAATGTTCTTCTAAAAAACGTAGCCCATATACTGCTAAGTCTTCCATGTTGATAACAGCATCCTTAATGGCGCCAGTTAAAGCAAGTTTATAGCCTATTATTTGGTCTTCAAATCTAGGCCATAAAATACCCGGCGTATCTAATAGCTCTATTTCCTTTTCTACTTTAATCCATTGCTGTCTTTTGGTTACACCTGGAGTGTTTCCGGTTTTAGCAATATTCTTTTTGGCAAAGCGATTAATTAAAGTAGATTTTCCAACATTCGGAATGCCTACAATCATAGCTCTAATTGGTCTAGGTTTAATCCCACGTTCTTTCATACGGTCCCATTTAGGCTTTAAAAGCTCTTTAGAGGCTTTAAAAACCGCTTGGAGTCCTTTCCCTTCCAAAGAGTTTATTGCAACAGTAGGGTGCCCTTTTGACTCGAAATAAGCTATCCATTTTTTGGTTTGCATATCATCAGCCATATCCACTTTGTTTAGAATAAGTAGTCTCGTTTTTTGATGGACTACCTCGTCTAACATAGGATTTCTTGAAGACAATGGTAAACGTGCATCTATCAGTTCAAAAATAATGTCTACAAGCTTTAGATTCTCGGTAACTTCTCTTCTTGCTTTGGCCATATGACCTGGAAACCATTGTATTGTCATATTGCACCTCCTTCTTAAAGCACTAGCTATTTTCTAATAGCCGGGAAGAAGAATCACCTTCTTACGCACTACTTTGGTTATTTTACAAAACCAGCCTCACCAATTGGCCAAAATACTAAATTTGTTTTCCCTATAATTTCATCGATTTCAATTAAACCGATCATTCGGCTGTCTTTACTGTATAAGCGGTTGTCTCCCATAACGAAAACATATCCTTCTGGGATTTTTTTGTCTCCAGTGATACTTTCAAGCGTAAAGTCCCCAGTTAATGTTCCTTCTGTTAACTCGCTCTTTTTTTGTTCTAAGTAAGGCTCAGCAACTTCTTTTCCGTTAATGTAGAGCTGGTCGTTTTTATACTCGACATGATCGCCAGGAAGCCCTATTACACGTTTTATATAGTTTTTCTGCTCAGGAGCATGAAAAACTACGATATCAAATCGTTTTGGTTCACCGACCACGTAACCAATTTTATTCACTAACATACTATCCCCATTTTCTAAGGTCGGCATCATAGATTCTCCGTCCACAATTATAGGGGTAAATAAAAAGAGTCGAATTAATGCTGCAAGTCCAAAAGCTATTAATAAAGCTTTCGACCATTCCCATAACTCATTCTTTTCTTTTTGTGCTTGTCCCATTCACTTGCCCCCTTTATATACTCTTATATTGTACAAGGAAAATGTAAGAGTGGCAAAATAAAATCGTCTAAATTCAGTATATATAGAGAAAATATCTAAAATAAAATGATCATTGGAGATGATTTCATAAATCCTTTTATAAAAAGGCTATGTTTAAGGGTAGGGTTGATTTATGATGCAAAGAAATCTTAAATCAGAGAGTAGAATTGATTTTCGCCCCAGCCGGACGCTTTCCTCCGGGTGAGCGATCAGCCATCCCGCAGGAGTCGCCGTCTGGGCTCCAATCAAAAAATAGGAACATCTTTGATGCATCGATAAATTGCTTATAAATTTACTCGCATAAAATAAAGCCGAAAAACTGTACCCAATCCCAATTTCATAATCTTATAAAAAACCCAATCAATCTCAAGGATCACTTTCTATACGCTTCCCAATTAGTATATGTATTTAATTGCTACTCTTGGCCGATACGTTCTGCTAGTTACCTCACTTCGAAAACACTGACGGGTTATCTTAACAACTACTTTAAAAATAGATAATCTATATACTTCTCTTAAATACAATAATTATCCACAAAGAAAAAAATGTTGCAGCAAAAGTGAGATCACTTTTTCCTGCAACATTCACATCAGGCAACTTTGCCTTACTTACACTATTAGCGACGCTCTTTAATACGAGCAGCTTTACCGCGTAGTTCACGTAGGTAGTACAATTTAGCACGACGAACTTTACCACGACGAATAACTTCTAGGTTAGCAATTTTTGGTGTGTGTACTGGGAAAGTACGTTCTACACCAACACCGGAAGAGATTTTACGAACTGTAAAAGTTTCGCTAATTCCGCCTCCACGACGTTTAATTACAACACCTTCGTACATTTGGATACGTTCGCGAGTTCCCTCAACAACCTTAACGTGTACACGAACTGTGTCACCTGGGCGGAATGTAGGAAGATCTGTACGTAATTGATCTTTTGTGATTTCTGAAATAATGTTTTGCATCATTTTCTCTCCTTATATAGAATGCTCTTACACACATAGCTGTTGCAGCGGAACACCCAAAATCAGTACTTCACATAAAAGTACATAGTAAAATATATCATATTGACTGGCTATATGCAATTATAAATTATAACTCTTTTAATTGAAGCATTCTTTTTTCAGTATCTGTTAGTTCTGCATTTTCTAGAAGGTCTTTCCTTCTTTCGAACGTTCGTTTTAGAGACTGCTCTCTTCTCCATTGGTCGATAGCTGCATGGTTTCCAGACAGCAACACATCTGGAACCTTGTAGCCGCGATATTCTACTGGTCGAGTATAATGTGGATGCTCTAGCAAGCCCGTAGAAAAAGAATCTTGCTCATGGGAAGCAGCCTTGCCAAGAACATTGGGGAGTAATCTCACAACACTATCTACTACAGTCATAGCAGCTAATTCTCCACCGGTTAAAACAAAATCTCCAATTGAAATTTCGTCTGTAACTAAATGCTCCCTAATTCGCTCATCGTAGCCCTCGTAATGACCACAGATAAAAACAAGCTCCTCTTCCTTCGCTAATTCCTCTGCTTTTTGCTGATTAAAGCGTTCTCCTTGGGGGCAGAGCAATATAATCCGTCTGTTCCCACTAGAGCTTGGAGGAAGAGCCTCAATGGCGTTAAAAATAGGTTCTGGCTTTAATACCATCCCTGCCCCACCACCATAGGGATAATCATCAACCTGATGATGCTTGTTACCAGAATAGTCTCGGAAGTTTACTACATCAATCGATACCTCATTTTTATCCTGCGCTTTTTTCAAAATAGATGAGTTGAACACTCCCGTGAACATCTCTGGAAAAAGCGAAAGAATATGAATTTTCATCATGACAATAAACCTTCCAGTACCTCAATAGTGATTTCTTTTTTATTCACATCTATTTTTTTCACTACATCCTCAATATATGGAATATAGTGTGTCTTCCCTTTGACCGGCTGCACAGTCCATACGTCATTTGCTCCAGTTTGAAGTATTTCAGTAACGGTTCCAATTGTCTCACCCTCGGTAGAAACAATCGTACAGCCAATAATTTCATGATAGTAGTATTCATTTTCTTCTAACTCTGTTAGATACTTCTCAGATACTTTTAACGTTGCATCACGAAAGCCTTCTACATCTTTCAGTAAGGTATAACCGTCAAAAGTTAATAAATCAAAATTTTTATGCTTACGGTAGCTTGTAATTTTAACGATGATTGGTTTAGATCCATCTTTTTTAAAAAGACCAAGCTCATTTCCTACCTGATAACGCTCATCTGGAAAGTCAGTAGTAGAAATGACACGAACCTCTCCCCAAATTCCGTGGGTATTGACGATTTTTCCAACATTGTACCATTCCATTGAATAAATTCCTCCTATCAAAAAAGGAAGAACAAAGTGTTCTCCCTCTTCTCATATTACATTTACCTCTTTAGAATTTCTTCCCTGAGGTATTAGCTTCACAAGTGAAGTTAATCTAATATATCGACATATGTTTTCTTTTGGTGACTGCCTGCTGCTGAGTAAACAATTGTACGAATAGATTTAGCTACTCGGCCTTGTTTGCCAATTACTTTTCCCATATCTTCAGGATGAACAGAAAGTTTGTAAACTATACGGTTTGCACTTTCGTCCTTTACCACCTGAACTTTGTCTGGATAATCAACTAATGGTTTAACGATTGCTTCGATCAGCTGCTTCACAATGTCCCCTCCGATTATTTGCCGAGTTTTGCGTTATGGAATTTTTCCATGATTCCTTGTTCAGAGAACAAGTTACGTACTGTATCAGATGGTTTCGCACCATCTTGAAGCCATTTTAACGCTAATTCTTCGTTAATTTTAACTTCTGCTGGTTTAGTAAGTGGGTTGTAAGTACCTACTGTTTCAATTTGACGACCGTCACGTGGTGAGCGAGAGTCTGCTACTACAATACGATAGAAAGGAGATTTTTTAGCTCCCATACGTTTTAAACGAATTTTAACTGCCATTTTTATTGCACCTCCGAATAGTTTCACACAAGATAGTATATTATCAAGGTTTTAAATGTTTGTAAAGTGTTTTTTCTTAACACCTTATTTTTTTAAGGAAAATTACTTAAAAAGAGAATCAAATCCTGGCATTTTCATCTTTTTCTTTCCTTTTTGTTGCATATTTGTCATTTGCTTCATCATCTTTTTCATCTCTTCAAATTGCTTTAGAAGTCTATTAATGTCTTGAATAGATGTTCCTGATCCTTTAGCAATTCTCTTTTTTCGAGCTCCGTTAATAATTTCAGGGTTAGTTTTCTCCTGCGTAGTCATTGAATAAATAATGGCTTCGACACGATCCATTTGCTTCTCATCAACTTTCGCATTTTCCAATCCCTTAATTTTATTTGCTCCTGGAAGCATTTTTAAAATCTCGTCAAGAGGTCCCATTTGCTTCACTTGGCTTAGCTGCTCCAGGAAATCATCGAACGTAAAAGATTGCGTACGGAACTTTTCTTCCAGTTCCTTCGCTTTTTCTTCGTCAACATTAGCTTGAGCCTTTTCGATTAAGGACATCATGTCTCCCATGCCTAAAATACGGGATGCCATGCGTTCTGGATGGAAAGTCTCTAAAGCATCCATTTTTTCACCCATACCTACAAATTTAATAGGTTTTTGAGTAATGGAACGGATGGAAAGGGCTGCCCCACCGCGTGTATCACCATCTAATTTCGTAAGTACGACCCCTGTTATACCAATAGAGTCATTAAAATTGTTAGCTACATTGACCGCATCCTGCCCTGTCATTGCATCTACAACCAAGAACACTTCGTCAGGCTCTTTTAATGCACGAATATCTTTAAGCTCTTGCATCAAAGTTTCATCAATGTGTAAACGCCCTGCTGTATCGACAATCACTACATCATAATGTTCTTCCTTTGCATGCTCAAGACCCTGCTTCACTATTTCCACAGGAGAAATGTCCGTACCCATTTGGAATACTGGTAAGGAGAGTTGTTTTCCAATCGTTTCAAGCTGTTTCACTGCTGCCGGACGATAAATATCCGCAGCAATTAACAAAGGCTTCTTGTTATACTTTTTTCGAAGTACATTTGCAAGTTTACCAGTAGTGGTGGTTTTACCAGCACCCTGTAATCCGACCATCATAATAACAGTAGGGGGTCTTGAAGAGAATGCGATCTGGCTCTGCTCGCCTCCCATTAGCTGGGTCAATTCATCTTTTACGATTTTAATGACCTGCTGACCTGGAGTTAAGCTTTTCATCACTTCTTGCCCAACAGCCCGTTCAGAGACGTTTTTAACAAATTCTTTTACCACTTTTAAGTTAACGTCTGCTTCCAGTAGTGCATAACGAACTTCACGCATCATTTCTTTAACATCAGCCTCAGAAATTTTGCCTTTACCTTTGATTTTCTGAATCGTCCCTTGGAGACGCTCAGCTAAACCTTCAAATGCCATGCAAGCTCGCCTCCTAATCCCATTCTTTTAATTGCTCAATGAGTTGAGTCAGTTCTTCTGATGATTGTTCATTTGCTATTTGCATAAGCTGTTTAGTCGTTTCTTGTCTCTTTTCGAATTTGGAAAAAAGATTTAACTTTTCTTCATACTCTTCCAGCATCATTTCAGTGCGACGTATATTGTCATAAACAGCCTGTCTGGATATATTATATTCCTCTGCAATTTCGCCGAGTGATAAATCATCTAAATAATAAAGCTGCATATAGCTTCGTTGTTTATCTGTCAATAAAGCCTGGTAAAAATCGAAGAGAAAATTCATACGAGTCGTTTTTTCAATCATTCCCATCTCTCCTTACCATGAATGGTTCATCTAATAGTTTATAAAGACTAGCTTTAACTGTCAAGTAAAATTACTTGTCTTCTGATGTTTCTTCTAGTTCTAACCCTTCAGCAAATAATCCATAAACATATTTTTCTGCATCAAATGGCTGTAGGTCATCCATTTGCTCTCCGAGACCAACAAATTTAACTGGTATATGTAGCTTATTGCGGATAGCAAGGACTATACCGCCTTTTGCAGTACCGTCAAGCTTTGTTAACACAATTCCAGTAACATTGGTCACTTCTTTAAATGTCTGTGCCTGAACAAGCGCATTTTGTCCTGTAGTGGCGTCTAATGCTAACAATACTTCATGCGGAGCATTAGGCACTTCTCTAGTAATAACTCGGTGAATTTTTTCCAACTCATTCATCAGGTTTACTTTATTTTGCAAACGACCTGCTGTATCACAAATAAGCACATCAGCTTTTCTGTTTTTGGCAGCACGAATAGCATCATACATAACAGCAGCCGGATCCGAACCTTCTGCCTGTTTTATAACCTCTGCACCTACACGATCGCCCCACACTTGAAGTTGATCAATAGCACCTGCTCGGAAAGTGTCCCCAGCAGCAAGCATTACTTTTTTTCCTTCTCCATTTAGACGATGTGCAAGTTTACCGATAGTAGTTGTTTTACCAACTCCATTAACACCGACAAATAAGATAACTGTTAGTCCTTCTTCTTCGATGTGAAGCTCTGTTAGATCCTCATCACCAGCCTCATATATCTCAACAAGTTTTTCAGAAATAACAGATTGGATTCCGGCAGTATCTTTAATATTTTTACGCTGAACCTCAAAACGCAATTTGTCCATTAACTCCACTACGGTTTCAAATCCAACATCTGCTTGAAGCAAAATTTCTTCAAGTTCCTCAAAGAAATCCTCATCTACCTTACGATATTTTGCTACTAAATCATTTACTTTAGAAGTAAATTGATTGCGTGTTTTCGATAGTCCTTCTTTAAATTTATTGGTAATCGAAACTGTTTCTTCAGCCTCTGGTGTAGAGCCCAACATTTTTTCTTTCATTTTTTTAAAAAAGCTCACAGTAGAACCTCCTGTTTAAGTGACTAATTCTTCTTCTAATTTTACAGATACAAGCTTGGAAATCCCAGATTCCTGCATAGTGATACCATACAGTACATCTGCCCCCTCCATCGTACCCTTACGGTGGGTAATGACGATAAACTGCGTATCATGACTAAATTTCTTTAAATAGTCGCTATAACGCGTAACGTTTGCCTCGTCTAAAGCAGCTTCCACTTCATCCAGGATACAAAAAGGTACAGGACGAGTATGTAGAATTGAAAATAACAAGGCAATAGCAGTTAGTGCTCGTTCTCCACCCGACAATAAAGAAAGATTCTGTAGCTTTTTGCCTGGAGGCTGTGCCACTATATCTATCCCCGTATCCAACATGGAGGTAGGATCAGTTAAAATTAAGTCTGCCTGTCCGCCACCAAATAACTGTCTAAACACTACCTTAAAGTTTCTTTGAATGTCATTAAACGTAGATTCAAAGCGTATAGTCATTTCTTCGTCCATCTCTTTAATAACCTCATGCAATGTATCTTGAGCAGAAAGCAAATCCTCTCTTTGTTCTGTTAAGAACGAGTGACGTTCGCTGACTTGCTCGTATTCCTGTATAGACCCTAAGTTAATAGGTCCAAGCTCTTCTATAGAACGTTTTAATAGTTTTACTTTTTTGCGAGCAAGCTCCTCATCCATGTCAAAAGGATAGTCTCGCTTTGCTTCATCCAGGGACATTTCATACGTCTCTTCTAGATGTGTTTGAAGTGAATTAGTTTCCACCTCCAGCTTGCTCAACCTTAGTTCTAATGCACGCTCGTCGTTAGAAAAGATACTTAAATGTTGCTGTAGCATCTTTAATTGGCCTTCAGATTCGTTTACTCTTTGAGAAAGTCCAATTCTTTTCTCTTTGTCCTTCGTTATTTGCCCCTGTAAATAATCTTTTTTCTGTTTGTTAGTGGCAATCATTTGGTCAATTTGTTCTGGAGATGGACCTGTTTGGTCATCATTCTCAAACCAGCTGATCTCTTTTTCTAAAGTACCAACTTTTTGAACACAATATTGAATATCCTGTTCCAGCTGTTTCTTTTCTTTCTCTTGTTGCGTCACTTGCTCATTTACTACAGCAATAGAGGACAGCAGTTCGCCAAGTTCATTTTGTACTTTATCTTTTTCTTGCATAGACTGCTGCTTTAACAGTTGCAGTTGATCGATCGTTTTTTGAATGGAAGCTAACGATTCATTAATCTCCGCACTACGCTTAGCTGTTTGTTCTTTTTTACGAACTAGATTCTCATGCAGGTTATTCTTTTCAGTTTGAACCTCATCAAATTCAAGCAAGCGATTGGTTAAACGAGAAATTATAGCTCCACATTCTCTGTCTTCTGACAATAGTTTATGCTCTTCTTCTCGCAAAGCTTCCCCAGAGAGACGCGCTTCCTCTAATGCAATTTTAATCTGTTGAACTTGCTGTTTTTTATGAGCAACTGATTTTTCTGCTTGAAGTACGGATTGTTCTAGTTCTACAAGCTTATCATTTAATTGCTCTAACTCAGCTTTTCGTGTAAAGACAGATGACTGTTGTTTTACAGACCCCCCTGTCAAGGAGCCTCCTGCATTTACAACATCACCGTCAAGTGTTACGAAACGGTATCTAAATTGAAGACGTGCCGCCATTTCGTTTGCGCCCTTTAAATCTTTTGCAATAATAATATTACCTAGTAAACTTTCAATGATTATTTTATAGTCTGTATTGTAATTGACAAGCATATCTGCCGTATTCACAAAAGATGGATGCTCCTTGATTGGAGCCAGCGTCTGCTCGTTCAATTTACGCGACTTCATAACCTGAAGTGGAAGGAAGGTAGCTCTTCCAACTCTTTTCTTTTTCAGCCAATCAATAGCCATCCGTGCATCCTGACTAGTATCAGTAATAATATGCTGAGACTGCTGGCCAATAGCTGTGTCAATTGCATTCATATAGTTAGATGGAATTTGGATTAGTTCAGCTACTGCGCCATGAATCCCTTTGAGCTCTTTTTTATCACGAGCAACTAATACTTCCTTAACTCCCTGGAAATACCCTGAAAACTCGGATTCGAGCTCTGTTAAAGAATCCTTTCTAGCCTGCATTTGATGCTTCATTTGATAGGCTTTTTGAAGCAACGTTTGCTGTTCTTCATAAGAGGCTTCTAAATGCTCCGATGATTCTCGCTTTGTTTTAAAGTCCTGCACCTTTTGTGCCAAATCTTTCTGACATGCTTCCAGCTGCTTCTCTATCTCTTTTTTTCGATTTGTAAGCTTTTCTAACTCGTCTTTGATCTCCCGATAATCTTCAATAATTTTCTCAGAAGACACTAGTTCAAATTGAAGCTGCTGTTCCATATGCTTCATTTCATTTTTCATTGTTGCTTCTTCATTTAACAAATCAATGTAAGTGCCCTTCAAAGTTTCGATTTCCTCTTCAACCTCTGAAGCTGACCTACTAAGAACATGATCGATTTGTAATTTTTTTGCTCGAAGTTCTTTTAAAGACAGTTTCTTTTTAGAGCTAGAAGAAATATTTTCTTCTAGCTGTTTTTCAAGTACTTGAAGTCTCGTCTTTTCTTCTTCCAAAGCTCTTCTTAGCTGCGATATTTGCTGACTAGCATTTTGTTTTTTCTCAGCAAGCAACAGTTTTCTTCC
The DNA here is from genome assembly GCF_012843435.1 of Psychrobacillus sp. BL-248-WT-3. Taxonomy (GTDB): domain Bacteria; phylum Bacillota; class Bacilli; order Bacillales_A; family Planococcaceae; genus Psychrobacillus. The sequence continues at coordinate 48,490 of NZ_JABAFC010000003.1, read as the reverse complement.
CTCAAGACGTTCTAATTCAGAACTTACCTCAAGTAACTCAGTCTGTTCCTTGTCTAGCTTTTCATCTGTGGAGCTAATGGTTCTTCTTATAGATAAAATATCTGACTCTGCATTACTAATCTTTGTCAAAAGCGCCGTTTTTTGCTCTTCTATTTGTTGAAGCTGATTATGTAGCTCTTTACTTTCTTGTACAAAAAGATTCAAGTCGTGAGCAATCACTGCTATTTCAATATCCTTTAGTTCTGTAGACATCTCTAAATAATCTGTAGCAAGAGATGATTGAATTTTGAGTGGCTCCATTCGACCATCTAGTTCATGGAGAATATCAAGCACTCGATTTAAGTTATCATCCGTTTCTATCAGCTTAAATTCTGCTTTTTTCTTACGTTGTTTATACTTAAGGACGCCGGCGGTCTCCTCAAATATCGTTCTTCTATCTTCAGGTCTGCTATTTAGTATTTCATCAACACGTCCCTGTGAAATAATAGAGAACGCTTCTTTTCCAAGACCGGAATCCATAAATAAATCTATAATATCTTTCAATCTACACGTTTGCTTGTTTAGAAGATATTCACTATCTCCTGATCGGTAAACCCTTCTCGTAACACTTATTTCAGTAAAATCTAATGGAACACGACGATCAGAATTGTCTAATATTAAAGTAACCTCTGCAAAGTTTAACGCCTTTCTTGAATCGCTCCCTGCAAAGATAACATCTTCCATCTTTGTTCCACGGAGTGATTTGGCAGATTGCTCACCTAGCACCCATCTGATTGCATCTGTAACATTACTCTTCCCACTACCATTCGGACCTACCACTGCAGTTACTCCTGGGACAAAATCTATCCCAACTCGATCTGCAAATGATTTAAATCCTATAATTTCTAATCTCTTAAGGAACAACGATTATTCCCCCTGTTCTTGATCCTTTATTGCGAGTATCGCTAGTCTAGCTGCTTGTTGCTCTGCTTCTTTTTTAGAACGTCCTATTCCGACGCCAAGTTCCGTTGTATTTAAAATAACACGCGAAACAAAGGTACGGTTATGTGCCGGACCCTTTTCTTCTACAATTTCATAGCTAAGTGCACCATTGTTTTTTTGTTGAATGACTTCTTGTAGTTGGCTTTTATAATCCATCACATGCGAAAAAGCACCGACTTCGATTTTAGGGAAGACAATCTTTTCCAAAAAGGAAACGACTACCTCTAATCCTTGATCCAAATATAATGCACCGATAAATGCTTCGAATACGTCCGCTAAAAGTGCCGGTCTTTCACGTCCGCCAGTTAACTCTTCTCCTTTTCCAAGGAGCACATACTTACCAAATCCTAATTCGTTTGCAAACACAACTAAAGAAGGCTCACAAACAATCGCTGCTCGAAGCTTTGTAAGCTGCCCCTCACTCATAACCTCGTATTGCTGGAATAAGTATTGAGAAACAGATAATTCTAATACGGCATCTCCTAGAAACTCTAAACGCTCATTATCGGTGAAAAATTTACGTCGATGCTCATTCACATAAGATGAATGGGTAAAGGCTTGATACAATAATGTTGGATTATTGAACTCGATTTCAAAATGACTTTGAAATTTTTGAAACTGTTGTTTAACACTCTCTGGGAACCCTGTTTTTTTAGGGTGGTTGCTTTTTCTATTTACTTTCATCCTGATCTGCCTTTCTTACTTAACATCTATCTGTTTAAGTTTACCTGTTTCTATAGCAATGTGCAAAAAGAAATAGAGACGCTTTTAATTATTCATACGAATAGTAAAAACGTCTCTGTTGCTATTTAACTTAATTCACCTTTATATAAAGAATATATATATAAAGGTGACTATTTAATATTAGCCTTGCTTGCTTTCAATATAGCTAACTGCGTTACCCACAGTAGAAATATTCTCCGCATCCTCATCCGAAATTTCCATATCGAACTCATCTTCAAGCTCCATCACTAACTCCACTACATCTAGTGAGTCAGCACCTAAATCATCACGGAAAGATGCTTCTAATTTTACTTCGCTCTCGTCTACACCTAGACGATCAACGATCACTTTAGTTACACGTTCTAAAACTGTTGACAAATTTGTCACCTCCCCTCAATGATTATACAAAAAACTTTTAGTCTATGAAAGGCTAATTCACATGAAATATAAATACTTACATCAGATCGTGCTTATTAAGTTACAGATGGTCATTACATATACATACCGCCATTAACATGAAGCGTTTGCCCAGTAATATAATTAGCATCCTCTGATGCCAAAAATGCTACTGCTTTTGCTATGTCTTCTGGATTCCCAAACTTCGCTAAAGGAATTTGGCTCAACATTTGACTTTTAACTTCTTCAGGAAGAGCATCTGTCATATCAGTAGTTATAAATCCAGGTGCAACCGAGTTAACAGTTATATTACGACTCGCTAATTCTTTTGCAGAAGATTTCGTTAGACCAATGACACCAGCCTTAGCCGCAACATAATTAGCCTGTCCAGCATTTCCAGAAACTCCAACAATAGAAGTTATATTAATAATACGACCATTTCGTTGTTTCATCATTTGTCTCGTAACAGCTTTTGTGCAGAGAAATACCCCTTTTAGGTTCGTATTCAATACATCGTCCCATTCCTGTTCCTTCATGCGCATAATTAGATTATCACGTGTGATACCAGCGTTGTTAACTAAAATATCAATAGATCCGAAGACTTCTAAAGTTTGCTTAACTAAACGTTGAACATCATCGGCTTGGTCAATATTAGCTTGAGCTGCAAAGGCAATTCCTCCGCGCGCTTTTATTTCTTCTACAACGGCTTCTGCTTTCTCTTTGCTGCCACTATAATTGACTACTACCTTAGCTCCCTCGTTTGCTAAGTAAATAGCTATATCCTTACCGATTCCACGAGAAGCACCTGTTACAATTGCAGATTTGCCTTCTAATTTACCCATTGATAACCTCTCCTATTTCCGTAATGGCTTGCTGGAAGGAAGCCTCGTCATATACACAATAAGTTGTAACAGATCGATCTATTTTTTTAACTAAGCCACTCAGCACTTTACCTGGACCACATTCAATAAAGACGTTGACACCAAGATCAAGCATTTGTTGAATCGATTCTTCCCAACGAACGGGCGAATATAATTGTTCGACCAATAGGGACTTCACGTCCGCTGCATCCTCTACAGGAAGCGCCGTAACATTAGAAATTACTGGAGGTTTTGCAGTTGAAAGTTTAATAGAATTGATTGCCTCATCTAATTTATGTGCAGCAGGTCTCATTAATTCAGAATGGAAGGGACCACTCACAGTTAAAGGAATTGCTCTTTTAGCCCCTGCTTCTTTCGCTTGTTCAGAAGCTTTTTTGACTCCTTCTGCTGTACCAGAAATAACAATTTGACCAGGACAATTAAGATTAGCAATTTGCACAATGTCACCAGCTTGCGTAACCTTTTGAGTTACCTCAGCTAAAGAAGTAGCATCTAATCCTAATATGGCTGCCATTGTTCCTTCTCCTGCCGGTACAGCTTCATTCATGAAAAGACCACGTCTATGAACTAATAATACCGCATCCTCAAAACTAATTGCCCCAGAGGCAACTAAAGCAGAATATTCTCCCAGGCTATGCCCAGCTGTATAATCTGGAGTAATTCCAGCCTCGATTAATAATTTTGCAATCATTGTACTGGTTGTAAGTAAAGCAGGCTGTGCATGGTAGGTTTTAGTCAACTCCTCAGCCGGTCCATTCAACATAATATCTGATAAAGAAAAACCTAATTTTTGATCTGCTGATTCATAAATCTTTTTACTTTCACTGTTGTTTTCTATTAGCTGTTGCCCCATCCCTACTGATTGAGACCCCTGTCCAGGAAATATAAAAGCAATTTTAGTCATCGGAAGATTCCTTTCGTAATGTAGTGTAAATAATCTCAGAAACATTATTTTCTACCATTGTCCGTGCTTGTCTGATCGCATGAAAAATCGCTCTGCTATTAGAGGAACCATGTGCTTTAATAACTGGAGCCTTTAATCCAAATAGCCCAGCTCCACCGTACTCAGAGTAATCCAATTTATTTTTAATACCTTTTAACTGATCTTTTACTAGCAACGCTGATATTTTTGTTTTTGTCGATGTATTAAAAGCTTCTTTCAGCAAGGTAAACATCGCCGCGGCCGTACCTTCAATCGTTTTTAATACCATATTGCCTGTAAACCCATCTGTTACTACTACATCAGCTACGCCATTTAAAAGATCTCTAGATTCAACATTTCCTATAAAATTCACAGGTGTCTCTTTCAACAGTAAAAACGCGGCTTTAGTAAGCTCATTTCCTTTTTTGTCTTCGGTTCCTATATTCAGTAGGCCAACTCGAGGGTTTTGAATACCACGCACTTTTTCTGCATACACACTTCCCATTACAGCAAATTGCTGTAAATGTTCCGGTTTGGCATCTGAATTTGCACCAAGGTCAAGCATTACAAACCCTTTCCCGTCTATTGTTGGGAGGGTGGGAGCAAGCGCTGGACGATCTACTTGATCTATCCTACCAACTACAAAAAGTCCCGCTGCCATTAGAGCCCCTGTGTTACCCGCAGAAACACATGCATCTGCCTCACCATTTTTCACCGATTCAGCCATTTTAACCATCGAGGAATTTTTCTTTCTACGAATAGCTCTAACAGGCTCATCAGTTCCTTCAATCACTTCATCGGTATGAACTACGGTCAAGCGGTCATGCTTAGTTACAAGTGATTCTAATTTACTTTCATCACCATATAAGATAATGTTCAAATCGTCAAAAGCTTCTAGAGCCTCATAGGCTCCCTTTACTATTTCATGAGGGGCGTTGTCTCCGCCCATTGCATCTATCGATATTTTCATTTTTACACACCTTTTTACTTCATAGTTTCTCTATACATATTGAATTCTCCAACAAAAACAGTCTCATTTTCTACCTTACTTGTCACTTGAATAACTGTATTTTTCTTCTCAGTGTCATTAGATAGGACAACTGCTTTTGCAATAACACGATCACCGGCTTTTACAGGCTTCACAAATGTAATATTAGATTTTCTAGTTAAGGCCAGTTCATCATTAATAACAGCTACAGCCAATGAGTTTGCTTGTGCAAAAAGATGATGTCCCCGTGCAATACCGTTCCTTGCAAACACATGGTCCTGCTTAATATCTAATAGTGATATTGCCTGTTTGTCTAAATCTATATCTATAATTTCTCCAATAACCTCATCAATTGGGAGAGACTTTACCTCTTCTTCAAAATTATGAGCTGCAACTGATTTAATCCTCTCACGCAATTCTGGGATGGATAACTCCATTCGATCTAATCGTATGGTTTGCACGCTTACATGAAAAGTTGCCGCCAGGTTTTCGTCTGTTATAAAAGGGTTTTTATCTAGCGTTTCTAGTAAAAGCCTTTGTCTTTCTTTTTTCGTATATTTCAAGCTATTCACCACCATTTTAGCACTTGGTACTAATATCAGTATATAAACAATAAAAAAAGAATGCAAGAAATGATTTAGTTCATCCTTGCATTCTTTTTAATCAATTCTTTCCCCATCTAGTGCTTTAGAGTCAACCAAGGCATTCCGTAGACCTTCCATTTCATCGGAATTCCAAAAGTGCTCAGATTCCAATAAACGCTCGGCATCTATTTTCGCTGTATTTAATGCACGATAATCATGAACTAAATCTGCTATTTTAAACTCAGGTAATCCACTTTGTTTTTTCCCAAAGAAGTCACCAGGTCCTCGTAGCTCTAAATCTTTCTCCGCCAAGACAAAACCATCATTCGTCTCCGTCATGGACATCATTCGTTCCTTCCCTTCTTCTGTCTTAGGATCAGCAAGAAGGATACAGTACGATTGGTGTTCTCCACGCCCAACCCTACCACGTAGTTGGTGTAGCTGCGCTAGTCCAAAGCGCTCTGCATCAAATATAATCATAAAGGATGCATTAGGAACGTTTACTCCGACCTCAACTACCGTTGTCGAGACTAATACTTGAATATGCCCCTCAGTAAAATTCCTCATCACTTCATCTTTTTCGTCAGGATGAAGCCGTCCGTGCATCAAGCCAACCGAGTAATCTTTTCCGAGCTCATAAGACATCATATTATAAACATCCACCGCATTTTGGACGTCTAGTTTCTCGGACTCCTCAATTAGAGGGCAAATGATGTAGGCTTGTCTGCCATTAGCCAACTCTTTCTTAAGACGACCTATAAGTTTAGGAAGCTGATCTTCCTTCATCCAATGAGTATCAATGGATTTTCTTCCTGCCGGCATCTGATCAATGACAGAAACATCCATTTCCCCAAAAGCTGTTATGGCTAAGGTGCGCGGAATAGGTGTCGCTGTCATAAAAAGTACATCTGGATTTTCTCCTTTTTCTTTTAAAACTCTTCTTTGAGCCACACCAAAACGATGTTGTTCGTCAATAATAACTAAACCAAGATTTTTAAATGAAACATCAGGTTGAATCAACGCATGTGTACCTATGAGTAAATCAATATTACCCGCTGCTAAATTTTCTAGCACGATTCTTCTTGCCTTTTGCCTAGTAGAGCCAGTTAATAGCGCTATTCTTACACCAATAGGTGAGAGCCACTCATCTAAGGAAGCTGCATGTTGCTCCGCCAAAATTTCCGTCGGAGCCATCAAAGCACCTTGATAACCTGCCGTTATGACGGCATATAAACAGATTGCAGCAACTACAGTTTTCCCTGAGCCTACATCTCCCTGCAAAAGTCTGTTCATTCGATTAGGTGCTTTCAAGTCACGACAAATCTCATTAACTACTCTCTTTTGTGCATCAGTCAACTCATAAGGTAAGGATTCAATTAGCTTTTTCACTCGTTCATTATCAAAGGAAACGCCATTTCCAACATTTTGTTCTTTGCGTACCTTTTTAATGGCCTGCATTTTCAACTGGAAGTTAAGTAATTCCTCGTAAACAAACCGTCTTCTAGCATTTTTGGAATGTTCAGCATCCAGCGGGAAGTGAATTCCCTCGAGAGCCTCCACCATTTCAGGCAATTTATACATCGAGCGGATAGACTCCGGCAAAGGATCCATGATATCCCCTTTTAACTCATCTAACGCCTGCCGCATAAATCTTCTAAAAACTTTCTGGCTTATGGAGCCTTTTAACGAATAGACAGGTTCAAAATCCTGTTGGTCTGTCTTTGGTCCTACTGAGAACGTCGAAACATTAATAACTTGTCGTCCTCTATCCCATTTACCAGTAACAGTAATGACAGAACCTGGAGTTATTTTAGATTTCAAATAAGCTTGATTGAAAAAAACAGCCTTGATCAAATGCTGGCCTGCCAACAATCGAACCTGCAGTCTGGATTTATTTTTTCCTAAAAAAAGAAGAGAAGGTTCACTTTCGACCCTTCCTTCTACAGTTACTCTCTCATTATGGGCAGTTTCTGCTAGGTTTTTTAATCGAAAATCCTCATGCCTATAAGGAAAGGTCATTACTAAATCATCTAGTGTAACTATTCCTAGTTCCTCTAAGGCTTTAGCTGTTCCTGCACCTACACCCTTTAGAGAAGTAACTAAACTGCTTCTCTTATTTTCCACTGCTGACCACAGCCCCACCAAAGATTTTAGCTTCTAGCCATTTTCCTGTTGGTGTAGCAGCTAAGCCTCCTTGAGCAGTTTCTTTTAATGCTGTTGGCATCGTTTGGCCTATTTTATACATAGCATCGATTACTTCATCACAAGGAATACGACTTGTTACCCCCGCGAGTGCCATATCTGCTGCCACTAAGGAATTAGAGGCTCCCATCGCATTTCTTTTCACACATGGTACTTCTACTAGCCCTGCAACTGGATCGCATACTAATCCAAGCATATTTTTTAAAGTTATAGCAAATGCCTCAGAGCTTTGGGCAGGAGTCCCTCCAGCCATCTCTACTATCGCCGCGGCAGCCATACCAGCCGCTGATCCAACTTCTGCCTGGCAGCCTCCTGCAGCGCCAGATATAGAAGCGTTGTTCGCTACAACAAATCCAAATGCCCCTGCTGTAAATAAATATCTGATCATTTGCTCACGAGTCGGGTTCAGCTTGTTTTTTACCGCAAATAGAGTTCCTGGGACTACTCCTGCCGAGCCCGCTGTAGGTGTAGCACAAATAGTTCCCATCGCCGCATTTACTTCATTCGTAGCTACAGCTTTACTTACAGCATCTAGCATCAGTTCTCCAGAAAGGGAATTCCCCTTTTTCATATAAGCTTGCAAAAGAACAGCGTCTCCACCAGTTAATCCAGAAGTAGAACGAACTCCCTTTAGTCCCTTTTCTACTGCTTCTTCCATAACTGTCAGATTACGATCCATTTGTGACATGATTTCTTCACGAGTGCGTTCTGTTATAAGAATTTCTTGTTCTATCATAATCTCAGATATAAGCTTATTTTCTTTTTCAGCTTTTTCTACTAATTCTCGCACATTGCGAAATAAGACTTCCATCATAACCCTCCTTAATCTACAATTCTCGTAACCTTCGTTATGTTAGGTAGAGTTGTAATTTCATCTAAAATATCTTTACTCACATTTTGATCCACTTCAATTACCATCAATGCCATATTTCCTTTCTCTTTTCGAGAAACCTCCATATGACCGATATTAATATTGTGCTTAGCTAAACAATTGGCAACGCTTGCAATACATCCCGAACGGTCATTGTGAACAACTAATATCGCTGCCAAGTTGCCTGACAATCTTAACGGAAAACCATTTAGCTCTGTTATTTCTGTTTTCCCGCCACCAATAGAAATACCAACCACCGACATTTCACGTTCGTCGTCTCCTAATACAATTCTAGCTGTATTCGGATGCTCAGTATGTCCTGTCTCAGGTATAAACTCATAGGATAGACCGACCTTTTCTGCTTCACTAAACGACGTTTTAATACGCTCATCAAAGGTATCATAGTCCAATAAGCCACCGATGATCGCCACATCTGTACCATGGCCTTTATATGTTTCGGCAAAAGAGCCATAAAGATGGATTTTTGCCCAAGTAGGTTGCTTTCCAAATAAATCTCTTGCTACCCTTCCTATTCGTGCTGCTCCAGCAGTATGGGAAGAGGACGGTCCAATCATAACGGGTCCAATAATGTCAAAAACAGACTTAAATTTCATTTGACAGACCTCACTTTCATGTTGATATTTCTATTTTACACTTTTAGGGAACTTTAAACAAAAGTATTGTACGAAAGGATTATAAAGAACTCTGAAATTTCTTGCTAAAAAAAAAGCGTGGGATTTCTCCCACGCGGAGTATTACTAGTTTTATTCTACTGATAAAATATATGGGTACAATGGTTGTTTACCATTATAAAGCTCTACTTCCACATCTTCGAAGGTCTCTTCAATAAACGAAGCAAATTTCCCAGCTTCCTCTTCCGTGACATCTTCTCCGTAAATAACTGTCACAATTTCAGAATCCTCGTCAATCAATTCTGTTGCTAGCTTTGTTGCAGCTTCCACTCTAGATGGCTGTGAAAGTATAATTTTCCCTTCAGCTAAAGACATAAAATCATCTTTTTTAATCTCTACACCGTCAATTGACGTATCACGTACAGCAAAAGTAACTTGACCAGTTTTAACGTGAGCAAAAGCATCGGTCATATTCTTTTGGTTTTCTTGAACAGTCGCTTGAGCGTTAAACGCTAAAATCGCTGCCATTCCTTGAGGAATTGTTTTTGTAGGCACAACCGCAGCCTCAATCCCTAGAACCTCTGCAGCTTGTTCAGCAGCCATTACGATGTTTTTGTTATTAGGAAGGATTAGTACACGCTCAGCTCCTACAGACTCAATCGCCTTTACAATGTCTTCAGTAGAAGGATTCATTGTCTGACCACCTTCTATCACTGCTGAAGCTCCAAGACTCTTCAATAATTCAGCGACACCTGTTCCCATTGCAACTGTTACTACTGCATAAGGATGAACTTCTGCTTTCTTAGCAGTATTAGAAGAATGGCCTTCACCTACGATATCTGTATGCTGTTGACGCATATTTTCAATTTTAATTTTAATTAAGTCCCCATATTGTTGACCATAAGTTAAGACTTCACCTGGTGTTTCAGAATGGATATGAATTTTAGCAATCTCATCATCCGAGATAACTAAAAGTGAGTCACCATATTCGCTTAAATCATTACGGAAGTCATTTTCGATAAAGGCTTTCTTGCCCTCTTCAAAACGGACCATGAACTCTGTACAGAAACCAAATTCAATGTCAGCAGTATCCATATATCCTTGAACACTTTTATGATGCTCAGCACTAACCAAATCGTCCATAGAGGAACTAATTGTTCTCTCAGGAAGAGCTTCTCCCTTTAAGCTTGCAAGGAAACCTTCATAAACAAATACTAAGCCTTGTCCGCCACTATCAACTACGCCTACTTCTTTCAAAACAGGTAATAGATCTGGAGTTCTGTTTAGTGATAGTTTAGACTCTTCTACAACAACTGCCATTAGTTCTGATATATCTGTAATTGTTTCACTAGCTTCCACTGCTTTTTTAGCTGAATCTTTTGCTACAGTTAAAATAGTGCCTTCAACTGGTTTCATAACAGCTTTGTAAGCTGTTTCTACTCCATACTGTAAAGCTTGGGAAAATTGTTTTGCATCTAAGGTTGCATGCTGCTCAATCGACTTTCCAAAGCCTCTAAAAAGTTGCGATAAAATAACTCCAGAGTTTCCTCGAGCACCCATTAGCAAACCTTTGGACAATGCTTGAGCTGTTTTGCCAATATGCTCACTAGTATGAGCAGCTGTCTCTTTAGCCCCTGAAGTCATTGAAAGATTCATGTTTGTGCCTGTATCACCATCGGGTACAGGGAATACGTTTAATGCGTCGACATAGTCAGCGTTTTGGAAAAGATGATGTGCTCCCATCTTGACCATATCCGCAAATTGATTACCATTGATTGATTTCATTGTTTTCTCTCCTTAATCACACGTTTGCCACGCGAACTCCTTGTACGTAAACATTTACGGATTTCACCGACATACCAAGAGATTTATTTAGCGTGTATTTAACTTTAGACTGGACTTGATAAGCGATCTCAGAAATTTTTGTTCCGTAACTTACAACTATATACATATCGATATGTAAATCATCTTTTTCCTGTCTAACAATTACACCTTTTGTAAAGTTCTCTTTTCTTAATATATCTGTTAAACCATCTCTGATTTGATGCTTTGATGCCATACCAACAATTCCATAGCATTCAATCGCTGCTCCGCCTGCAATTTGAGCAATAGTATCTTGTGATATATCAATGTGCCCAAATTCATTTGTTAATTCTATTGACATGTTGAAACCTCCCAAGTCCTTTTTGACTATCCCTTATTGTACTACACCCTTTAAAATTATAAAAGACACGTTTCTATTCGTCTACTTTTTGCAAAAGTGGTTTTTATTTAGCGCTTCCTTTTCAAAAAAAAGATGGTTTGATTTATACATTATACGTTATTTTCTATACAACCTGTAATTATAGCAATAAGGTGCTCTATGACTTGAAAAAAAATAATTCAGAATTACTTTCGAGTATGCTAATGACGGGCATCCATATTGCTCATCAAGCAGAAAGTGAAAATCAGCAATTTCTTTTCCTGCTTTTTTATCTTATTTTCAAGTAACCTGAAACCTCTTAGTTTCTTAAATTCATTTAGGAAGTTATTTTTTAGTAAAATATTTTTCCAGTATAAACGCCATCTGTTACTATAGTAACTATGTAAACCCCGACACTGCAAGTAACTACTGAACCTAAACTGTTATTTTATAGTGTAAAGGTTTTTTTCTTGATATACTTGCTTATCAAAAGAGTCTGTGGTAAATTATTAAAGTATGTGAAATATCGAACTGAAAATCTTTCAGCTTCTTTTTTAAAGGAGGAAATTATAATGCCAAAAGTATGTGCAATCACTGGGCGTAAAGCTCGTTCTGGTAATGCTCGTTCTCACGCAATGAACGCCACTAAGCGTACATGGGGGGCAAACCTTCAAAAGGTCCGTATTCTTGTAGACGGTAAACCTAAACGCGTATGGGTTTCTGCTAGAGCTTTAAAATCAGGAAAAATTGAGCGCGTATAATCGCTCTCATAATTAATGCCAGGCCGACAAATTGTCGACCTGGCATTATTTCTTTTTAAAACTATTTTTTTTCCTCATCCTTTTTAAAAAGACGAATACAAACCTTCATTAAACTACTAACAGATTTAGGTAATTTAAATGTGTAGACCTTCACACGAATTTCCTCCCTTTTAGTCACTGCTTCTTATCATTAAACATATGCCTGACTTAAAGGAGATAGTACTTGTTCGCTCTACTTGTTCATTACTAGTAAACTTTGCATGGCCATAACTTATTGGTTCTTCTTCCACATTATACAAAAATCCGTCTAGTGTAACGTCTTCCAGTCCTTCACCAAAAGGATAAAAAGATATATATTTATATTCTTCTTGTTGATCTATTTTATGTGTTCCAGGAAGTAGAAATTGAAGCTTATTTTTATTGTTCTGGATATAAAAGGAGACTTCAGGATGCAATCGTTGAAAGTGGTATACATCATGAAGAGCTGCTTGATAGTGATCCAAACGAGAACCACTTACACCGGTTAAAATAACTTCGTTTGGTTTATATTTCATTGCTTCTAATAAAGCCAAACGCGTATCAGTCTCATCCTTCTCAGAAGGCATTATAGATACATGTGTCACGTGTTTACGTAGTGTATCCAACTCTTTATAACTAATAGAATCAAAATCTCCAATAATCTCAGTTGGAATAATATCAGCATTCAGCAAATGATAGGCACCTCTATCAGCCCCAATAAAGATTGTTTCCTCTTGTAAAAAAGGAAGCTGTCTAAGATCAACAACCTCCTCTACAGGACCACCTGCGCAGATGAAGACACGCTTCATTTTGAAGCCACACTCAATCCTGCAGCTTTTATTCTTTGAAGTGCCTTCCCTTTGTCAGGTGCATTATAAACAGCGGATCCAGCGACTAAAATAGTTGCTCCTGCTTCCACACAAGGAATAATTGTCTCCTCGTTGACTCCTCCATCAATCTCAATTTCAATAGAAAGATTTCTTTCCTGTATAATTTGAGAAAGTTGTTTTACTTTAGGAATAACCGAATGTATAAATTTCTGACCACCAAATCCAGGGTTGACAGTCATAAATAAAACCATATCAACATCCTCTAATACATGCATAATTGATTCGACAGGTGTATGTGGATTTAACACAACTCCTGGCTTCACTCCAAATGAACGAATCAGCTGAATTGTACGGTGAAGATGTGGTGAAGCCTCTACGTGAACTGTTATATAATCAGCTCCAGCTTTAGCAAATGCCTCAATATATTGATCTGCATTTTCAATCATAAGATGTACATCCAATGGAAGGCTCGTAAGTGGTCGCAAAGCCTCTACGACAATCGGTCCCATCGTTATGTTTGGAACAAAATGACCATCCATCACATCTATATGAATAAGCTCAGCTCCAGCTTTTTCTACCTCTAATACTTCTTCTCCAAGTTTTGCAAAATTTGCTGCTAAAATAGAAGGTGCAATCTTTACCATAAGTTAGTACCTCGGCTTTCTATCTACTATTTCTTCATAAAATTGTAAATAATGTTTGTATCGGTATTCTTTAATTTCTCCAAGCTCTACTGCTTTTTTTACAGCGCATTTTGGCTCATTAACATGTAGGCACCCACGGTACTTACATTCGTCCTGTCGTTTTACAAAGTCAGGAAAGCAACTAGAGAGCTCTTCTTTTTCCATTAAATCAAATTCAAAAGAACTAAAACCAGGGGTATCAGCTAGAAGCCCATCACAAACCTCGATTAGTTCTACATGTCTGGTTGTATGCTTCCCACGTCCTAAAGCATCCGATATGACTCCTGTTTTTAAATCTAAGGAAGGGAGAATTGTATTTAATAAAGTAGATTTCCCTACCCCTGATTGTCCTGCTAGTACAGTAGTTTTCCCTTTTAAAATAGGGGTTATTTTATCGTTAAAATCTGGATCATCCTTGTAGGTCATTAATATTTCATAACCAATATTTTCATAATCGTTGATATAATCCTTCATTGTTTGTTCCATCTTAGTATCCATCAAATCACTTTTCGTCAAGCATATGATTGGCTCAATGTAAAAGGATTCTAGCACTACTAGAAAACGGTCTAATAATATCGTATTGAAGTCTGGTTCTTTAATAGAAAAAACTAAAATGGCCTGATCAATATTCGATATCGGTGGACGAACTAAGTTATTTTTTCTTTCGTGGATGACAGTTATAGTACCATCATTCTCTCCCTCGACTGTATAGTCAACAAAATCACCAACTAGAGGAGATTCGCCTCTATTTCTAAAGACCCCTCTCCCTCTACATTGAATCACTTTACCATTATCATATACATAATAGAAACCACTAAGTGCTTTTCTTATTTGACCATTTGGCATCCTATGCCTCCCTAATCTATATCTTCATATTTTATTGTTTTCTGTTCGAGTACCTCTTGATTTCTTTTAATAAGATATCCGCCAGCCTCGCCTTCCACAATTTCTAGTGAAATCTTTTTCTCTACTGCCGATGTAATTTCAAACTCTTCAACTGGAGGGTCAGTAAATTTATGCGTTTTGTCTTGAATGTAAATTTGAATTATTTGAGGAACAACTTCCTGTTCAGGATTTTCCTCATCTTCTCCTTCTTCCCCTTCACCATCAAGTTCTTGCTCCAAATAAGGAATTGGCACAATTCTTACAAACGTCTTAGTTGGCTTAGCTTTTGGCCCCGAAGAAATCACTACCTGAACCGTACTTCCCTTTGCCACTTTCGAGTTTGGCCCAGGAGATTGTTCTACAACTGCTCCTTTAGGAATTGTATCGTGGTTTACTTCTTTTGTTTTAACGACCTTTAATCCAGAGTTTGTTGCATATTCGTTTAAATTCTTTTCATTGTATTCCCTTAAGTCTCTCAAAGTAATCATTTCTGGCCCAAGACTTACTTGAAAACGGACAACTGTTTCTTCTGGAATTATTTCTTGTCCAGCTTCAGGCTCCTGCTTTAAAATGGTACCCGCCGTTGTAGAAGAGTAGATTTTATCTTCCTCAATTTTAAAGCCTTGTTTTTCAAGCAAAGCTATAACCTGGGTGATATCCTGATTTTCGTAGTCACCCATTACAGAAGTTTCCTTCCCTTGGGATACAATTATATCTACCTCAGTTTCTACGTCACGCATTTTTCCTTCTTCTGGTGTTGTACCTATGACATGATCTTTTTCGACCTCATCATCAAATTCTAAAATTTGTTCTCCAATGATAAAGCCTTCTGACTCAAGTAGCTTTATAGCATCCTCGACTGCTAAGCCAGCTACAGGAGGAACTTCTATCTTGTCCGGTTTAAACAACCCAGGGAAAGCTACGATGATGATTAATGCTAGCAAGATCAGGCCAGCTATTATCCCTGTTATTATTTTCCATTTACTTCTTTTCTTCTTTGGTTTTGTTTGTTCAGGAGGCTTATCCTCCGTTTGTAATTTTTTAGTTTCTGCAACATCTTCAAAAGAAACAGGCTCTTTAATAACCGGAAGAACCTTCGTAGCTCCATCGTCTACAGGAACAACAAATTTTGGTTCATTGGACCTTTCTGGTGACATGGCAGTTGATAAGTCTCTTTCCATTTCCTCTGCAGAACGGTACCTGTTTCTAGGATCTTTTGCAGTTGCCTTTAGGACAACATTTTCTAGGCTTTGTGGGATGACTGGATTGATAGCTCTAACCGATGGAGTTTCCGCCTGTAAATGCTTCAATGCAATGGATACAGCTGACTCTCCTGAAAAAGGAAGCTGTCCAGTCAATAACTCAAACAACACAATTCCTAGCGCATAAATATCCGATTCCCTAGTAGCAGTACCGCCACGGGCTTGTTCTGGAGACAAATAATGCACGGTTCCTAAAACGGAGTTAGTTTGTGTATAGGAAGTCGCACTTAAAGCCATCGCTATGCCGAAATCAGTTATTTTCACATTTTCTTGTTCATCCAATAAAATATTTTGTGGTTTTATATCCCGATGAATAATATGATTATTGTGTGCATTAGAAATAGCCGAAGTTAGCTGCTTCATAATCGTAATTGTTTTAACGGGCGAAACCGGGGCATTATGCTGTATGTATTGTTTTAATGTTTCACCTTTAACATGTTCCATAACTATATAGTGAATATCTTCATCTTCTCCTACGTCGTAGATATTAACTATATTAGGGTGAGTAAGGCTTGTGGCAGAAAGTGCTTCTCGCTGAAAGCGACGACGCAGTTCTTCTTCATTAGAAAAATCATATCGCAAAACCTTAATTGCGACGTCTCTGTCTAAGATCATATCATGTCCCAAATATACGTTGGACATGCCGCCTCCACCAATCATCTCTAGCAACTTATACCTGCCGCTAATTCTTTTGCCGATTAACATCCTTACACCTCCTCATCCTTATTTGTTAACAAGATCAGGGATATATTATCTTCTCCGCCTGACTTATTAGCTTCCTCTACTAATTCATCTCCCATTTCGTAAAGAGATTTCTTTGAGTATAGTAAGTGCTGTATATAGGATTCACTTATTTTGTTACTTAAACCATCTGTGCAAAAAAGAAAATATGAATTCGCTGCAAATTCTACTTCAAAAAAATCAGGGTGAATAGTTCGTTCGGTTCCGACTGCTTTCATAATTGCATTCTTCATAGGGTGTGTTTTTGCTTGTTCTTCATTTATCTCCCCAGAGTCGAGTAAGACATTTACAAAAGAATGGTCTCTTGTAATTTGCCGAACCAAGTTTTGTGTAATTTGATAAACGCGACTGTCCCCAATATGAGCTATAATCCCTTTGCTGTTTTCAAACAAACCTGCAATTAAAGTTGTTCCCATACCCTCACACCCTGTATTAGAGGATGAATGTTGGGCGATTAGTTGGTTAATGGTTTGAAACGTGTACATTAACCAATCTTTTGCTGGAACAACAGAAGGATTGTAAGCATGAAAATACTTTTCGAACTCAGTAATAGCCATCTCACTAGCTACATCTCCAGCATTATGACCACCCATTCCGTCCGCTACAACAGCTAAAATACGACCATCCTCACGTTTAAATACACCTACACGATCCTCATTAATGGTTCTTTTCAAGCCTACATCAGTTTTAACAACGAACCTCATTTATCCCTTCACCTCTTCATAGATAGAGCCCGTTGCAATCAGCTCTTTTTTTGAAAAACTGCCACAAAAAATCCATCACTTCTCAGGTCTTGAGGAAACAGCTGTAACATACCATCCTCTTCTTGTTGCTTTATATTCTTTACAACGTCTGGAAAACTTTTTAGTTCCATATCTGGATGTTTTTCCATAAATAACTTGGCCGTACCTTCATTTTCCTCACGGTCCACTGTACACGTACTATAAACTATTAAACCATTTGGCTTTAAAAGTGTATATGCTTCGTCTAATAGTTTTAGTTGTATCGGCTTCAGTGAATCGAAATCCTTTTCACTTTTCGTATATTTAATGTCAGGCTTTCTTTTCATGACCCCTAGACCACTACAAGGAGCATCAACTAAAATACGGTCAAACGTTTGCTCTGGAAATAACTCTGACGCTTGGCGTGCATCTTTTTCAACTGTTTCAATAAAACTAAAGCCTAGTCTTTCAGCATTTTCTTTTACTAATTTCAATTTATGCTGGTGAATATCCATCGCTACAAGCTTTCCAGTATTTTTCATTTTTTCAGCTATATGTGTCGTTTTTCCGCCTGGTGCAGAGCACATGTCTAATACGGTCATTCCTGGTTCTGCTTGAAGAGCATAGGCCGGGATCATAGAGCTTTCGTCTTGAATGGTAACAAAACCTTTTTGAAAAGCTGTCGTTTTAGCTGCTTGGCCATTGAACAAATAAATACACTCTGGAATAACTTCGCTCTTTGCCACGACATATCCTTCTTGAGTCATTAAATGCATAACTTGTTCTACTGTTCGCTTGAATAAATTAACACGTAAAGTAGTCACAGGAGGCTCGTTATTTTCTTTAAGCATTTGCTCAGTTGTTTCAAAACCATATTCGGAAATAAATCGTTTCACCATCCACATTGGGTGACTAGTCTCGATAGAAAGTCTCTCTACCTTGTCTTGAATCTCTTCCGTGGAACGGACGCCTTCTCGAAGGATCGAGCGTAAAATACCATTAATTACACCGGAAATTCCCTTATGTCCTCTTCGCTTAGCAATGTTAACCGCTTCATTTACAGCTGCATGGTCTGGAATTCTCGATAAATAGTGTATTTGATATAAGGACAATCGAAGAAGTTGTCTAACCCAGTCATCCAGCTTACCTTTTATAAAGGGCTGAAGGTAGTAATCTAATGTCATTTTATGTTGAAGCGTTCCATAAGTTAACTCGGTTAATAATGCTCGATCTTTTGGTTCAATGTCATACTTTTCAATTGTTTGATGTAGCAACAAGTTACTATAAGCTTGTTGTTTTTCAACAGCCATTAGTATAGTTAATGCTGCATCTCTTACATTACCTGTCCATATTTTTTCATTCTTTTTTGTCATTCAAATTTGTCTCCTATTCGCAATTTAGAACCTACGCCTCGCAAATAGTCATTTGCAGACATTTTTTTCTTCCCAGCCGGCTGTATCTCATCAATTCGGATAGCTTCTCCCAAACCAGTTTGAACAACAAAATAATCTGTTTCAATTTTTACGACTGTCCCTGGTAATTCCATTGTATCTGTATCAATCGTATCTGCTTTCCAAAGCTTCACTGTTTGTCCATCTAATGTGGTATATGCTACAGGCCACGGATGAAGACCACGGATTTGATTGTGAATTTCTATTGCAGACTTAGTCCAATCTACTCTTTCCTGTTCGCGTGAAATATTTCTTGCATAGGTAACTAGAGACTCATCTTGGACAATTCGTTCATTTCTGCCCGTAATGATTAATGGCAATGTTTCCTTTAAAAGGAGAGTTCCTACTTCACTTAGTTTGTTAAACAGAATTCCAGTATCATCTAGATGTGTAATAGGAATTTCACGCTGAGAAATGATATCCCCTGCATCGAGTTTTTCCTCCATATACATAATAGTGACACCTGTTTTTTCTTGTCCATCTATAATTGCTTGGTGTATTGGGGCTCCTCCACGATAGGCTGGAAGTAAGGATGCATGCACATTGATACAACCGTATTTAGGTGCTTCTAGTAATTCTTTCGGTAAAATTTGACCAAAGGCAGCAGTGACAATCAAATCTGGCGCCAGGTTAAGGATTTGATTGAGTTCCTCAGATCCCTTTAGCTTGTTTGGCTGAATGATTGGTAATCCAAGCTCTAAAGCCTCTTCCTTTACCGGAGGAGGAGTTAACACTTTTTTTCTACCTACTGGTCGATCAGGCTGAGTCACAACAGCACTAATCTCGTAGCCTTCCTCAACTAGCATGCGTAAGATTGGTGCTGAGAAAGCAGGTGTGCCCATGAATACGATAGAAGTCATAGCTCATCCTCCTGTTCATTCTCCAACTCTTCCATATCAACATAACGAATTATTTTAGAGGTAAATAAAATACCGTGTAAATGATCAATTTCATGTAAAATTGCTCTTGCTTCGTAGTCCTCTGCCTCTAACTCATATAAAGAGCCATCACGATCTTGAGCCTCTACCTTCACATAAAATGGACGCTCAACCTCTCCATAAATGTCAGGAAAACTTAGGCATCCTTCCACTTCCACTTCTGATCCACCTATTTCGACTACTTCGGGATTAATCATTTCAATTACCTCTTGACCTTCTCCTAAGTCTACAATCGCCACTTGGATGGCTTCTCCAACCTGGGGCGCAGCAAGACCGATACCATCTGAAGCAATCATTGTGTCATACATATCGTCTAGTAGCTTACCGAGTTTCTCATCAAATGCATGAACTTCTTTACATTTTTGGGTTAATAATTCATTAGGGTGTGTAACGATTGATCGAATTGCCATTTCTAAATTCCTCTTTTCAAACAGCCTATAAAATTGTGGAGGGATCTAAGTCTACTGTAAGTATAACCCCTTTTTTTATCCACTCCGTACGGTAAATTTTAATCAGTTGCTGTAGTTTTTCTATTAATAGTGGTTCTTGTTTGTATTTTATCAAACATTGGTAGCGATATCTATTTTGTATCTTGCTAATTGCGCTTGCAGTCGGCCCTATTACCATACTCGAGCTCGATAGATTACCTCGTAACCAATCGGTAGCAAGCTTCGCATATTCTGCTGCAAGAAGAACATTTTCATGCGTAACTTGCACTAATGTCACGTAATAGAATGGTGGATATTCATATTGCTTACGCATAATCATTTCATTATGATAGAAGGGCTCGTACAGTTGGTCCTTAGAGTACTCTATCGCATAGTGCTCAGGGGTATACGTTTGGATGAATACAATACCTTCCTTATCGTGTCTTCCTGCTCGACCACTTACCTGTGTCATTAGCTGAAATGTTTTTTCAGCAGCTCTAAAATCCGCAAGGTGGAGAGTAGTATCGGCATTCAAGACACCTACCAGTGTAATATTAGGAAAGTCCAGTCCTTTTGCTATCATCTGTGTTCCTAATAGAATGTCTGCCTCGCCATCTCCAAACTGTTTCAGAATGCGTTCATGCGATCCCTTAGTTCTAGTAGTATCAACATCCATTCGTAAAACTCTGGCATAAGGAAATAATTTAGTAATTTCCTCTTCTACCTTTTGCGTACCTGTGCCAAAAAAACGGATATGTTCACTCTGACATTCCGGACACTGATGAGGCACTGGCTCCTCATGTCCGCAATAATGACATTTTAATCGTTCGCCTTCTCGGTGATACGTTAAAGAAATATCACACTGGTCGCATTCTACAACTGTTCCACAATCTCTACAAAGAACAAAAGAAGAGAAACCTCTCTTATTTAAAAAGAGGACAATTTGTTCTTTCTTTTCTAGTTTTTCTCGAATGGCATCTGCTAAAGGAACACTAAACATAGAACGGTTCCCACTTTTTAGCTCTGCACGCATATCCACTATATTGACGGTTGGTAAAGCTTGCTCTTTTGCCCTCATTGTTAAAGTTAGTAAAGTGTATACCCCTTTTGATGCACGTGCATAGGATTCTAATGAGGGGGTGGCACTGCCTAAAATAACCGGGCATTTATGATACTCACTTCTCCAAATTGCAACATCTCTGGCATGGTAGCGCGGTGTATCCTCTTGCTTATAGGAGGACTCATGTTCCTCATCTAAAATAATGACACCTAAATCCTTAAATGGAGCAAATACTGCTGATCTAGCTCCAACAACAACCATTACTTCACCACGCCAAATTTTACGCCACTCATCAAACTTCTCGCCGGTTGATAGGCCACTATGCATTACTGCCACCTGGTCCCCGAAGCGCAGCTTGAAACGTCGTGTCATTTGGGGTGTCAATGAAATCTCAGGTACCAGCATTATTGCTTGTTTTCCTTCTGCTATAGATTTTTCTATTGCATGAAGATAGATTTCTGTTTTACCGCTGCCCGTTATACCGTGCAATAAAAAGGTAGTGTTTTCTCTATTATTTTGAGCATTTGTAATTTTAGATAATGCGGCCGTCTGTTCATTAGTTAGCTGTACTCGGTTATCACGATCTTGATAGTCAAGTGAAGTAACCTCCCGATACACCTCTTCTTGCTCTTTCACTAATATCTTTTTATTAATAAGTGCATGAACAGTAGCATTACTAACAGCGGCAGTCTGAATTATTTCTTGCATAGTGAAAGAGTTTTGTTCTTGTGCTAGAAGCCACTCAATCAATTCTTTTTGTTTTACTGCTTGTTTGGTGAGTTTATTTAGTTGATCTATTATAAATTCTTTATCTTCAACTAGCGTATATTTAGTAACTGTTTTAACTCTTGTTTGCTGCTTAATAATATTTTCGAGCAATAGACTACCTTCTGTTAAATGCCTTTTCATCACACGTAGCATTCCTGCTTTTTCAAAAGCTTCATAAGGAAGAACTTCTTTCTTTCCAAAAAGCGCTAGAATCTCTTCTTCTAATTGGGTAGAGTCAACTATCTTAATATTTTTTTTATAGGATGCTCGTAAGGCAGCTGGAAGCATTACTTGAAGAGCGTCAATTTCATAGCAGAGAGTTTTCTTTGTCATCCATTTAGACAACTCTAGCAATTCTTCCGTAATAACCGGCTCAACATCTATAATCGATAGAACTTCCTTAAGTTTTGTTCGATCTATATCTGTTTCTCCTTTGATATTGGTAATAAACCCTTGCACTTTTCGATTACCGAAAGGAACATGAACCCGGCTACCTCGTTCTACTAAATCTTCCAAATGTTCAGGTACTACATAATCAAACGGGCGGTCAATCGGATATGCGGCTACATCAACAATAACCTCTACAATCATAGAGTTTCATCTTTCTCTAGCTCGATTATCATGCGAAATAACTGAAGGGCTAGCTCCTTCTTACTGGTTTGTGGAAAGTGAATATCGATATCATTCTTTCCAACAAGAGTTACGGCATTCGTTTCTGTCCCAAAACCAGAACCCTCTTCTGTCACATCATTAGCTATTATATAATCTGCATTTTTCTTTTTTAACTTACCTTTAGCATAATGCACCACATCATTAGTTTCAGCTGCAAAGCCAACTAATATTTGACTTTTTTTACGTTTTCCCAACTCTGATAATATGTCCGTAGTTTTTTCCAAAGCGATTGTAACTTCCCCCTCTTTTTTCTTCATCTTTTGAGGGTGTATTTCTTTCGCCTTATAATCAGCTACTGCTGCTGTTTTCACTACTATAGAGGCTGTTTCAAAATGATCAAGGACTGCAAGAAACATATCCTCTGTGCTCTCGACGTTTACAAGCTTTACATTTTGAGGAGCATCTATTGCAACTGGACCTGAAATGAGAATAGTCTCTGCTCCTAACTTAGAAGCAGCCTCTGCCATAGCATATCCCATTTTACCGCTTGAAAAATTAGTTAAAAATCGAACAGGATCTAGCTTTTCTCTTGTAGGACCTGCAGTTACGACTACCTTTTTCCCTTTTAGAGGTAAGTCTTTCGGAGAAAAATGTGTTTCGACTAACTGTACAATTTTTTCTGGTTCTTCCAATCTTCCCTTTCCAACATAACCACATGCTAAAAAGCCTTCAGATGGCTCGATAAATGAATATCCGTCTTTTGAAAGCTGTTCAATATTTCGTTTTACTGCTGGATGGTCGTACATATGTACATTCATAGCAGGCGCAATCCAGACATCTGCCGTTGTTGCTAAAAGAGTAGTGGTAACCATATTATCCGCTATCCCATTAGCAAGCTTGGCAATAGTATTAGCTGTTGCAGGAGCAACGAGCACCAAATCCGCCCAATCTGCTAAATCTATGTGTGCAATAACCTGCGAATTTTTTTCATCAAACGTGTCATAGTATACATCATTTCTTGACATCGCTTGAAAACTTAATGGTGTCACAAATTCCATAGCGGATGGTGTCATCATTACCTTCACTTCTGCGCCAGCCTGCGTTAGCTTACTTACTAGCGCAACTGCTTTATAAACTGCAATCCCGCCTGTCACACAAACAAGAATTTTCTTAGAAGTTATCATTTATTAATCCCCTCTCTAAACAACAACCTCCCAAAGAACAGATACATTCTTTGGGAGGTGTCTTTTCATCCGATTCGCCTTGGCGTTTACTCCTAAGGTATCCGTTGAGGCATTTAACTATTTTAGCTGATGTCTAACGCAAGCTAAATAGAGTTACTTATACTTCATCCTCGTATACAGCATTTTCGTTAGTGGATTCGATTTTAAGCTCTCCAGCAGCTACTTCCTCAAGTGCTTTACCAACTTGCTTCGCTGAAACGTAAATACCTAGGCGCTCTCCGCCTTCTTCTTGTAACTGGCGTGCTCTTTTAGAAGCAACGCTTACTAATGAATACTTTGAATCGATTTGGTTTTTTAATGAATCTACTGATGGATATAACATTTTAAAATTCCCCTTCCAACATGGCTAAATATCTTTTTTCCACACGTTCACGGCGGCAATGCTCCGCTGCTACAATTGCATTAATCTTTGCGCAAGCTTTTGTAACTTCATCATTTTCTACAACATAATCATATAAGTGCATCATTTCTAGTTCCTGCCTAGCAGCTAGTATACGGGAATTGATGACATCCTCTGTCTCCGTCCCTCTACCTATCAATCGTTGCTCGAGCTCGCTTAAACTAGGAGGCGCAAGGAAAATAAATAAGGCATTTGGAGCTTTTTCGCGTACTAAAGCAGCTCCTTGAACTTCAATTTCTAAAAAAACGTCTCGACCGGAGTCTAACGTTTCATTCACATAGTCAATTGGAGTACCGTAGTAGTTTCCTACATAAGATGCATACTCTAACAATTTACCTTGCTCGATCAAGGCTTCAAACTCTTCCTTCTTTTTAAAGAAATAATCCACACCATCTACTTCACCCTCGCGTGGGAGCCTTGTAGTCATGGATATGGAGTACTCATAGTTCGTTCCCGGTTCAGAGAACAACTCTTTTCTTACAGTTCCTTTACCCACTCCGGATGGACCTGATAAAACGATTAATATCCCTTTTTCTCTTCGCATAACTTCTCCTTCAATTACATGCTATCTCCGAATACTAACTTTAATACATACTTTACTGATTATAACACAAGTCCTCTATAAAATGATAAGATTAAAAGAAAAGCAAGGACTTGTTTATTACTTTAGCTATATTAACAATTTTTAGATTTTAACATTTGAGATAGTTTTGCTTAAAGATATACAAGTTTAAGCTATAATTGAGTTCTCATGATAGAGAGACTAATCGGTGAGAGGATAAACTCGCCTATGCAGGTAGTTTTTTAGTCCACTCTTCTTATTCCAATTGTAAAAAAATCATATTCTCTGCATTTTTACCAAACTAACATAGTTTAATCAATTTTAAATGAATATAAAAAACTGTTTTGAAAGAGGAATTATTATGGCTTTTGATGGATTATTTACCATTTCGATGAAAACTGAATTACAACAAATTGTAACAGGTCGTATTTCTAAAATACACCAACCAAATGCACAAGAAATACTTATGCAAATACGAGCTCAAGGGAAAAACTTTAAACTATTGTTTTCTGTACATCCTTCTTATTCTCGAATACAACTTACTCATGAATCAATCGATAACCCAGCTACTCCACCACTGTTTTGTATGGTACTTCGCAAGCATCTAGAGGGCGGAATCATTACTGAGGTTCGCCAACATGAAACGGATCGAATTATTATACTAGAAGTACTAAGCAAAAATGAAATCGGGGACGATATTACCCGCGAGGTCCATATGGAAATAATGGGCCGTCATAGTAACCTGTTATTAGTAGACCCTAGCAGAAACTTGATCCTAGAAAGCATTAAACACTTATCTCCTTCGATGAATAGCTATCGAACCATTTTGCCTGGTCAGCCCTATATTGCACCACCTACACAGAACAAGCTGAACCCACTAGTATATTCCGAGGATTTAACAAATGTGATTTTGAATGCATCCGACCCTAAAGAAATAGTAGAGAAGATTTCAGGGTTTTCTCCACTTCATGCGAAGGAATTGATATATCGCATGAACGAAATTACTAATACTACTGAAAAGCTGGATGTTTATAAATCCTATATAAGTGAATTTATGCAAGGTGGTACCTCAAAGCAAATCGTAGAGATAAACGGTAAAACTTATTATTCACCTAATGCTTTAAATCATTTAGATGGCACTAAGTTTGACGAACAAAATTTAGGCAGCTTGTTAGACCGTGTTTATTTTGCCAAAGCTGAACGTGATCGAGTGAAGCAGCAAGCTGGCGATTTAGAACGATGGCTACAAAATGAACTAAATAAGCTAAAGTTAAAAATGAAGAAATTGAAAAAGGATTTCGAACAGGCTGAAAAGCTAGATACATTCCAATTGTACGGAGAATTGCTAATGGCAAATGCTTACGCAATTGATAAAGGTTTGTCAGAAGTGGAATTAGTTAACTATTATGATGAAAATGAAAAAACGGTTGTCATTCCATTAAATGATAGAAAGACAGCTACCCAAAACGCTCAAAGTTACTACAACCGCTATACAAAAGCAAAAACTGCCTTATTAAAGATTGAACAGCAGCTAGAAATAACCCAAGATGACATCGCTTATTTTGAGCTATTGCAACAACAAGTTATGCAGGCATCTCCTACTGACATCGAGGAGATTCGAGAAGAGTTAATGGAGCAAGGCTTGCTGAAAATGCGCGCTTCGAAAAAGAAGAAAAAGCCTGTAAAACCAACACCTGAAAAGTATATTGCCTCTGACGGCACAGAAATTTCAGTTGGTAAGAACAACAAGCAAAATGATTATGTGACATTTAAGCTAGCAAAGAAAACGGATACTTGGCTGCATACGAAGGATATACCTGGTTCTCATGTTGTTATACATTCAGATAACCCATCTGAAACAGCCCTATCAGAAGCAGCAAACCTGGCAGCTTATTTTAGTAAAGCCCGTGAATCTTCTTCGGTGCCGGTTGACTATACAGTAGTCAAACAAGTGAAAAAACCAAATGGATCGAAGCCTGGCTTTGTCATTTACTTCGAACAAACTACTTTGTTCGTTACACCAGATGAAGAAAAAATTAGACATATGAAAAAATAAACAAAGTGACTGGTAGGATAACTCTATCAGTCGCTTTTTTGTCTTGAAAACTATTCCTTTTAAATTTTTGCAAATATTTCAAATAAGTAGTAAATTGGTAGAAATATATTTTTTAAAACCAGGAGGTTATATGAATGACATTTAGCACAGCAGATTTATGTGATGAATATTCAGGCGAGATCCAAGTCCTAGGTTCTGAATTTAAATCCTACGGTAAAAAAACTAGCTTTTCTGGTCCCATTTGTACTGTTAAAGTTTTTGAAGATAATATTTTAATAAATCAAGCATTAGAAGACATTCCAGTGGGAAGCGTTCTAGTCGTGGACGGTGGAGGATCTAAAAAGTGCGCCCTAATGGGAGACCGTTTAGCTGGAATAGCCGAAAGTAGAAACCTTTCCGGGATCGTGATTAATGGATGCGTGAGAGATTCAAAGGAACTAGCTGGGCTTAACATAGCCATTCTAGCCCTCGGAAGTAATCCTTTAAAAAGTAAAAAAGAAGGAACAGGTGAAGTGGATATACCACTGTTTTTCTTAGGCATCGATTGGCATCCAGGAGATTATTTATATGCAGACGAAGACGGAATAGTAATAGCAAAAAGAAAATTGGTAGACTAAAGGTTTGCGTGCGAAATAAATTTCGCACGTTTTTCTTTTGAAGTCATATCTTTCCTTTTCTTTTACATATAATTTTAAGATGAACCGAAAGAAGTGGAGGAAGTGCATGGATGTATTTGTAAGACAAGGAGATTCCCTCTATTACTTTAGTCAGTTGTTTGATATTCCCCTACAACTAATTCTCGATTCCAACCAGAATATATCCCCCCAAAACCTTTTCATTGGACAACAAATTCAAATACCAGGGTATGTAGGATTAGCTTATCAAATTAGAAGAGGAGAATCACTTTGGGCTATTGCACAGAGTAGAAAAATATCAGTAGAGGGCATTCTTTTAGCTAACCCCAATATTACCCCAACCTCATTACAAGTCGGACAAACGATTAAAATCCCTTTGCGAATTACTTGGAGAGTAGTCACCGGTAAAAGAAATTATGATTACAATTCCTTAGTCATTGATATTCGACGCCTTCAAACCGTGTATCCATTTTTAAAAATTTCTTCTATTGGCAGCTCTGTTATGGGCAAAGACCTCCAGGAAATAGTAGTTGGGAATGGAAACAAGCGAGTCCATTTTGATGGTTCCTTTCATGCCAACGAATGGATTACAACTCCTATCATCATGACCTTCTTAGATGACTATTTACTTTCACTGACTAATGGGAACACCATTAGAGGAATTCAAACTACACCTTTGTACGAACAAACTTTTCTTTCCATAGTGCCGATGGTTAATCCAGACGGAGTGGATTTAGTAATTAATGGTCCACCATCCGACGAGCCTTATCGAAGTAATGTGATTGAATGGAATAAGGGAAGTACTAACTTCTCAGGTTGGAAGGCCAATATAAACGGTGTAGATTTAAATGATCAATTTCCTGCGTTATGGGAGCTAGAAAGAGATCGGAATCCTAAATCTCCAGGACCAAGAGATTATGGCGGGGAAGCTCCATTAACACAGCCCGAAGCTATCGCAATGGCAGATTTAACGAGAAGAAGAGATTTCGCTCGAGTACTCCCTTTTCATACACAGGGTCAAGTCATTTACTGGGGATTTGAAAATCTTCAGCCTCCCGAAAATGAAGTTCTAGCCATACAATTCGGTGAAGCGAGCGGCTACATTCCAATAGAAACTACCAATAGCTATGCTGGCTATAAAGACTGGTTTATCCAAGACTGGAGAAGGCCTGGTTTTACTATCGAGCTAGGCATTGGTACGAACCCCCTACCACTAACCCAATTTGATGAAATTTATGAAGATGCATTAGGCATTTTTCTTGCAGCATTGTATTTGTGAGGAGCAACATAAGAGGATTGGACATAACTCTCCTTAAAACAACATGTAGTAATGGAGAGACGTACTACAAGAAATCAGTGTCTTTTCAAAGAAATAAAATCGTGAAATCTTGTTGCAGATTTCACGGTTTTTTAATTTAATAGTTACGTCCTAAACTCTTAAAACAATAAAGTAGCTCTTTATCGTAAATAGCAGTAGCATCCGACTAGAGTGGAAACAATAATAATTAAAGACGTACAAGTTTTGTTATTTCTTAGAGGATGTGCATCTGCTTCCATAGAAATAGCAATTTTGCTATCACTTTAATAATTCATCAATCCATCCCTGTACCTGCAAACCCTCTTCAAAGGAAACTAATGTAGACTTTTCACCGCCCCTCCATTGATGACATGCTTCAATTAATCCATCCGGCACTGTAGTTGGAGTGATTTGTACTGCCTCTTTATCCAATTCACTTTCCCATAACTCGGACCAGTTTCTAATCGTGATAACCTTTTTCGTTCCAAATACTTTAAACTCTAGTCGTTCTTCCTGCCCTATCCCTGATAAGCCATTCAAAACAATAGGAATATCACTATCCGTTTTTGCCAAGGCAGAGACACCAAGTTCGCAAAGCTCTGCATCCTGAGGATATGTCGTATGATGTGCTGTTATCGTGAAATTCCCAAATAAACGATATAAGAGTTGTAAATAATGTGGAAATACCTCTCTTATAAAACCACCTTGCGCACGAGATGCGATCCATGCATTTTGTTGCCACTTTCTAGGCCAATGAGGGAAGTATGTATGTAGCTCAATTTTAAGGATATCCCCTAACGAACCATCTGAAATCGATTGTTGTAGACTATGTATAACTGGACTGTACATTAAAGGAAAATGCATTGCTGTATGTACGTTTGCCTTGGTCACGGCTTTAACCATTCTTTCTCCATCTTGCGCATCGTGTGCTAGTGGCTTTTCAGAAAGAATATTTAATCCATAGGCTGCTGCCTTTTCTGTAATCGGTGCGTGGCTAACTGGGGGTGTTCCTATATAAATCCAATCAGGCTTTGTTTCTAGTAGTTCTTCTAGCGTTGAGGCTTCCGGTAGCGTATACCTTTCAGCAACTTCTCTCAGCCTTTTTTTATTTTCATCAAAAACAGATAAAATTTCACAATTAGGATTAGTTTTTATTTGGTTAATGATACGTTCTCCAACTATCCCCGTTCCGATTAGTGCAAAAGTAGTCTTTGTCATCCTAATAACTCCTCTTCATTTTTTGTTGTATAACCCATTTTTTAATTTCGAGTGCTGTTTGTTCTGGCTGATCCCATTGAATCATATGTCCGGCGTTCTCCATAGCTATTATTGCCACTTCACTTATTGACTCTTCTAGCTGCTTAAATCCTAGACTTCGGGCATTATCAAGAGTTCTCGGCAAAGTTGCATGCAAAAGTAAAAGTGGCACTCGAATGTATGGGTAGGCACTTGTGAAAGGCTCAGAGAAAAAGGCTTTAATAATAGAAAGAATTGTAAACTTAGAGGGAATTAAAGTGAAAAGGTTGTTCTCCTCATAAAATAGCGTTCGAACATATTTTTCTTTTCGGTTATCCCATTTGCTTGTGTATTCCTTATATTCTTTTAAAACTGTTTCCCATTCTACTAAAGTAGATTGATCCATATATGTATTCCAACCGGAAAGTGCAACTTCAAATGTCATCTCTGGTTGATTGACAGGAAAGGTATATCCTCCATCCAACAATATTACACCTAATATACTCTCCGGGAAAACCTTACTGTAGTGCAGTGCAATATCAGCTCCCCAGGAATGTCCCAGTATATAAAAAGACTTATCAGTTACTTGTCTAATTATTTTTTGAAGCCACTGAGCCAGTGATGAGAATAAATAGTCACTTTCCTTCCTTAGTGGACTTGTAAGACCATGACCAGGTTGATCGATCATAATAAGATGAAAATCCTTCTCCAATAATATAGAAAGCTGATCAAATGTATATGGTGCATTTCCAGCTAGGCCATGTAAACAAACAATTAAGGGATTTCGTCGATCACCGACTTCATAGTAATTAATCGTATTACAACCATCCGATAATAGTATATTTTCCACTAAACAATCCACCCCCACAACTATATATTCGATTTACCTATGTAGATATCCTTTTCTCATATAATAAAAATAAGCCTGACAGTTAATAGTCTGTCAGGCTTATTTTTATACCACTACACTTTTAGAGTCTGGCGAGACGGTGATAGACGTCACTTAACGTTTCGCAGCCGATTTCTTTGGCTTTTTTAACATAAATACTCCATAGCTTAGCTGTCATTTTGGCATCTCCTAGAGCATGATGTCGTCCAATAATAGGAATTTCGTTATGAACACATATGTCTTCCAGCGTCACAAAATTTAAATTAGGCTCTATCACCTTTAAAAGGAAAGAAGTATCTACAATCCGATGCTTAAAAGGCTTACGAAACAAGGTTGAACTTGCGTGCTCCATAAAATTTCGTTCATGAGTAGCATGATGTGCTACTAATGTGCAATCTTGTTTGAATTGAAGGAATTTGATGAATACATCCGAAAGCGGCATGGCATTGCTTACCTGTTCATTTGTAATTCCTGTCAATTGAACAATAGCATCAGGTATTTTTTGATTCGTGTGGATGAGCGAATAAAACACATCATCCTCGATTATTTGCTCTCCTCGCATCTTAATTGCCCCTAGAGAAATAATGGTATCTCCTTTTTCAGGAGAAAACCCCGTCGTTTCGATGTCAAAAACTACTACCTTTAAATCCATAAGCGGAACATCAAGTACATATTGTTGATTCATTTCCTTTTCCAAGTTACGTAAATAGGCCATTTGCTGAGCATTTTGAATATCACCAATTCCAACATTGTTACGTTTTCCTTGTAGCCCTCTTAATATTTGCATAAATGGTTCAAATGCCATCGCCAACACCCTTTTTTTAACTAGTTAAAGCAATTACTTCTTCATGAAGCCTTTTTCCATCCTTCAGTATTCGCTTAATCTCCTTGCGCTCTTCCTTAGACAAATTATGAATCCTTAAGTAATGAGTGTCCGTATAATTCTCTATTTGAATTAAAGAAATCCGATACTTTAATAAATCCAAGAAATTTTTCTCACAGTTTTGTAGCATTTTATCGTATTTACTTGAATGCTTTAATTGAACAATCCTACTTAACGTAGAAGTCTCATAGATGCCTTCCTTTATGGATAATAGACGCACTGCATTTACATACGGCAAAAAGGCGGCATATTTCAAGTTGACACATCCCTGATATTTACCATGCTGCTCCACTAAAATCTGCCCCACTGGTCCTATAACATTTTTGACATGTTCAATATTGGCAGAAAACCGTCTTAATAAAGAAGAATGACCTAGCTGAAATTGATAGATAAAAAGTTTTAATTCATTAATATAGCATTGATCTCCACACAAAGTACGAGCATCAAAAAAAATCTGAAGATGTCTAATAGCCTCCCAGCTTTCTTCTCTCATCCATTCCTCAAGCTGACTTTTCCAGTGCCCCGCAGACTTGCACCATAATGGGTTAGAACTCATAACGTTCCCTTGACAATATGGATACCCTACAGCATGCAACCCGAATGCTAGCTCCTCTCCCAGCACTTTAAAATATTCCTCATATTCTTTGTCCGACTTTTCATATATAATTCCATGGTCCTGATCACTGATTAAGCCTTGCTCTCTTCTGCCTCCACTGCCCGTTATAAACCATGTGAAGTTACAGGGCGGTTCCTCTTTTAGTTTACTTTTAGCAATATGCATCACATGTTGCATGACTTGATCATGAAAATCATTGAGAGAGATGGTATCTTTCAAATAGGACATGATATTTTGGTCCTTCCATTCTCTTAAGAATTCATAGGTTTCCATGACCACACTCCCTTTTATACAAAAAGCCTCTGAAGCAGAGGCTTTTTGACGTTTATTTATTTGTTTTAGTTAGTACCTTTCGCTTCCTCTAAAACCATTTGTTCTGGATAGCCATAATTCCCGTGCTCACTCATATCCAGACCCATTATTTCCTCTTCTTCTGTCACTCGGATACCACCCATGACTTTCTTCATTATAAACAGAATAGCATATGATACGGCGAAAGCGAATGCTCCGCAAGCTGCAACTCCCATTAATTGAACTAACAGCTGATCTACGCCACCACCATAAAACAAACCAGGTTTCCCTGTCGTCGCAAGCTCGGTTGTAGCAAAGAAGCCGGTAGATAAAGTACCCCAAATACCAGCAGTTCCATGAACAGAAAGTGCATAAATTGGATCATCAATTTTTCTCTTTTCAAAGAATCGTGCACTATAAAATACAAGTACCCCAGCTATTAAACCAATCACAACTGACGCCCATACGTCTACAAATGCACACGATGCCGTAATAGCAACTAAACCTGCTAATGCTCCATTTAAAATAGTAGGAATATCTGATTTCCCTAAAGCTACCCAGGAGATAAATGTTGCCGCAACCGCTCCTGCTCCTGCTGCTAAAGCAGTATTTAATGCTACATACCCAAAGAATGCTGCATCAACGGAAACCGTACTACCCGCGTTAAAACCAAACCAACCAACCCACAAAATCAGTACACCTAATGCAGTATAAACTTGGTTATGACCCGCTAAGTTATTAGAAGAACCATCTTTGTTAAATTTCCCTATTCTAGGTTTTAGTATCATCGTTGCCGCTAGAGCTGCTGCTGCACCAGTTAAATGAACTACTGTAGACCCTGCAAAATCTTGTTTTCCATGTTCAGCTAACCAACCGCCTCCCCACACCCAATGAGCGATTACTGGATAAACGATTATGCCGAAAAGAATAGTGAAAATTACGTAAGCAGACAGTTTAGCACGTTCGGCAAACCCGCCAAGAGCAATCGTTATTGCAATACCAGCAAATGCTAATTGGAAAACAAAAAACACGGTAGGAGAAACACTTGCTCCATCCTCTCCTCCACCAGCATAGAAGAAGTCTGTCATTCCTACGAAGAAGTTAGCATTCCCTCCAAATATAAAACCATATCCTACTGCCCAAAATACTAATGATGCCAACCCAAAAGTAAAAATGGTTTTACCGGCAACGTGCCCAGCATTCTTCATTCTTGTTGAACCAGCCTCTAAAAGTATAAATCCACCAATCATAAAAATAACTAAAATTGCAGCAACCATGGTCCATAAGCTGTTCATCAAATACATTACATCTTCCATTTTGACCCCTCCTATTTCTTTATGTTACATCCCTTAACATTAAATGTTAGGAAATATAACATCATTTATTTATATCCTTATTTTACTTAATACAAATTGAATGTCAAT
Organism: Psychrobacillus sp. BL-248-WT-3; assembly: GCF_012843435.1. Classification (GTDB taxonomy): domain Bacteria; phylum Bacillota; class Bacilli; order Bacillales_A; family Planococcaceae; genus Psychrobacillus. Next base: position 14,436 of record NZ_JABAFC010000003.1, on the reverse strand, counting down.
ACATTTTTCTGAATTTATTTTATTTTATGTTAACTTTCATTACATAATTGTGTTTATCGGCAATAACAGGCTTGTTAGCTACATTTCTTCATACTTTGTACTTTTTGGAATTATGAATAGCTTACATGTATTTAGAGTAACTTGTACCAGCTTGATGTCTTCTAGCAATCCCATTCTCTTATGTTCGCTTTGGCCATTTTCTATCGGGCAGATGATGCAAGAATTCATACCTTCTCTCCATCTATTAGTTTTAGAAAGATGTCTCATATAAAAAAATCCGACTCCATAAAGGAGCCGGACTGAAGATTAAATTTTATATTTAATTTTTTTACCTGTTTCTACATCCACAGTTGGGATCATTGTAAAATCTTTTTCTATCTGGCTTAGGGAAGCTGATGCAATCATAATCATTATGCTGATGATTCTTGTCCTTGCATGCACAATCATCTACTGAGTCGCAGTCATCCTTGTGTTTATGCTTGGAATCCTTCCAATGGTTATCTTCCTTCCAAGACTTATGACTTCTTGGATAGGACGGGTTACTATGTTTTTTTCCACATCTATAACATTGCCCATTAGAATCGTAATTATCATAATCACACTCATCACTTCTATCATGGTTGCAATCCTCATTATCTCTGTCTTTCCCGTGTTGATGGTTACATTGACAATCGTAATTGTCTTTGCCTCTATTACGATGATGGTTACAATTATAATCACCATGATCTTTACAGTGGCAATCATGATCGTGTTCGTTTCCACCATTACCGTTTTCGGCACCATTTCGGCAACACTTCGGACTTTCCGTTTCAGATACCATAACCAAGCCGTACTCGTATTCAGCTACAATTTCTGTTGTTCTACCTGAAACTCTTAATTGAAGAGTAGGCGCAAGAGTTCCACCAAAATGTGCTCTTCGGAAAGATTCAGGTAAATTAGTAAGCTCATCTGTCGTTATTCCCTGTAAATCGAAAGTATCGATGAAGCTTAGTACAGAGAAATCCGGTAACACTAACCAAGAATAAGCCTGGTTCGGTTCAGAAACTGGGTTTGCTATAACTAAGCCTCCAGAGTTTAATGGTTGATAATTTCCTCTTAATGACCCTGCCACAAAACCATATAAACCATCTGGTCCAGGTCCATTAGTTAAACCAGGAGCAAACGTAAATCTATGACTATCTGTAAATAAATAGTATAAACCGTTCCTTACAATAAGGTGTGGACGTTCCGTCTGCTGATTTGTACAGCCCGCCTCTAAGAGAGCCGGTAGTAATTGCCAAGAAGTGTACTCATTGTTTCGTAGTAGGGCAATTCCAATATTTCCAGTGTAAAGCCTTGCTTCCTCTGGCACTCCAGGTCCACAATCAATGTCTAAGTTGTTTCCCGCGATATTACCTTCAAACAATAAATACTCGCAGCCTGTTGCTGGATCTTTAAAGAACCAAGGATCACGGAATGCGTAAATAATACTACTTCCACCCGATTCAGATTGTTCTTGCGTTTGATAAAGCACTCCGTCTGGCTCTAAAATTATTTCATGTGGCGCGAAGTTAACTAGCTCGACACCATCTAAATTGGATCTAAAGTTACTGCTTGTTAATGCAATGCGTTGTTCAAAAGTTACTTGAGCTTCACCACGTCTACCGGAGGCTGTATAGAAGTAATAGATTCTTCCTCCATCGATGATTGCAGATCCTGCCCATTGTCTTGATCCAAATGCAGTACCCTCTTCAAAAACTAGTCCACCTTGTATCCAATTTAAGCCATCTCTAGAATAGAAGTATGCGATTCTCGCTACGTCATGTCTGTTATCTGGTAATACGCTTCTAGGTGCTGATAAGGCAAACAGAACTCTCCATCCACCCGGAAGTACAGCTATAGAACCATCTTTTTCTTGAAGTGGCCACATATCCCATATCCACAAATCATCTGAAATTCGTGGGAATGGTTCTTGTATAACAGGAGCGCTATTAGAAGCAGTAATTCTAATTTGCTCTGCTTGCGCCCTCGTCCAAGCCGAAGGAACTGCGTCAATGCTTTGGTTTAAGCATCTTTTAAAATCTCTTTGTGGGTTGTAATCACAAAATCTTTTAATATCATTGTTGTTAAATGATCTGTACTGAGTAGTTCCAGAATTAGTTGCAGCACTTGGGAAATTTCTATTTGATGAACCTCCAGTTATTGGAGATAGCATTTCATTACCTGACCCAGCGATTGGAACTCTCTGACCCATATCTCTTTTTTTTGACATATATTTTCACCTTTTCTTATTTTCAATTCAATCAAATGAATGGTTTGTACGAAAATCTAATTTAATCTAATTTAAAAAATTTACCACTCATATAATCAAATGTTATTTATAATTCTTCTTACTTAACGTCTGTGATGATTCTCAGAAGAATAATCATCATTACATGCTCTGCATTTAGGACTTTCTGTTTCTGATACCATCATTAGTCCATACTCATAAACATCTATAATCTCCGTATTTCTGCCACTTACACCTAGCTGTAATGTTTGAGCTAATGTCCCACCAAAATGTTCAAATTGAAATTGTTCTGGTAAAAAACCAACTTCTTCAATTGGAATACCTTGCAAATCAAAATTATCTATAAAGCTCAAGACTGAAAAATCGGGTAAAACGAGCCAGGAATATGCCTGGAAAGGTTCGGAAGGAGGATTAGACACTACAAGTCCACTTCCATTTAGCGGCATATAATTCCCACGTAGGGAACCTGCTACAAATCCATACAACCCGTCTGGACCAACCAACCCCGGAGCAAATGTTGAAGCATGCGTATCTGTAAACAGATAGTATAGTCCGTCACTTACTACAATGTGAGGACGTTCTGTTTGTTGGTTCGTACATCCTGCTTCTAAAAGTGCAGGGAGTAGTTCCCAACTGGAAAAGCTGTTATTACGAAGTAATGCTATTCCTATATTGCCTGTATATTCTGCAGCGTCTGCTGGAACTCCAGGTCCACAGTCTACATCTGCTGACGTACCGGCTATATTTCCTTCAAACAATAAATATTCACACCCTGTCGCAGGGTCTTTGAAGAAGAAGGGATCACGGAAGGCATAAATTATTCCTCCACTAGATTGTTCTTCTGTCTGGTAGAGAATACCGTCTGGTTCTAGGATTACTTGATGAGGGGCAAAGTTTACTAATTGCACACCATCTAAGTTAGAAATATAATCACTGCTCGATAATGCAATTCGCTGCTCGTAAGTGATTTGAGCTTCTCCTCTTCTACCAGTAGCTGTATAGAAGTAATAAATACGACCATCTTCATCAAGCATTGCTGAGCCTGCCCACTGTCTAGACCCTATAGCTGTACCTTCTTCGAATACGTAACCTCCCTGGATCCAGTCAAGTCCGTTTCTCGAATAAAAGTAACTGATTCTTGCAACATCATGTCTTTTTCCTGGTAGAACACTACGAGGGACAGATAAAGCAAATAACACTCGCCAACCACCAGGTAACACTGCGATTGAACCGTCTTTTTCTATTAACGGCCACATATCCCATATCCATAAATCGGCTGATATACGAGGGAATGGGGCTTCAATTAGCGGTGCAACATTAGTAGAATTAATTCGAATTTGTTCTACTTGGCTCCTTGTCCAAACAGATGGAATCGCGTCGCGGTTATATTCAAGGCAACGTCCGAAATCTCTTCTAGGGTTATAGTTACAAAACTGACTAATTTGTTTGCCATTAAAAGTTCGATAACGAACATTGTTATTTCCAGTGGCTCCAGAAGGAGAGTTCCGATTAACAGAAGCACTCGGCATTATATTTGCGGATTCTGTTCTCGAGCTTCTAACAGGAAATTGTTGCGAAGTTAGTTTATACCTATTTTTATTTGAGCGATGTTCATGTTCCCCAAGTCTATTAAAATGTTTTTCATCATTTTCTTTTGTCATAACTTACACACCTTTAATAGATTTTCGTACATTGCTATCATATGTAGAGCCAAAAGAAAGGTTTGAGTAAAATTATTAAACCGTAAGAAAATTGTGTATCTAGTTTTTATAGGTGATTACCACGAAAAAAGGGCAATCTCATGAGAGATTGCCCTTTTTTAAGGTATATAAATTAGGTTTAATCATTAGTTTAGATAAATTTAATATAAGAAAAAAATAATTTAGAAGGATTATTAGTTATCACTATGTCCAGCGACAGTCTCCCCACTACACAACTCGTTAAACTGTTCTAGCTTAGCTTTGAAAAATCTATTCTACTTAATTAACATCACTTTTTCAGTCGAAAAACAATGAAGTCGGGACTTCTAAAATCCTCACGAAATGATGGGTACTTCTTCAACATTTCCTCAGATGGGGTAGGCTCTACTATCTCTTCTATTAAAAATCCAGCTTCACAGATGGCTTTTACATAGCTTGTTAATGTGCGGTGATAGAAGATTACCTGGTCCATCCCTCTTTGCTCATAGGCTCCCTCATAAAAATAGTTATCTACTTTCCAATATAATTTTTTACCGTCATCCCCTTTCTCCCATCCACTTTCTGGAGTTTGAAAACAAGGATGTAAAATAGAAAAGACAAAAATCCCACCCTCTCGAAGAACACGATAAATCTCATTAAATGCTTGCTGATAACCTTCTAAATCCTGGATCACCATATTAGAAACAACTACGTCATAAGTTCCTTCCATTATAAAATGTAAATTTTCACAGTTAGATTGTTTAAATTCTATATTGAGTTCTGATGTTGTTCTACTTTTTGCTATTTCAATCATCTTTGATGAATAGTCAATAGCTGTTACAGCTGCTCCTGCCTTCTCCATCAGTCTACTTAAATACCCTTCTCCACAACCAGCATCTAGTACTTTTTTGTTGTTTAAATTTCCCATAAGACTAAACAAGGTTGGATTTAAATATACCTCTTTATGTGGATCTCCATGCTCCAGATGATTGGCTGCATATTTTTCAGCAAACTTGTCCCACCTCTTAATAGAATCTTCAGAAGTCATATTTTTTACCATAATAACGCCACTCCCATTCTAATGTAATAACTAGTAATTCGACTTACATAAAAGAGTTCCCGCTAATAGTATTTCCCAGAAAATAATTAAGAATAAAAAAAGGCTTACTGGAATAATCCAGTAAGCCTCTAACAAACTTAAAATGTAAATATTAATACTCCGCCTGAACTCTCTTAAGATTCCAGCATAAGATCCTCTGGATTTTCGAGCAATTCTTTTACCATTTTCAGAAAGCCTACTGAATCTTTTCCGTCTATTACACGGTGATCATAAGAAAGAGCTACATACATCATAGGTCTTATTTGAATTTCACTTCCAACCGCTATCGGTCGTTTTTGAATGGTATGCATTCCAAGGATACCAACTTGTGTTCCATTTAATATCGGGGTAGACATTAAGGAACCAAATACGCCCCCGTTTGTAATTGTGAAGGAACCACCCGTCATATCCGAAAGTGCTAGCTTGTTATCACGTGCCTTTTTAGCCAGTTCTCCAATATCCCCTTCAATTTCTGCAAAGTTTTTGCGATCCGCATCACGAACGATTGGCACTACTAGACCCCCTTCTGTTGATACAGCAATACCAATATCAAAGAAGTTATTTTTAACAATGTATTCTCCATCCAGCTGTGAATTAACATAAGGATATTTTTTCAAAGCAGCTACGACTGCCTTAGTGAAGAACGACATGAAACCTAGACGTACCTGGTTGTCTTCGAAAAATTTATCTTTTTTACGAGAACGCAAAGCCATCACATTCGTCATATCTATCTCATTAAACGTCGTTAACATTGCAGTGCTTTGTTTAACCTCTAATAAACGTGATGCGATTGTTTGTCGTCTACGAGACATTTTTTCGCGAGTCGTACGACCATCATCTGTTGGAGCAGAGACAATTTTAGCTGGCTCTGCTATTTGTTTTGAGCCATGGGCTGATACATCTTGAACACGAACACGCCCCATTGGATCAACAGGAGACACTTCATTTAAATCAATACCTTTTTCCCTTGCCATCTTACGCGCGGCAGGGCTAGCAATAGGTCTACTTGTGTCTGAGGTAGTTTCAACCTTTGTAATTGGTGCATTGTCTGTCTTTGGTATATCTGGAGCCTTTTCCTCAACCTTTACTTCCTCTGCCTGAGGTTGGGCAGCAGAAGTTCCAGATCCTGCACCGACGATGGCAATAACCTCTCCTACCTGAACTGTATCTCCTTCACCAAATAACAGCTCACTCACTACTCCCGCTTCCTCGGATATAACTTCAACGTTTACTTTATCTGTTTCGAGCTCAACTATAAACTCGCCTTTTTCAATGGTATCACCTGGTTTTTTTAACCACTGGGCAATCGTGCCTTCTGTAATAGACTCTGCCAATTCCGGAACTATAATTTCTGCCACTTAAACTTCCTCCTTTTAGTTCTATTGCTCACAAACTTTTTAATGCTTCTTCAATAATTCTTCCTTGTTCTACTTTATAAGTATCTGCGTCGCCTTCAGCCGGACTTGAGCGATGCACTCGTCCTGTATAAGCAATGCTTCTTCCATCTGCCATCTCTAATAAATACGGGAGAGCATAATTCCAAGAACCCATATTTTGAGGTTCTTCTTGAGCCCATGTCAATAACTCTACGTTTGGGTAACGTCCTAATATATCCAAGATTTCATCCTTAGGGAATGGATAAAGCTGTTCCACACGAATGATATGCAAATAATTAAAATCAGTGCCGCTTTTTACTTTTTCCGCTAAATCAATTGCCATTTTCCCACTAGCAAAAACAATTTTCTTTACCTCGTCTGGTTGGCCACCAAGATTCGGTTGTTCAATCACCGCTTGGAATTTACCATCCACCAATTCAGAGACATCAGCACCAACCAAAGGATTCCGTAAAAGTGATTTAGGAGAGACGATTAGTAGCGGACGCACAAATTCTTCATTCAAAGATTCTGCTTGTCTGCGTAATATATGGAAGTAATTTGCTGCGCTTGAAAGGTTAGCTACAGTCCAGTTATTTTCTGCTGAAAGCTGTAGGTACCTCTCTAATCTAGCACTTGTGTGCTCTGGGCCCTGCCCCTCGGCCCCGTGTGGAAGCAGCATTACTAGACCTGACTTCAATCCCCACTTCGCTCGAGCAGAACTGATAAAGTTATCAAACATTACCTGTGCCATGTTAGCAAAATCCCCATACTGTGCTTCCCAAATCGTTAACGTATTCTTATCCTCTAGTGTATATCCGAATTCATAGCCTAAAATAGCAGCTTCTGTTAATGGGCTGTTATGAACAACAAAAGAGGCAGCAGAATCGCTAATAAAATGCATTGGTATAAGTTCTTCTCCTGTTTTCTCATCATGTAGTACTAAATGTCTGTGAGAGAACGTCCCGCGTTGGGCATCCTGTCCACTTAAGCGGATCGAATGTCCATCTTGCAAAATAGTTGCAAACGCAAGTGTTTCGGCGTGTCCCCAGTCTATCTTTCCGCTTCCGGTAAAAGGCTCTTCCCTACGTCTAAGTATCTTCTCTAATTTTTTGAATGGAGTGAACTCCTTGGCCCAGGTTAAAAGTTCTGCGTTAGCCTTGCTTAACTTTTCTTCCTCAACACCAGTCGGTATATCAGGATATCCGTCTAATACAACCTGCGGAATCACTACCTCGTTTGCAGTTGTCTGCGGAAGTTCTTTGACCCTGTCATATGCCTCCTGCATTTCCTTTAATATTGTCTCATCTAACATCTCAACTTGGGACTGGTTAAGTACCTTTTCTTCTACAAGTTGGTCACCATAAATTTGCCTTACAGTTGGGTGTTTATGGACAATATGATACATCAATGGATTAGTAATGGATGGTTCGTCCATTTCATTATGACCATATCGACGGTAGCCAATAAGATCAATAACTATATCCTTACTAAATTGTCGACGATACTCAAAAGCAAGCCTTGCTACTTCTAACACAGCTTCCGGCTTGTCAGCATTTACGTGGATGACTGGTACCTCAAATCCCTTTGCAGGATCCGAGGAATAATTCGTAGAACGAGAGTCGAATTGCTCTGTAGTGAATCCAATCATATTGTTAGCGATAATATGAATGGATCCACCTGTTTGAAAACCACGCACTCGGCTGTAGTTTAACACCTCTGTTACCACACCTTGCCCTGGAAAAGCGGCATCTCCATGAACTAAAATTGCAAATGCTGCATTCTTATCTTGCTTTGGATAACCAGGTATGTCTTTTACCTCTTGTGCTGCTCTAGTTTGACCAGTCACTACAGGACTCACTACCTCAAGATGGGATGGATTATAGGCCAGCTGTACTGTGACGCCATTATTTGAACGATAGGTAGCCCCTTTATGATATTTCACATCACCAAACCAGCCTTCTGCAATCTCTAAAGATCCGTCCTTAGGTAAGAATGCCTTAGACGGTACATGAGCGAACTCAGCAAACATCATCTCATACGGTTTATTTAATACATGCGTCAAAACGTTTAATCGGCCACGGTGGGCCATTCCGATATTCACCTGTTTAGTTTTTGTTATCCCAGCCTGATTAACTAATTCATCGATTAAAACAACTAATGCATCAAGCCCTTCTATAGAAAAGCGCTTAGCTCCTACAAACGTACGATGAATAAACTTTTCAAATCCTTCAATTTTAGTTAAACGTTCTAGTAACTCTTTCTTTTCTTCTAATGAATGGCTTTGATTTAAAGCATTTCCTTCAATTTTATCTTGAAGCCATTGTCTCTCCTTGGAGTCTGTGATATGTGTAATTTCAAAAGCAATACTTTCCGTGTAAACAGACCTTAGATAATTGATAGCCTCAAGTCCATTACGTATGTCTTTAGGAGGATTATTAATTATAAGAGCTGCCGGTACATCTACCAAGTCCTGTTCAGAGAGGCCATAGAACTCCATACTAATTTTCGACGGGTCCTGTTTCCCATTGTTAAGGGGGTAAATGTTAGCATTTTGGTGTCCATGTATACGAATAGCATCTGCGAGCCGAATAGCTCGAAGAATTTTATCTAAGTTGTTGTTTATATTACCTGATATCGATTTAGTCTCACTTTGACTCAAAGAATCAACTGGTGAACCATATTGTTGAAACAATGCTGCTATTTCCTCTTCTACGTGATCAGGTGATTGTACATATAAATCGTATTGCTCTAACAGATATGCTAAATTGGGTCCTTGAAATTGATTCCATGGATAATTGTTATTCATTATTACACATCCTTATATTTTTAAGCTTTGTTAAAGTTATGGTTGATTTTGACTAACAATTCTTTTTTATAGTGACTGTAAACATACACAAGGAAATTTCAAATGGCTATTGGTGACAGTTTTTTAGCTTTGTTTATGCGAGTAAACTGATTAGATTTATAGATGCTAAAGCTTTTCCATTTATTGATTGGAGCACCAGACGGCGACTCCTACGGGATGAGGGAGACAGATAAGACATCACAACCACGCGCGTAAGCGATGGGTGATGGCTTATCGCTCACCCCGAGGAAAGCGTCCGGCTGGGGCTGAAATCAATTCTACTCTCTGATTTAAGATTTCTTTGTATCATAAATCAACCCTACCCTTCAACATAGCCTATTTTTATAACTAATCCCACTTGTCTTAAAGAAGACCAACCCATTGCCAATAAGTCATGCTGAAGACAATGATTAATAAGTATCCTACTATAGTTATTGGAAGACCAGATTTCAAAAGGTCCTTTGTTGTGAAGGCACCGGTACCATATGCAAGCATATTTTGGGGTGCGCTTACAGGTAGCAAGAAACCGAAGCAAACAACAAACTGTTGGATTAATACAAGACCAGGACCGTTAAAAGAAGTTGGCTGCATGGAGACCACTAAAGCGATAACAATAGGTATAAAAGCGGAAGCCAAGCTCGTAGCACTTGCAAATCCTAAGTGAATCAAAATATTAAATAACGAAAGAACCATGATAATAAAAATAAGAGGCATTTCTGTCAAACCGACTGCTTCTAAAGTATTTTGCGATAACCAAGCAGCTCCTTGCGTTTGTAAAAGCACTGTACCCATTGATATCCCAACTCCAAATACTACAAGAGTTCCCCATGGAATCTTATTTTGCACTTCTTTCCAAGAAAAAATACCAATTCCAGGTAAGAGCATAACCATGACCGCTATAAAAGTCACTGTCGTTGAATCTAGTGGGTGAAGTATACCTTCTGTTGCCCAAAGAATTAGTAATGCGACCGAAATAATAATTAATCTTTTTTCTTTCCCTGTTATAGGACCCAAATCTCTTAATTGATCTTTAATAACTACGTCACCGTTTTCTAATTCCGATAGCTCTGGTTTGATAAGCTTATTCATTAGAAAAAATAGTAAGACAGACATCAGTATGGACCAGGGACCAGCATATATAAACCATTGCCCCCAGGTAATATTAATGCCAAAAGTTTCTTCAATAAATCCAAGAGCAACCATGTTTTGGGCTGCAGCTGTTTTAATACCAACATTCCAAATAGATATAGACTGCACTGCCGTAACTATTAATAAAGCGGAAAGCCTACTTGTTTTAGGTAAATTAAAAGCAGCTACTATTCCTAAAAGAATAGGAAGAATTGTACCCGCCCGAGCTGTAGCACTAGGAACAAATAGAGCTAATACAATACTTACAACAATTGTCCCAAAAACTAAGCTCTTTGTTTTTGTACCAACCTTGGACATGATGAAAAGGGCTAACCTTTTGTGTAATCCCGTAAGCTCCATCGCTGCTGCGATAAATGTAGCACCGGCTACTAATCCGACTGCAGAAGAACTAAACCCACCTAACGCAAGCTTTAATGCACCTGATGTCGTGTAATCTACTGTAGGATCATCAATAGTTGGAGCAAGACCTATAAATACGGAAATTAGCACAATTATTATGGAGGCACTTACAGGAAACGATACAGCCTCTGTAACCCACAGAATTACTGCTAACGCAAGTATTGCCAGAGCTCTCTGCCCAGCAACAGGAAGTCCTTCAGGATTTGGTAACAAAATAATGATAAGAAATACTGCAAAAGCCAGAAGAACAAATAACATTTTATTTTTTTTCATCTTTTCTTCTCCTCTACTTCTATAAATTTACAAATAGACTAACTAAGAATGAATCTTTACTTTGCGATTAAACATACTTGTGGATAAAATAATAGGTGAACTTAAAGCACCTCTGTATACTTATCTGCTGTATTTTGTCCTAATTTATCCTTATTAATCATTCCATCTTCTTCTATTGTCATACACGATATTTTAACTTTTAAGTTTTGGAAATCGCCTCTTTCTCTTAACTACTCTCTTACTTGGACTTCACTTTTAGGACCTTAATAATTTGTTCATACAAGTTTCTAAATTATCTTGTAATAAAAAAAACTTTTTATACCTGAAATTCCCAAGTAAAGTTTCATAAATTGCAGGAGTTTTGATACTGTTTCATTTAAAAGAATAGGTTTAATATTATTAATTGTGAATAATTTCACAATAACGTAAGTATAACTCTTTTGTATTTTTTTGTTATACTATTATTCTTTTTTTCACTATTAATTCATAAATTATTAATCGATTGTTCATAATTTTGTCATTTTTTATTATTTGTATATAATTTAATTTTATTTTAAATTTAGTAAGCAGCTGGCAGTTGGATGCGTAAATTTCTAAGTTATCCCTTGTATTAAGCGTTCGCGCTGTCATCGGTTATACAGCTCACGTCTCCTACTGGATACACCTGCTACTGATATCAATACATGTAAAAAATAATCCACTATTTTTCCAAATTTATGAGAGAATAAATAGAAGAGTTTTATGCGGATAAAAAGGAGGATTTTCAATGGAGTTATTTAAACGTGGATTCCCTATATTGTGTTTTTTAAGTCTTCTCTCTGCATGTGGTAATGATTCCGAAACATTGAATAATCCAATACCAACAGAACCTAACATTCCTGTTCCAATAGAAAAAGTTGAAGCTGATCCTTATGAAATTTTAGTTCAGGAAAAAAATAAAAGCTTAAACCTTACTCCGCTGGATCTCACTTCCTCTTATGCAAGTGAACTAGGGCTCACCTTTTATGAACCAAAATATGAGAAGTTTTCTGCTAACGGTGAAGTTACTATTGCAGGTGAGATAAAGAAGACTGACGAACTAAAATCTAACTACATATGGATTAATGTCCAAACAGAAAAAGAAAATAGTTATATTCAGGAACAGGACTATTTTGTTCCAATTAGTGATGGTAAATTTAAAAAAATCATTCATTTTTTTAACGGTGAGGGAACGTATAAGATTAAAGTACAGATACCGAGCACAGAACGAGAAAACCATTACTATGATACAGCAAACTTTGAAGTTCTAAATGTAAACCCAAATAGAATTAGAGATGTTGCCTATACACCTATTGGTTTAGAAGCCGGACTGACCCTTAATACAGAGGTCGGCTATGTAGAAGAAGACGGTATTTATACATTGCAAGGGAACTTACAGAATGGTGGATTATACGAGGATATTATGGTTCGGCTATCAAAAGACGGTCAAACGTGGAGTAATGTTATTCCAATAAAAAAAGGTCAATTTACTGCCAATATTCCACTTTTGTTTGGCGAAGGCTTGCATAAGCTAGAAGTTATGATTCCCGATTTAGAGAAAGATAACTTTTACAAGACTGCAACTGATTTGCTTATAGAAAATACATCGTTAGAGATATTGGAACCAATTTCTTATTCTTCCCTATATGCTGAACGCGGGATAAATCTGGTTGAGCCTGTCAGTGGAGAAAAGACAACAGGACACACGTTTCACATTAAGGGTTTTATAGATCCAGAAGCTTCACTATCAAAACAAACTACCCATCTCTATGTGCAAACTCAAAAAGGTGAAGATCATGCTCTAGAGGTCATTCCCATCCAAGACTTTACATTTAACGATTATTTTCATTTAAGATTTGGCCCTGGAGAATATGAAGTATCTATTAGCGTCCCTGAGATTACTGAAACTAAAAATGATTTCTTTAGATATTATGAGGTTGCTAAGTTCGATATAATTTCTTCAGCTGAACAGGATAAACGAGATATTCTTCCTTCAAGAGGCATTGAATCTGATGCACCGCAAATTAGTGACCTAGCAAACAGCCTTACAAAAGGAAAAACTTCCGAATTAGAAAAGTCAAAAGCTATTTATGACTTTGTAGCTAGCACCATCTCTTATGACGTAGTTAAATTCCAAAATGACGACTTCAAATGGGATGACAGTGCCTTAAAAACTTTAAATTCTCAAACTGGGGTATGTCAGGACTACGCCTACCTTACGATTGCACTCTTACGTGCAAGCAATATCGAAGCCCGATTTGTAGAAGGATACACGACAGATCGACATGCATGGGTAGAGGCTAAGGTCGATGATCGGTGGGTCACAATGGATCCTACATGGGGTGCAGGCTACCTAAATGACAACAAGGAATTTATAGCTAGTTTTAGTGAAGATTATTTTGACCCTGATGAAGAGTTTTTCCAAAAAACGCATACTCGCATTGGTTTAGTATATTAGTATGAGCGGAGCTGCCTCCTCGCTTTTTTCATTTGCCTGTCGGGGCAAACACAGGGGCTTACGCTTTTCTATTTGGCTAGCTTCAGCCCCTTGCCCCTCGGGGCCAAATGGATAAAAGCTCCGGTGGCTGTGAGGCTGCCTCCTCGCTTTTTCCATTTGCCTGTCGGCGCAAGCACAGGGGCTTACGCTTTTCTATATATAAATAAAGAGGATGGTTGTGGTTTATTCACAACCATCCTCTTTGCAACATTTATAGAGGTTTTATTTATTTTTTTAGGAATAATTTCACGACTTAAATAGGTATTTTGTATTTTTCATGCATTCGTTTCTCCCAAGTTTGATGGATTTTCTCTTTCCCTTCCTTTTATAAACCATGGGTTACTAGGTCTTTCAAGTGGTGTAATATTCATAATAAAATAACCAACAATTAAAATTAGAATAACGAGTGAGTAAAAAAGAGTATCAATTGGATGGTCATGCTCTACGATGATTAGACGGATCATTGCTGTGATACCTACATATAAAAAATATCTAAGCGGAAAGTGGTAGTCTTCTTTGAAGTACTTCACGATCATAGTGATGAATTCAAAATACAAAAAGAATATGAGGATATTAGCAAGGAACATTTTATAATCGCTCGGACCTACTGTGAGCAGCACCTTTATAAAAATAGTCAGCTCCTTCACTAACAAAAAGGCCAGTATAAAGGCCAAGAAGACTAAGCAGAGGTTTAAAAACATTTGCAAGGCTTTTGGGATGATCGATAACACAGCTGTAAATTTAACCATTCAATTCCCCCTCGTATATTAGTAATAAGAGCTCTTTCCGATAGAATTTCCAGTTGATCCGGACAGCTGGAGGATCTGTTGGA